>JAEZNB010000020.1 GCA_023441965.1 Bacillota bacterium
CTACTACGCCATGGACCGGGACCGCCGCTGGGAACGCACCGAACTGGCTTACCGAGCCATGGTTTATGGAGAAGGCCTGCTGGCCAATTCTCCGGTGGAGGCCATTGACGTGGGTTACGAACGGCAAGAAACCGACGAATTTATCAAACCCACCGTGGTTACTGACGACCACAAACAACCCCTGGCCAAGATCACCGACGGGGATGCGGTACTTTTTATCAATTTTCGGCCGGACCGAGCCAGGCAAATCACCCGGGCTTTTGTGGATGAAGACTTTACCGGCTTTGACCGGGGGGCTCAAAGACCCAAAGTTCATTTTGTCTGCATGACCGTATACGATAAAACCATTGACGCACCGGTAGCCTTTCCGCCGACCAGACTGGAAAACACTCTGGGCGAATGGCTCAGTAAACAGGGCTGCCGGCAATTGCGGCTGGCGGAAACAGAGAAATACGCTCATGTTACCTTTTTCTTCAACGGTGGAGTGGAAGTCCCCAATCCTAAAGAGGACCGGGTGCTTATACCGTCCCCCAAAGTGGCCACCTATGATTTGGAACCGGAAATGTCTGCCTATGAAGTGACCGAGGCCTTTCTGGAAAATTTGAAATCGGGGAAATATCAGGTGATGGTGGTCAATTTTGCCAACCCCGATATGGTGGGACATACCGGGGATCTGAAAGCCACCCGGATTGCCATCGAAACCGTGGACAAATGCATCGGAAAGATTGTTGCTGCCGTACTGGAGAAATCCGGCACGGTGCTGATTACCGCGGACCACGGAAATGCCGAAAAAATGAGGGATGAAAAAGGGGGGGCCTTTACCGCCCATACCACCGACCCGGTGCCTTTTATCCTCGTTAACGATGACCACAAAGGCGCGAAACTGAGAAGAGGCGGCAGCCTACAGGATATTTCCCCCACCATCCTGGACCTCTTGGAACTGCCCAAACCGCCGGAAATGACGGGAGAGAGTCTTCTACTTAGGGGGTAGGGTTAGCCTGTGGGGTATTCCTATTGGGTCTAGCCTATCAAGAATTTCTTAAGAGTCCTGTGTTGTTTGACATTGGACATTCCTCCTGTAAAGCTGTTATTATATACAAGACCCAAAAGAAATGCTTATTAGTCTAGCAACAGGGCATCAAAGAAATATGGGATTAGGCTAAAACGAAACAAGTAACAATAACCTAACTTAGGAGGAATCAAGCATGACCACCATCAGCGACATTTTTGCCCGGGAGATACTGGATTCCCGGGGGAATCCCACCGTTGAAGTGGAAGTATGGCTGGAAGACGGCAACGTGGGCAGAGCGGCGGTTCCCTCCGGGGCCTCCACCGGGGCCTACGAGGCCATCGAAATGCGGGACGGCGACAAGGAGCGCTACCTGGGCAAGGGCGTTTTAAAGGCTGTGGATAACGTAAACGAAATTATTGCCCCGGAACTTATTGGCATGGACGTCACCGATCAGATTGGCATTGACCAGCTTATGATTGAAATGGACGGCACCCCTAACAAGAGTAAATTGGGAGCCAACGCCATTCTGGGTGTTTCCCTGGCGGTGGCTAAGGCGGCGGCCAGCTACTTTGGCCTGCCTCTGTACCAATATATTGGCGGTGTCAATGCCAAGGAGTTGCCCGTACCCATGATGAATATCCTCAACGGCGGAGCTCATGCCGATAACAACGTGGACATCCAGGAGTTCATGGTTTTACCCGTAGGGGCCTCCAGTTTTGCTGAAGGACTCCGGATGGGCGCTGAAATCTTCCACAACTTGAAATCGGTGCTCAAGGCCCGGGGCCTCAATACCGCCGTGGGCGACGAAGGCGGCTTTGCCCCCAATTTAAAAAGCAACGAAGAAGCCCTGGCCGTCATCATTGAAGCCATTGAGAAGGCGGGTTATAAGCCCGGGCAGGATGTTTTCCTGGGGCTGGACGTGGCTGCCACGGAACTGTACAAAGACGGCAAGTATGTCCTGGCCGGGGACGACGTGACCTACACTTCCGAGGAAATGATCCAATTCTATACGGGTTTGGTGGACAAATACCCCATTATCACCATTGAAGACGGCCTATCCGAAGATGACTGGGAAGGCTGGGCTAAACTGACCCAGGCCCTGGGTCAAAAGATACAACTGGTAGGGGACGACTTATTTGTCACCAACACCGAACGGCTGTCCAAGGGAATTCAAATGGGTGTAGGCAACTCGATCTTAATCAAAGTGAATCAGATCGGCAGCCTCACCGAAACACTGGATGCCATTGAAATGGCCAAGCGCGCCGGTTATACCGCCGTGGTATCCCACCGTTCCGGTGAAACCGACGACACCACCATTGCCGACCTGGCCGTAGCCACCAATGCAGGACAAATTAAAACCGGGGCGCCTTCCCGGACAGACCGGGTAGCCAAGTACAACCAACTGCTTCGGATTGAAGAGGAATTGTCCAGTCTGGCCCGGTATCGTGGCAAAGGTGTGTTTTACAATTTGCGGAGTTAAGGGCTTGTTAATATAATCACAAAACTCACAAAATAAGATGCCTGGGCTTGTCCGAATAAGCCCGGGACACCTAATTTTGAGAGAATACAGATTGTCACATTTTTCACGTTATGTTATAA
>JAEZNB010000025.1 GCA_023441965.1 Bacillota bacterium
TAAGGCCTCCTACTTAAAAAGCCTTCCGAATAGGGATTCTCCTGATTTACCATAGTTCGCGGTATCAGAGTAGGTTAAGCTGTCAATTCTACCGTCAATATCAACCTCCCCTTTTTCTAAGGTTAAACGGTTGACATGAAGCTCCTGTCCCCGAATCATAAGAATTCCCTGTTCCGTCTGAAGCAGTACTTCTCCGGCATCGAAGGAAAGCACGTCATTCACGCCGGTAATGGCTGCTGTTTTCCTTGCATTAATATTGAGCCTATGCCCTTTAAGAATTTGTTGTTTTTCTTCCATAAAAAAAGCCTCCTCGAATGATATAATAAAAAGACCTGCCCTATCAGTAGACCAAGTTCACCTTTTTAAATATATGAGGAGACTTTATACTTCATGACGGTTTTAGAGATACTTAATAAGCTCCTTTGCCTCGTCCTTCTTAACGGTTTCCTGTACATTCAGTACCTCTACCTTTACTGCCTTGGTTCCAAATCCGATTTCAATGATATCGCCTTCCTTTACATTGGAGGAGGCTTTTGCCGGCTTACCGTTTATCATGACTCTTCCGGCATCACAGGCCTCATTTGCGATGGTTCTGCGCTTAATCAGTCTGGAGACCTTTAAAAATTTATCCAGTCTCATAACCTATCCTTTCCTTACGTCAACAAAATACCGAAAAAAAAGACTGTTTTAAAAACCCTACACCCCAACGAGATCCGGAATTTAAAACAGCCTCTTTTGTTTTAAATGACAACTATGCGTTGATAACGTCTTTTAAAGCCTTACCAGCTTTGAACTTAGGTGCTTTAGAAGCAGCAATATTCATGGGAGCATTGGTTAAAGGATTTCTTCCAGTTCTAGCAGGTCTCTCAGCAACTTCAAAAGTGCCGAAACCAACTAACTGAACCTTCTCACCTTTTGTTAATTCTTCTGTAACAACATCGATGAAAGCCTTTAATGCCTTCTCTGAATCCTTCTTAGAAAAATCTGTCTTTTCTGCAATCGCTGCAACTAACTCTGCTTTGTTCATGGATTTCTCCTCCTCTAAAGTGATAGTTATATTTTTGAAAATAATCTTCCGATTATTCCTTGTCCCTCCACAAAGCAATCAGCTCAGCGGGGGAAATCTCGCATAGATTTCTGCCTTGTCTATCAGTCAGAGCAAACACATCTACAACTTTATTTATAAACTTATTAGTAGCATTTGTCAAGGAATTTTCTGCATTTAATTGTAAAATCAGCGATAAATTTATCATGGAAAAAAGCAGTTCTCCAAAAATTTCACTAATACGGATTTCTTCCCCATTATTAATACTTTTTTGTAGCTTTTTTACTCCTTCTGTCACTGATTCTAAGGCAAAATCAAGGCTTACAGCAGGCATTCCCGCTTTGAATGTTTTCTTCAAAACCTTCTGCGTCCGAAGAATCGCAGGAAATGCCTTTGGTATGCTTTGAAGCTCCTCTGCAGGGCTCTTCTTTTCCTTCTCCTCCTGCTTGATATCATCCCAATTACTGATCACCTCATCCGAGTTGCTGACAACAACGTTCCCGAACACATGGGGATGCCGGCGGATCATCTTCTCCCCTTCCCGGCTGATCACCTCATCTATCGTGAACTCCTTCTTCTCCTCTGCTATGGCACTATGAAGAGCGACCTGCAGCAGAAGATCTCCCAGCTCTTCACATAAATTATCCATATCTCCCCGGTCGATTGCTTCTATGGTTTCATAGCACTCCTCCATCAGACAGGGCTTCAGACTGGAGTGGGTCTGCTCACGGTCCCAGGGACAGCCTTCTTCACTCCTTAGCTTTCTTATGATATCCATAAACTCCGTAAAACTGTATCCCGGCATAGCTTCTCTCCTCCAATGTAATCGTACTTCCCTGGGCATCTTAACTCGGATTAATCAGAATGACTACCATATTATAACAAGCCTGCCGGTGCAGTTCAAGTGCTATCCTTGATTGTCTATTCCTATGTCAATGAAAAGAGAGTGTTGCAGGAAATCGTCCTTATATCAACACTCTCCTTATCATGCGGATGGAAGGTTCTGCCGGATTCTTTGGCTATTGCTCCATCTGCCTTCCTAAAAATGCTGCCGCAGTACCTGCCAGCTTATTTTCCATATCTCCGAATTTAACCTTGGCATCCTTCGTCAGGATAATCACCGCACCGATGGCATCTCCCTCACTGATGATCGGGTGAATGACCTGATACGTAAACTCATCCTCTTCATTTGTTATCCTGATATAATTCTTGTCCTCTTTCCCTGCTATGACACTTTCTCTTTCATTGATGATCTCCTCCAGCTCATGGCTGATGCTCTTGGTGAGCAGATCTTTTTTCGTCGGACCGGATGCGGCAATGAACATGTCCTTATCGGTAATTGCCACAATATGTCCGGTGGTCTGGTTCAGAGAATCCGCATATTGCTTCGCAAACTGTCCCAACTCCCCGATCGGAGAGTATTTCTTCAGAATGATTTCACCCTCTCTGTCTGTAAATATCTCCAGAGGATCTCCCTCACGAATTCTCAATGTACGTCTTATTTCCTTCGGGACTACGACACGGCCCAGATCATCTATTCTTCTTACAATACCGGTTGCTTTCATATATAATTTCCTCCATTTACAATTTTATGTTGATACAGTGAATTGATACAATGGTTTATCTGCTAATATTGTTTGTAAAATGGGAAACTTTATACATTTATCTCTCAGAATTTATTATCAAATAAAAACTAAGAAGATTGTCAGAAGCTTCCGGTATCCGTTCTTAAAATGTCAAAGGTATTGAAGATATCCACGATTCCGAAGCCCCAATCTCTGTTGGGGTAAGTCAGATTTGATCTTCTTCTGGCACCTCTGATCAGATAGTTTTTTACAGCATTCGAGTCCATTCCCGGCTGATTCCCACGGACCGTTCCCCATTCAAGGAGCAGGGCTGTGATTCCTGCCATATGGGCAGCTGCTACTGAGGTCCCCGTAAAGCTGCGATAGGTATGCTCCGGAGTAGGTGCCCGATAATTCACACCGGGTGCCGCCAGCTCGGGTTTTATGGTATTTGTCCTTGTATAGCCCCGACCGGAATTGACATAGAGATTACCGTTGAGAGGATTGTATGCAGTAACCGTAATTGGTGCAGGCGCCGTACCCGGACTAAGGACCGTTGTATAGATATTGGGCTGAATAAAGTAGGTATCGGTGGTAATAAATCTATCCATGGGAAGCCAGATATGGAAGCCGGTAGCAAGATCACTCTGACCGTAAACCGTTATTCTCCATATGCCCGGTGTAATATTCCGAAAGCGAAACAAAATCAACTGATCGCCGGTCCGGGTCTCAACCGTATAATAATCAACGTTGATGGACGTTGGTTCAAAGATAAAGGTAATTAGCCTGCTCACCCGCAGACTGGGCGGAATTCTCGGAATATATTCTCCCGAAGGAGACAGGAGGTCGATCGAATAGATTCCCGGAGAATTCCCCCATAGCTCCATCGTAAAATTGCTTTCTCCCTCGCCAACATTCAGCTCCACCGTAGTATCCCCTATGGCTGGGTCTATGACCCCATAAAAATGTCTGCCCCTGTTCCCTTCATTCCCTGCAGGGGTAACAATGACGAAATTCGGGAAGGAAGCAATGATATCTATAAATACTCCTAAATTAGACCTGCCGTCATGGGCATCCTGTGAGGTTCCGCAGCCCAGACAGATGACCAGCGGTCTTCCGATTTCTCTGGCCTTCATGCCTGCATACTGAATCGCCCACATAATGGTGTTTTCCTGGAAACAGACGACATTTTCCGGTATTCCGAAGAAGTCCATGAGCGCCTTCTTAGCCTGCCTGACCTTAACCACAATCAATTCGGAAGCCGGGGCTACTCCCGAAAAGTTTTCCTCCCGATCCTCATTACCGGCAGCAACTGCTGCCATCATGGTACCATGTCCTACCGTATCCCTGCTGGGAACGATATCGAAGGGAGCCTGACTTTGTAATGCCTCGTTGATCTGTTCTCTGGTATATTCTGTACCAAATTCTGTGTTATAGGGAGATGCTCCCGGGGTATCGATGGACTGGTCCCAGATGGAGACAATCCTGGTCGTTCCATCCGGATTAAGGAAGGCTGGGTTCGTATAATCTATCCCTGTGTCTATAACAGCAATCAGAACTCCCTCTCCCCTAAGATTAAGCACAGGCAGATTCCTGATCTCCGTTACCCCTGAGGCCTCCAGGCTGTTAATATCCGCAAGCCCCAGCAGATTCGGTATCTGGGAAAAGCGGATGGTAACATTCCTGGCAGTCAGATAGGAGGCAGGAAGATATAGGATTGCATATAAATCATTCATAATATGGACCACCGCATCCGAGTATCTTTGGAGCAACTGCGGATTGTTTCTGTAATCTATGATCAGATCGATGTAGTCATCACTTATGATTCTCTGCCGAACATCACCATTCATAGGACACCCCATATCCCGATATAATACCATCTAAAGCTCTAAACGATCAGCCCCGTCCTGAGAGCATCAAATAAATTATAAATATCCAGGATGCCATATCCCCAATCCCTGTTAGGATAGATCAGATTTGGATCCCTCTTCGCGCCTCTTATGAGAAGCTTCTTTAGTTCAACCGTACTCATGTCCGGTAGGTTATTCTTCACAACTCCCCATTCCAAGGCCAAGGCTGCGACTCCTGCCGCATGGGCAACCGCACAGCTGGTTCCTGTGCAGGGAATAAAGCCCTGCTCCGTATCCGGCCCGATGATGTTCACCCCGGGTGCTGCCAGCTCCGGTGTGATTAAGCCAACCCTTGAATAGCCTCTGCTGGCATTGAGAAAGAGACTGTTATCATCAACATTATATGCGGTGATTGTAATCGGTGCGTCTGCATTTCCGGCAGACAGCACTGTCGTAAAAGGATCGGATCTTATAAAAAATGTGCTCTCCGGAAGGAAGCTCTTCATGGGCAGCCATATATGGAAGGTGGGATTGAAATCTCCTCTTCCATAAACATTGATTCTCCAGATCCCTGCAGTCGGCCGGTCAAAGCGGAACAGAATCAGAAGATCACCCGACTCAGTCTCAATGATCTGATAGTCCAGATAAATGATCGTTTGCTCAAAGATAAAGGTAATCACTCTGTTCGTATTCCTGTTTACGGCTACTCTGGGGACATATTCTCCCGTTGGGGTTAAGATATCAACAGAGAACAGACTGGGGGTCTGCCCCCAAAGCTCCATGGAAAAACCACGGACATTCTCCCCTACATTCAGCTCCACCGTATCAACGCCCGATACAGTATCTACCATACCATAATAATGATGCCTTTCATTTCCCTCATTACCTGCCGCAACCAAAATGGCAGTACCCTGACGGCTGGCGTTAATGGATATGATATTCGATAACGCCCCCTTACCGTCATGGCCTCCCTGTGAGCTTCCCACTGCCAGGAACATCACGATGGGCTTATTCAGCGCATTGGAAACGTCAGTCAGAAAACCGATCCCTGCAATAATGTCATTTTCCTGATAGCATGGGGCATCCTCGGGAATGAAGAAAAAGTCCTTCAGATAACGTTTGGCCGGCTTCAGCTTTACGACTACAAATTCCGTATCCGGTGCCACCCCGTAAAAATTGCTTTCCGGCACCTCATTTCCCCCTGCAATCCCTGCCACCATCGTACCGTGACCGATGGGATCCGTTACCGGTACCAGCTCCAGAGGATTTTCACTTCCAAGGGCTTCATTGATCTGATCCCTGGTAAACACTGTTCCATAGCCCAGTTCCTCCGGTATGTTCTCACTTTGTATCGTCTGATCCCAGATGGCTTCAATTCTTGTGGTACCGTCCGCATACTGAAAAATCGGATTCCCATAATCAATCCCGGTATCCACGATTCCCAGCAGTACCCCCTGCCCCCTAAGATTAAAGTTAGGGATGTTTCTAAGTCTTATGATACCGGAAGCCTCCAGAGCCTCCTGACTTATCACACCGTAACAGGTTGGCATAACAGAATACCCTAACTCGGTAATCGTATTTTCATTAATTCTGGAAAGCGGAACATTCACTACAGCATAAAGATAATTCAAAATATGTACCGTTCCGTCAGGAAAGGCATCAAATACTGACATATCTCCACTGTATGCAATTAACAGATCTGCATACTCCTCACTGACCAGACGATTCCTAACTTCCTCCAACATATTTGTCTCACATCGTTATGCTTTTTTTATATTATATTTTCATCTTATGAAACTATGTGGTATTCATGTATAAAACATCCCGAGAAAGAGGCGGTATTGTGGCAGACAGGTGACTGATTCCATGATACAATGCATTTCCTCTGCTCTGACAGCCGGAATTCCATAAAAAACCGGGAGTCTAGCCTTAGGCTAAAACTCCCGGGGTTCATCTCTATATTCAAATTAACCGTATTATCGTTTCTTCGGTTGGTCCACAGGCTTCTGCATCAGCCGTCTCTTCTTAAGATAACGGCATAAGGCCAGAAGTCCCAGCAGGAGAAGATCACCGACCAGAAATACGATCAGCAGCTCGTAGGATATGGTCTTATCCTCCTGATAGCCCTTGATTAAAATCCAAGTACCGAGCGCTGACCAAATCGCAGGAACTAAGAAGCCCCATAGGAGCTTCCTTCTCAAGGATAGCCATATCTGTAATGACAGAAATAGGGCCGGTACAAGGGTAAAATATAAAATAACCATGGTATCTAAGATAGATTCCGTCATATCTAAAGTGCCCTCCAATTCCGGATCCCACAAGCCTCCGGCAGTGTCTTCGTATTTTATCGTGTTATCTTCGTGCTTTCTTCGTGCTTACTTATGTATGCTTAAGCGTTGAACATAACCTTCTCACTGTTAAAGGCTCTGGTAACCAGGGTCGTCACAATGATTGCCAGCAGAGCCAGGGAGCCGACGGTAACACCATACTGTGTCATGGTCAGTTCCCCCATGAACAGGTTCTGGATACTTGCCGCACTATTATAAACAGGGATCGCATAATATTCCAGTCCCTTCTTTATATTACCGGAGAACATCGTCATAATGCTTCCCAGCATGACCAGAATCATCAGCGGCATAACATAGGTACCTGCCTCCTTCGCAGTTCTTGCATAAACCGCAACCAGAGATACCAGGGCCACAAAGAGATATATCAGGACCATAAGAATGCTTAAGAGCTGAAGGATCTCAACAGGAGAAAAGTTCAGCTTATTGATATCTCCCATTTCTCCGCCGGACATATTCTTAAGGCCCACCATAACGGATACCGTATAGATGACCGCTGATATACTGGTCAGTATCGCCAGGGAGACCAGCTTGCCAAGTACGATCTCGCTTCTTCTGATCGGGGATAGGAGCATGCTGGACAGAGTACCCCGCTCCTTCTCTCCTGTGATCGCATCGATGCCGAGTCCCATTGCCCCCTGGAACATCATAAGTGTCATAAGGAAAGGAAGCAGCATGGCGTAGCCTTTACCACTGGCCTTTTCCTCATTGACGATGACAGAGGCGGAAGGATCCTTATCAATGTAAAAGACCTGCAGCTGTTCCATATTGCCCAGTCTTTCTGCCAGCATGGACTGCTGATAGGTATACAATACACTGTTTACGAACTTATTCCGGGCTGCATTGGAATAGTCCTCAGCTGTATTATAGAAGGTCTTGACCTCCGGAATGGCATCGCCGGACTGAGAGTAGTTACGGATGGTATTCAGGAAGCCTTCATCAAAGACCACCAGCAGTTCAACACTTCCCTTCAGTATATCATCCTTTACTCCATCCAGCTTCTCGGAAGCCTTGAGGTATGTAATATTTGCTTTAAAATCCGTATCGTTCAGAAAGAGCTCCAGATTCTCGGGGGCATTCTGAATATAGACACTGGGAATATGCTCATTGATGTTGCTTTCAAAGCTCTTCATCATATTTCCCATCAAGGTATACACAACCATAATCAGTATGCCCGGAAGAAGAAATAAGCTGAAGATCAGCTTTTTATCCGTGAATACTCTGGTTAATTCCTTCATGATGATATTCTTAGTTCCGTTCATGGTTATGCTCCCTCCTTATTATGCTGCTGATAAAGCTCGAAAAATGCGTCCTCCAGATCATTGGCTCCGGTCTTGGTCAGGATCTCCTCTAAGGTCCCCTCCAACACCAGCTCACCGTTGATGATGATCCCGATGCGGTCACACAGCTTCTCTGCTTCAGACATGATATGAGTGGAGATGATGACTGTCTTACCCTCCTCCTTTAAAAGCTTCAGATAATCAGTAACGTTCCGGGCAGTAACAATATCCAGACCGTTGGTAGGCTCGTCGAAGATTACCACCTCCGGGTCGTGCACCAAACTTACTGCGATGGAAGCCTTTTGCTTCATACCTGTGGACAGATCCACGATTTTCTTATCCTGAAAGTCCTTTATGCCGAAATGCTCAAAAAGCATTTCCCGTCTGGCATTTATGGTCTGTTCATTCTGTCCGTGGAGCCTTCCGAAGAAGTTGAACATATACTTGGGAGAGAACTGCGGATCCAATTTGATTTCATTGGTAAGAAAGCTGATCTTCTCCCTTACCTTCACGGAATCACTTATGGTATCCAAGCCGCATACACTGATGCTCCCCTCAGTCGGCTTTAATAATGTTGCGATACAACGGAGGGCTGTGGTTTTCCCTGCTCCGTTCGGCCCTAAAAGACCGTAGATCTCACCCGGCTTCGCTGTCAGACTCAGATGCTTCACAGCCACCTTCATGTTCTTCTTGGTCCTCTGCTCCTGCATCTGCTTCTTGGTAAGCTTATAGATCTTTGTTAAGTTTTGAATTCCAATCATGCTTATACCTCACCTAGACACTTTCGTTATTATGAAAATATTTCCATCTGTTCCTAAAGTAAGTATAAGAAATATAAGCGTTTTGTCAATCCCTTTTTATACTAATTTCTCATCCAAAATAATCGTAAAGGGTCCATCGTTAATCAGAGACACCTTCATATCAGCTCCGAATTCTCCTGCTTCCACCTTCCCTAATCGCTCTCTGATCCGGCTAAGGACATATTCATAAAGCTCCTGGGCAAGCTCTGCTCCTGCTGCCTGAATAAAATCCGGCCTGTTTCCCTTTCTGCAGTCTGCATAGAGTGTAAACTGAGAGACGACCAGGATTTCTCCTTCCACCTCTGTAAGAGACAGGTTGGTTTTTCCGTTCTCATCGGGAAATAAACGTAGTTTTAAAAGCTTATCCAGATATTTGTCGGCAAGCTCCCTGGTATCCCCCTTTCCGACACCCAGCAGAATCAGATACCCTCTGCCGATTTTACCGCAGCATCTGCCTTCCACCCTTACTTCCGCTTCCGATACTCTTTGAATTACGATCCTCATAGCTTATCCTTTCGTACATCATCACTTAATGATTCATCTTCTTAATGCAGCTCCACTGTTCGATCAATCGGTCCAGGGAGCAGGCGGCATTCGCCGGACTGGTAGAGGGAAGCAGCACAATCTCTCTTCCCGTTATCGGCATCACATAGCGCCGGTACAGCCGGTATGCGGTTGCTCCGTTGGCGAAGACCTCCCCTATCCCGGTCTCTTCTAAGAGCTTACCGATATCATTCGCCACCACATTTCTGATACTGCTGTCTGAGGAACCCGTGATCTCACAGCTTTGAATTACATCCCAGACAGCGATTCTGTTTCTTAGCAGGAGCTGTTTCTTCTCCTCTATGGTCTGGGGAAGGGGCTCATCGTAAAGTCTGCTGATCACCTTCCAGAATCTGTTCTGGGGGTGATGGTAATAGAACTCCCCCTCCCTGGACTTCACCGAGGGAAAGGTCCCCAGCAGCAAAGTTTTAGAATTCCCGTCATAGACCGGCGGAAAGGGATGAATGATCCGCTCCATGGAAGTCCCTCCTCCTTAAGCATGCCATACTATACCTCATCTTATCTTACCTTGGATTAGGCTTCAATTACAATAATATCTTCTCTAGGAAGGAGCTGCCCTTCACCTCCGGCTTTAGATCAAAATAATCCAGAATGGTTGCGGCAATGTCGGCAAAGGTTTCTCTTGTACCTACATTGACACCCTTCCGTATCCTCTTCCCATAGATGACCAAGGGAACATACTCTCTGGAGTGGTCCGTGGAAGGAGTAGCAGGATCACAGCCATGGTCTGCGGTAATCATCAGAATGTCCTCCTCCTTAAGACCGGCCAGGATTCTGGGAAGCTGGCTGTCAAAATAAGAGAGGGCCTTGGCATATCCGTCCACATTGTTCCTATGCCCGTATACCATATCAAAATCCACCAGATTTACAAAGCAGAGACCGTTGAACTCCCTGCCTGTTCTCTCGATCAGTCTTTCGATCCCTTCCTCATTGTTCTGGGTACGGACCGTATCCGTAATACCCTTCCCGGCATAGATATCATTGATCTTACCTACAGCCAGTACATCATAGCCTGCAAGGGACAGCTGATCCAGCATGGTGGTGGAAGGTGCCAAAGAATAGTCGTGGCGGTTGCCGGTTCTCGTATAGTCAGGGTATGCTCCGATAAAGGGTCTTGCGATTACCCTCCCGACACCATGCTCTCCCTGCAGCAGGTCTCTGGCAATTTCACAATAACGGTAGAGCTCCTTCACGGGAACGATGTCCTCATGAGCCGCGATCTGGAAAACACTGTCTGCCGAGGTATACACAATCAAGGCTCCGGTTTCCATATGCTCCTTACCATAATCCAGGAT
>JAEZNB010000030.1 GCA_023441965.1 Bacillota bacterium
GTTTGTATCTCACGCCGCTTCCCCCCTCCCCCTCGCAGAACGTTAAGTCCATGCCTTGCATTTCCTTCCGTTGCGTTTGTATCTCACGCCCGGGCAAGTCCACTTGCCCGATCGTTCATTCTTCAACCCCTACAAAACCGCTTCGCGGCTTCGCAGGGGTCGTGGGCTCGTTCGCTTTCCCCCCTCCCCCTCGCAGAACGTTAAGTCCATGCCTTGCATTTCCTTCCGTTGCGTTTGTATCTCACGCCCGGGCAAGTCCACTTGCCCGATCGTGAGATACATCGCAACCGGAAAACGCTTCACGTTTTCCGGTTCTGCGAGGGGAGCAGTTTCGCTCACTTCTGCTTTCACGAAAAAAACCGCCCTCTGATTTCTCAGAGGGCGGGAATATTCTCGCGGTACCACCTCATATTTATCGGCTGCTCACGCAGTCAACCTTTTTGAGTACGCCGACATCAGCTCCTGTCTTCGGTTCTTACCTGGATTGGAGAATTACGGTCGGTTATACTCTAGCACAATAACGGGTGCAAGGATCCGTCACAGCTTACTAAGATTGCTCTGTTCGGTGTGAAGCTCAAAGACGTATTCGGAATGCCCCATCCTGCACCTCTCATCAACCGGTAGCTTTCTGTAGGAGGATAATCATTCTTACTTCTTCTTATCATCGCTTTTGCTATATTGACCGTAAGTATAGCAAGCGAATCCGCTTTTGTCAAGAAGCAATCTTGAGCCCTTCATAATATTCTTCTGGAATTTTCCATATTATGTGATATACTATCTTTTATATATTCCGAGGTTTATATGTAACCAAGTCATTCTACATTGGGAGGGTTTGTTATGATGAAAAGCAGATGTGAGGAAGCAGTAAAATGTTTTCATGAGGGCTTTAACTGCAGTCAGGCCGTCTTTGCAACCTATAGCGAGCTGCTGGGGCTTGACCGGGTAACCGCTCTGAAGACCGCCAGCCCCTTCGGTGCCGGGATTGCCAGGACGGGAGAAACCTGCGGTGCCGTAACCGGAGCGCTCATGCTGATCGGGCTGAAGGAGGGCAAGTATCTTACAGAGGATGAAGAGTCAAAGGAGAAATGCTATCGAATATGTCAGGAGTTTATGGGTAAATTCAAGGAGATCTATGGCTCTGTTCTCTGCCGGGAAATCCTAAGCTGTGATCTATCCACAGAAAACGGACAGAAATTTGCCAAAGAGCACAACCTGACCAGAGCTCTGTGCCCAGGCTTTGTCAGGGATGCGGCAAAAATTGTTGAGCAGCTTCTGGAGTTAGACCAGGAGAAAGACACAGAGGAGAAGCAGGAGGAAGCTGCGGTAGAGGATGTATAACCGCTGATAGATATAACCGAATAAAGTACATCGAACAGCTGGCAAGGGGCTGTTTCACTATAACCATGCAGAAACAAGGGGATGTTTATAATAACTATGTTGAATAGGGGCCGTTTCATTAGAACCATACAGATACAAGTGGATGTCTCGCAATAAAGTGATGGATACACGATCCACCATATGTTGTCCCATAATACACTGTTTGCCGAACAGATTGATGATGTTGTTGTGCCAAAATGCGGACATTCATATGTCCGCATGCGGCATAACATCATCGAGATCTGTCCTGCAACCAGTGAGTGAGGGACGCATATGGTGGTTCGTGTGTCTTTTATCAATATAGTTAAACATCCACTTGTATCTCGCAGCCTGGTGAAACAGCCCCATGTACTTCATATCTAGTGTGAAACTGCCCCTTCTTCCGCTTTCGGCATATGTTCTGCCATGCTGTCTTACTTCACCACCTCCAGAAGCTTATAGAAGGCAGCCTTCGGATTGAAATCTCCATCGAACAGCAACGGATAACTGGTGACTCTATGGAGTCCGGTCAGCCAGGTATAAGCATCACTGATTCCCCAGAAGGTCACATTCGTGATTGGGATACCCTCTTTCTTCAGCTTGACCAACAACCGAAAGAGGTCTGCATAACGCACTGCCTGCTTCTCATAGGCTGCTGCTGTATTCTGGGTATTATGCATATCCAGCTCTGTGACATTTATCTCAAGACCCAGTCCGGCAAATTTTCTTAGAGCCGTTTCATAGCTGCTGATGGAAGGGTAATCCATTGTAATATGGGACTGCATACCGATTCCGTCAATCAAGCCTTTGTCCTTCAGCTTGGAAGCTATCTGATAGATCGCAGTGGTTCGTCTGCTTTCATAGGTATTGTAATCATTATAGTATAATTTGGAATCATCATAGGAGTACTTTCTGGCATATTCGAAGGCCTTCTCCACAAATTCTTCCCCTGCGATCTGATACCATAGACTATCCGTTACCCGATAGCCGTTCTTTTGATTATGGTTTGGTTCAACTGCTTCATTTACGACATCCCAGGCGTAAATAACACCCGGATACTTACTGCAGCACTCCATGACCTGGCGGATATAATTCTCCATCCTCTGAAGCAATACCTTCTTACTTACCAGGGGAGCATTCGCAGCATTAGAGTAGTTCTCGGTAAAGAACCAGCGGGGTGTCTGACTATGCCATACCAGGGTATGGAATCTTACCTGCATGCCATTGTCCTTGGCATACTTCAGATACCGTTCCAGATTAGCGGTCTTAATTGCCGGACTAAGATTATACTTCTTCGGGTCCAAGCTGCTGGTGGAATGATCCAGCAAGGCATCCGGCTTCATCTCATTTCCCATGGTGAAGGTGCTGAACTGATTTAAGATCAGTGTCTTGCTCGCCTCAGCATAAAGCTCCGGATCGGTTACTGCTATTCCGATATCAAAATAATCCTTGTAAGCTTCAGCCAGACTGGGAAGCTGCTTCAGCTTATCAGCCTGAAAGGTAATTTCAGAGATCTGCACCTCATCCAGATAGAGATCAGCCGTTTTTGAAAATGCTTCAAAATACACCTCTATATTATTCGTATCACCGGGAACCGTTAATTTCGTTTCTAATTTGGTCCAGATATTCTTATAGGCCGTGACACTGCCTAGATTGATCCAGCTGCTATTGTTTTTCTCGATACTGCATTGAATCCTTAGAGAAGCTTCCGTACCGGTATATTTTACCCAAGCAGATACCTGATAGGTTTTTCCTACCTGAAGAGTCCCGGTAAGATCAACCGATGGACCATGCCACGTATCTGTCCGATTGCTTGTCAGCA
This sequence comes from Bacillota bacterium, assembly GCA_023441965.1. Lineage (GTDB taxonomy): Bacteria > Bacillota > Clostridia > Lachnospirales > Lachnospiraceae > Mobilitalea. The sequence goes on from JAEZNB010000030.1 coordinate 3,179, forward strand.
GTCCATAACGTCCGGAATATGCCGCTCGATCGGAAACCTCCACAGTCTCTCCCCCTCTCTTCACAAAGGCGGTACTTCCATCCTCAAAGCCTGTCTGAAATACAGGTACATAGGAAGTCGTGCTCTCACCCGGCTTGAGTTTAGGAGCGGCAGGTGTGGGGGTAGCTGCTGTAACCGGCTTGGGGGTCGGTGTGGCAGTAGGCTTCGGAGTCGGCGTAGCGGTAGGTTTCGGGACCGTTATCGTGGCAGGCTTCGGAGTCGGTATAACGGTAGGCCTTGGAGCCGGTGTTGCGGCAGGCTTCGGTGTCGGTGTTACGGTAGGTTTCGGTACCGATGTAACGGTGGGTTTCTCGACTGTAATTGTGATACTTCCTTTAAAGCTCGAACCCCTTTGGGAAATGACATAGGTAATCTTAGCACTTCCTTCTGCTACAGGCTTAATCACGCCTTTCGCACTTACTTTTGCTACGGAGGAAGCACTTGATTTATAAGTTACCTTCGCTCCGGCCTCCAGATTCTTGAACTTTATGGTATAACTGCTGCCACCCACATACAGGGTCTTCTTCATTACCGTCGCTACCGGATCGGCTGCGGCTTTGGCTACCTCAGACCCTAAGCCAGCATCTGCCAGCATGAATAAAAATGCGGCTAAAATAATGATTACATGGCTCCTTCTTAATCTTCTCATAGACTGCACCCTGCCCTTCTTCCTCTTATTCAAATTGGGAATTGTAAAGCTTATAATAAAAGCCCTTCTTCTCCATCAGCTCCTTATGCGTCCCCTGCTCTACCACATTCCCCTGATCAATGACCAGGATATTATCCGCACCCTGAATCGTGGAGAGCCGATGGGCGATGACAAAGCAGGTCTTCTGCTCCATCAGCTTCCGCATGGCCTTTTGAATCTTAATTTCTGTTCTCGTGTCGACATTGGAGGTGGCTTCATCCAAAATCAGCATCTTGGCATCGAGCAGCATCGCCCGGGCTATGGTCAGCAGCTGCTTCTGCCCCTTGGAGATGTTCATGCCGTCTTCGTTTATGACCGTAGCATAGCCTTGGGGCAGTCTCCTGATATAGGAATGCATCCCGGCCAGCTTCGCAGCCTCCACTACCTCTTCCATGGTTGCATCTTCCTTCCCGTAGGCAATGTTATCAAAGATGGTTCCATGAAAGAGCCAGGTGTCCTGCAGTACCATAGCAAAGGATTTTCGTAAGCTCTTCCGAGTAAGGTCTCTGGTCTCATGACCATCTACAAGGATACCCCCCTCCCATACATCATAGAAGCGCATCAGCAGGTTAATGATTGTGGTCTTACCGGCACCGGTCGGACCGACTATCGCTGTCAGGCTTCCCGGCCGCGCATGCAGATAGAGGTTCTTGATAATTGTCTTCTCGGGCAGATATCCAAAGGTTACTCCCTGAAGCTGTACCTCACCGCTCACCTCATTTAAGTCCTTCGCTCCCTCCCGGTCCAAGACCTCCGGCTTCTCATCCATCAGCTTAAAAACACGCTCTGCCGCTGCCAGGGCGGACTGGAGCTCACTGATGATATTGGCGGCTTCGTTGATTGGACCTGAAAACTTACGGCTGTACTGAACAAAGGAGGAGATATTGCCCAAGGTCATATATTGCTTCAGATAAAGGATTGCGCCAAAGACCGTAATTAAGGACAGGGATAGATTATTAATAAAATTCACTGTAGGACCTGTCATACTTCCGTAGTATTCAGCATCATAATAGGCATCCACAGTTTCTGAATTGATTCGGTCAAAGCGCTTCATCACAGCAACCTCTGCTGCATAAGCCTTGATCGTCTTCTGCCCGGATACCATCTCCTCGACATAGCCATTCATCTCACCCAGCTTAGCAGAACGCCTGCGAAAGAGGGGTCTGACCTTCTTCGCCATATAGCGGGTATAAAGGATGGACAAGGGTATCATCAGAAGCATGACCAGAACTAAGATCGGCGATATGAGAATCATCATGATCAGAGACCCGAATACCGTAATGACGCTGGCAAAGATCTGGACCGTATCGGTGGAAAGAGAGGTATTGATCACATCAATATCGTAGGAGATTCGGCTGATAATATCTCCTGCCTGATTTTGGTCAAAGAAGCCGACCGGCAATTCCACCAGCTTCGTAAATACATCCTCCCTCATTTTACGGACCAGTCTCTGACTGAGCCTGATCATCAGGGTGGACAGCAGATAGGATAGCAGGGAGGAGATGATGTAGAAGGCAATCATCCAGCCCGCATAATAAAGCACGGTCCGAAAGACCACGGCACCCTTACCGGGCTCTATGGCATCAATCGCATAGCCCGATAGCATGGGACCGATTAAGGCCAGCAGATTACTGGTTATGGTCAGCAGAATGGCCAGGAATAGCATCCACTTATAATGATAGATATAATACCATAGGCGCAATAATACATACCTGGTATCCCTGGGCTTATCCGTCTTCTCACTCATTCTCATCTTTCCGATATTTTGTCCCGGATTTACAGCCATGGGGCACCTCCTTCTTCATCGACAGGGTACTAATATTGTAATGATTATTAGGACATCATCTGGGACTGATAGATTTCCTGGTATACCTCACAGGACTGAAGCAGGTCCTCATGGGTTCCGTAACCGACCATCTGACCGTCTTCAATGACCAGAATATGATTCAGCTTCATGACAGAGCTGATTCTCTGTGCGATGACGATACTGGTCGTATTTTGATAATGCTCACGGATGGCTTTCCGAAGCAGAGAATCTGTCTTATAATCCAGGGCACTGGAGGAATCGTCCAGAATCAGGATCTCCGGTTCTCCGGCCAGAGCTCTGGAGACCAGAAGACGCTGCTTCTGTCCGCCACTTAGGTTGCTCCCCTTTATGGACAGTATAAAATCCAGCTCCTCCTCCAGTTCAGAGATAAAGCCTGCAGCCTGGGCATCCTGAGCAGCTTCCCTGACCCGGTCTGCAGAAAGGTCACGACCGATACTGATATTCTCATAGATCCGGTCTGCGAACAGGACGTCATTCTGGAAGACGACACCGAAGCGCTTCCGAAGCTCCTGCTTATTCATGCTGCGGATATCTCTCCCATCAATCAGAATACTTCCCTCTGAAACATCATAAAAGCGCATCAGCAGATTGATTAAGGTTGTCTTTCCGGAGCCGGTAGAGCCTATAATGCCAAGACTATCCCCCTTTTTAATCCCAAAGCTGATATTGGTGATACAGGGTTCCTTCGTATAGGAGAAGGTTACCTGCCGAAATTCGATATGATTTTCCGAAGGAGTCGGCTCCAGCCCAAGCTCCTTCAAATCCTCCTCTGCATTCAGCACCTCAGCGATACGGGCTGCTGATGCTCCTGCCTTGGAGAAGACCACAAAGATTCTGGTGATTGCCATCACAGCATGGAGCATAATGGTAAAATAGGATAGAAAGGCCACGATTTTCCCAGGCTCCGAAGCACCACTGTTCACGCGGTAGGCTCCGACGATGATTACCAGGGTAAGTCCCATATTCAGAAGCAGATTCATAATTGGATTGGTAATAGCCATGGTGCTTGCGGCCTTCCTCTCCTTATCTGCCACCTCATTGTTTACCTCATAGAATCTGTTCTTCTCATAGGCAGTCTTGGACAGGGCTTTAATCACACGGATACCGGTGATATTCTCCCGGACGATCCGGACCATCTTATCCACAGAGAGCTGAAGCTTTGTATAGAGGGGGATTCCTTTTTTTGAGACCAGATAGACCACAAGGGCCAGGAAGGGAAGTACACCGACGAGGACCAGAGTCAGCACCGGCTCCAGTGTACTTGTAATCAGGATGCCACCGATCAGAATGATAGGCGCACGGACACCGATCCGCTGCATCATACCGATCATGCTATGTATGTTATAGGTATCCGAGGTCATTCTGGCTTCCAGAGAAGGGATCGTAAAATAATCCAGCTGAGCACCGGACAGGCTCAATATTTTCTCAAACAGATCATGGCGAAGACTTTCGATGGTATTCCTGGCTACTCTGGCAGCCATACGGTTTGCCACAACATTAAATACTCTTGCCCAGACAGATAGGAGGATCATGACAACTCCCCACCAGAGGATGAGGGATATCTTCGCTGTCGGTATGATATCATCGATGATAAAGGCTAAGACCCAGGGCAGGCCCAGATCCATTAAGGTACCCAGAACCTTAATCAGAAAGCCTGACAGCATACGCAGGGCATAGGGTTTTAAATAGTGAAACACTGTATTCATGTCTTTACCTCAGTGTAATTTATTTACGTTTTTCGCACAATTTCATATTAACATTCACCCTATCCAGCGTCAAGGATGATGAAGATAGGGTGAATGTGCTACGAAATATTTAGTTTTTATGAACCCAGGCGGCCATATCATCAATTACCTCCCGGTCAACAGTGGAAGGAATGAGGTATTCTGTCAAATCATCCACACCGTTTGATTTCATGAACATATGATTCAGATTATCATACAGTTTAAGGGTGACCTCCTTGCGGTCCTTTAATAAGACCTGCCATGCAGGATAGTCCCGGTCGGCATAGATCTGGAAATCAGCACTGCCCTGGGCTATGAACATAGGTATGGTCAGGGATTTTACGATCTCCGGTACATCAATCTGATTCAGACTATACCAGTAGGAAGCAGGCATGCCGAGATAATTTCCTGTTGACTCCTCTGTAAGTCCCTTGATAGCCTCCGCGTCTTTCCTCGCCTTCGCTATCTCGGTTTTACTCATTTTTAAGAGGAGCTCCTGCTGGTCTGCGGCAATATCCTCCAGCTTTCTCGGGCTTCCTGCCAGAATTATGATCCCCTTGACCTCTTTATAATCAGAGGCAATCTTGGGAGCCAGTACTCCGCCCAGACTGTGACCCAGGATATAGATTCTGTCGGTATCAATCAGGTCACAGGCAGCTGCATAGGTAATGGCTGCATCCACATCATCCAGGGAATCCAGCTGGATGGTGACCCTTTCGGAGGCCAGCTCCGGATAAGCGGCCAACCGTTCCTGATAGCGGATCGATGCGATGCCCTGCTCAGCAAGTCCCTGGGCAATATCCCGGAAGGGTTTATTGACTCCCGGCCCTACTGTTTCGTCCCAATCATGGGTGCCGGAGCCATGCACCAGGATAACGACCGGTGGCTTTGTAACCCCCTTGGGCAGGGTCAGAATACCGTCCACAGGGTAGTCCTCACCGATTTTGATTGCCTGTTCCGAGAATAGGTCTGTCGTCTCCAGATCTATACCGGCAGTGACATAATGCAACCAAATCCCTTCAATCTTTTCTTTTTCATTATAGACCAGGGTAAGCCTTAAACCATAATTCTCATATTTAAGCACGATGTATACATTCTTATATTTATCCTCGGTTTTTTCCTCGACAGAGTAGATTTCTTTATAATTTCCAAGGTCGGAGACCGTCGCGATCCAATCCTTCTCAAGCCACTGCTTTGGATATTGCCCTTTCATGATAGGGGCAAAGCTTTGATAGGTCTGTTCAAAATCCCCCTCTGCCATCTGTAAGGCCAAGCTTTTGCTTCGTTCAAGCAGATCAGCTTCAGCGACTTCCCCCGAAGCCACAACAGCACCGGATACAGCTTCTTCGGCGGCATCGGCAGCTTCCATATCATCCTTTGTCTGCTCCTTGCGATCATTATCCTTCTCCCTATCCTCTGTAACAGAAACGTCGGTCTTCTGACCCTGCTTCGTCCCGTCACTCCCGGCATCGTTGGAGCAGGCTGTGGCAACAGCCATGAGCCCTATCAGGAGTACGAACAGTATGATCTTCTTCAAACAAATCCCCCCATATGGTATCATATTTGTGTTTACACTTACCCGCACATATCCATTGTATTCTACTCCTGCCTTTATTTCAAGGTTAAATCTTGTTGGGCCTTCCTCCTTGTACTATTGCTCCTTCATCTTTTTCAATGCCACGGTGAGCAGCAGCTTAATGCGGTTTAGCTGATTCACGCTGGATATACCGGGATCATAATCGATTGGTATGATATTCGCGGACGGGTATCTGTCCTTGATCGGCTTGAACATCCCTTTCCCTGTGATGTGATTCGGCAAGCAGGCCAGGGGCTGGACACAGATAATGTTATCCGTGCCCTGTTCGATCAGCTCCAGCATCTCGGCAGTAACCAGCCACCCCTCTCCTGTCTGATTTCCCAGAGATAAGATTCCTGAGGCCATCCCTGCCAGCTCCTCAATCGAAGTGGGGGGATGAAAGCGCTTACTCCTCTCCAGCTCCTTGCATAAGAGCCTTCGGAAGCGTCGGATATAATAAGCCGCAAAATTATTGGCTTCCATCATCAGCTTCGATCCCGCGAGGTATCGGAAGCGGAATCGTGCATTGTAAGCAGAATATAAGATATAATCCATAAGATCAGGTACAATTGCCTCTGCGCCTCCTTCCTCCAGAATACCAACAATATCGTTATTGGCTGTCGGGTGGTATTTCACCAATATCTCTCCCACCACACCGACCCTGGGCTTCTTGATCTCCGTCAGCTCCAGCTGATCGAAGGCTCTGATAATGCCCTTAACGTTTTGCTCGAAGTCTCTCTTCCCCAGACTTCTGATGTTACTCTTCGCCTTTTCACACCATTTCTCATAAAGGAGTTTTGAAGATCCCGGAAATCGCTCATAGGGCCTGGTCCGATTTAATACCTTCATAAACAAATCCCCATATATCATGGCCATGATGCAGCGGTTGAGCAGTCCCATGGTGTATTGGAAGCCGGGCTGCTTACCGAGGCCCGCTGCATTAACGGAAATAATGGGAACCTGGGGAAAGCCAGCCTGCTTCAGGCCTAATTCCAGTAAGGCCAGATAATTCGTTGCCCGACAGCCGCCACCGCTCTGTGTAATGATGACCGAGCATTTCCCGGGATTATACTGCCCAGACTTCAATGCCTTTACGACCTGACCAACCATGATAATGGCCGGATAGCAGGCATCGTTGTTCACATACTGTAAGCCTTCCTCTACGGCAGACCGATCGAAGGCTGGGAGCACCTCCAGTTTATAGCCGCAGGCACGGGCTGCCTCCCGGATCAGATCAAATTGGATGGGCGCCATCTGGGGTGCCAGAATGGTATGGGTCAGTTTCATCTCCTTCGTAAACTCCGGTCTCCTCCCCTCCTCCTGCTGCCTTACTGCTGTCTGCATGTCAACCTTCCTCTCCCTGATCGCGGCAATCAGAGAACGGAGCCTGATCTTGGCGGCTCCCAGGTTATTGCCCTCATCAATTTTTAACATCGTATAGAGCTTCCCTCCTGCGGCAAGGAGCTCAGCAATCTGATCCGAAGTGACCGCATCCAGCCCACATCCGAAGGAATTCAGCTGTACCAGCTCCAGAGAGGGCTCTTCGGCCACCAAGGAAGCTGCCCGATAAAGCCTGGAATTATAGGTCCACTGGTCCACGACCCGTAGCTTCTGCTTCAGTCCCGACAGATGGGCGATGCTGTCCTCTGTCAGGACAGCCAGCCCATAGGAAAGAATCAGTTCCGGAATTCCATGATTGATCTCCGGGTCCACATGATAGGGCTTCCCGCATAGGACAATTCCCTTCTTCCCCTCGGTTTTTAAGTAGGCGAGAGCCTCCTCCCCCTTGGTTTGAATATCCCTCTTATACTGCTCCCTCTCCCTGCAGGCAAGACGAACGGCCCGCTTTGCCTCCTGATAGGTGACATGGTAGTCCTTCAGCTCCTCTACGATCCTCTCTGTCAGAACCTTCGGGGCCTCTAAGGTAAGAAAAGGAGTGATCAGCTTCACCTGATAATTCTTAAGCTCCTCCACATTGTTCCGTAGCACCTCCGGATAGGAGGTAACAATCGGGCAATTGTAGTGGTTGTTTGCTTCCTTAAACTCCTTCTTCTCATAAACCACACAGGGATAGAAGATCGTTCTGACCCCACGGTCCACCAGGTCAAGGATATGTCCATGACTTAGCTTCGCAGGATAGCAGACAGATTCCGAAGGAATGGTCTCCAGCCCTCTCTCAAAGAGCTTCTTACCGGAGGGTGAGGATAGGATGACACGGAAGCCCAGACTTGTAAGCAGGGTGAACCAGAAGGGATAGTTTTCATACAGATTGAGCACCCTGGGTATTCCGATAGTCCCCCTTCTTGCTTCCCCTTCCTTCAAGGGCTGATAGCTGAAGGTCCTTCTGTATTTATAGCTGTAGAGATCGGGAAGCTTCTTCTCTGTCTGCCTCTCCGCTCCTAAGCCCCTCTCACAGCGATTGCCGGTGATAAAGCTCTCTCCCTTGGGAAAGCTGTTTACCGTTAGCAGGCAGTGATTCGTACACTTACCACAGCGGCGATGGGAGGAGTTCATCTGAAAAGCCTGAAGGTCCTCCATGGGCAAGAGGGAGGATAGCTCCGCAGCGGCCTCCGTATGAAAGGCCGGTATAGCCCTGCTAAGCTTAGGCCTACCGGTTTCATGCTCCCGGCTTGCTTCCTGTAACTCTTCATGATATCGCTCTCTGGCAATCAGGGCAGCCCCGAAGGCACCCATGAGTCCGGCGATATCCGGACGGATTACCTCCCTTCCTGTAATCCGCTCAAAGCAGCGCAGAACCGCATCGTTATAGAAGGTTCCCCCCTGGACAACGATATAGCTACCCAGGTCCTTCTTGTCCCGGAGCTTTATAACCTTATAGAGTGCATTCTTAATGACAGAGTAGGATAAGCCGGCTGACAGGTCCGCTATGCCGGCTCCCTCCTTCTGAGCCTGCTTTACCTTGGAATTCATGAAGACCGTACATTTCGTCCCAAGATCCACAGGCGCTTTGGCATACAGAGCTTGTCCCGCAAACTCCTCCACCTTCAGGTGGAGCGAGGCGGCAAAGCCCTCCAGGAAGGAGCCGCAGCCGGAGGAACAGGCTTCATTCAAAAGAATACTGTCGATTGCTCCCTCCTTCATCCGAAGACATTTCATATCCTGCCCGCCGATATCAAGGATAAAATCCACCTTGGGTTCGAAGAAGCGGGCTGCCTTATAGTGGGCAATGGTTTCTATCTCCCCATAGTCTGCATGAAGGGCTGCCTTCATCAGTGCTTCACCGTAGCCGGTGACAGCCACCCTTGTAATCCTGGTTTCCTTCGGTAGTCTATGGTATAGCACCTTCAACTCATCCACCAGCTTACCCAGGGGATGCCCCTCATTTCCGCCATAGGAGGAATAAAGGAGCTCTCCCTCCTCACCGATGGCAGCCAGCTTCGTGGTAGTAGAGCCGGCATCTATCCCTAGGTAGATCCGTCCCCGGTAGTTCTTTAAGTCTTCCCGCCTTACCCTGGCCCTTCCATGCCTCTCTCTGAATAGCTGATATTCCTCCTCGCTATGAAATAAGGGCTCCAGGCGGCTGACCTCCTCCTCCCTGAAGCCGGAAATCAGGGCAAACCTATCCCTTAGCTTACCCAGAGATATTCCTTCCTGCTGCTTTGCTGACAATGCAGCTCCTATGGCTGCAAAAAGCTGAGAGTTCTCCGGGCAGATCGTTGCCCCCTCTGTCAGCTTCAGACTTTCTGTAAACCGTTTCCTAAGCTCCGGGAGAAAATAAAGGGGGCCTCCCAGAAAAGCCACCTTACCACGGATCGGTTTCCCACAGGCCAGACCACCGAGGGTCTGGTTTACTACGGCCTGTAGGATGGAGGCAGCGATATCCTCCTTCCTTGCCCCCTCATTGAGCAGAGGCTGTATATCTGTTTTCGCAAATACACCGCAGCGGGATGCGATCGGGTAGAGGATCTGATAATCCTTCGCCAGCTCGTTCAGTCCGGCTGCATCCGTATGAAGGAGAACAGCCATCTGGTCTATGAAGGCTCCGGTCCCACCGGCACAGCTGCTGTTCATCCGCTGCTCCACCGATCCCTTCAAATAGGTGATCTTCGCATCCTCACCTCCCAGCTCAATCACAACCTCGGTCTGAGGTATCAGTGCTTCCACGGCACTGTTACAGGCGATCACCTCCTGGATGAAAGGTAGGGATAACCATCTGGAAACCGAAAGACCTCCGGAGCCGGTAATGCAGCACCTTACCTTTTGCTCTCCCAGGGCCTGATCGCATTCCCGAATTAGGGTAATCAGGGTATCCTTTATATTGGAATAATGCCTTCTATACTCACTGTATCGCAGCTGTCCCTCTTCTCCGAGTACCACCAGCTTCACTGTTGTTGAACCGATATCAATGCCTAATCTGTAATCCTTCATGTACATACTCCCAGAATTCATTTATCTATTTATTATGTACAGGAATCGTAAAATCATTCAGACCTAAGGCTCCGGCAGCGGATGAGACAAACCCAAAGCGCATGCTTCCTACATAAGCCATACTCTGATCGAAAAAAACCTTCTTCCATGCAATAGCTTGTCATTCTTCAAATTTTCTACTGGACGAATATCCGGCAAGTAATTATAATATAGTTATAAGTTGAAATATTTCTAAGAGGAGTGAGATATATGGGGAACAGAGATATTAAAAAAGAAGTTAAGAAGAAGAAAAAGGCTGATACCGGTGTGATGCCTTCCTTAAAGCCCATTATGCCCGAGCCGGAGCTTGTGAAGAAGCCTAAGAAGAGCTAACGCTTCAGCGGAACTTAATAACAGGATATTTATCATGCGGATTCTTAGGAATCCGCATTTTTCATGGGTAAGCATCTACATCAATAGGATGGACACATTCATGCTTATCATAGAAATACGGTCTTGTGCCTTCTGGCTTAGTTGCATACAACTTGATCATAAGCTATGGGGGAATATAAAAGGGGTCTGCATCTTCATGACTGCCGGTGAAACAGATCATAGAGATACAGACCTCTTTTGGTTTTATATGTATAAAGCTTTAAATACTGACCTTCAGCCTGCGCAGCTCCTCCAGGGCCTGCTCCAGATTCTGAAACTGTATGGTACGGAAGCCATGACCGGCAGCAGCATCTATGTTGACCTTCATGTCATCCAGAAATACCGCTTCCTCCGGGTTCAAATCATATTTTTGTATCAGTGCCCGGAATATTTCCGGCTCCGGCTTGACACTGCCTACCTCATAGGAGATTACTCCTCCATCGGCCAGACCGATGAATTTGAATTTCTCCTTCGCATATTGAAAATTCCTGCCACTATAGTTGGATAAGAGATATACCTTATAACCCTTCTCCTTCAGCCGGGTGATCAAATCTGCCGAGTATTCAGCTTCCCAGACTGTCTGTTCACTGAAAGATAAGAACTGTCTGATCTGTAAGGCAATCTCAGGATCATTGGCGATAAAACCCTCGATCAGCTCCTCACTAAAGGATACACTACGGTCCAGCTCCTTCCATAGAGGGTCTTGCACCGTTGCCCTCCCGATTCTCTCGATCATCTCCTCCGAAAACCCATGGTCTCTCAGACATCCCTCCCAATCAAAGGGGGCTAAGACATTTCCGATATCAAATACGATTACCCTGATCATGCCGCTTCTCCTTATTATGCTTATTATGCAGTCCCTGCTATTCTTACACAGCCTCCGCCTATTCTATGACGGAGGCTTACTGAAATGGAATAACTGTCATTATAAAGCAACTGCCAGCTTCCGTCAACTTTAGATCGGGCAGCTGTTTCTTAGGTCCTGGCATTCCTTCTCAGTAGGTAGGGCTCTGCTTATATCGAAGATAACAACACCAGGGATATGATGGTCCTTGCCTCCCTCCGCAGAGAACTGTTCATAGTACAGTAACAATATCATGGATGAGGTAGCTGTCAGGACAGATTAACCTCCTTCGTCATGATCTTCTCTGTGAATACCCGGTCATGCTCGACGAAGATCATCGTAGGCTGATACTTTAGAATTAGCTCCTCTATCTGTATTCTGGATAGGACATCGATGAAGTTTAGGGGTTCATCCCACAGAAATGCATGAGATGGTTCTACCAGGCTCCTTGCTAACAGTACCTTCTTCTTCTGTCCCGCACTGAACTCCTCCATATTCTTCTCAAACTGATCTCTGGAGAAATCCAACTGCCGAAGCACGGTCTTAAAGATGGTTTCATCCAAACCGTGATAGAGGGCATACTCCTTCAGACTGCCTGTCAGGCCGGAGGTGTCCTGGGATACATAGGAGAGCTTGAGGCCGGCTGCCACCTGATATCTGCCGGAATATTCTATGCCCTCACCCAGCAGGAGCTGAAACAGAGTGGACTTACCGGAGCCATTTCTGCCTCTGACTGCGATCCTATCACCACGGTTTAATTGAAAACCGATGGGACCTGCTATCCTTCTGCCGTCATAATACAAGCATAAATCCTCAGCCTCCATCAGCCGTTCCTTATAGAAATCCAGAACATTCATCTTCAAGGGTTCTGCCTGCTCGACATTTTTTAGTAAACTCTTCTTCTCCTCAATATTTACCAGCTTTCGGTTCTCAATTGCCTTGGCCCGTTTCATCATTTTCGCTGCTTTATGTCCGATATTTCCCCTGTCCGCCGAATGATTACCTATCTTGGAGGCCTCCACCTGATCGGACCAGCCTGCTGTCCTTCTGGCTGCTTCTGCCAGCTCCTTAATGTCCTTCTTCAGCTGTTCATTTCTTTCCTGTTCATACCGGTCCTGCCGTTCCCGGTTCTGAAACCAGGAGGTGAAGTTCCCCTTTTGTATCTCGATATTCATCCTGTTAATGGCAAGTACATGATCGATGCATTGATCCAGGAAGGCACGGTCATGGGATACTAAAACAAAGCCCTTTTTCGTCTGCAGGTAAGCGGCCAGGATTTCTCTTCCCTCCCGGTCCAGGTGGTTCGTAGGCTCATCTATCAGCAGAAAATGATTCTTCTTCAGAAACAGAGCTGCCAGCATCAGCTTCGTTCTCTCTCCAAAGCTTAGGGTAGAAAAGGGCCGTTCCAAAACAGACGGATCAACCTGAAGCTTTCCCAGCTCCTTTTCGATCAGTTCTTCAATGATATAGCCATCCTGCTTCTGGTACAGCTCCTGCAGCTCACCGTAGCGGAGCATGGCAGCAGCATCGGGAGCCTGCTCCAGACATTGCTGCATCTCCTGCTCCCAGAGCCGAAAGGGTGCGATAATGTCCTTCATCACCTCCAGGGTAATCCGGTCCGGTTCGGCCACTTCGAAGGGAAAGTAGTCAAAGTCCACGGATGCTGCTATCGTCCCCTGATATTCGTACTTCCCCATTAAGAGATTTAGGAAGGTGGTTTTTCCTCTGCCGTTCCTGCCGACAAAACCGATTCTCCAGTCCGTATCAAATAAAAAGCTTACATGCTCGAATATATTCTCAAAAGTTGTATCATAGCTGAAGGTAAGGTCCTTCACCATTATTTGTGCCATAAATCTGTCCTCCTTATGCTGCACTTAAGTTTCATGCAGTCCTTTTTCTCCACAAGAAAAGCCACAAGAAATTATTCATCTTGTGGCCGGACGCTTATAAGCACAGAAGTCTTACTTGGTACAGACTTCTCCTATCCATTATCATATAAAGCCGTATGGGAATCATAATTTCTTGCTGGCAATAGAAATAGACCTTAACGGCCATCTCCATCACATATTCTCTTCATCAGAATTAGCAAGTAATTACTATCATTCCCTCTACCTCATTTCCGTAAACTGGGTTTATTCTAGCATCTGAAAGGGAGAATGTCAACCCCCTTATTTATGAGCTCTTCTCTGTTCGAGCTCTTCTTCGCCTATGCCTTCCGGCATCCGTTTTTTCTTCTGATAATGGTTATCGTTTATCCTCATCATTAAAGAACAGCTCCAGAAGCTTCAGATAATCATCATAGGAGAACAGCAGATCCAGGGCATCCCTTACCTCTGAGGCCTTCTTTGTCTGCTCAGAGGGCTGCACGATCCAATTCTGCAAAGGAGCAGCGGCTGCAGAAGGTAGGGGGGCTTTGTTCTGTCCAGCTGTACTGACAGTAACACTCCCTGCCTCCAGATTCTGCTGCATATATTTCATCACCTTAACGACATAATTCTGGGTCTCCTCAAAGGGAGGAATCCCGCCGTATTTCTTCACATTATTCATCCCTGCATTATAGGCCGCCAGAGCCAGCTTCGTATTTCCCTCATACTTATCCAGCAGCTCCTTGATATACTTGGCACCGCCATTGATGTTCTGCTCCGGGTCAAAGGAATCGGTCACTCCCAGATACTCCGCTGTTTTTGGCATCAGCTGCATAATACCCTGAGCTCCGCTCCGGGAAACGGCATCCGCCTTAAAATCCGATTCTGCCTTTCCGATTGCCTTCAGCAATTCTACAGGTACATTGTACTTTCTTGCAGCCTCACTGAAGATCCGGTCCAAATCCTTCTTCCCCTCTAGATAGGAGGCGAAGGGCTGGCCGTCCTTCATTTCTGTTTTGCCGTTTTTGATGATATTCCTGTTTACTGCAGCTGTATTCATGATTGCTTTGACTTCTGACATAGCTCCTCCTTCGTGCCTAATCTGTAATCATCAGCAGGGTTACTTTATATCACTATAAAAGCTCAGCTCTTAGTTCTTCTCCGGTCTTCATCGACAGATAAGCCGGAGCGATATCGAATACGGTTTTGGCACCGCTCACGCCTTCCCTGGCGAGTCTATAGGCAGCTCTTGCATAAGCGAGCATTACATTGGCTGTAAAATCCGGATTAGAATCCAGCTTCAGACTATATTCGATGATGTGATTATGCTCCAGCTCCTTCCCTGTTCTGCCGCTCTGGAATACAAAGCCCCCATGGGGCAGGGCATTGTGCTTATCCTTAAGCTCCTCCATGCTGATAAAATGAACGATGGTATCATAGTCGCTGAAGTAATTGGGCATGGACTTTATCTCCTGCTCAATCCTGTCCAAATCAGCTCCCGGTTCGGCAACGACAAAGCATTCTCTGATATGCTTGTCCCTGGTGGTAAATGCAGGCTCTTCACCCTTCCTTACTCTCTCCATTGCCTCTTCCAACGGAATGGTGTATTGCTTCCCATCCAGGACCCCCTTCACCCGCCGAATGGCATCGGAATGTCCCTGGCTGACACCCTTACCCCAGAAGGTATAGGACTTCCCTTCCGGAAGAATCGCTTCTGCATACAGTCTGTTTATAGAGAACATACCGGGATCCCAACCACTGGATATAATGCATACCTTCCCGGAGGCTTTCGCAGCCCGGTCCACCTCAGCATAATACTGCGGTATCTTCGCATGGGTATCGAAGCCATCTACGGTATGAAAGAGTCCGGCAAACTGTGGTCCCTGTACCGGAAGATCACTCATACTGCCACCACAGAGCAGCATAACATCGATCTGATCTGTCATCTTGGCTGCATCCTCAACGGTATAGGCCTTCACACCCTCTGTTGCTACCGTGACCTCGGAGGGCTTCCGTCTGGTAAAGACACCGACCAGCTCCATATCCTTATTCTGTCTGATTCCAAGCTCAGCACTTTTTCCCAAGTTACCGTAGCCAACAATTCCAATTCTAATCTTCGACATGAATGGTTCCTCCAACTCCTCTTATCCGATGTTTTTTTGATTATAGCATAGATCCGGCGAACTTACAAAATGTTTTCTGTCGGATCTCCTGCTGTAAAAACCTATTAAGCCTAGAAAAGGTGCAGCCCATGGCTACACCTGATCCGGTTATATGAAACTATTATATACTTGATTATTAATTCTCAATCAGCTTTTTCTTCTTGGTCCAGCTCATCATGTTACGAAGCTCTGCTCCAACCTTCTCCAGCTGATGTCCGGCTTCGATTCTTCTCTTCGCATTGAAATTCGTGCAGCCGATCTGGTTCTCTAAGAGCCAGTTGCGGGCAAAGGTTCCGTCCTGAATATCGGATAATACCTTTCTCATGGCATTCTTCGTATCCTCGGTGATGATCTTCGGTCCGGTGATATAATCTCCGTACTCTGCCGTATTAGAGATAGAATATCTCATTCCGGCAAAACCGCTCTCATTGATCAGATCAACGATCAGCTTCATCTCATGAATACACTCAAAATAAGCGCTTTCCGGCTCATAACCTGCTTCTACCAATACTTCAAAGCCGGCCTTCATCAGGGCTGTAACACCGCCGCAAAGAACAGCCTGCTCACCGAAGAGGTCTGTCTCAGTCTCTTCACGGAAGCTTGTCTCCAGAACACCTGCTCTTGCGCCACCGATGGCAAGGGCATAAGCTAGACCGATATCATGCGCCTTACCGGTAGCATCCTGATGAACAGCGATCAGACAGGGAACACCCTGACCCTCTTGGTACTGGCTTCTTACGGTATGACCGGGGCCCTTGGGAGCAATCATCAGAACATCCACATCCTTCGGAGGGATAATCTGACCAAAGTGGATGGAAAAACCATGGGCGAACATTAAAGCATTGCCCGCCTCCAGATTAGGTGCGATGGACTCCTTATATAATTTTGCCTGCTTCTCATCATTGATCAGGATCATGATGATGTCAGCCTTCTTCGCAGCTTCTGCAGCTGTATATACCTGAAAACCAGCAGCTTCTGCCTTAGCCCAGGACTTACTTCCTTCGTACAGACCGATAACGACATTAACGCCTGATTCCTTCATGTTCAATGCATGTGCATGTCCCTGGCTGCCATAACCGATCACTGCAACTGTCTTGCCATCCAGCAATGATAAATTACAATCCTGTTGATAATAAATCTTAGCCATACCTTTTTATCCTCCATTTTCTTTTATGGAGGTTACCCTCCATCCATATTTTTAGGGAAGATTGCTCCTCCAATTACTTACTCATCAAAGTCCGCTATATCACCGGAGCCTCTCGTAAGTCCCGTAATACCGGTCCTGACCAGCTCCTTGATGGTATACTGCTCCAGCAGCTTGATAAATGCATTGATCTTATCCTGATTACCCGTAAGCTCGATCATCAGAGACTCCACGGCTACATCAACAATCTTGGCACGGAATATATCCGCTATGGAGATAATGGCCTGCCGATCCTTCTCCGATGCACTGACCTTCACCAGAACCAACTCTCTGGTAACAGATTCTCCCGGAACCAGCTCAATAATTTCCTTGACATCCTCAAGCTTCTGTACCTGCTTTCTGATCTGCTCCAGGATCTGGTCATCCCCGTGGGCAAGTACCGTCATCCTCGATATCGCCGGATTCTGGGTCTCACCGACAGTCAGGCTGTCGATGTTATAGCCTCTTCTGCTGAACAGACCGGCTACACGGCTTAGTACGCCGGCAGTGTTATCCACCAGAATTGATAATACCATTCGCTTCATAGTATTTTCCTCTCTTTCTATGTAGTGACACAAAGCTGTTCCGTAGGTTCCTGTGAATCATTGCCTGAAGTAGGAAAGGTTATAAGAATAGCCCGACACCACAGGACACTCTGCAATGGGGCTACTGCTGCTGTATAAAAAGTAAATTTATATAATTTTAAGTTATTGTAACAACAACCTTTGTATTTGTCAAGTACTGATATCATGCTATTTGAAACAAATCCGCTGAAATTATGGGGGATTCATCCATGCATAAAAATACACATTCAAATAATAAACATTAACCCAATGTTGCGGATCAATCCCGTCTTAAAGAAGCCGTATTTCAAGATAAGGACTCTTCTTTGAAGGAAGCCCGCATGCTGCAGGCCTGCAAATTGCCCAAGCACCTCTAGATTCGCTTCAGATAAATAGTCCCGGTACAGCTCGGCAAATTCCTCAGCCTGCTGTTCCACTGCCAACAAAGCGCCCTTCTGCTTCTGAAGAGAGCTGATCCGGTCCCTGATATAGGACAGGAAGCTCCTGCTCCCCACCACATTAAAGCCATGCTGACGATATAGCATCGTCCTATCAGGCAGAAAGCCAATCTTACCGCAGGAAGCTGCAATCAAAGCGATCCACCAGTCATGATATCTGGCCTTTTGGGGCAGTCTCCTGCTCTTTAGGATCCGGCGCAGAGAAGCATTGATCATGACCGTACAGCCAATCAGCTTATTTTCCATCAGGATATGGGCCAGGTCCGTCCTGCGGGGATTCAGCTTTCCGGCAAGAAAGAAGGATTCATGAAGCTGATGAAGCTTCTCATCCACCAGGGTAGCATCCGTAAAAACAGCAAGCGGAGTATCCTTTCCCAGCTGTGCTTCCATGTGCCGCATCCGATTTAGGGTATCCCTGATTTTATTCGGCATCCAGACATCATCCTGGTCACACAGCATGACATAATCAGCGGTAGTGTCGCAGATTCCCTCCAGAAAGTTCAGGGTATACCCCAGATTGACTTCATTTCTTCTTATATAAATCCTCTCGGGCTCTTTGCCGTGATAGGCCTCCAGTAGCTCCATCGTCCGATCCGAGGAGCCATCATCCCTGATAAAAAGGTCAATATCCTGATAGGAAGAAGTCAGAATGGAATCTAACTGCTCCTTCAGATATTTCTCTCCGTTATAGGTTGACAATACGATGGATACCCTGCTCATATCAACTCTCCTGTGCTTCGTTCGTAGTTAATCCTTCTTCCAATAGGTCTTATTCATGCTAAAGCGCACCACCAGGCCATAAGGTAGTTTGCGGTAATTGACCCCCAGCAGATAGCCCAGGTACTTAAAGCCTGCGTTTAAGATCAGATCCGGTATCAGCAGGTACTTCTTATGCTCCACCAGATATTTTAAGGTCTGCTTTACCAACTTCATTCCCTCCGCTTCGGATTTTACGCTGTCGAAGTATTCCGCATACTCTTTATGGGATACTCCCAGATCGAAGTTCCTGGTAAACTGCTGCAGATAGGAGTAGTTGTGGGAATGCAGCACCTTGGCCTCGGCATTGTAAGCAATTTTGTAGCCGGAACCAATGATCTGAAAGGCCAGAAGCATATCCTCATTAAAGATTGTCCTGTCCACAAAGCCCCCCAGCTTTTTATAGATTGTATTTTTGTATGTCGCGCAGACATTGGAGCAGAAGAAGGTCTTGATTCCCAGCTCCTTGACGTCCTCTGAGGACTTGATTCTACTGGTCTTCGGATAATTAAAGGCTCTGGTAAAGCGCTCCAGAAGATCGGCATTCTCACCGGGAAGCTGTCTCGCATAGGTCGCAGCCACCTTCTCATTCAGGTAGGGCTTTAAAAGATTCTCGATCAGGAATTCGTCCTCCGGGATGGCATCCTGGGTCATAAACATCAGGATATCCGCCTCTGATTGGGCTGCACCGAATCTCCTGGTACCCCCATGGTCAAAGTCCTTCTTATCAATCGGCAGGACCGTTACCTTGATCTCGCCTAAGTCAGGCAGCTCCAAAGCCTCCCCCGGTTTATCAATCGTATGAAGCAGCAGGATATGACCCGGCTTCTTCCTCTGTCTGCTTAATCTGTCCAACAGCAGATGAAATTGCCTGCCCGGGTGATAGACCGGGATGATGACATCGACCGATAAGCTGCTGATATCAAACCTTTTCTCTGTAAGTGCATACCCTTCTGTGGGATGATTCTTTTCCATCCTATCCTCTCCCTTAATGATATTCCTTCTATCTGTCTTTGGCATAGCACAAATTACTGCTCTAACAGTCCTCTGACCAGATTCACGGCAGTCTGGGCATCCGGTGAATATCCATCCGCTCCGATTTCCTCCGCATAGCCTTCCGTTATCACTGCTCCGCCGATGATGACCTTGGCCTTCAGTCCTACTTCCTTAGCCATGCGGACAACCTGCTTCATCTCTACCATGGTCGTCGTCATCAGAGCGGAAACTGCTATGATATCCGCTCCCTCCTCCTTGGCAGTACGGATAATCTGCTCCGTGGCTACATCCTTGCCCAGGTCTACGACCCGATAACCGTAATTCTTCAGCATAAGAGCAACCAGATTCTTCCCTATGTCATGGATATCTCCTGCCACAGTTGCAATAATCACAGTTCCCTGACTCTTCGCCTGGGCATCCTTTGCCAACAGGGGTTCCAGATAATCAATGGCAAGCTTCATGGCCTCAGCCCCGGAAATCAGTTGGGGAAGGAAGAAAATCTGACGATCAAACAGCCGTCCCACCTCATTGATCGCCGGAATCAAATGCTCCTCTATCAGTTGCTCCGGAACAGCTCCCTGTGCCAGTTCCATCTTTACGATATCCACAATACCGGCCCGGTTGCCCTTTAGGACAGCCTGAAAGAGCTCGGATCGTTCTTCCGCCTGAGTATTCTCTTTAACAGCAGGTTTCTCCTTGGTTCCTTCCTTCTGCCCAACCGCAGGAGTCAGCTCCACCGGTCTTGCGGTAACTCTCTCTATATACTTTTCAGCGGCTCCCTCCCTGCCCAAGAGCAGTTCGGTAGCGAAGGCGGTATTCATCAGCAGATCCTGAGATGGATTCGCTATGGCCATGGTCAGACCCGCCTTGATACATAGAGATAAAAAGCTGCTGTTGATGAACTGCCGCTCCGGCAGACCGAAGGAGATATTGGACAGACCGACGACTGTAGCCAGTCCCAGCTCCTCCTTGCAGTAGCGTATGGTTTCCAGGGCCTCCAAAGCGGCATTCTGATTGGCACCAACCGTATTGACCAGTCCATCTACGATGATGTCTTCTTTATGAAGCCCTAATTCATAAGCCCGGTTGAGTACTGTATGGATGATCTGCTTCTTCTCATCGATATCCTTGGGCATACCCTGATCGGACAGGGGGAGAAGAATGAACATGGCCCCGTATTTCTTCGCGATCGGTAGCAGCTTCTCGAACTTATTCTTCTCCAGGGAGATGGAATTGATCAAGGCTCTGCCCGGATATAACCGAAGAATCGCTTCCATGACCTCCGGATTACTGGAGTCGATACTAAGCGGAAGCTCCGTTACCCTTAAGGCCTCGTAAACAGCCTTCCGCATAACCTCCTTCTCATCGATACCGCTCATGCCGACGTTGATATCCAGAATGTCAGCTCCCAGCTCGGCCTGTTCGGCAGCCATCCGGGAGACCAGCTCATACCTGTCTTCCTTCAGTTCTGCTTGCAGGGCCTTCTTACCGGTCGGATTGATTCTTTCCCCTATCACCAGGAAGGGTCCGTTCAAATCGATTTCTACCATTTTCCGTTCTGTAGTCAGAGCCCGCACAGGCCGCCTGATGATATCTCCCGGCTTCCTGTCTGAAACCCGTTCGGTCAAGCGGCGGATATGGTCCGGTGTAGCGCCGCAGCAGCCTCCGACCAGTCCTGCTCCCTCTGTCACCAGCCGGTACATCTCCTCGGCGAACTCCTCCGCTCCCATCGGAAATTCGGTCCTGCCGTCAATCAGCTTGGGTAATCCGGCATTGGGCTTCGCCAGGATGGGTATATAGGCATACTGCTTCATCTCTCTGATGATGCCGTGCAGCTTATCCGGGCCAACGGAGCAATTGACTCCGACTGCCGCAGCTCCCATGCTTTGAAGTACTGTGACTGCTGTCTTAGGATCCGTTCCGTAGAGGGTACGGCCCCCTTCATTAAAGGTTAACGATACCATCACGGGCAGCTCGCAAAGCTCCTTCGCAGCCAGCAGGGCGGCCCTGCATTCCTGCAGGCTCATCATGGTTTCTATGACAACGAGATCCACACCCTCTGAAAGGAGAATACGAAACTGTTCCTTATATACCTCTATCAGGTCCTCGAGGGCAAGCTTACCCAGCGGCTCCACCTGTTCCCCTGTCATGGTGACGTCAGCCGCAATATAGATTTTTCTCTGATTTCCTGTAACGGCACGGTAACTTGCCACTGCTTCCCGGCTGATTCTGACCAGTTCCCGGTTGATCTGCTCCAAATCCTGCTCAAGCCCGTACTCCTTCAGCTTAATCCGATTGGCAGTGAAGGTAGGGGCAAAGAGGATGTCTGTCCCTGCCAGAAGGAATTCTTTCTGAAGACCGATGGTGACCTCCCTGTTCTCGAGCATCCACTTCTCAGGGGATACTCCGGTGGGCATCCCCCGTTTCTGCAGATTACTGCCGTTTGCCCCATCCAGAATCACGATTTTCGACTGTGTCAGCTCTAAGAATTCCTGCCGTGTCATTGATTATCCTCCGTTTTAAATTTACTGGTAATATATAATCTTTGAAGATAG
The DNA here is from genome assembly GCA_023441965.1 of Bacillota bacterium. GTDB lineage: Bacteria > Bacillota > Clostridia > Lachnospirales > Lachnospiraceae > Mobilitalea. The sequence goes on from JAEZNB010000030.1 coordinate 25,216, forward strand.
AATAAGGTTGCACCGAGCATCACAAGATAATAGGCATAATAGAACAGCTTCTCCCCAAAGAAGAAATCTATTCCCACCAGCATTCCCTTTCCTGTCATAGCGATGATCCAGCCGATCAGCAGCTCATTGTTATGCCACTTATTCTCTATACAGTTCGTCATCGATACGATGCCATGGACCACGAAGAATTCTATCGCTATTTCAACAGCCACCAGAAGAAAGCTGTAGCCAGCAACCTTCAGATAAAGGTCCCTCATCTGAAGACTATACGCAAGTCTCGGGATTACCAGGCTTAAGCAGATTGCTGCCGGTGTCAGAAGGGCTGCGATGATGAAGCGGTAATTTCTTCTCGCCAGCATAACTGATCCAAGAAAAATCAGCAGAAAACCAAAGAGATCCGGTACCACATCGACAAGCGGGCGGGACCCGATGAAATGATCAATTACCTTTCCTTGAAAAACAGTGCCCAGGTCCTCAGCCTTCAACATCTCCGGATAGGCATCTCCCACCGGTATCTTAATATCAATCGCCAGTAATAGTATCCCCACTACAATAATCAAAAAACTCTTTTTCATCAAATCCCCCTCCATTTCTTATGAATTAAATCACTATTTTTGACATCAGGCTCACTCTGTTGAACGGAAGCATGAAATAATAGCCATCAGCAAAGTCTTTCGTCATCTCTATGATTTCATTGGCAATCCGTGCTGCGGTGTTCTCCGCTTCCTCTCTGGACATATCGGGGCGATAGCGGTTCACGATCTCATCCGGTACATGGATTCCGGTCAACTCATTCTTGATAAAGTTCGCATTTCTGTAACTGACCAGCGGCATAATACCACACAGGAGCTTCGTATCCACCTGCTTTCTGATTTCTCTAAGCCTGTCAGCATCCTCCTCGGAAAAGACGGGCTGGGTCAGAAAGAAGCTCGCTCCGGCCGCAATCTTCTGTTTCATTCTGCCAACTACCTTCTCCAAAGCTCCCCTGTTATAATTTAAGGCTCCTCCGTAATAGATGGGGTCCTTTGAGAAGTGCTCCACATTCATCTCCTTCACATAATCCATCAGGCGTATGGAGTTATAGTCAAATACTCCTGTGGTTGAAACTCTGCTTTCACCTGGTACCGGATCCCCTGTAACCAACAAAAGATTCCGGATTCCATGGATATAGGCTCCGAGTATCCCGGCCCGCATGGAAATCATGTTCCGATCCCTGCAGCAGACATGGGGCATCACTCTCATACCGGTCTCTCCGGTGATTTTAGCTCCCATCAGGATGGAGTCCACCCGGCTTCTACCCATCGGTGAATCTGCAAAGGTAATGATGTCTGCCTTCGTCGCCTTCAGGCTGTGGGCGCATTCCATGATATGATCTATATTGGCATCATAGGGAGGGTCCAGTTCGACTGCAACTACCTTCTTCCCTTGTGCAAATAGCTCATAAAAGTCATTCCCTGCTTCCTCTGTCCTTACCCCTGCCGATTGCCCGAGCTTCACCGGTATCATATGCGCCCCTGTCAGCGGGATCTTGGCAGTCATTCTCCGGATATAGTCCGGTGTTGTTCCGCAACATCCCCCTAGCAGATCCATCCCCAGTTCAGCGATCCTCTTCATGTTCTCCGCAAAGTATATCTCATTGTCCATAAAGATCATGCGATTCTGCATCTGTTCGGGATAACCGGCATTCGGTGCCACATAGAGAAACATATCTGAGGGATAGGAAAGCTTCTGTAGCAGCTGCAGCATATGACCGGAGCCTACTCCGCAGTTAAAGCCACAGGCGTCAATTCCTTCCAGAGCGGCAGTCTGCTCCATCAGGCGGTGAGCGCTGATGCCTGCTTGTGAATAGCCGTTCTTATTCAAAGAGAAGCTTACCAATAGAAACAGCTCTTTATTCTTGCTCCTGATATAAGGCAGCAATCTGCTGATATACTTCAGACTGTCAAAGGTCTCAAAGTGGATTCCATCCAGTTCTTCCTGTAGGAAGATATCACAGATTGTCTGATACTCCTCGAGAAGCTCTTCCTCACTTTTATCGGCATCAGCCGATATGGGTCCGATGTCCCCCAAAATCCAAAGCTTCTTCCTATCAGGCCCCTCCCGTCCTGCTTCAGAAGCCGCCTTCTTCGCTATCCGGCAGGCCGCTGTCACCAGCTTTTGCTGTTCCTTGACATCTATGTTCAGGGTATCTCTGCCGACAGCAAAGGTATTCGTTCTGATTAAGTCGGCTCCGGCCTGAATATATTCCTTATGTATTCTTTCAATCAGTTCGGGAGCCTCCAGGTTCGCCCGTTCGGAATAAGCACCGGGTTGATTTACCAGGCTTGCATAATAGGTCCCCATGGAACCGTCTGTAATGATTCTATGCGTTCGAAGATATTCCAGTAGCCTCATCCTATGATCCTTTCCCAAAACACCGTCGCGCAGCTTGTAGTTCAAGCTCTGTTCTTAATAACTATTCAATGTGTATGCATATTATATACCAACCCTTTTATTACCACAAGCAAAATAAAGCAGCTCTGCTGATCTTTGTAAAATCTTAAATAATTCATTGACTAAACAAAGTGGATGCAATATAATGAAAGCAGATCATAGTAATGCATCCCGGTGCTCCAGTCAGCTTCTGATTCAGAGGTCAAAACCGGAGCGAAACCTGTGTGCCGTAACCCATATTGATAAGGAGGATATGAAAGATGAACATGCCCGAATTAAAAATCGGTATCGTCGCTGTCAGCAGAGATTGCTTTCCCAAGCAGCTGTCAGAAAACAGAAGAAAAGCCGTTGTAAAGGCTTACGAAAAGTACGGCCAGCTTTATGAGTGCCCTACCACTGTTGAAAATGAAGTACATATGCTGGAGGCTCTGGAGGAAGTGAAGAAGGCTTCTTGTAATGCCCTGGTGGTTTACCTCGGAAACTTCGGTCCCGAGACTCCCGAGACCTTACTGGCAAAATACTTCGATGGCCCTGCCATGTATGTGGCTGCTGCTGAGGAAAGCGGTGAGGATCTGCTGGATGGCAGAGGCGACGCTTACTGCGGTATGCTGAATGCCAGCTATAACCTTAAGCTTAGAGGCATCAAGGCCTACATTCCGGAGTACCCGGTCGGTAATGCCGAGGAGGTTGCTGACATGATCGCAGAGTTCGTTCCGATCGCCAGAACCTTAGTAGGCTTAAGCAATCTGAAGATCATTTCCTTCGGCCCTCGTCCCCAGGACTTCCTTGCCTGCAACGCTCCCATCAAGCAGCTGTATAATCTGGGTGTTGAGATCGAAGAGAATTCTGAGCTGGATCTGTATGCTGCTTTTCATGCTCATGCCGAAGATCCCCGCATTCCTGGGATAATCGCAAGCATGGAGAAGGAGCTGGGTACCGGTAATAAGATGCCCGGAATTCTTCCGAAGCTTGCTCAATATGAGCTTACTCTTCTAGATTGGGCTGAGGCTCATAAGGGTTCCAGAAAATATATTGCTTTCGCTAACAAGTGCTGGCCCTCCTTCCAGACCCAGTTCGGTTTCGTTCCCTGCTATGTGAACAGCCGTCTCACTGCCATGGGTATTCCGGTATCCTGTGAGGTAGATATCTACGGAACCTTAAGTGAGTACATCGGAACCTGCATCAGCGAAGATGTGGTTACCTTACTGGATATTAACAATACCGTTCCTGCCGATATGTACCAGGCAGAAATCAAGGGCAAATACAATTACACCCTAAAGGATACCTTCATGGGCTTCCATTGCGGTAACACCGCAGCCTGCAAGCTGAGTAGCTTCTCCATGAAGAATCAGAAGATTATGGCAAGAGCCTTAGAGCCGAATCAGGAGCCCAACATCACCAGAGGAACCCTGGAGGGTGATATCGTTCCCGGTAACATCACCTTCTTCCGTCTGCAGAGTACTGCAGATGCCCAGCTGAAGGCTTATATCGCAGAGGGTGAGGTCCTTCCGGTAGCTACCCGTTCCTTCGGAGGAATCGGTATCTTTGCCATTCCGGAGATGGGTCGCTTCTACCGCCATGTTCTGGTGGAGAAGAACTATCCTCATCATGGTGCTGTGGCCTTCGGACATTTTGGCAAGTCCCTGTTCGAGGTATTTAAGTACCTTGGTGTCGAGGACATCGGCTTCAACCAGCCGAAGGGTATGCTATATAAGTCAGAGAATCCCTTCGCATAAAACCTGAAATCAGGGTGCTGCGCCTATTACCTAACTTCATATGACGAATAGAAGGATACAAAAAACTGCTGTCAAGCAGCTTTGTATCCTTCTTTTTTAGCTAAAATTTATCTTTCCATATTCACAAGATTTTTATCAGATACTGCCATAATCAAACTGATGAATTCCGTATAAAACACTTCTCTTCTACAGATACTTACCTTACAGTCGGATGAACGATTTTCACCCGAGCTGTGATAAAGAGCAAAGGATAAGTTACAGGGTTCAAAACAAAATGCAACAGATGGATTTGAAGTCAAACATGACAGCTCATGGCTGCCCTCCTAAGAAGTATGTAAATGAGACTGTCCCGGGCGAAGTACACCACGAAATTTAAGCACATGTGGTTTTGTGAGTAAATGAGGAGGTGCACTTCACCCGGGACAGTCTTGGTTACAGCTTTTGATGTAATAATTAAACTATGAAAGGTATGGTAATTCTTATGGCATCATATGTAGCACCTGCTATGCAGGAAAAATTCGAAACCCTCTCCTTCGACCTGAAAAACGCTATTCTGGAACGTAATGTCCAGATCAATACCATTCATGATCTGATTCAGGTTCTGGATGATATTGTGAAGGAGGCTGATGCGGAAGAGGCCTTAGCACGAAGATAATTACCTCGCGGCCGCAGCTTCGGTTTCAAAACAACCGTGCTCTTCCAGCAGCTCCATAAGCCTATCTTCGGAAACAGGTCTGCTTAAGAGGTAGCCCTGCCCGGCTTCACAGGTATAGCACCGCAGCCGTTCCAGCTGGTCCATGGTCTCGATTCCTTCCGCAACCACGGTATAGCGCAGATCATGGGCCATTGCCAGGATATTCTTTATTAAGAGGGTATCCACCCCTTCCTCTGCTATGGACTGAATAAAGCTTCGATCCAGCTTGACGATATCAATCGGAAACTTCTTCAGATAATTCAGAGAGGAATAGCCGGTACCGAAATCATCCAGTGCTATCTTAATTCCTCTTCTCTTCAGGCTCTGCAAATGACGGATAACATCATCAACCTCTGAGATCCATGCTGTCTCGGTAATCTCTATAACGATTGTCGAGTAGTCCAGCTGATATGCATCCAGAATAGCCTCCAGCTCTTCAAAATTTAAGCTGCTGGTCAGCGTTCTCGTAGAGAGGTTAATGGATAACACCTGCTTAGTGATTCCTTTCTTTTCCCATAGAGCCTTTTGCTCCAGAGCCTTCTTAAAAATCAGTCTCTCCAGACTGAAGATTTGACCTGTCTGTTCTGCGACAGGAATGAATTTACCCGGAGGGATCAGCCCCTCCTGTGGATGAAACCAGCGAACCAAGGCCTCCGCACCTTTGATCTCACCGGTATCCAGGTCGAATTGCGGCTGATATTCAAGGATGAAATAATCCTGGTCAATCGCCTGTTGTAAATGTTGTATCAGCCGGACATGATCAGAATTATGCTCTATGATATCCTCTTTGTATATATAGATCAGGTTCTTTCCTTCTTTTTTCGCTTCATACATGGCGATATCTGCATTTTTATATAAGGTGGAAGCATTCTCACCATGCAGCGGGTAGCTGACAACACCGATACTCATGGTAATATAGAATTGGTTATTTTCGATGGTCCATATTTTGCTTACATTTTTGATGATACTCTCCAAACGGGGCTGAATGGTATCCAGCGTCTCACCGTTATATAAGATCGCAAACTCATCCCCACCCAGTCTGGCAATATAATCAGGCTCCCTGACCTCATCCTTCAGACAGCCTGCCATATACTGCAGAAAGATATCTCCCACATGATGGCCCAGGGAATCGTTGATGTTCTTAAAATTATCGATATCAATATAGGCGATTACGAAGGGCTTACCCTTAGCTACATAATTATTCACTTCGCTTTCAAACATGGTCCTGTTCGGAAGTGCCGTCAGGGTATCATAATATGCCAGATAACGGATCTTCTCCTCATATTGCTTTCTCTCTTCAATATCCGTTCCGATCGATACATAGATTAAAGTACCGTCCGGCTTTTCTGTCAGCAGCTTGCTGCTCCAAAGGATATCCACCAGTCTTCCCGTTTTATCATAGACGGGGCCCTCATAGCTGATTGACTGCTTCTTCTTGTATATATTTTCAAAGATACGGATAGCATACTTTTCTCTTTCTTTGGGAATCAGATCACTCCAATTCAAACCGGCCTGCAGGTCTTCCTCCGTATAACCAAGCTGCTTCTTGCCGAAAGGATTAATACTTAAGAACCTGGCTTTGGAATCCCAGGTTAAGATAATGACCGGGGCTTCATAGATGATGCTGTTGTTCAGATCCTTCTGGAAGGTCAGCTCCGACTCCAGGTGCAACAAATCGTTATGGGCCTTACTAAGCTGCTCATAAGCATGTTCCGAATTCGTATATTCCTGATAGATTTGTCTTAACCTGCGATGAATCATCAGATAAACCAGGATGGCAGTGACCAGCACATAGAAAAAGCCTTTATAGGTCTGTAGTCTGACATAGGTAGCCTCATCGGTGAGTAAATCCAGAACCTTATCAGATAATAAGATCCAAAGCAGACCAAAGGCGGCATAGCTTAGAGAAATATATATAGCTTCCTTGCTTCTGCTTTGGTTTGCTTGAATTTTTCTGTAGTGTTCCCGCCTGTGACTCTGCTTGCTGTTCTCGATATGTTCTCTTCTCATCACAAACTAATACCCTGCTTTCGTGTAAGGATTCCAGTAAGTCCCACATATGCAAATATTATACTTTATTACCAATATCAAGTCAATTCTTATAAGTTTTCGTAGCTTCCTGTCAAAATACAATGGAACCCAAGAATTCTATCACCTGTTTCTCATAGGTTACCCGATCTACGGTATAGGATAAGCCATGACCCGCTCCCTCGATTACCAGCAGCTTTTTCGGAGCCTTGCAGCTATCAAAAAGCCGGTAGACCATCTCTGTCGGTACAAAGGTATCTCCACCTCCATGAATGAACAGCATGGGAAGCTTATTCTTCTTCACTTGCTTTAAAGCCGAGGCATCATAAAAGCTATAGCCAGCCTTAAGCTTGGTCAGCAGACTGGTCGCCTGTAAAATCGGGAAGCTCGGGAGATGGTACAGCCGCTTCATCTGATAGGAAAGCTCATCACGGACAGAGGTATAGCCACAATCCTCGATGATGGCCTTGACCTGCTTCGGGAGCTGTTCTCCGCTCACCATCATGACTGTCGCCCCACCCATGGAGACGCCGTGAAGTATGATCTCCGTATCCTGCCCGACAGCCTTGATGACCTGCCTGATCCAAAGCAGGTAATCCTTCCGTTCAGGCCATCCAAAGCCTATGTAATCCCCTTCACTGGCTCCATGGCCTCTGGCATCCGGCATCAGCACATGGTAGCCTAATACCTCATGATAGAATTTCGCGAAGGTGCCCATCTCCTTGCCCTCGGAGGTATATCCATGGGCCAGGATAACGACCCTGCTTGTCGGAGCTGCTGCCGGAAGGAAATAGCCAACCAGCTTGAGACCATCCTCCGAGGTTAGTGTCCAGGTCTCATAGGGCTTGCTCTCCACCCATTCAGCTCCCTTCATCTCCTGATCGTCAGGAGCTCTGTTTGCTTCACTGAAGTTATCCTTCAGATCCTCACTATATTTTAAGAAGTCCTTCTTATTCCGGTTAATGGCGATGTCATAGAAATAAAAGCTCGCTGCAACCAATAAAACCAAGGACATAGCTAAGGCAATGACGGATATGATGATAATCAATCTGATTAGCTTCTTGTTCATACTATGTAATCTCCCGAAAGAAACATACTGTCCTTACTTTAGATCAAACCTCATTCTTGGGACGATTCGCCCTTCCTTTAAGAGGGATATAAAATGGACGCAATCCTCTGCGTCATAGCCCCAATATTCTTCCGCTTCGCAGGCGATTCTGTTTAGTTCATCTATGTCCTGTTCTTTAGCAGCTTGTATGTAATGCATCGGTTTTCTCCCAATCATCTCTATATGTTTATTGTATTCATGTACTGATTTATGCTAGTTCTTTACTAATTATAACACTTATCATGTTTATCTCAAGATTTTATTGCTAATCAATCTGTTTATGCGCTGGATAGTTTTGGTAATCGTAATCTTTTCCTATGCTCCTTACTGATTACTTTTCTTTTCCTTGCCAGAGGTTTCTAATAAAAAAGAGGAACTTCGCAAGCCGTTCTATGACCTGCGAAATCCCTCAATATTCTTTAAGTAATGTATTATAACTTGTTTCTTAGAACTTTCCGGCCTCAGCAGCTTCCTGGATCGCAACCGCTACAGCTACTGTCATACCAACCATGGGGTTGTTACCTGCGCCGATCAGACCCATCATTTCTACATGGGCGGGAACGGAGGAGGAGCCTGCGAACTGAGCGTCGGAGTGCATTCTTCCCATGGTGTCTGTCATACCGTAGGAAGCAGGACCTGCTGCCATGTTATCGGGATGAAGGGTTCTTCCTGTGCCACCGCCGGAAGCAACGGAGAAGTACTTCTTACCCTGTTCAACACATTCCTTCTTGTAGGTACCTGCAACAGGATGCTGGAATCTGGTAGGGTTGGTGGAGTTACCGGTGATGGATACGTCCACGCCTTCCTTATGCATGATTGCCACACCTTCTGTTACATCGTTTGCACCATAGCAGTTTACGGCTGCTCTGGGTCCCTTGGAATAGGACTTGCGGGAAACTTCCTTCACCTGACCGGCGTAGTAGTCCATCTCTGTCTCTACATGGGTAAAGCCGTTGATACGGGAGATGATCTGAGCCGCATCCTTACCAAGACCGTTTAAGATAACTCTTAAGGGCTTCTTTCTTACCTTGTTTGCTGACTGGGCGATACCGATTGCACCCTCTGCAGCTGCGAAGGACTCATGGCCTGCCAGGAAGCAGAAGCACTCGGTGGATTCCTCCAGTAACATCTTACCAAGGTTACCGTGGCCTAAACCAACCTTTCTCTGGTCAGCTACAGAACCGGGAATACAGAAGGACTGTAAGCCTTCACCGATTGCTGCGGCAGCATCTGCTGCTCTTTTTGCACCCTTTTTGATGGCGATTGCAGCACCTACGATATATGCCCAACATGCATTTTCGAAGCAAATGGGCTGAATACCCTTAATCATGTTATATACATCCAGACCGGCATCCTTGGTAATCTTCTCTGCTTCTTCGATGGAAGCAATGCCGTAGCTGTTCAGTGCAGCATTGATCTGGTTAATTCTTCTCTCATATGATTCAAATAAAGCCATTGTATGTATCCTCCTTCACTATTCGTGTCTCGGGTCAATGATTTTTACAGCATCAGCAACACGGCCATACTGGCCCTTGGATTTCTCAAATGCTGTGTTGGCATCATCACCTTTTTTGATGAAGTCCATCATCTTACCGAAGTTAACGAACTGATAACCGATGATTTCGCTGTTTTCGTCCAAAGCGAGACCTGTAACATAGCCATCGGTCATCTCCAGATAGCGGGGACCCTTGGCAAGAGTACCATACATGGTTCCAACCTGGCTGCGGAGACCTTTTCCCAGATCCTCTAAACCGGCACCGATCGGAAGTCCGTCCTCAGAAAATGCACTCTGGGTTCTGCCGTATACAATCTGAAGGAACAGTTCTCTCATCGCTGTATTGATTGCGTCACAAACCAAGTCCGTATTCAATGCCTCAAGAATCGTAAGGCCCGGTAAAATTTCAGAAGCCATCGCTGCGGAATGAGTCATACCGGAGCATCCGACGGTTTCTACCAATGCTTCCTGAATAACACCGTCTTTCACGTTTAATGTTAATTTGCAGGTTCCCTGCTGCGGTGCACACCAGCCGACACCATGGGTCAAGCCTGAGATATCGGATATTTCCTTCGCTTTTACCCATTTAGCTTCTTCCGGAATAGGCGCTGCGCCATGGTGCACTCCCTGGGTAACAGGACACATCATTTTTACCTCATGTGAATAGATCATGTTGTTGAAACTCCTTTCAATTTACATAGAATAGCATAAGTCTGTTATTTACTTAACATATTTTCGCATAAAACCCATGATTCGTCCACACCTTTTTATAAAAACTTTGCCATATCTGTAAAAATGATTAATATCAATCGGACTTACCTGTCATAAAAAAGCATATCGCTGAATTTCTCATGCGATATGCTGTATGTATTTTACTTTTTCAGGACAATTTCTCCTGCCTTTTTATAGATGCTTCCCTCTGCTACATATCCCCGGACCATAGAAAGAGGATAGATATTGGTGTTCCTGCCGATGACCGTGCCGGGATTTAAGACACTGTTACAACCCACTTCCACATGATCTCCGAGGATGGCTCCGAATTTCTTTATGCCTGTCGGAATCCGCTCCTCTCCTGCCTTGACCTCAACCAAAGATTTATCGGACTTAAGATTGGAGGTGATTGAGCCTGCTCCCATATGAGCCTTGAAACCCAGAATGGAATCCCCTACATAATTATAATGAGGTACCTGAACCTGATTGAAGAGTATTACATTCTTAAGCTCCGAGGAATTCCCGACTACTGCTCCTTCACCGACAATGACGCTTCCACGGATGTAGGCACAGTGACGGATCTCCGCCTTCTTCCCTATGATCGCCGGCCCTGCCAGGTAGGCTGTCGGCGCTACGGTAGCAGATTTTGCGATCCAGATATCCTCTCCCCTTTTTTCATATTCCTCTTCGGATAATTGGGCGCCGATCGTTAGGATCAGCTCCTTGATCCTGCCCAATACCTCCCAAGGATAGGTGCATCCCTCAAAGCCTTTCGCCGCAATGGTTTCCCTTAAATCTAATAAAGCCTGTATGGTTAGTTGTTCTTTCACAGTCAATTCCCCCCGGTATCATTATTCCTATTGCTTCAATAGAAGCTTCATTCACTCTTTATTGCATTTAGGTCCATAATCATTATATTATCACAATGTCTGAAAAACCACCATTTTTTTTGGCATCAAATATAAGTGATAATAAAAAAAGAGAGATCTCAACACCTTTGCTTCCTTCCCCTGATATCAAGTAATGTCTTGCGGAATAAGATAGAGATACCTCCAAGACATAGTATGATATTGATATATAGCTTAATTTTATCTCCTGGGTTTATAGTGTCTCTCAATATGATATGGGAATACAGATAGGGATTCCACAGGATGTTATTCATAAACGAAGCCCCAAGGAGCAATATAACCGTGGGCATCAGAATAATACCAAAGCTGATTGCCAGTGCAGAAGCTGTACTTTTAGAATAATATGAGATACACAAAATAAGGATCATACATAATAATGAACCTATCAGTCGAATAACATTGGCCAGAATAAGTACCCCACCGATGGTCATCCTCCACGGAAAGAAGCGGAAGGTGTCAAGACTTTGTATGGGTGCATGAAGACCGGCAGAAGTATAGTTCTTTAAAACATTCAGTGTACAGGGTATATAAATGATTGCATACAAGATTATCGTAAGTAAAATCCCTGTTAGAAAACGAGCGAAAAAGGATGGAAGCCGTCCCCTTCGGGTAGCTCCAAATAGCTTGCTTTCACCATATTGATTTTCAATCGCATAGATAGGCGCTATGCAGGAAATCAGACAGAACAAGTAAAGTATATGGGCTGCGGATAAATTCCCAATCGGTATTATCCCAAGCAGCTGATTAAATCCTGTATCGTATACCAACCAAGGCTTTATCCCCTCTTCCTCCATATACCGGGCTTCAATGGCTTTGACTCTTCCAACAAGCATTTGATATCCAATTTCTGATTTTAGGTCCTGAACAGTAATGTTTTCCAGATATTGATAGGATGCCTGATGAATTCTTCCGGCCTTATACTCCTCTTGGATTACTTCTAACTGCTTCTTCAGATTTCTATACCGTGTTTGTTCCTCTCTAAGAAAATCATAGGTCTTATCAGTTAACTCTCCTTCCACCTGCTTCATGTAATACTGATAAAGATTATCATTCGGAATATATGGCATGCGATAGCTATTAACCTGATACACACTTACAATTAGCGCTATAAGTAAAATAATACCCGCTCTATAGGTCACTAGTATTTTATACGCTTCATAGTATAATAGACCGGATCTAACCTTATATGAGAATCTCCTTAGATAATAGGCTGGGGTGAATATCTTCAAATTATGATATATCAGATTCTTCTGTCTGGAGAATATAAGCAGATTCGATACTGCAATAAAAAAGCCCACGGGTAACAGAAGAAAAAAACATACCCATAAAACGCCAACCGGATAGCCCAGGATATTAACATCCAGATAATTCTGATAGACAGCGTTCGTATGTAGCATATAACTTAGATTAAAATATTTCAACAAACTTAAAGAAGAGCTGCCCGGAATGTTAAGATATAGCAGATGGCTGGTGAGATAATAGGCGAAGGCTGCCCCATAAACAAAAAGTGTATTTCTGCCTATGATGCAGAGAAGAGTAAAAATAACTGCAACGAGAAAATAGGTCAGTATCTTTGTTATACTGAACAGGACAAGATATCCGCCTATGCTGATCGGGAGAATCGAGCCATGAAAACCTTCGACGGACTGAAGCCATGGTGTCAGTGTAGTTCCTCCGTATAACCTCCAGGATACAATGAAATTACTGCCATATAAAAGAAGATAAAGCAAAACACTGAAGGTAAGTAGTGACAGCTGCTTTGCTAGCAGCAGAAATGATCTGCCATATTGTGTCGGTCGAAGTAGCGCGAATAATCCCACCTCCTTCTCATTTAGCACCAGTATGGAAGCTGCCATAAGCAATAATAAAATTGCTAGGATATCCGTAAAATCTCGATTGGTGGCAAATAGCAGACCCTGTGAATTAACCAGCTCTAAGGTGTTCACTTTTAGGGGGGCGTAGGCCCTTGGAGTTTTTCTTATACTTCGATTTGTAAAGCTGTCTTCATTTGAGAATATTGATAGAATTGACATCTCTCCTGCGCGGCTTTCCACCTGTCCGAGGAAATTCTCATAAGCTTCTATTCTGTCAAGCTGTCTTAGAGTCTTATCATATAAATAAAAGCTACGGTAATTGTCTCCTGCATCTTCCTGTTTACTCAGCAGATAATGACGGATGTCAGTCCCATTGGAGAACTGTCCGAGATCAGTATACATTTGCTTGTTTTCAGCGGCATCAATCACTTCCTGTTCAGATGACCACAGGCATAAAGACAGATTTATAACGACAGCCAGGAAAAGTACAGCCAGAAAGCTTTTCTTACAGATAATCTTATAACATTCCAAGATATATAGGTGCAATTATTTCACCTCCATACTACACTCCTTAAGTTTCTCCAGTTCCTCCGGATCAGGTACTTTCCCGTCATTAAACAGATAAAGATACAAATCCTCCAATGTAGGCTTTACAGCATGATACGGGTACATCAACGGAGGCTGCTCCGAAAGTATTCTTACCATGATTTTATCGCCATCCTTGGACATGGAACTGATTTTCCGGGTGTTTTGAACTTTATGCAAATCCTCCTCCGGTATCGAAATTTCATAGACCTTGTTTTCCATGGGTTTGATTAGCTCCGCAGTTGTATTCTTGGCCAGTAATTCTCCCTGTTTCAATAAGATGATTTCCTTTGAGATAAACTCAATGTCTGAAACTACATGGGTGGCAATAATCACAATCTTATGAAAGCTGATTTCAGAAATCAGATTTCGTATTCTGATACGTTCCTTAGGATCAAGCCCGGCTGTAGGTTCATCCAGAATCAATATCTTTGGATCATTCAATATGGCCTGGGCAATCAGTATGCGTTGCTTCATTCCGCCGGAAAAACTGCCTAATCGTTTATCTGCCTCATTGGTTAGATTCACCCTATCCAACACTTCCTCTATTCTGATATTCAGGTGTTTTCTCTCCATCCCCTTCAATGCTCCCATATACCCCAGGAACCGCCTTGCAGTAAAACCATGGAACAAAGATTGCTGCTGGGGCATATAACCTAATATGCTCCGATAAGAAGCTCCCATATAGCGAATGTCTGTCTGATCCATGGTTATACAGCCCTCATCCTGAAGCAGATTATTTACAATTATATTAATCAATGTGGATTTTCCTGCGCCATTCGGACCCAGAAGACCGTAGATCCCCTCATTAAGTGTTAAGGAAACTCCCTTAAGTGCTCTCTTGTTGCCATAAGACTTAGTCAACCCTTGAATCTCGAGTTTCATACTCATCCCCCTTATGTACCTAAATTGGATCTACTATGATATAATCCATTTTGCCATTCAGATAATCCTCCTTAAGAATATATCCAATTCGCTGCGATATTCCTTCCTTAATATTCGTGTATAGGAAAATATAAAACTCTTTATATTCGCCAATCATTCTTAATTGTGCATCCTCGGGTAACGCTCCCTCTAGCTCCTTCATTCCCTTTGTAATTATGTCATATGCATACTTCCTTCCGGCAGTGTCCCGTCTTATATGGGGTTGACCGGTAATATCCGATATTCCCTCATAACCTTCAAGGATGAAGAGGGTATCCCCCACTTCACTTACAGAATAGGCAGGAGTAGGCATAAGAACCTCTTCCTGCTTTGTCGTAAAACTATAAACGATCAGCTCATTGCTGTTATCAGGCTTGTGCTTATTATAGTAATAATACTCGCCTGATACCAGTAATGGAATAGGGAGGTCTAGCTCCTCCAGTTGTAGGCTGTTCAGATCAAAACAACTCATTCCCTCATGAAAGACCTCCATAACAGCTTGCATATACTTCTGGAAATTAACTTCATCCTTCATAAAATTTTCAAAGCTATCGGTCATGCCATAGTCTCTGGCATCAATTTCATTATCATAATAACGGTAATATAGAATTAATTTATGATTGCTGATTCCACAAGGTATCATATCCAGAAAATGTCCATCTCTGATCGGTATCCTCTCAACGGAAAAGGTCTTTAGATCAACTATATTTAAACAGAAGGAAGCGTATGAGGTATTTACCCCGTCCTTAATCTCGAACTCTCTGGCTAACAGATATAGCTGATTACCTAAAAGATACTGATCACTCAGTAGCGCTCCGTCAATCCATGCTACCGCTTTCGTCCTGGTATTGCTCATATCACTTTGATACAGATAGGTTCGCATGATTTGCTGCTTGTTATCATCCATCTCCGTCTGGCTTTCCAGATAGTATCGATCCTCATCAACTATAAAATGCCAATCCCTGACCGCTCTGGCTGTACAATCCAGGGAGGTATGATCACAATTGGGCTTACTGCAAAAGTATACATTCCTCAATGTAGCAAAATCAAAATAGCACTGCCTTGCATAAGCCTTTGAATCTGTATACAGAACACCCTCCTCAGTAATGGAATATCCCGGATGTAGTGTAACCACATGCTCATATGTTACTTCTGATTCCTTACCCTTACAGGACAATCCACTGATCGCAATCAATAGGAGTATTATCGCCAGTAAGCATAATCTTGTTGCTTGTCTTTTCTTATTTCCATACTGCCTCACAAATGTATCTCCACTACTCTTTGGGAGTATCATATGATTATTTCTATACACTTTATAGCCTCCTCATATAGACATGTATTGTCCCTACCACGCAATACACAATTTGAGCTTCACTTAGTATGGTATTCAAGTGTAGTTAACCATTCCGTTTTCTGGCGATTTATCTCCTCCAACAACCTGTCTACTCCACTTTCATCCAGTTGCTGGCGAATATCACGGATAAATCCATCAAAATCTTCGACCCCACCATTTAGGATATTGCTCAGCTGCTTCATGATCTTGTTGCAGGCTGCAAGCTCTGTCTGAACATTGCTAAAGTCAATTTCAAATCCAAAATATCTGTTGACCAATTTATTCTGTAGCTGAAGGTATCGCTCATTCTTATCAGCAAATTCATAATATAAGGGTAAGGAAAGATAGGTATTGCCTATGAGTAAGTCTTGAGAATGCCTAATCTGCCTGGTAATCTTCTCTTCATCAAGGTAGTAATTTATACCCTCCACCCCATAAAGAAGCAGATCCGTAAGCTTATCATCCGAATATGCCCGGCTTAAAAAGTCAAAGGCAGCTTCCTTGTTGGCAGATGTGACCAGGATGCAATTCCCCATAGCCTGATTTTGCACACTACCGGAATAATAATCCTCTAATACAAGCTCAAATACATCCTCCTGATCTGCCAGTTCTCCACCCTCATCATAGTAATTTCCAAACAAGGGATTCTCCTGGGGAAGTACTGAGAAAAAGCTTATATGAAGGAAGAAATCCTTCATGTTACGATAAGATGTACTTCCCTTTATAATACCTGATCCTGCCAGCTGATTCACAGCGGAGAGCCATCGAAGGTATTCCGGATTATCAAGCTGTACTATCGCATTTTCTGAAGTATCCTGACTTAGTAGTGTGGAATCGGAGTAAGGGGTCATGGTATAGCCGGAGGATTGTAAATTATTCAAGCTGGCATCAACCGTCACAAAGCGAAAACCTTCAGACATTTCCTCCCTTTTAGCAATTTCTGTTAATAGCTCTGTCAGTTCATATAGAGGCTTATTCAGATCCCCCTTCGTCAGTCCATATTGCTCCATCAATCTACGATTTACTATATAGGCAGGTGGACCGAACACCGTATAGGAATATCCGCTTACTCCGTAGATATGTCCATCCACAGTAAGGCTTCTCCAATTATTCTCCGGCATAGAATTCCATAGGACACTATTCCTTTCTGCCAGTAGCTTATCCTCAATCGGCTCCAGAAGACCTTCTTTAGCAAAATGTAAATAGCATTTCGGATTAAGATAAATAATATCAATATCCGATGTCCTTTCCCTACGAAGATATTCCATCAAATCTTCTTTGCTTACATTAAAAAGGCCATCCGGTAACTCGAACTTATGAAAGTAAACAACATAATCTGTATTATTTTGAATCAGATACTCATTGACGGCATCTGTAATATAGTCAGCAGGATTAATTCCCAAAAGAGTTACTACAGTCTTATCCGGATATTGCGCCTGTATAGTATCATATTCCTTACTGACTCCATAAAAGGGGTGCAAGTCCGGTGGTACAGTCGTATCCGGTTGATCAATATCTATATTACGGGATTCAGTAATATGCTGAAGTAGTGTTTTCTTCTCAGCCGTTTCTTCCTTCACCTCTGTATTTTTACTGCAGGATGAAAGAATAAGTATAAGTGATATTGCCAACATCACTTTACATTTCATAAGCATTCAACCCCCTTATATTTGATAAAAATCCTGTTTATCAGTCTATGGTTCATTAAATATGGGTGTCCCGAACTAATAAATTTTAATAGTAACCAGTATTAGGATTCCAACTGATTACCTTATATCCATCCGAATCCGTATGATAGGAATTTGCTGCAGTAATTATGATAGGAGACCCAGCACCTACACTTGTGTGTATAAATCCTGTTATACTAGTTCCACCATTACCGTCTCCAGTGTATGTATGCGTCTGTTGATTATATACAGAGACTGATAAAGATACACTAACATAACCATAGGAATACGTTGCAGCATATGCGTAGCTGCGGTCCCATTCATCCACTACTAAAGTTCCAATACCAGATGTGTATGCATACGCCGGTGATACAGACATTAAGAAGATAACACATGCTAAAACTAGCACAATGAAGCTTTTACCAAGTCTATTTTTTCTCATTTATTGATACGAGTAATCTACTAATTTATTATAACAAGCTCTTCCATAATTTACAAATTGAATCCTTGAATTTGTAAATTATAAGCATAATATGTAATGACCAAGTATTATATCGCTACTTACTCAGATATGCATTTACTATTTAAATTTGAGCTTTAAATTTGCAGGTTTAATAATGGATTATATAGACATATCAAAAGAGCTGTCTTATTTAATAATTGCCCTAATGACATATGGTATAGCATTTAAATAGATGAATGAGATGTTTACACTAAGAAAATAAACAGAGTACTCATGCACGAAGCTGTCATCCTCTGTTTATCTGACTAGTTACATTATTCCCCCATAGAAATGTGGTATTTATGACATAGGAATCGAAGCAAGGCCTCGCAGCCTTCGTAGATATCCTCGTAGGTCTTTTCAAAATCATCGGTATACCAGGGATCGGCGATATCTCCGCCTTTCGGCGTCAAGTCCATCAGCCTCTGTATCTTTTTCTTAGAATCATTTCCGATGATCCGATTGATGTTGATAACATTTCTCTGGTCCATAGCGATGATGTAATCATATTCGCGGTAATCCGCCTTGGTCATCTGTACAGCCCGCTTCCCCTCGGTCGAGATACCGAGCACATTCAATACTTTTCTGGTCCCATGATGGACAACGCTTCCAAGCTCCTCCGTACTTGTTGCCGCAGATGCGATATGAAACATCTCACTTATTCCTCTTCTCTTCACCATATCCTTGAATACAAACTCCGCCATTGGGGAACGGCAGATATTGCCGTGACAGACAAATAAGACTTTAATGAGCATACTTATGTAATCCTTCCTATTGATATCACTATTACTGCTAAGAATTATTCTATCATAAGTTCTTCTACATTCCAACAGCAGCATAACAGCGATACATCAGCAATAGATCGAAACTGGAGGTTTTATGTAAATAATTTATATTTATTGCTAAGCGGATGATTGACAGTTTATCCCACATACATTATGATAAGGCTAATCAGTAATTTATAGGTAATTATATGCTGTTATTTACAAGTTGCACATAGGAAAGGGGTATGTTATGGTACAGAAAAAGTATTGGGAAGATTTAGTCCAACTAAGGTTTCAGTTGTTTTATTTGGAAGAGTATTTGAGCCAATCCTATCGATATGATTCATGGATTAACATCATTATGGCGATCGCCTCTTCCAGTAGTATAGCAGCATGGGTCATATGGAATGAATTAAAGTTTCTATGGTCACTTATCATAGCGACTTCTCAAGTGATTAATGCTGTCAAAGTCTATCTGCCATTTAATAAAAGAACAAAGTACATAAATTTGCTGTATTCACAGTTAACAGAACTTTTTTATGAATATGATTATAACTGGCTTAAGGTTTCCGGTGGTGAAATAACGGAAGAAGAAATTAATGATATGATTTTTGAAATGAGAAAGAAAAAGCAGAAAATCCATGATGAGCATCTTCTGAATAACAATCTGCCTCAGAAGAAAAAGCTTAAAGAAATTGCAGATACAAGGTTGAAGCAGTATTTTGAGATATACTTGGATTAATATGAAAGGGAGGAAAGTCATATGCCTAAAAATGATAAAAAATCTGCAAAGAAAATACTATGTGAACGCGATTTACCACATACTACCCAACAAATCAAAATGCCGGAAGTAAAACCTCCTAAGGAGAAAGCGAAAAAGGATAGTTAAATCCCAAAGCTCTTCCGATGCAGCAGACTCTATATAGAAAAATAAAGCTAATGATAGATAGTGAACCGTATACAGGGAGGTCAACATGAAAGCAATCTGTATCAACGGAAGTCCCAGATCAAATGGCAGCTCAGGCAGATTGATTGATAAAATGATTGAGGGAATGAAGGAAGTAGGTATCGTTTCTAGCAGATATTGTCTGGGTAAAGTAAATATCAACTTCTGTCTCGGTTGTAAAAAGTGCTACGAGATCGGTGGAAGGTGTGTCCAAAAGGACGATATGGATCCGATTATGAAGGACTTATTTGAGGCTGATATCGTAGTCATTGCTTCTCCGTCTTACTGGGGAGACATTACCGGTCAGCTAAAGGTTTTTTTTGATCGGAATACCCCTTATGGCGATACTAACGCGAACCGGGTCTCTATTCCCACAGGAAAGAAGGGAATATCCATTGCAATTCGGGCCGGGCAGACCGACAGAGAAAACCAACATATCATAGAATCGATTGAGCATTATTATAACCATCTTGGAATCAAGCCCATAGGATGCTTATCTATAACAGGTGTCGACACAGTGGAGGATTTATATAAGAAGAAGGAAGAACTGGACAAGGCATATGAACTGGGCAAGAACATCCTTCAGATGCTTTAGCACCACGATTGTTGAACGATTAGGGGGATTTTTCTATGTTATAATCTTACTGGATAATGTAACCAGGCTATCATGTGTATTAAAGGGGGATATCATAATGAAAAAGGATTATGCCTATATTTATTACTTTCTTGCGGGTCTTTTCTTCATAGCCGCCGCCGTATTTGATTTTATCGATCAGGACACCTCTTCGGGTGTTACATCAATCGGTTTGGGGCTGGTCTTTATCGCCTTGGGCTTTGATCAGAAGATAAAGGGACGAAGGAGCAAAAATAATCAATAGAGCGGAAGCGTTTTGATGTATGCTCAATACGGGAATACAGCATAACCAGTCAGTAATCGCAATATGATTCATTGATTAGAATAACTTAGTATTATGGAGGTAGGGTATATGAAGGTAGGTTTTTTCGGATATGGAAGCATGGGCAGTATGCTGCTGAATCAGTTTATACTGTCAGGTGCTTTAAGGCAGGATGAGATTATTGTATTCAACCGGACTGCAACCAAGCTGCATCGTATGCACGATAGCTTTCCTGAGGTTGAAATAGCGACAGATGTGAGGGAACTTGCCGGGAAGGCAAAATATATCTTCCTCTGTACTAAGGCTTTGGATATG
>JAEZNB010000083.1 GCA_023441965.1 Bacillota bacterium
TATATCACTATAAGCCTATGGCAGGGATAACTGCCATAATCTTAAGAAATACCAATGACAGAAACATGGGCTGTTCCATGACATCATGACAGAGCAATTTGGGGACAGCTCATGAAATCATTAACAATTTACGATATAGGTTCCCTCATCCGTATTAAATGATCCATTTGATGAATTCCATGTGATTATATATTCTATATCATCGGTATACGTAGTTAACACATCTCTATCTATTTCCATACCTAAGTGAGTATCCTCCTTACCATCTATATAGCAGTCCCACATACCTTGCAGATCAACTTCCATTTCATAATTGTCACTATATATTCTCCTTCTAGAGTTCTCTGCTACATTACTTAATACGAACATACCAATGATTAATAATATTGCACCAAATATACCCCATACATAGCGATTTACCAGTTTTTCTTTCTCTGCTGATTCTGAATCCTCTTTCACCTTTTTAAGAGCATCCTGTTTTTCCTTATAATCCTCCACTGCCCTTTTAATACCTGCTTCAGAACAGATATCAAATGTCTTATCTTTATTCTTTCCGCATGAATTGCATGCTGCATCACTTGTTTTATTGAAATGTCCGCACAAGCAAACCCATCCATTTTCCAGATTTGCGGGGAGACAAATCGCAGAAGGTTCATAATCCTTTAAAACGGTTATTATTTCGTGTTCATTATGTAGCTCAAATATATGTAAATCAAACTCCACAATATTTTCGCCGGCATATGTTAATAAAGTTCCATCTGACAAGCGAATTTGATTTTCCTCTAGCTCTAACCTTCTAATATCCGAATTAGGTAAATTGATAATTAAATTGCTTGCAGCTTTATTTATTCCTATTGCAATATCCTGCAAAACCACAACAAACTATTAGATCCATTTACATATACAATGTCTCCAAATGAATTGTATCCCCTTGCATTAAACTTAACTGCTGTTATGGTACCATATCCTAAATTGTTAAAAGAAACGCTTGCTTTTGGAATGCCATTATCAACGGCTATATTACACTTAATATCTGTAATATGTGAGTTTATATCAATCCTTTTATGTTTAATTTTCATATTGCCCTCCATATTATCATAGTTTATCTTATCTTCATGAAGGACTCCGTGAGAATGTTTTAATTTCTCATATTCTAACACAAATCGAGCTGTCATACCATCCCTTTCCATTACATATTCTATAACACCTCCACATAGAAATAGTACGTTAAAATATGGGGCAGGAAACTAGGTTTCTTGCCCCATGATACTGTACTTTCAGCATGCTCTTGACCCTATTATAAATTTATAGCCTCATCTTCGTCATAATAAGAGTAAAACCTCATATTTATTCAAAATTAATTTTCATTTCTATTAAGTTTAATTCTCTGTCGTCAACCATGCGCTTGGATATTTTTTCGGTAATAAATCCCATCCTGCTCCAAAATAAATATCCTCTTTCATTTACTTCATAACACGCCAGCTTCACTTCGTCAAAACCATTGACTTTGGCTGCTTGAAAAAATGTCTCTATAAAATATCTGCCTAAACCTTTCCCGTGCTGATCAGCGTTCAATATGAAGAAGCCAATATAAACGATATTTTTACTGGGATAGCCTTCAAGATAATCCAAAAGAGCAATCATGCTATCCTCCCGGTAGATTCCCACATAAAACTTCTGCTGTAAATTAGTATTGGGCGGAATATATGTGATATCCTCTATACATTCTTCTATCGTAAGCTCATGAAATAGCGTTCTTGAGTAAAAATACTTATTGGATTTCATTAGCATAAATGCTTCGTCTATATTACTTTCATTTATGGGAACAATGTTATACTCAGTATACTTCTCCTTTAAAAAATCAATGATCATTTCCTTTCTCCATCTTCTTCATAATAATTTTACAAGCTTGTACCAGGGTACTTTACTCTCCATAATATAGATACCTTTGCCTTCTTGCCTCATAAAACATTACAGTTCCAGCACACCCTACATTAAAGGAGGTGGCATAGGAGCTTTCTACCATCGGAATGGTCGCCAGTACATCGCAGCAGTCTTTGAATGTATTGCTTAGGCCGTCTGTTTCATTTCCGATCATGAATAAGACTGGACCGGATAGATCCAACTCATAAATTGGGTGTTCTTTATGGGCAGTTGTTCCAATTGTCTTGAAGGTTGGATAATTTTTTTTCATCCTTGCAATAAAATCCATGACTTTTTGCGTGTCAGGAACTCTAACCACCTGCATGTTAAAGAATGAGCCCATTGAGGAAATAACAACTTCAGGGTCATATAGATCAACTGCATGTCCCGTTATCATAAGACATTCGACTCCGAGTGCATCACAGGATCGGATGATCGTTCCGAGATTACCTTTATTCGAAGGTCTGTCAAATAATGCCAGCATTGGATTTTTGGACAGTTTCACTGTATCCAAGTTATCCTCCTGCATAGCTAGGATAGCCATAAGCTCTGATGTGTCTTCCTTTCCGCTAAGCTCTTTCATCAGTATTCCGCTAAGGTTATAATTTATCTCTGTGGAGGTATTGGATATTACTCCTTTAGCCCAGTCTGAAAGGTTATTCTCATCAGAATAGAGAAATGACTTGATATTCCATCCTTTCTTAATTGCTTCATTCATATTTCGAACACCTTCAATAATAAATTCCTGATATTTATAACGTTTATTTCTGTTACTTTTCAGGACCTCAAACTTTTGATACGTGGCATTTTTAGTTACAATTCTCTCTGTTCTCATCGTTCTTTTACCATCCGAACTCCCTATACTTATTCCCTTTACAATCCTATAACCGGATTTTCTTTCATATTCTAACATATACAGAGAATGAATACCATCCCATTCCATTACATATTTTTCTATGTTAGACATGAATAGTACATTCCACTCCTCTTTTACACAGCATTTTATACGAGGGTTTGTAACAGAAGTATATTGGTAATAACTGTATGTTTTTATTGATATGCATGGTAATTTATAGTATATTATAGAAATAATCTGTAATCAAATACTTTTGAACGTAGGTGAAAAGATTGAAAATAGAGTACTATAAGAAATATGAACCTATATTTGGTTCCTGGTACATAGATCACCTTATTGGTGAGGGTAGCTTTGGGCAAGTATATGAGATTATAAAAACAGAAGCTGGTGTAACATATAAATCGGCTTTAAAAGCTGCTACTATTCCAAGAACTCAACATGAAGTTTGTAACCTAATAAACAATAATTATTCATATGATGATATACGTGAACTATACTGGTCTATGGTTGAGCAGTCTATTAGTGAATGTTTATTGATGTCCAAACTAAAAGGTAGTCAAAATATAGTATGTTATGAAGAACATCAGGTCATTGAACATGACGATGATATCGGCTGGGATATCTTTATACGAATGGAACTACTCACACCACTCTCCGATTATTTTCTTAATCAACATGTTACTTATAAGGATATTGTGAAGCTTGGGATTGATATATGTAAGGCTCTTGAAATTTGCTATAGTAATAATATATTACATAGAGATATTAAGGCAGAAAATATCTTTGTTTCCGAACAAGGTGATTATATGCTTGGTGACTTCGGGACAGCTATACTCAAAGACAAAGCTGAAGCAAGTACATCCATTATGGGAACATTTGGTTATATGGCTCCTGAAGTATATAATGGAGAAGCTTATGGTTTTTCTGCCGATCTCTATTCTCTTGGATTATTGCTCTATCGTTTACTGAATTGTAATAGGATGCCATTTCTTCCGGAGCCTCCTGCTCAAATTACGATTGAAGACAATCAAGAAGCGCTGGCGAAGAGAATGAAGGGCGAGAAAATACCGAAATTACAGAATTGTCCTGAAGAATTAGCTGAGATTGTAATCAGGTCCTGTTCCTATCATTCAAAAGATCGTTATTCCAGTCCTACGGTTATGCGCAGAGCATTAGAAGCCTTATTATATAGCAAGGATAAAATCTTTGATGATATTGAGTTATATTTAAATGATTATACACCGGCTAATTTTCGTTACTTAAGTCCAAAAATGGGCCAAACGATAAGAAAAAAGAAAATTAAAATGAAATCACATAACAAAAATACTGTTTTGTATTCTTATATTGAAAATATGGATCGTACTGAATTGATTAACAACAAAAGCAATCCAGATATTAATAATACCGCTCCTAATTCTAACATACCGGATGATATGGATCGTACTGTATCGATACCAATCAGTAAAAATACTTCACAAAATGACAATACTATTATTACTTTACCTCAAAAAAGTAATTGTATCACTAGAAGCACCGTAAGCAAAATATGGGGTAAAATTATCGAATGGATATTGTTCACATGTATTCTGTCACTTTTGCCATTGATCGTATTTTCATCCTTGTCCTTTTGCTTTTCCTCCAATAGTGAGGATAACATACTTGTTAGTGAACTGCTATTCTTCGGAATGACCATCTCTATTATTACGATAAGAGATCTGATCAGCCACAAACTATGGAAACATGATAAGAATATCTTTAATATTGCTCTATTCTTTTGTATTTTTGTGCTGATAATGTCCTCCATTCTTTATGGTATCATTACACTGAATAATTTATCACCACATCTATTAGACATTGATGTCTATAATGGAAATTTGATGCTCTATTCACTGACTATTTCCATAATATCTTTTATAGGTGGTACAGCAGTTCAAATATGGGAGGTAGTATAATGGACAGTGTATTTTCAATTATTATAATTATCGGTGTAATCATTATTGGTTTACTACTACTTACGATTTTTAGATATGCGACCAAAAAAACAGCTCGAATGATCATCGACAAATCAGATCCAAATAGCACGAAAAGAAATAATGAAATTGATTCATTCCTTAAGGATCCGATTCCTCGTTCAGCAGCACAAAGCGCGAAATATTATCTTGATTTTCTGGATAATCGGGAAGAAATAATAACGGATAACAGCCATTCCATTGATGCTTATGGACAAAGAATCTACCTGCCACTAGCTAAAGAAGAAACTCTTTTTGGTCGGGATAAAAGCATATGTGATCTTGTAATTAATAATTTAACCGTATCAAGGATTCAATTCATTATTCGCATAACGGATGAGTCTCCACTTATAATAAATAAATCCACTAACGGTACCACGCTGAATGGTAAGCTTATTCATCAAGCAAAACTAAAAAGCGGTGATATCATAACTGTTGGTAAAACATCATTTTTATTCAATAAATATATGGACTGAGTCGTCAAAATAAAACAATTCCTTACAAAGGTAAGGCCGATTAGGGATACTTTGAAACAAAAGAAGTTTAACCGGCACTTCAAGCGGAGGCAAAAACTAAAGACCACACCGAAGGATAAAACCTTTAGTGTGGTCTTACTGTTTTTCCTTATAATTATTCTTTGACTGCGCGGAATTCAGAAACCTCTGCCGCGGACATATTGTAGTATATCACACGATTTTCGGCATCAAACTCACCTACCACCTTATAACGCTTTTTCGGCTTATAATCCGGGATGAGCGCGGCAAACACATCGTGAAGATTTTTGTTGCCGCACCCAAGTGTGGTCGTCTGCCCGCGCGGGGCTTGGAGAGTGTTACAGCAAGTACCAGCAAGCCTTTTACATCGTATCTATCATTGGAAGTGGCAAAGCTCCAGCTTCTGCAGAGTGTGTCGGCAAACTCCGCCGCCTCCAGCATAGTGTTAAATTTCTCCATTACAGTAATCCTCCTTATTTGAATAACAGGTTATTACACCGCTTGCAGCGGTCATTTTGTATGGGATTCATCATGGAGCAGACGTTGCAGTAGATGATGCGATCTTTGGATTTATCGTGTTTCTCGTATGTACCAAACCTCGGATGAAACCGCACCCTGTCACCAACGGAGAGATAATCGTACATATGTCGTCCGCTGTCCTTTTCCACGATAGTCTTTTTCTTGCCTGCGTCGGTGTTGATGATTATGGTGTATTCCGTATAGGTTCGGTAATTGTCTTCCTCGCCGCCCCTATGCTCGCTTTTCTCCTTGCTGTATTTATTGACGACTAGGCCCTCCCACATGGGTTGCTTGGTCTTTCGCAGCGCCAGCAGGTTAATGACCAGCATGACAACAGCGATGCCCACACCGATGACAAGGGATTCTCCAAAGGGGAAATCGTCCATCAGCAGACCGGCGACGGGAAAGCCGATGAGCGGCACGAAAACTAATATCCACATACAGCTAAAGGAGGATTTCTTATTCTTCTGCGCGGCGGCCAGTATCTCCGGGAAGTTATATCTATCAGAAAAGCCACCCAGCCCCGCGCCGCTCTGTGGGTGCGCGGGAGTTGCCGCATGGTCTGGCTCCATCGGCTCCGGCGTTGCCGGATTTACCGCCTTTCCGCAGCCGATGCAAAATTCGGCGCCCTCTGGCAGCTTTCTTCCGCAGTTGGGACAAAACATATCCCTATCACTCCTTACTTCGATTATTTGAGGCGCGGCCGGTTTCCTCGCCACTTTTTTCTTCTTTTTTCCGCGTCTGGCTGTGTGAATGACAAGCAGCAGCAAAAGCAGATAACCGATAGGCGCGAGAATATGGTAAATAATTGCCGCCTCTCCCATCTCGTCAAATTCGCACAACGTGGCGGGCTTGTTGACGTAGGGGAAAAGGCCAAGGTAGCGGATGCGCTCGGAGCGCGTTTCGCCCTCGGTAAGGCTTGGCCACGCCTCGTCGCTTTGGTACATCACATAGCCCCGATACTCCTTGCCGTTTGCCAGAAACCAATAGCCCTTGGAAACGGTGCGGGAGCGGTTTTGCCCCGCGCCCGTATCATCCCGTCGCGCCTGATAGCTGTCCACTGTACCCATAACGGAATCGCCCCATATTGCCAGGGCCAGCGTAGAGAGACTCAAATACATAGCAAACAACAGTACGGCGCAAATAAGGATGAGGATAGGCAGGGGGATGCTTTTGCTTGTTTTCTTCTTTGCCATGAACCCACCCCCCGCTGTTTATTTTACGACCCACTCGTATTCATGGGCAGTCTCTACGGAATTGTTTCCGCCGCCCATACCGATAACAATATAGACTTTATCTCCATTGGCGGAGCCGCTCGGCATTTCGCCGCCAACCGTGGCGCTTTGACCCCAGTAGCCTGTATTTGTGTCATTCTTGTCTGTTTGGATATAGCTTGTGGTGATCTTTTCGCTTATGTCATATAAGCTTGTGTTTGTCCCGTAATTGACAAACGGATCGTCATGGTTTACGGGTGTTATGCTTGCTCCCAGCGAAGCGCCGAGATGAAAGCAGATATTAGACGAGGTGGTCGCAGTGATTTTCAAATCAATTTCAACCCGTTCACCTCCCATATAACTGTCTTTCGGAGCGCTTGATGTTCCAGTGTTGTTGACAAATTCACCGTGACAGTCGTCGTGCGTGCTTCCTGTATACCAATGATGCCCGATAAACTTGCAGTTGTAGGTGTAGCTTCCACCACCGCCGCCCCATGTTTCTGAATAAGAATCACTTGATACGCTTGTTTCATATTTATTCGTAAACGACCGAACTAACTTCCAATAACCTGTTCCTTCTTTTTGTTTTTCCAAGTACCCCATTTCTCTCATCCAATCATAAAACTTTGCTCTGTCCTTACCATATCCAATCCACATCTTGATTGCGAAAGCCATGTTTTCTTCTCGGTCTTTTTCGTTGCCAAATTTTGTCATATCTCCGCCAACGATATTCAATATGTTTCCTCTGATAGCCAATAATGAATGCAGCCTTCGATTTACTGTCATATCTTCCTTGAAGCCATTTTCCGTTCGAGTCAATAATCCCGCATCCTTAAAGGCTTTAACCAATATCTCATACTCTGCTTGTTTTGCATCAATTTTGCTATCTATTTTTGCCCTTTCTTCGAATTTCTTTTTAAGATCGGATTCAACCTGTCTTTCGATCATGAGCTGTTCATCATCCGATAATGTGTCTTTGCCGCTGATTCTTTTATACTCATCCTTTCTTTCTCTTACGATTTGGTGATAGTAACCTCCCATTTGAGTGATCAAGGTTTCCCAATCGCCTGCATTGATTTTATATCCGTAGGCGTTTCCTTTTGCTAACCCATAAAATACTTTATATGCGCATTCCTCTTCATAATCTTTCCATGCCATAATGCCTTGTTCTACTGCTGCCGCGCCCAAATCCACGAGGGATTTGACTGCGCCTACTCCGCCATATCCTAAAACTGTAGCGCCAAGAGCGGTAAGCTCGCTTGCCGCCTTTCTGTAATTTCCGTCATATAATGCGACTGAGATTTCGGCGGCATCTCCTACTGAATCTAAAGCGGTAGAAACTGCTTCCAAAACCAATGGATTTTCTGCACATACGTCAACCGTAGATTCCACTATCATATCGGTAACTTTATGTCCCAATTCCGCCGTTGACGCTCCGTTTTCTGTCAGGAAAACTGCTATATCCATTGAGCTTGAGGCCCACACTCTTGAAATTATCTCATTTCTCGCCTCTTGGTCATATATACTCAGTCCATATAAGTAATCATCAACTACTGCTGTTAGTTTTTCCTTTAGCGCTTCATTTCTTGCCTGATTAGTCAGATCATCAATTGCCAGATCTCTGGCATATTCCCTGACTTGCTCGTCGTCCGTCATCTTTTTCCCGCTGTATGATGAAAAATGCCAGGTTTCAAAGGTGAGGTATCCTTTAGACAGCTCCACCGGCTCAGGAATAATTACCTCCCATTCATCTCCCGTCCAGTAAGACATCACATATTGATCGAAGGTACTGTTGTCCGGCAAATTCTTTTCGTCTAATTTCATGCTTATCCTTGCCGGTTCATTCAGTCTGACACTTTCTGTTCCCTCTGCCTTAATCTCGATAGGCGTGGTAAGGAAAGCGGCTTTGCCGTTTATATACGCCTCTGTGCTGTCGGCTACTTTATCCACAGTAACTTTCACATCCTGCTCAAAGGCGCCTGCGGGAATAGAAACCGTCCATCCATCCTTTTTCAAATCCCCGATTACTCCACCCTTATCACCCACAATCAAGGTAGACCCAAAACCGCTTTTTCCGCAACCGGACAGCCCTGCCGTCAAGGGGAGAAGCATAGCGACTATAAGTAAAATTGACCATTTTTTTTGTTTCATTTTGAACTCCTTTCAAACGGGCTATTAGACCGAAAATTCGAAAACAAGAGCGGGTGGCACATGCGTAGAGCTTTCCGACGGTGATTCACCGCCGCAAGCGGCGAGGGAAATCATCCTCATAAGTGTCAGAATGAATGCAAATAACTTTTTCATAGTGTTTCCTCCATTATTCAGATATAATTTTACTGGATTACCATCCGGTGATGTCTGCCATTACGCCGGTTTCATGAAGCAGCTTTTGAGCGGCATCCAGTAGCGCCTGTTTTTGAGTCATTCCGTGCAGCAACTCTACCTGCATGGTCTGGGCCGCATCGCCAAAGGTCAGGTACATCCGTTCCTGATCAATATGGGCGGTGTGCAGCCGCACGCCATGTATCCCGTCGAGACCCCACCGGTAAATTTCGCTGCCGATGAGGATACCAAAGGTAGATACTACGGTTTCCTCGGTGTCTTTTTTCATTTGGCGGCCCGGCATGGAGATGAGAGCAGATGGCACCTCAAGAATACGATTATCCCAAATGAGTGTTGTGTCATAGAGCAGAAGGCTCTGCCTCACCAATAACACGAGAGAGATAAGGCTGATCGCTCCAAGGGCGAAAACCGCTTCTAACATGAATGCCATGCCGAGCCACACCGCCAAGCAAATACTGGCTGCGAACAATAAGGCATATCCATTGCGTCGTTTGCGGATTAATTTCATTTGCACCAACCTCCTCCAGTATTCATTTTAGGGAAGGATGCCTCAAAAAGCATCATTCGAAAGGATGAATTTACAAAAAGGAAAAATCGGCATAGCCGGTTATAAAAACCAAACTATGCCGATATTTTTTCTGGGATTATATATCCCTAATTTACACCCACTAAAAGGGATTGCTTTATTTTGATCTGAAATATTTCTCAACCATTTCACTATAAATCGGTATCAAATAATGCAATGTTTCTCCACTGTAGACATCCATATCCGTCTGTTCCAGTGTCTCGTCTTCTGCCTTCTTCTTCATCTCATCTGTTGGAATGGGAAACATACCTTCATAATCACCAACCGGCCAGTAGCCTTCATGTGGTTCATAATACTCCAGGAACATCATGTATTCCTTGTCTTTTATAGCAGGTTTCAATGAAGTCATGCTGATCAATTGCTCTTCACCATCAGCATTCGTCCATATATAATAACCCTGCAGCAAAACAAGTTTATCTCCCACTTTCACATTCCCTTTGTATACTTTGGTTACTTCTATTTCACGCCTTGTATAACCGGCACCTGGCAGTTCCTTATTTAATTCGGAGTTGTAATGGGTTGACACCTTCTGATCAAGGGTATCCTTTGCAATCGCATCGATGATAATGGTGGAAGCGTCCTCCACTTCCTGCAGGTTATGATATAGTAGTTTATCTGTCTGTACATTTATGACCTCAAGGTCAGATAGGATGTCGGCATTATCTGCGTCGCCACAGGATGCTAAGATAAACATAGACATTAAGCATAACAAAACAATATTGATCTTTTTTATTTCTATCACCCCATTCTGTATCTACTGGTTACTAACGAAACATACCCCTTTCGTCACTTTACTCCTCCTCCGCTATACTCACTACCTCAAGTGGCCTTTCTGCCTGTGGAAAGTCCGGTTTTCGCCTTGCAGGCTGGGAGGTTCCTTCCTGTAGGTACCAAGCAGCCTGAACGGCCTTCATGCCAAGCTTTCTGGCAGTCTCCAGCTCATAGCTGCCTCCGTCACCGACATAAAGACATTCCTCGGCCGCAACAGCGAGTCCTTCCATACATCTGCGGAAGATCTCCTCATCCGGCTTTTGAAGTCCCTGTTCATAGGAAAGATAGACAGCATTAAAATAAGGGAACAGCTCGCTGCTACGGATCACTTTCGCTTCTTCAGAAAAACAGTTACTGATCAATCCGATTCGTAAGCCCATCTTCTTCAATGCTGTAAGCATCGGTATAATTTCAGAATGTAAATGCCTGAAACACTCTTCCTTAGCCGCTATCCGTTTGTCTACGATCTTCTTTAGAAGTGCTTCAGAATAACGATGATTCACTCGAAGAATATTCTCTATTACTTCCTCTAAGGTAAGCTTTCCCAGAGACCGGTCCTCTTCTGTCGTATGCCATAATGAATGAAAGTGATCAACCGGCATACCTACATCCTCTGCCATTTGCTTTCCAAAATACAATGGACTTTGATAGTGCGTTATTAAGGTTTCAAACATATCAAAAATCACTGCTCTTACCATGGTGTATCCTTCCTATTTATCATTCCGGTGGCACAAAAGTCTTCATTATCACGTTGACCTACAGGCAAATCGTCTCCTTAATTACCGTATTGCATATACACATAAGGCAGGATAATCTTAGTTATATCGTCCCCATATATGGTGTTGGTATGGATTTCCGGTCTTAGTCCCATATATAGATGATGTGCCTTCTCACAAGGGTTCTTCGAACATTTCTTACATAGCTCTACGCCATGATCCCTGGCGCATTTCAATGAATCGCAGCTAAAGGTCTTACCCAAGCCCTCGGTATGACAGCCATCACAAAAGCCCATGTTATCATCCCAATAGGAGCCTTCCTTCACTCCACCTGCGTAAACACGGATCAGCCGTTCCTTCAGCTCTGCCCGGAGCTCCTCACTGATGGTTCCTCCGGTATAATGAACACACAGGTCACAGCGATGTCCGCAGCTGCTGTACACCGCCTGTTCCTTGGGATATGGCTTCCGATTGGGCTTCTTCTTGATCATGATCAGCTGCTTGACCGCTTCCAGCGTCTCCGGATCCGCCACGGGGATCCACATCCATTTCCCGTCATGGTAGGTTTTACTCTTGTCGTATATATCCCGGATGACCTGTGCCCATTCATTACGTCTTTGCTCAAAGATCTCACGCTCTGCCATGCCGAAGATGAGCAGGAATTCATAATGGTCATCCTGAATGAGAATGGTCAGTATCGTCTTCCCACCTCTGCGGAATTTCAGCTCATTCTTACCGTTGCCCACTTCATCCAGAACATACTTACCACGCATAAACTGCATGATTTCCGCACTGACCTTCTTTAGATCCGCTTTCCTTCGCTCCTCTTTATGTAACAAGGAATCACTGACATTGAACTCATGATCAATACTCATTTTTCATCCTCCAAGTGAAATTATATAGAATGATTGCTCCTTATAAGCTTTGGCAGACAGGGCAGATAAAGGTAGAGGTGCTGCCTGTTTTGATCGACACAATCGGCTCGCCACAGACCGGACAGGGCTGGTTTTCCTTATAACCCACCAGGAAATACTCTGTTCCAAAGCCACCCTTTTGCCCGAAGAAGTCATTTTCATAAGCAAAGGTCCCCTTATCCCGGGAAAGGTTCATAAGCTCCATGATACTTTGATACAGCAGCTCGATCTCCTCCCGGCTCATATCTGATATTTTCTTTTGAGGATGTAAACGGGCCTTGAAAAGGATGTCGTGCATATACATATTTCCGATACCGCCGATCTTCTTCTGGTCCATCAGAAAGGCCTTGATCTGTGTCTTCTTGCCTTTCAGCAGGGAGGTAAAATAATCCAGGGTAAAGCTCTGATCATAGGGGTCGATTGCAATGTCCTTTGTGTTCGGTTCTGAAGCAAGCGCTTCATCGGAGACAAGTAAGAATTTACCGAACCACCAAAAGCGGGCGGTATAGCCGCTGCCATCACGAAATAAGACCTTTACCTGATATTTGTCAGCTTCCTTCTTCTCCTCATCAAAATACAATACATCTGCACCCATACCCAGAGAAAGAAGGATGTTTTCCCCATTATCCAGGGTGGTGATGATCCATTTCCCCTTGTTGTGGGTTTCCTTGATCCTTGCGCCGGTGGTTCTCTTCTGAAACTCCTCCTGGGCGATATTGGCGCACTTTTCCTGCAAGAGGGTTACAGTCTCGATGATCTTTCCCTGCAGGGTAATATTCATTTGCTCTGCAAGCTTCGCGATTTCGGGTAGCTCTGCCATAGTGGTTCATCTCCTATTCTATTCATTCGTATTGGTATGAAAACATCCTGTTGGTATCTGTCCAGCTTCTTCGCAATATCCCAGGGCAGGATTTCTTCAATCATTTCACTTCTTTGCAGCTTTCCTTCCTCATCCAGATCAAGCTCAAAATGGTCACTGGTCTTGATCCAGTCCCTTAGTAAGACAAAGGTATCGTCCATATCCTCCATAAAAGAGGATGCAACGGCATACAGCCCACCTGGAAAGGCTTCCTCTGCATACTCAGACTCATTCACAAAGCCCTCCGGAAGCTTCATTTCCATCAGCCATTCATTGGCTTTTTCCTTGCGAAAGAAGCAATCTCGCAACCCCGGTGAAGGAAACAGACCATAATCTGTGAACAGGTTCTTCATCTTATCTTCATCCAGCCAGACAATCTGTCCCGTTTTCAGCCTGGATGTCAGAACCTGCATAGACGGCAACCTTAAGATCCGAACCTCATGCAGCCTTAAGGCTTCACGACTGATCTGCGACAAGGCTTCATAGGTGAGCTTCTCGTCTTTTTCTATCAGCCCCATTTCTTCATAGTACCTGAGCGTCCTGCTTGATACGCCGAAGCTGTCTACAACCTCGTTGATTCTGATCAGTTCCAAAATTTATCACATCTTAGGTCTATTATACTCGTTGACGCTGGGTCAATGTCAATAGCTTGTGAAAATAAAAATAAATGCAGACTCCTATGGAATCTGCAATTTTTAAAAATATAGCTGCTTGTTATTTTATGTATCATAAAACTGTTATCTGATCAGGGAATATAGCTTCATATCCAGTACTTGACCATTTTTCACCGCATTCTTTCTTAAGGTTCCTTCATATACAAAGCCTGATTTCTCAAGGATTCGGCAGGAGGCTGTGTTATAAGCAAAGGGTTCTGCGAATATTCGAATGATATCAGAGTTGGCAAAGACGTAGTCGCAGATTTGCTTTACCGCACTTGTTCCGATTCCGTTCCCCCAATATCGCTCTGAGACATAGTATCCCAGCTCTGCGGTTTTTGAATGAATATTATCCTTTCGGAATACGCCAATACTTCCGATGGCCTTATCTTCCACCGTAATCGCAAAAGCAAAGGTATGATTACAATCTGCATTTAGCATCGCTTGAATAAAGCCTCTTGCATCCTTTTCTGTATATGGATAGGGTAAACCATCTCTTAGGTTGTCCAGGATCTTCTTGTTATTCAAGGCTTCAGCCAGATCAGAGGCATCCTCTATTCTCCATTTACGTATTTTACATTCCACAGTCTGCTTCCCCCTCATCATTTATATGTTCTTAATATCTATACTCTCATGCTCCAATGATCACACTGATATGTACCAATAAACGCCGTATTTATCTACCAAATCGGCTGCACAGGCGCTCCAGGGCAGTGGTCCTAAGGGAAATAATAAGGTTCCTTCTGCTGCTAACATTTCGTAAGCCTTTTTCACCTCATCCTCATGATCAAAGTTCAAGCTGTAGCTCATCGTCGGCCGAGCTTGCTTCAGGTCAGATTTCAACATGATTTCAACGAAGCTCTCATTGTGGGATTCACTAATGGCAAAGAGCTCCTCACCATCTTTACATAGTACTGCGTGGATGTAGGTTCCATCCGGAAATTTCTCGCTAAACCCCAAAGTCAAACCAAAGGCTTCCTTATAAAAATCCACCGCTTCCAAAGTGTTCTTAATATAGAGTGTTGCACCCAGTTTCATCCCCGACATCTCCCTTGCATATATAATGATATCTTAATATATACACAATAAATCATATTTTGTCTATATGTAAGAATTAAGTCAGATTCGAGACAAGCAACGGAACAACGATACCTGCAATAATGATAGTGCCATATATATAATTATAAAGAACAAGGATGTTTTTTAATCTTTTCTTATTAGCTCCTATGATGAACATACTAGGTGGCGTTAAATATCTATAAAAAATCAGTAATAATCCATATAGAACTCCTGACACACCTATACCTAGTGCGTAATAAAGAATAAATGACAAATCTGTAGGACGTGTAAGGTAATCAAAGATAACATTGATTTTTTTGTCTATAGAATCGGAATTATGAAATAAATTATTAAATGCATTATTTACATTTCTCGTGCCACGGACCGTGAAAATCAATCCGAACAAAGTGACAAGGACAGCAAGTATATAAAGATTGAGAAAAGGGCGTATTTTTACTATCCCCAACTTCAACCAATAGTACCAAAAAGGCATTCTGGTTTTCTTAATTGAAGTTTTTATTTGCTTTAGTGTTTCACCAATCCAATCATAGTTCAAACCTTCAATCAGGCATTTTTGACATTCATCCAACATGTGATTTTCTTTATAGTCATCATCCTGTTCTGAATCATATGATATAATAATGTCGAATGGAACAAAGACTATTCCATCATCAAACATACTCTTATCATCATAAAAAACCGGAACAATATAACGCCATAAAAGAGTTAATGATACTATTTTTGATTCGACCAAGTTACCTAGCAAGTCGCTCATATTTGAGTATTCAAATGTATCTAAGTTTTTGAAGGTAACCTTGGCTAGGAAGTGCTGATCGGGGATTACATCCGGTATCTCTTTAATACGCCCTCTGACAACAGAATCAATCTCAAGTAAATCGGAATCCTCAATAATAAATGGATATTTGAGAAATGCCTTAGCTTTTTTCGTCTTTTGCTTAATAATATCATTAAATACTTCGTTTCTTTTATGTATATAATCAGTGGCTTCACGTAAATAGTCTCGAAAATCTTCCATGGACATTTCTGGGACTTTTGGTATTAAGGCTTCTTTATCAATATCCTTTTCGTTGGAAGTCATAGCGTGCGCCCTCCTACAATCTTATATGTAGCCATATTTTAGCATATTGCTGTAAGAAGAACAAGCTGATATTTACATATTATTCCTATTTTTGTGATACACTGAGGTCACTTGAAGTTAACTTATAAAAATAATCACAGGTTCATGGTAACCTGTGATTATTTTTTAGCTATTCAACCAGCTTTAACCAGATCTCCATACTTGTTGTTTCAGGGGAATGGCTTGCATAGCGTTCTGCACAGAAGACGTCTGTCTGTAAATGATGCCTGGGCAGCCAAGTCTGATAGACATACTGCTGCCCCTTATAAAGAGCATCCATTACCAGTGCCTCGAAGTTTTCCGCTTCGAAGGAGCAAACGACATAGTTTCCAGCCGGCAGCTCCCAATTCATGAAACTGTCCGTTAGCTCTCTCTGACCGGACCTTACCCCTGCAAAGTAGCTGAAGCACCCTTCCACCGAGCTGGGATAGGCCACACCGAGCTCCTCTTTATCCGAGAATAGCTCCGGTAAGGTTTCCTTCCTTTCGTGGATGCGATTCCAAAGGGCGGCCAGAGGATCAGCACCGGATTCTGTTCCCAGTCCTTCCACATACTGAACCGGCATATCAATACTCAAACCGGTATAACTGATGGGCTCTGTAAGCCGCTGTCTGTTTATCTCCAGAACAATTCCTTCCGTGATTAAGGGTACTCCCTCATCAATCAATACATAATGAAGTTCAAGCTCCGGTTTTGTCATCCGGTTCAGTGTGACCGGATTCTTGCGGTACTCATCCGGGGTCATCCCAAAGGTATCCTTAAAGGTCCGGGTAAAATGTTCATGTGAGGTAAATCCAAGGTCCAAGGCGATATCCAGGATACGCTTGTCTTTGTCAAGTAGGGCAAGGGTTGCCTTAGCCATACGGCGAAGCTTGATATACTCGGCCACCGGTTTTTTTACCAATCTGCTGAACAGCCGTTGAAAGTAAAAGGGTGATAGCGAGGCGATTTTAGCGAGGTGTTCTATATTGATTTCCTCGTCCATATGATCCTCAAGGTATTCTATGGTCTGCTGAATTTGTTCCCATGCGTGCATTTATAAGCACCTCCTTCACCTATAGAATACAACACCGGGAAGCTTCACCGCTTGACTGTGAATGCCCTTCTGACCTAATCATTCTGTCCATCACCGGTCAGATCAACTAATGTATGTTTATGCCCTACTCTATAATCTTACTGCACCATATGCCTTATGTTCTCGTACGATTCTAACAGCTCATTCTAACCATGAATCAGCCTCATGCCCGCCAACCCAATACCATCTGGGATGGCTTAAGAGCCACAGAGGATCGTTCTTATAGTATTCCTGCTCCTGTATAAGCTTCTTCTCGTCATCACCATACTGCACCTGGCGGACGATCTCCATGGTCCCATTTACCAGCTTCTTTTCCACCAATTCGCCCCAGGCGGTATCCAGTTCGTTCGTTAGGACAAAGGCGCCATCCACAAACTGATATATTCTGCCACCCCAATAGGCAGCCCCTGACCCTCCTGACGAGAAAATACACTGATTTTCCCGGTCTAAGGCAGGATTACAGATCGCTGCAAAGGAAGGAGAAGCGACAAAGGAGGCAGTCTGCTCGTCCCACAGCCAGCAGTCATACCAGGTGTTGCCATGAGCACCGGCAAAGTTGTTCAGAATGATCACATCCTTATAGCCGTCAAAGTTCACATCTGTAACGTGCAGTCCCATCGTGTCCATCATTTCATTGTAAACGGGATAACCTGTGATTGTATCCTGTTCCTTTACCGAGAAGTCCTCAGACAGGATGAGTGCCTGATTCTCATCATACACCTGCAGCCCCAGCACAAAGCCTGTTAACCATTGATCTGTCCCTCTTGTCAGCCCGGTCGCCACGAAGCGATAGTCCGGCCTATCCATATGTACTCGGGCCTTGACCTCATAGGTTACCCTCTTGTCCATATCGCTGCCGGCGGTATCTTCTATATTTGATAAATCCGCAGTTTCAGAAGCATTCTTTGTATCAGAAGCATTTTCAGGGTAAGAAGCATCTTCAGAATCAGAAGCAACATCAGGTTTTGCTATGGACTCTGTATCGTCCTCTTCCATTATCGGGACGTCAGCTCTCTCTTCAGGGTGTTTTTCAGATAATACTCCGCAAGCCGTAAGGCTTATAAGGAAGATCAGAGCCGTTAATAACATGATTCGTATTTTCTTCATGATAAACTCCATTCCACTATATAAGGCGATATGCGATAGGCTTAATCTCCATAGCGCTCTCCTATTCCTTTCTGGTATGAAAATCCTTCTCATGGGCTTGAAAGAAGTCATAATAGGTGCGTACATTCTCTAACTCCGTCCAGCGTTTTACAGAAACAGGATTCTCATCAAGGTTATAGATCTTCGCACCCCGCATGGCAAGTAAAAAGGGGGAGTGTGTAGATATGATAAACTGACATCCGAAAAACCTGGCAGACTCCTCCAGAAAGCTTACCAGTTCCATCTGACGCTTGGGAGAAAGACTGTTTTCCGGCTCATCCAGCAGATAGAGACCATCTTCACCGATTTTCTCCGTAAAGTAGCGAAAGGCACTTTCTCCGTTGGAATACTCCCGCACATTGTCCATCAGATGACCTCTGACAAAGCGGGACTGGGTTTTACGTCTGCTTTCATTCACCTTCTTCAGCTGATCATAATCTGCCATTGATCTCATCTGAAACTGTGAATACTTAGCTTCCAGGTATTCTTCAAACAGACTTTCCCTCTTTAAGTCGATCCCTTCGTTTAAGCTGCGGATGTTCAGCATATAATCAAACACATCATCGCTTGTAATGATTCTGCTGTTGGTCGGTATGTCCTCTTCCATATTGATATTGCATAAATCAACGTAGGCCGGGAAGAAATTTGACTTATTGTAAATCGTATCACGGCTGATCCCTGTCTTCTCCGCAATAACATTCAATGCCGTAGATTTCCCCGAGCCATTTCCGCCGTACAGTATGGTTACCGGCTCAAAATCAAGCCTGTCAAGGTCATTCTTAGAGAGTATCCGAAAGGGATAGTAGGAATCATAACAGGTCCTTTGAATGCCCAGAATAAAGTCAAACTCCCGGTCGGCATTGGGAAAGGTAATGCTTCTTAAGTAAATCATAGCGATCTCCACTCTTACGTTAGTTTGTAAACAGCGCAGCAATCTTCATCATT
This sequence comes from Bacillota bacterium, assembly GCA_023441965.1. Taxonomy (GTDB): domain Bacteria; phylum Bacillota; class Clostridia; order Lachnospirales; family Lachnospiraceae; genus Mobilitalea. The sequence goes on from JAEZNB010000083.1 coordinate 19,224, forward strand.
CGCTCTGCTGCCGGTACTTCGCCTATAATATGCAGTCGGTATCTCCTGCTCACCGGTACACAGATCATGGTCTGTCTTTTCCCATAGCTTTTGAATCACATGAAAGCACTGAACCGCATCACAGCGGTATACAAGAGCATCTCCCAGCTTCGCATAGGTTACGGCACCCAACTCCTCCAAGGGCTTCTTATAGTTGGGATAGAAATCTGAGCAGCAGGTAGAGATCCCCTTGGTATAATGGCCTCGGAAGGGAGGTGTGGTATGCAGCTTCCCATCCTCATCCCTGATCGTGATGGTATAGGTTTCTTCTCTTAGACGGTTCGGTATATTTAGCATCTCATCAATAGCATGTAAATAAGTATTTTTATCGTGGCCGACTCCGATGAGCAGAATCTTGGCATGCTCATCGTATAACCTTGACCAGCAGCCACCGACTGTTGCCGGTGATGTGGCCATCTCTTCCCCCCTAATATATTCTCTCGCTCTCTTACCAAAAGCCATAATAGAATGGGTCGTATGAAGGGACCTAACCCCATCCTTTCTTTTCACAGCGATGCATGGTAGGGTTCCGATGCAGGGCATGGTCATCTTCACATCATAAAAAGGCTGAGTAGGAAGTACAGCATCCCAGGTATGGGTAGGAATCAAAAAAAGGCCGTCGTAAAGATACTCACAAAATGCATCAATCAGCATATCCGCACCGCCGTCCAAGCCACCGATCGCTTTCAATGATGTATGGATCAGGACGGTATCGTCGTGCATGATCTCAATGTCTTCAAGAAATCTGATGATATCGTTCTTTGTTATCATAGTGTACTCCTTCCCACGGTCAAGCTATGTCTCATTTATAAAAAATATATATTTTTCCAGTCTTTCTCTTTAAAGAATATCCCCATCTGTATCTTGTATATGCTCTGTCAACATCTGTAGGGAGAGTACCATTCGTACCTCTCTATGGATTTCACCATACACATCGTAGGTAATGACCTCTCCCTTAACGAAGCCTGCCTTTTCATACATAGAAATAGCCAGACTGTTATTCACCTCTGCACTTGTATAGAGCTGCTGCACAGTGGGATACTGCTCCTTAAATAAGCGGATAAACTCCCTCAAGGCTTTTTTCCCATAGCCCTGCCCCTGAAAGGCTACATCAATCATGAACCTGCTCATAGACCATCCGGGGATATCTTCATCATAGTCATATAGGATAAAACCAACCATTTTGTCATCATCATAAATGCCCAATGGATATAAGCGGGGTTCATAGGCCGCCTGTACAAGAGAATACGCATTGGTAGCTACAAAGCCCTCTTGGTCTTCTCTTACCTTCAATCTGATACAATCATTGTAATTTGATCTGTCAATCGGTCGTAAGCATAGTTGCATTGTTCCTCTCCTGTTCTTATATTCCCTGTAAACCCTTCTAATAAAAGGTTCCACTATATTGTCTGCAACAAGTTAACTCCTACCTCCCCCTAATACTTCCATCAACTCATTCCAATTTCTGATGGTTAATACATCCTTCCGTTCTTCAGCCGCCTTACGAAGAGCACCGACGTACCAAACAGGGAACATACCGGCATTTCTCGAACCCACAACATCACATTCATATTGATCCCCTATATACCAGACCTCTTCGGCTTGTAAACCTACTTTCTCCAATGCAAGCTCGAATATTCTGCGATTTGGCTTCCGATACATATATTCACTTGTGGCAAGAATGAACTCAAAATCATGATCAGGCAAAAATGTATTTATTCTATTCTCCAAGGCCCTGCCACTATAGGTTATGTTACTGATGACTCCTGTTCGGATCCCCTGTTCCTTCAAGAAAAGCAAGAATTCTTTTATACCCTCGGTCACTTCTCCCGGCGAAGCGGCATCCCAAAATAATGTTTCTGTCTGATCATACGGAAGTGACAGCTTGATGCCCTGAGACTCATATAAATAGGCTGTGAACATACCGAAAGGAATCTCAATCTGAAACATATGGCTCCTGGCAGGATCAAATCTTCCCATTTCCTTATTCATCGATTCCGCTGCCTTCTGAAGCTCCTCAGCAGTTCGATTATACTTATTAATGATTGCATATTTCATTACCTCTGCTGTACCCTTAATTCCGTCAAATTCAAGCTCGTTGATTAAGGTTTGTCCATAGTCGAATACGATCATCTTCGGTTTTTTCATATTCTTCGCTCCACTCTTTCTGTATAAGTCCGACTAATATTATGGTTATAAATGCGTACAGTCGTATTCACTTAAACATTGAACCTAAATTCTGTAACAGCTCCTCCTTGATAGAAGCATAATATATGATGCGATCCATCGTTTGAAGTATCTGCTCTATCCCAAGCTTTCTTTCTTCCTCATTATTATTTTCTATCATCAAAGCCCTCTTCACGTTATATTCAAGCCACTCCAGCCATTTGAAGCCTATCCCATATAGTTCTTTCAGGTCCACATGGATACTCCCATACTCCTCTTGATAGGATGTTATGAAGGCCTTAAGCAGTTCATAATCTATGTGGCAGATCACACCTCCTGACCAGCTTAATGCTAAATCAAACATTTCCAAACAAGGGTTCCCATAATCCAAACATTCCAGGTCAATAATCAGAGGTCGTCCATTCACCCACATAACATTTTTGCTATCCATATCTCCGTCGCAGATACTGGTAATCGGCGGCAGATGCTTTAAGGCCTTATTATATTCATCCTGCCCGTTATATATAAGTTCTCTGTTAATATGTAATAGGTCCGCAATCGCGGAACCGCTATCTACTGCTAACTCTATGTATGAATCCCAATCTATACATAAGTCATCTCTGACAAATGGCTTTTCCGATTGCTCTATTCTGTGGATCTTTGCCAAGAGAGAACCGGCTATCTCACAATGTTCCTTCTGTATCTCATCCCAGCCAAGAGTTCTCCCCTCAATCCAGGGAAAGATATAGAAATACTGATGATCGATACATTGCATTTTACAGCCGTTCAATTCAATCGCCTGGACTATGGGTATCTGCTGCTCCTGCAAAACCCGTTCCAGGCGCTCGGCCTTTTGATAGTTTTGGAACACATCCGGCCTTTTCATAATCGCCGAATTTAACAGCTTAACTGCATATTTTCCTGTGTCAGTCTCTAAGCAATACATCTTATGCATATAACCGCCGCTTACTCTATGTGGTTGTGCCTTAAGAATACCTAGCTTTAGTACCTTCGTTATATTATGAAGCAGGACCCTGTTCTCCAATTAAGTATACCACCTTCAGTTTATTTCATGAAATAATTGTTCATTCGTTTTTGATTTGTGTTATCATAACTGTTCATTTTTCAATCCCCGGTCTGGCCTGGATCCCCCTATCATAGGGATGCTTGATCTTCTTGATATAGGATACATAATCAGCAAGCTCAACCAGCTCCTCTGCCGGGCCCCTGCCGGTCATGACCACTTCCAAGGTCTCCGGTTTATTCTTTAGGAAACCAATCAATACAGCATGGTCGATCAGTTGAAAGTGATCCGCAGAGATCACCTCATCCAGCACAAGCATACGATAATTCCCCTTCTGCACTTTGTCCGTCACTGTAATGAGCAAGTCCTGATAGGCCTCTCTGGCTCTTGCCTTCGTCTCCTCGGACATATAGATATAGAAGCCGAAATTCTCCCTGCAAAGTACACATTCGATAGGTTCGATTGCTTTTAATATGCTAAGCTCGCTAGATGTATCGTCTTTCAGAAATTGCGTAAATAAAACCTTCCCTCCGCTGCCGGCACAGCGAATGCTGAGTCCGACCGCAGCCGTTGTTTTTCCTTTGCCGTCACCATCATATATATGAATGAAGCCCTTCATCTCAAGTCTCCTATTCTCATTACAATATTATGATAATATTTGAAGTCCATTGTCTCCTAAGCTGTTGCTTGCTCTTATCTGCTGACTCTGATCAGCCTGATGATAAAGAATGTAATTGAGCCAAAGATAAGAATTAAGAAAACCGGGACGAACCATGCCGTTAGGGGTACTGCGCGTGAGGAATTTATCGACAGATAGGAAAATACAGCTACAATTGTAAGTTTCATACTATTTAGCATATTTATTATTGTCCTGTATACACGCTCTTTATTTTCCTTTGTCACTCTCACACCGGTATTCCAGACTGTCGGAAACCTTCCGACTACCGACATACCCAGGTACATCAGCCAAGTTATGATCGGAAGGACAAGTAATTCACTCTTGTTCCCCATCCGATCAATCTCACCCATAGCATTATAATGACCCGGTATCCTGTTCGGTATACTGCTCCAATTTAGAATCAAGTAAACCGGAATACCAATCAGTAAAACCAGGCAAAGTATTTCAGCAAGCCAATCATACCATCTGCTCCTTATTTTCAGTTCAGACATCTCCACACTTCCTTTCCGGTATTTTCTATGTACACCTGATGAAATTCTTACTCCCACTTCTCCGACAAGAGCTCCAGGGGTTCATACTTCAGATTATAGGTCACAACTACGAATGATAATATACCTGCCAGCAGGATGATTACCCCTCCTGTTGCTGCCGACAGAGCCATGTCAGCCTTCGCATATTGCAGATCATCATCATTATCATCCCCTGCCGTGTTACTTACAGAGCCATTCGTATAGGTACTGTCATAGTACTCATTTCCGCTTAATACATCGGCTGCCCGGTCGGTCAGGAAGAAACCTGCCAAGCTTCCGATGATACTTCCGATGGATACAATGAAGAGGATTCCGCATACCATTGAACAGGTACAGCTCCATTTGCTCATACCCAGAGAGCGTTCAATGGCAGTTCGTCTCTTTTGCTTGGCAATGAACATATTGCAGAAGAAGACCAGGATCATGACCGTGGCTAAGAGACCGGCTACCAATAAGAACAAAGACATACCCTTGATATGCTCAAGCCCTGCTCTAAGCTCCGTGTATCCTTTGTCATAGAATTTGACCTCCAATTCATCCAAACCTAACTTCTGGAACTTCTCCATATATGACTCTATGGAGCCGTTCGGAATCTGAAAGGAGGTATTAAAGCCCATCATCGGACCATAGGCTATGATATTGTCCTCATCACTGGCTTCTATGGATTTCGTCGGGACAATAATTTCATGCTCAGCCATACTGTAACCGCTGGAGCTTCCGCCTAAGCTAAGGTATATACCGACGATGGTATACTCAGCTTCATAGAAGACCGAATAGCCCTCTCCCTTCGCATTCAGTACATTATAACCTGCCCATACCTCACCTGAGGCAAAGGCTCTGCCGGCTGACAGCTGGTAATTCGCATAATACAAGGGTAAGTTGACCTTATCCCCTACCTTCAGTTTGTTATACTTCGCGAAGCTGCTGGAAATCAGACAGACCTTTTCTCCCTTGTCATACTCCTCTTTGCTGATGTCCTTCCCCTGATCGATGTAGGTGGTTCCGTTATAAAAGGGTAGGAGCAGCTTGGTACTGTTCGTTGGGGTTACAGGGACTGTTTCGTAAGATCTCCCGAGACATTCTGCCAGCTGAAGCCAGCGTTCTCCATGGTCTGTCTCATAGAAGCCCTCTGTGACCTCCTCAATGAGAACATCCCGGCTTTCATCCGGAAGGAGCTTACCCTCCTTCGTATACTGATAGGATCCCAGTATATACATGGGTACATAGATCATGCTGACATCGATCTCATATCTGTCATATGACTCCATTATGGCCATGATATAGGTTTTTCCCTTATACAGCATGTCCGGCGTCGGATTATATCTGTCACAGAACCATAGGGTGGGTAAATTGAGCGGATATCTGGAATAGACCTCTTTCTCCACATTAATTTTCACCGGCTGGCTGGGGATACAATCTTCCTCCACTGTAAACTCGATAATGATCTCACCAAATCCAAAAAAGGCGTTTGGAGGAAGCAGCTGATAGCCGGGCAGGTAGGCTCCGTAAAAAGGCCTTTTCTCCGGCGGATAGATGTAGTCCGCGCCTTCAATATCCAGGACGGCTTCCGGTATGGGTTCATTGTATTTAGGAATATAGTAATATTGATGGGTTTGTTCCACCGAATCCCAGACATCTGCTTTACTTAATACGGTTCTCTTCTGTTCGACGGTGCCAATGGTAGTAAATACTTCTTCAAAGGCTTTAATATTGGCAGAACTCATTCGCCATAAATTGCTGCCCAGGGCAGATAAGATAGCCGCAAAGGTGATCAGCAGGAAGAATAATACCGTCTTCACAGGGGTTCGCATGAGTTGTCTGATACTGTTACGGATTAACATAATCTCCTCCTAATCGATCAGCTTCCCGTCCCTCATTCTAAGGACAAAATCAGCCTCTGCCGCCACCTCCGGATTATGGGTGATTACGATTACCGCATAATTTAAGGTATGGGCTGTCTCCTTCAGCAACCGAACGATATTTTTCTCATTTTCTGTATCCAGATTACCCGTTGGCTCGTCTGCCAGAAGGATGCTGCCATCCGAGGCTAACGCACGGGCAATCGCTACTCTTTGCTGCTCTCCGCCGCTCATCATCTGGGGATACTGATGCAGTACCTGTTTCCGCAGACCGACCCGCTCTATCAGCTCTTCCGCCTTTTCCTTGGCCTGCTTTCTTTTAAGGCCCTTCAGCTCCATGGGAAACATGATATTTTCTTGGGCAGTCAGCAGGGGAAACAGATTAAAGGACTGATACACCACCGATGCCTTCTCTCTGCGGTAGATATCCCGGTCTAACTCGGCCATATCCTCTCCGCTTACATAGACCCTTCCCTTGGTCGGCAGATCCAGCCCCGCCAGTAAGGACAAAAAGGTGCTCTTACCGGAGCCTGATTCCCCAACAATCGCATACATATAACCAGTTTCAAAGGAATACGATATGCCTTTCACCGCATCGATCGTCTGATACTTGGTTTGATAAGAATAATGAACCTCTTCTGCTTTTAACAATTCCACTTTCGTTCCCCCCTTAGTCTTTCTGCGCCAAAGCCTTCATTACACTGACTCTGCCCAGCTGATAAAGCGCCGCGGTAGTTCCGCTGACATAACAGAATATAAAGAGTAAGAAGGTATATAGCTGTAAGATACCGATCTGTCTTGTTACCAGGACAGATAGTAATGTTCCAAGGCTTCCGCCTGTCAGTTCAATCAGTATGCTTTCTGCAAATAGGGTAAAAAAGCACATACGGCTGCTTACCCCTAAGGACCGCATCGTAGCATACTGTCCGCGCCGATTCTGAATCAGCAGGTAGGAGGTAATATACCCTATAAATATAACTATGAGAAAGACAAAGGGCAGGAAGCCCTTTAAGAGGCTGATATTATCCTGTATCCTGGAGGCAGAGAGAATAAAGGTCTCATCATTTACTGCCAGAGCATTTCCTGCAAATGCATAATCGCTCATGGGATTAATCTCCAGCATATGCAGCTGTTCCTTCATCTCCCTTTTAAACTCATTGAGCTGTAAGGGGTCTTTGACCTGAAAGGATGCCGCATTTGCCACAAAGGAAAAATCCTGTTTCGATAAGGCAGCCTTTGCCCACTTGAAAGGAAGAAGCAAGCCCGGAATATATTCTCCCTGCGGTGGCCTGATGCTACCTGCTATATAGAAGTCCTCCACTCCTAAGTACTGAGACGTATATTGAGAATTTCTGTCCAGGTAATCGTAATAGATGGTTAAGGTAATCCTTTGTCCCGGTTGCCAGTGATTCTGCTCCAGAATGCGTTCATCTATGATACAGGAAGGCGCATCAGATTGCAGGAAATCCAAAGCAGCATCCGGAACCAAGTTAACCTCCTGCTCCGTCACTCCACTGATTGCTTCCAGTCTTGTGATACCGGCTGCATCTATGGTCGCAAGGGTTCTGGGTTGATCCTTCCGGCCTTCTCCCACATCGGCTGTCAGAACGACAGTCATGGCCAGGTCACTTATGTATTCGGACTGCAGGAGCTGATCAACCTTATCCTCTCTTATCACCAGTCCGGTCTGTAACGTACCATTCAGATTGCTGATCTGGGCTTGGATGGGTATTACCTCTGGCAGTGCATCCAGCTGTCTCGTATTGCTCTCCAGGCTTCCCATGAACAGATTTAGCAAAATAACCACCACAATGCAAATCAGGAGGTTGATGATGCTTTTCTGATAATAGCGTTTTAAATTTGTAATTGCTGTGCGGATATAAAACATGGCTTCTCCTAAGGATATGACAATGCTAAGCAGCGTCATTATCCTGATTCATTCGTCATTTTATGTTACTTCGTATTATTTTTCTTTACAGTGACCTTGCAGCTGTAGGTTTTCCCATTATAATTGGCTTTTATGGTTGTTGTACCGGCCTTTATCGCAGTAACCACACCTTTACTGTTCACAGTTGCTACTGACTGTTTGCTACTGATCCAAGTAACATCCTTCGATATTCCGATCAGGTTCAATCTTGTACTGTTACCTGTCATAATCGTCGCTGTAGTTTTACTGAGGTAAGGCTTCTTCACTGTTATCTGGCAGCTCATCTCAATACCGTCAGCGATGGCATTGATTTGTGTCGTACCTATCTTAACAGCAGTTACTGTTCCACTTTGGTTCACCTTTGCGATCGAAGCATCCTCTGACTTCCATTGAACCGCTCCGCTTATCCCGGACATTTTCAAGGACACCTTATTGTCTCCGCCAAGATAAACAGTGGCTTTTTCTTTATTTAAACCAAAGTCAGAAAATGCTACTTTATAGGTTTGGGCATATTTCTCTACTGCTCCCCCTACTGCACCGTATAGCTTCAGTTCGCTGCTGCAGTTGTCAAAGACCAACTGTTCCAGCTCGGTCTTATTACTCATAAAATATACCCTTTCCAAGTTTTTGCAGTTAATAAATGCCATATAGCTTAGTTTCACCACATTCTTCGGTATGATGAGCCGGGTAACACTGCTATTGATAAAAGCACCATAGCAAATTTTGTATACATCGGCAGGTATAACAACTTTTGAATCTGTACCCTTGTAGGTTAAAAGATCATGACCATTTATGATTACAAAATCCCCCGGGTAATCCTTTAGCCATTTTGTATCCTTCAGAGCATTTCCGCTGATCATTGCATCCTTCGGGAGCCTTATGTTACTTAAATTACTACAGTTGGCAAAGGCATAACTGCCGATATTGGTAACACTGTCCGGCAAGATGATCTCCATAAGGCTTGTGCAGCCATAAAAGGCATATATCTCAATGCTTTTCACTCCGGTGGGAATATTAACCTGACTCATATAGGTACAATTTTCAAAAGCCCTTTCCCCTATCACTGTAATGTGATCAGGAATGGTAACCGTTGCTTCTTTTCCCCGATACTTCACTAAGGTATGATTAATAACCACAAAATCTCCTTCATAGTTCATCATCCATAGCGTGTTATCAAATGCTCCTCCTGCTATCCGGAATTCCCGGGTCGGGAATAGGATGGTTTCCAGGCTGGTACAATTAATAAAGCAGTTTCCTCCGATAAAATCGATACTTTCCGGGAGGTCAATCATTTCAAGCCTTTTGCAGTTTTCAAATGCCCTTTCATGAATCGCATAAACACCATCCGGAATGGTTATCTTCCTAATGGTACTGTTCATGAAAGCTTGGGGCCCGATTGATGTAACACCTTCCGGTATTACAACCTCCTTATCCGATCCCAGATATTGCACTAAGAAGCCATCTTGAATAATAAAATCACTTTCTTTGGCTGCTACTTCCCTTTTACTCAATGCTCCGGCCAATAGAATGCAGAAAACACAAGACATGAGCAAATAGGTTACTTTAACAATACACTTTCTCATATTACCTATCCCCCTATACTATATCTATGAATCAACCTTACCCTGACATAGATCAGCTGCTCTTCTGTCAGGTTTTCTTTAGTATAGTATTATTTTCCTCTGTCTACTATAACATAATATCGGAAATAATTCTATGTATTTTCCAATATATAGTTTCCTGAATAACTTCGGGCCCGATGTATTCGTTATTATGGCTCCCGAAGCCTTCCTCTGTACCATTCTGCAGCAAATCAGCTTCCTCTAATTGAGGCTGTTCACATTCAGTTTACATAATATTTTTACGTCCTCTTTATTTATATAACTAGAAACTTTCATTTCCTTCTCCCAAATTTCTCTCTGTGAGTCCATGCACCATGCGATATCTTGAGCTTCATACAGGTCAGTCGAGCAATCCCTCGGATTTCGCTTGCATCAGAGACCTATGAATCGCTTCCTCCAGCTCCTGTTCAACTGAGTAATAGGAAGCAATCTTGAACAGCTCGACCATCGCTTGTCTCAATTCATTCGCCAGCTTCTCCTTACTGGGTTCCCCGTATTTTTGCCTTTTGATCCCTGAATCTTCCCAATGATTGATCTCTTTGGCTACCTCTCCGCATTCCTCCAGCAATCTGGTCGCCATTTGATAAGGCTCAACCCCCTTGGGAAATCGTTTATTCGATGCTTCCACCATCTGATAGAATCTCTCCATTAAGAATCCTCTCCCTCCTACTGACATGATCTAATTGTCTATTCTAATTCACTTTCTCTTGTAGATCTCAAATTTTCTCTTACCAATCATTTGTCTTTCCAGTCTTTGATATAGGTCAGTCTGAAGCTTTTGCTTCTTATCCATACAGATACATAGGATGGTATCAGGTCCGCATATCCCGGATAAGGCTGCCATCATCTGATTGCTTCCTCCGCTTCCCTCATCCCATTGTACCAGGTTCCCATACGGAACATCGGTTATGATGATATCCGGCGTGAAGTGAAGTGCACCGGCCTCAAGGGCATTCCGAAGGAAAACCGAGGCAGAAAGCTTCTCTGGCAACAGTTTTTCAATACTGTCCAAGCTTGTCAGAGCTTCCATATGGGAGGTCTTACCGAATTGCTGATATAGTGCCTCCAGTTCCTCCCTTCGTCTATGAAGTCCCGAAGGAGTCAGCAGACTCAGGTTATCCTTAGCCAGCTTAAGGCTTTTCGGATCAATGTCACTCCCATATAGCTTTGCTATCGTACTGTTCTTCATCAGACCCAATACAGTAAGCATATAGGCCCCGCCACAGCAGCAGTCGTAAAGCGTCAGCTCTGATTTCTTCACAGAATACTGCCGGCATCTCTCATATATCTCCAAAGCAAGTCTCACCGGAAAGGAAGGCTCTCCACCCATATGATAGAGCACTCTTCCGCTGGCCAAATCTTCAAAATTCTCATTTGGTGTATATTTATATTCCATGCCCGTCTCCACATTATATTGATTTAACTAATTAAATAAGATTTTACCATATAATTCCTATCCTTACAACAATCCTCCCGAATTATGAAAGAATCCGGGAGGATGAACTGATTTATATTCTATTCTTAGGATATTATATAGAGCTTAGCTTCCTAGAATATATTAGAGCTATGCTTCCAGGATATAATAAGTAACAGTGCCGTCCTTGATCACCACCTTCAATTGGCAATCTCCAATTACAACATAGGAATCCTCGTTGATTCCATGGGAATGTTCCGAGGTAAAGGAATCATAAATTGCCTGATAGACCAGGGTCGGTTTTGCAGAGATCGTAGTTACCATGGCCTTTACGATCGCCGCATTCTGCTCTGCAAGAACAGAGCCGTTAAGCTTCACATTGATTGCCAATTTATAACCCTTACTGGCTTTCGTCAGATAGACACCGTCTGCATCGGCAACCAGATGAGAGAATCCAATTGTATCACTCTCAATCACGAGGTCTGTAGCCTCTATGATCTTCTGATCGACCTCCCGCTCCAGCTTCTTCCAAGCAGCCGCACTTCCACCCCAGTCACTCATCGCATCCTTTAAGGATAAGAAGCTTTTTCTTACAGGAAACTCTACTCCCTCAATCTGGATGGAAGCAGGTTCAGGAAGCGGTGTCGGAGTGGGCTTCTTCGTAGGTGCCGGTTTTGTGGCCGGAACTTCTTCGGGAATGGGTTCATATTTGCTGTAGCAAACCACTCCCTTGTAGCCCTCATAACCTTCCAGCTGCTCCTTATCAAAATACTTATAGTGAACCAGGGAACTTAAGGTACTGACCTGACAGAGATTATAGCTGCTCTGCTTACTGGTATAGGGCGACTCCAAGGCCGCCTTGGCAGTTACAACAGCTCCGTTGGTATAGGTATACTCCTTACTGTCCTTGGTATAAGTATTATATCTGGTCTTACTTCTCTTCAACAGGAAAGTCCCGTCCTTGTTCTTCTTATAGCTAAGCTCCAAGACCTTCGCCAAGGGCTTGGCCTTTACCATCAGGTTGCCTTCGCTAGATATCTCGATCAGCTTCTCATATCTTTTCCAGGATCCGTTCTTCTGTTGCACCAAGACCAGATATGGATCGGAGCTGCCGGCATAACTATAGCCGGTAACTTGATTTCCTAAGGTCAGACCAAGGAACAGTACTGCCAGTAGGGCGATTATCCTGCTATATCGTTTCCTCTTGCTTCTTCGCTGCATCAAATCATCATCCTCACACATGCAATATGTAGACCCATCTCAGTCCCGTCGGTCTCTAGCCGGACCGAAGGAGCTATCGCCTAATCAATTTCAAAAGAACAGCTTACGGTAAGCGTGATTTCCTTCTCTAAGGATACGGTATCATTATCCACATATCCGCCATAACCGTAATCATAATAATATTCATTGGGTACAGAATAAAGAGGAGCAACCTTGATGCTGGATAGCTTACCGTTGGTGAGCTGACCCAGCTTGCTTCCTGCATTTTCTGCTATCAGCTGCGCTCTCTTCGTAGCATCCTGGGTTGCTTCAGCCAGCATGCTGACCTTTAGCTCTTCCAGCTTGGTATAGTGATATTCCGGTGAATAGGACTGGAACTGAACACCTTCATTCAACAGCTCCGTAGCATTTCTCGAAACCTGGGTCACCTTATCAATTTCGGAAGAGCTGATGGTTACGGTCTGAATCAGAGTGTAATCCTTGATTTCGTTGGTATAGCCGCCATATTCATTCAGAACATGATTCTCCTTTATGGAAATGGAACTAAAGATCAGATCATCCTCTTTGAAGCCCTTCGCCATCAGGTATTTCTTTACCTTCTCCTTATCAGCTTCAATCAGACTGTAGCCATCCTTCGGATTCACAGCCTGTACGTCATAAACACCGGACCATACAATAAGATCTGAGGTAATCTGTTGTTTGGCATAGCCCTTGATATCTATGGAATACTTCTTCTGCTTAAAATCTGCCAAACCCTTCACTCCGATGAAACAGGAAACTACTATGGCAATCCCCAATATCAATGCTACAATAATGTTACCGATAAATTTTGTCTTATTCTCGTTCACCACTATATCCTCCCGTCTTTAAAATGATATCTACCAATAACCCTATTTTACTGTTTTACCTAATGTCATGCAAGTTGTTAACTATAATATTAAGGAAAATTTAAGAATATGCAGACAATTCTCTCAAAGCTTCTTTTGATATAAGATTTCATTTATGCTAATCTCTGCTCGAATGATGCAGGATTTGGCTTCCTTTGATATGAGCTTATCCTTTTATGAATGTTCAATATCAAGTCTCCGATAGCCAAACCAATCCGGAGCAAGCTCATAAGCTTCCTGACTCTTTGAGAGCTCAAGATAATACTGCGCTCCATCCACACTGATGAGGCAGTCTTCCACCCTGACGATGCTGTCCACATGATTCTGGATCACATCCGTCTGAAGCTCCTTTACAGCTCTTTCCTTCACCTCCTGCAGGGAGTCCCCGATCAGGAGACCAATCTCATGGAGCTCCTGATTGGTATCCTTCCGGTAGCCGCCGAGCTGGACGAAGTAGAGCTGCTTCCCGCTCTCTTGCTTCTCCTTAGTAAGCCGGACAGCATGGCCGTCAGCCCCGGTGATCAGCTTATAGCTGTCTATATGGAGCTTTTCTGCCTTTCCATACCAGTTTCTCTTTAAGAGTTCTACGGTATCGTCGATCCGGTCTGCGGCCAGGAACTGAACATCATGTACCTCCAGATTACAGCCTTCGACCTTACCTCCTAAGTTTATCATGTAAAGCTTCATCAGTTAACACCTTCCTCTCCTGTATCGTCCCAGATCTGATAGAAGTGATTGCTATCCCAGTTCTCACTCTTCCGGGATTTATAATATACCGAATGAAGCATCCTCTTCGTATCCTCCACTAAACTCCTGTCATAATAATATAGCTGATGTTCCCCATCGCTATAGTAATAGGTTGCTACCTGATATCCCAGCAATCGGGAATAATTATCAAGAATCTCCCGGCTGCAGGGAAGAGGTGTCTTCTTCAATTTCGGATAATACTTCTGCATTACTTTATCCAGGATTTCCTCTGCTGAATATCTCGTCTGTAAATCCCCCTTCGGACCGTACTCATAGCCCCAAAGCTCGGGCATGGGATATTCCGGCTCCAGGACCAGGTCCTCTTCACACCATGCGTAAGCATTTTCAAAGGATAGGGCTTGGTCTAATTGTATATTCCCCTCATACAGCAGCAGCTGATCATAATTCTGCTCCTTGCTGTCAGTAGCCCCGGACTCATAGACGGTTCTGAACTCAGCCCTTTTCTTCACCAGATCATAGGTCTCTGACCAACCATTCAGGTTAAATACATTCAGTCCATCCACCCTAACCTCTGTCAGGATCAGCTTTCCATCCTGATAGGTGAAGGTATAGATATGTCCCCACCGGTCCGAGCTCCCACCATAATCCATGACATGGAGCTTGCCCTTTTCAAAGCCTATTCCGACATAGGGATCGCCAAAAACGCCTCCTTCCATACTGCCCAGTATGATACTGTTGTTTTCAAAAGCAAGTACATAGCTCCCACCTTGCTGTAGGAAGAGATAGATCCTTCTGCTTCCGGTATACTTACCGGAGCCCTGTTCGATCACTACGGCAAGATCCTCCCTATCGTCCCCGTTCAGGTCTCCGAAGATGCAGTCCTTCAGAGAGTAATCCTCCGGTAGCGTAATGGCCTGCTTTTTCCTTAGTTTGTTGATCTGATTCGTCAGCAGTTCGGGAATATTACTGTCATAGGGATAGGGCGCATTGATCTCATTATATACGACCTCACAGGCAAAGCCATCTGCCCATTTCTGCATCGGTTTCGGCATATGTCCCATATAGTTGGGGTCGTTAGTATAGTACTGAATCACACCATCCTCATAGATGGCTGCATACATCATATCCTTTCCATTGATATAGTAGCACATACCGCCGGCGCCTCTTAGGTAGGATGCTCCGGCGCGGACCTTCCTGCCATCCAGCAGGATATCCTCATACATCACTGCCTGGGTATTCCTTATAAAGAAGTAGTCCGTATAATAGACCATCTGTGAGAAGAGCTCTTCCTCCTCCTTAGTAGTGGTAATACCCAGCTCTGTTAAGGAGGGGGTAGCCGGTTTCCTATCCTCCCTGCTATAGCTTTGATCAAAGGTTACTCCCATGCCACAAGAATAATCATATTGGTTGGATATCAGGGAGAGCTCCTCTGCTTGTTTACGGAATTCAAAGCTTACATGCTGGCTGCTTGGATCATCCCAGACGATATAATCCCGGTAGCGGATTCCGGCGACAGCCTCCCCATAGAAGGCAAAGCCGCTCAGGGCTCCACTGGCTGCTCCATTAAAAGCAGTCAGCTCAAAGTATATTAAATCCTCAAATAAGGCCGTTAGCGTCAGGTCACTTCCACTGAAATATCTTCTGTTTTTTCCATACCACTTGCCTTCCAGTTCCTGAAGCTCCTTCCCCGCTGCCTTCGGTGGATTGAGCCCGGAGTCTGTTCGGATCAGATACATGGGATATAACTTCTCATCGCTTTTCCAGCAACCCTTCACCAGATCCTTCGTGATAAATATTCCGATAAATTGACCCTCCTGGTCTGTGGCTTCCGTCAGGTGAAAGGACAGGTATTCCTGATAGACCTCATCTAACACTCCGTCCAGACTGATCTTGGTTCCGTATTTGTCATAGGAATAGCTGCCTGTCAGCCGCCCATCCTGATAAGATAAGGACATATGAAGCCCAGCTTCACCGACGGCTCCGCTGTATTCAGTCACAGCGCCTTCCTTAAGGAGCTCCGTGATTGCCGGAGCAGACTTACCCTTGCCGGGGTCTGTGGCAATGGTCGTAGGCTTAGGATCCCGACCGACACTATCCTCCCCTGTGGTAGCTTCGCCGGTCTTCTCGCTCTGCCCGGTGCTTATGTCAGGCAGGTTCTCAAAAGCCTCCCCGGCCTGCTCCATCGCATCCTTTCCCTTCTCTTTGGAGCATCCGGACAGTACGATTGATAGGAATAGTAAGATTAAAATTTTTCTCATAAAACCCTCACATAATGATAAAAAGATTGTCAGGAGTAAGCTCATAGCCTTTTTCTACCTGATCCACATGATTATAACACATATCCTCTAAGTATCCTATCACCAGTTATGAAATATTTGTATCTGCTCTTCTTCTCAGGCTGCCATACTCCTCCTCCAAGCATGATCGGTAAGCCGACTCCAATAAAGGGATTTAGAATAAATAACCAGCTTATTTGAAAATATACTTTACCATATTTTTTATTCGAGTTATAATGAGCTTGCTTACATTCTAATAAAGGAGCAATCAAATGTCCGGCAAACATAAAAACAAGAAAATTCCCCCTAAGAAGGCGGATCAGCAGAAGCAATCCGAGGAGGCCTCTAAAGGAAAGGAAGCTCTCCCCGAAGAAATACATACAGAGGACAAGAAGGAAGCTTCGCAGGAGCAAGGATTACCGGTAGGTCCCGCAGCAGAGTCACAGAAGGATAACCCGCAGGAACAGGACTCGACAATCAGTCCAGGAACGGAATCTAGCGCAGATAGCCCGCAGGAGCAAGACTCTTCGATCAGTCCCGTATCGGAATCTCAGACAGATAGCCCGCAGGAGCAAGATTCTGCGATTAGTAATTCTTCAGAGCCACAAGAGGAGAAACATGAGGAAGAAGCCCCGAAGGATACAAGCGAAGCAAAAGGCACGAAGCGAATCTTCGGCCTTAAGTTAACCAGCAATCATATCCTGCAGATACTCCGTTATTTGTGTATCATCGGATTTGTTATCTTTCTGGGACTCTTTATCAATGAAACCTTCATTCAGCCCTATCGGACGAAGAAGGTGATTGATTACACCAGGGATTTATATCATCGCCCTGTGGAAGATGATGTGAAGGAAGCAACTCCCACTCCTACCTTGCCCCCCACTCCGATCCCTGTTCCGGTAGATGCAGGGGTAACGCCTATCCCTGTTCCCACAGTAACAGAGGCTCCTACCCCCACTCCCGATCCGAACCGGGATGAACAGGGCAGGCTGCTGCAGTTTCAGGATCTGCTGGCAATGAATGAGGATACTAAGGGCTGGATTACAATTCCGGACACGAATATAGATTATGTGGTGGTACAATCCCCTAAGGAGGATCCCGAGTACTACCTCTTTAAAGGTTTCGATCGAGAGTACAATAAGGCCGGTACTCTCTTCCTGGATGCACGGTCATCCGTGGAGAAGAAAACCAAGAACCTGGTGATTCATGGCCACAATATGGTCTCGACCAAGGAAAAGATGTTTCATAGTATTCTGGAATACAAGAAGGATATCAACTTCTTCAGGGAGCATCCCATCATACAGTTTGATACGATTTATCAAACGGGAAACTGGAAGGTATTTGCAGTCTTCATTACCCCTCCGGACCCTGCGAATGAGGATTTCTTCGAATTCCGTAGATCCTCCTTCAAGAATTCTTCAGAATTCCTGAATTTTATTTATCAGATCCGAATCCGTTCCCTGGTAAATGTGGATGTCGATATCAATGAGAACGATGAACTGCTGACCCTTTCCACCTGTTCCTATGAGGTCAATGACGATTACCGAACCATCGTGGTTGCCCGCAAGGTCCGGGAGGGTGAGGATATCACCGTAGATGCGCAAAGCATCAAGACGAATAAGAAACCCTACTATGCCAAGGATTATCGGGAATTACACGGTAAGAAGATCCCAGATGTTGCACCCACCTTTGAAGAGGCCTTGGAGTTGGGACAGATTACATGGTATACTCCGGTTGATGATACGACAAATGTAGAATCAGCAGTAATACCCTAAGGAGCTTATTATGAAGATAGAATTTTCAGATAGATCCAAGCGATTTGGAAGTAATATTTTCAACACTCTGGATGATTACAAAAGAGATCGGCTGGCAGAGGGTAAGCCGGTTTATAATTTCAGCGTGGGAACACCGGATTTTGCGCCGGATACTCATATTATGGAGGAGCTGTCGAGGGCAGCCCTGGATCCTGAGAACTATAAGTATTCCCTCGGTGATACGCAGGAGCTTCTGCAGGCTGTCATAGACTGGTATGAGAAGCGATATTCCGTGACGCTTCTTCCGGAGGAAATCACCTCCGTAGCCGGTACTCAGGAAGGAATGGCTCATATCGGCTTGGCTCTGATCAATCCCGGGGATATCGTTCTTGTACCGAATCCCGGCTATCCGATTTTTGAAATCGGACCCTATCTGTGCGGCGCTAAAATCGCTTATTATGAGCTTTTACCCGAGAACCATTATCTGCCCGACCTGGCCTCCATTCCCAAAGAAGTGGCTGACAGGGCCAAGCTTATGATTGTCTCCTATCCTGCCAATCCGGTCTGTACCACGGCACCTGCCTCCTTTTATGAGGAGCTGATCGCATTTGCCAGAGATAAGCAGATCGTCATCGTCCATGACAATGCTTATTCCGAGATTCTATATGACGGAAGAAGGGGAACTTCTTTCCTAAGCTTTCCCGGGGCAAAGGAGGTGGGCGTGGAGTTTAACTCCCTGTCCAAGACCTACAACATCACCGGTATCCGCATCTCCTTCCTCCTTGGCAATCAGGAGATCATACATAAGTTTAAGACCCTCCGCTCACAGTTTGACTACGGAACCAGCTACTTGGTCCAAAAGGCTGCGATTGCCGCCTTAAGCGGTCCACAGGACAGCATAGCCATCAACTGCAAAGAATATGAAAGTCGGCGGGATGCCCTTTGTTCAGGGCTTGAAAAGCTGGGCTTACAGGTCCGTCCTTCCGAAGGCTCCATGTTCGTCTGGGCGCGGATTCCCGAAGGCTATCAGAATTCCTATGACTTCTGCCTGAAGCTCTTTCATGAGACCGGAATCCTATGCACTCCCGGATCCAGCTTCGGCTCCCTCGGAGAAGGTTATGTCCGTTTCGCCCTGGTCTTACCGGCGGATACGATCCGCCTGATCTTTTCACAGCTATAAGCATCTGGGAGCATGTGCTTCTATTACACAGGTATATACGAACTTAGGTATAACAATAACGCCTCCGGCAGTATCTCCGGAGGCGTCTCTTTATCTTATAGACTCCATAGGTCGTGTAATCCCGCATGAATATCCGTTCGTGCTTCTGTCTGTATATATGTCATGTAAACCTAACCGTAATTCTGTCTGTACTTCTGTCATGTACTCCTGTCTGTGCTTCTGTCTGTATTTCTGTCATGTACTTCTATCTGTACTTCTGTCTTTCCTCTTCCTATGTCTCCAACCGTTATTCTGTCCGATCTATTTGTTCGGATAGAGGTCCAGCCAGTTCTCTCCGTCATATTCCTCAATCTGGTTCACGATCCGGTTCAGATAAGCTTCCAGATAGATATTCTCCTCTTCCTTCTTGGCAAACCAGATACTGGACTGGCCAAAGCCATAAGAGGTTCCCGACTGCTTTCTGGGAACGGCCCATTTTGGCTTATTACTTCTTTCTCTTCTCGGAAGCAGCACACAATCCTCTGCCTTCGCTATCGCATTATAGGCCTGTACATATACGGTGTCCCCTTCCTCACTGGCTGGGAACTCAACCTCCTGATAATAACGGTACACGGTTGCATGCTTATACCAGCCTACAATTGTAGTAAAATTATGAGCCGGATGGGTGGCACAGTATATCACCAATACATCCTCCAGCATATCCTGACCCTCATACTGCTCACAGCCGTCAATCTTCTCCAGCTGAAGCTGATTCTTGTTGGCCTTCGCCGGTTTAATCTCTACATAACCCAAGCAGTAATCACCGGATTCAAAAGGCCCTTCAAAAAAATTCAAGGCTACCCTTTCAAAATTATACTGTTCCAGAAGATCCTTACCTTTTCTGGTATAATCCGTACTGCCCTTGGGAGTATCAACGCCTGGAAAGATACCTTTATAATAGTCAAGCCATGTAATGTTACAAAATAATAACCTCATGTCCTTACCTCCAATGTTTTTTTATCTTAACCTGCGTCATGATTTCAGTTTCGTAAATCCCCTTTTCCCCTGCCCTCTTGTTTCAGACTGTTTCAGCCCTGACGGGCATCTGTGAAATCATAACTATATACATTATATACTTTACATTTTACTACAGAATTTGAAAACTTTCGATATATAATTTATTAAATTTTTGTGATATCTGTACTTTTATAAAAAAGCCCTCTGCCTACGGATATTACATATCAGTATGCGGGGCTTGCGATATTCATTCCAAATATTTTCTGATCTAATAGACCTGCCCCTGTTATTTATTCGGGTCGAGAAGCTATTGTCATTTATGCATTATGCTTTTATGCTCGTTTGATATAGGTAAGCCTTCACCTTAGCAGATCTTCGGCAGCCGCCTTAATAAACAACTCTGCCAGCCTTACAAGCAAGGGTATCGTAAGAGCGCACAGTAAGGTGGTGACCGTAAAAATCTCGGCAGATAAGACCGAATTCCTGCCATATTTAATGGAAAACAATATCCCTGTTGTGGCCGAGGGCGCTGCCGCCATAATCACTGCGGTGGTAAATACCGTATTATTGATCGGGAATCTGCTATACAGTAAGAGCAGCAGAACCGGAAGAAGAAGCAGTTTTATGAATGCCACATAAAACACTCTGTATTTCTTCAGCAGCTTCCGCAGATCTGTCCTACCTATGGTCACACCGGCAATCAGCATGGCAAAGGGTGTATTCATGTTAGCAACATGAGTGAGGGCTTCCTTCACCACCTGTGGTACCATAAGCTGGAAGAGAAAACAGATCAAGCCGACCCCGATAGCTATTATGTTGGGTGACAGCAGCTTCTTCATCAGAACCTTGAAGCTCCATTCATTGTTTCCTGACATCATAATGACACCCTGAGTCCAAAGGAACAGATTAAAGATCGTAATGGAGGCAGTAACATAAAATACCCCCTCTGTTCCGAAAATCCCATTTACCAGGGGTATTCCCATAAAGCCCACATTGGCATAGATGACATTGATCCGCTCTACTAAAGCATCCTTATTCTCTACGACTATGCTGCTTCCGGTCCCATCCTGATGATTAATCTCCCGTTTCTTCTTTCTGATCAAGAGATAGGCAAGCAATATGCTGACGACATGTGTCACGATGGATAAAAGCAGGGAAATCAATAAGCCCTCCAGAAGCTCTGTAGAAAAGGATCTTTGATATGCCACGAAGATGACCATCGGATTCACCAGCAACAGGAGGATATTGGACAGCTTCGCATTCGTAGCCTCGTCAATCAGTTTAACCTTATAGCAGATCATGCCAATGATGATAATAATGAAAATAATAATAATTTGATTAAATGTGATTTGCGCCGCTGACATTCCGAACCTCCAAGATTAGTCTTCTGGTAATATTACCTTCCCTAAAGAATACTAAATGGTCCGGCTTTTCGTCAAGCATTTCTTTCCGTTCAGCCGGCTTGTCCATGGATAAGATACAAGGTAAGTGTTTGCCCGACGCTCCCCTACCCCCTATCTCCCACCCGGCTCTTCCAGTAATTTAATAATGACCTTTCCTCTCTGAATCGCCTATAATGAATTAGGAATTTCAGTAAATGGTTGTAAGGCACTTCCATCGATATGATGCTTCTTGGGAAGCATCGGCTGAGATTTCAGTAACCCGCTGACATCCATTGTGATTGTTCTGATCACAAATGAATTAGGAGGAAAAGAAAGATGAAGAAACTACGCAAACTTATTACAGGGATGTTGTTATTCAGTATAACAGCATTATCCGCCCTGCCACTTACAAATGATATACATACCGCGCAGGCTGCCAGCTCGGTTTATTTGAAAGACAATAACATTACTTTGGAGCTTGATCACTATAAGACAATCCGTGTGAATGGAACCTCCAGCAAGCCCAGCTTTGTTTCCAAGAACACCAAGGTAGCCACTGTATCAAACAGTGGCCGCGTGACTGCAAAGGGCTATGGCAGCACTACAGTTGCGGTAAAGGTAGCCGGAAAAACCCTGACCTGCAAGGTTACGGTTATTCAGATGAACAAAAAGTCCTTTACCTTAGCACCAGGTGGCAGCAAAACCCTTGTTCTGTGGGGAGCAACGGACAAGATCACCTGGACCTCCAGTGATAAGAAGGTTGCTACAGTATCCGATCAGGGTGAGGTTACAGCAAAGGCTGTAGGAGATGCTGTGATTACTGCTACTGTGAATGGAACAAAGGTAACCAGTAAGCTTTCGGTAGTAGATATCGGCGAATCCTCCCTCGTGATGGAGGTGAATGGCTGGTCAGGTAATATCAAGACTCTGAAGCTACTTGGAGCTGCTGATTCAGTGAAGTGGGTATCCAGTAATGATGCGATTGCCACTGTCTCCACGAAGGGCAGAATCATCGTAAAAAGCCAGGGAACAGTTACGATTACAGCCAATGTGGACGGAACAAAGCTTACAGCGAAGGTGAAGATCTTGGATATGAATACCCGTGCCATTACCTTAAAGCCGGGAGAAACCTATTCTCTGAAGGTACTGGGCACCAGTAATCCGATTACCTGGGATTCTTACAAGAAGTCTGTAGCCATCGTTAATCAGAACGGAACCGTTACAGCAAAATCCGCAGGCCAGGCAACAATTGTCGGTCTCGTGGACGGCAGAATCATCAGATCCAGAATCACAGTAACAGAATAAGAATCGCCTTATGCTACACTCCTTTCCGGAATCATATCCTCCATAGAACAAGTGTAACAATTTGATATGATATGTCATAATTTATTATATGGAAGATAATATTCACAAGAAAGGAGATAAGATATGGGAGTATTACAATTCTTTCAGCTGTTTTTGGCTTTACTGGTACCAGGCTTGATTGGGGCGCTGATCTACAGTATCTTTGCCCGTTTGACTACAGAGATCAATGTTTATGTGGCACTGATACTTGACTTATTTACCTTTGTTATCATGATTACAGGCTTATACTTCTTCAAGGGAGTCACAACCGTAGCAGATCTGCTCGTTCAATTCGGATGCTTAAGCTTTACCAGAAAATATATTCTGCTAAGCCTACTCATTCAGATCCTGCTAGGCGCTGCCACCGGATTACTTAGAAGACTCTTCTTCTGGATCCGCCGAAGGGTACTGCCTCTTGATACACCGGGTATATAAGCGCTTACGTTGCACGAATGAGGGAGTAACCTGATAGCCCCAGGAGGAGGGAATATCTGAATTAAATATAGATAAGCGAGGCACCATATGTGCTACCATCCTGCAAGCAGGTATGTAAACATATGGTGCCTTATGTATCCTTTCCTTTTGGTTCACAGCCTAATTCTCCAATTAGAATTTGCTTCTGTTTAAATCTTCTATCATTAAGAGCCTTCTTCCATTGTTTTTTGCCTTCCTAGAAGGATTCCTTTCTTCTATACCGGATATCGATGTCCTTCATCACTGCTACAGAATTCTCTTTCAGCCTTTCACTATATTCCTTCCCCACCCTGTCTCTGATGATATCATAGGCAGGAGCAAGAATCGGGGGCCGCACCCTCCTGTTGTGGCAATCCGAACCCAGCAGGTCAATCTTGTCCTGACGGATCAGGCGTAAGGCCTTCTTTTGCATGCTTCTGTCTATAAGTGCGGAGGTATTCATTTGCAGCAGGCAGCCCTGGTTGATTAGCTGCTTGATATTCCTTTCAGAGGCAGCAGGATATCTCTCAATATGGGCAATAATCGGTATGCAGTCATAGAAAACCATAAGCTTCTCGATTTTTTGGAACAAGGCCCCGTCCCATTTTTTATCAAAGGGTAACTCCAGTAAGAGGTATCTGGTCGCTCCCATATAAAGCCCGCTAAGATCAGGGTAATGAAAGAGATACTCA
Source organism: Bacillota bacterium (assembly GCA_023441965.1). GTDB lineage: Bacteria > Bacillota > Clostridia > Lachnospirales > Lachnospiraceae > Mobilitalea. Next base: position 43,377 of record JAEZNB010000083.1, read on the forward strand.
TGAAACAGGGTTTCACTGGCAGGGAATAAGATGATTTTTGAGGCACCCATAAGAGCCATGGCAGCAGCTCTTCTGTTGATAAAATTCTGCAGTGCCATTTTACCGGGGTCAAAATGAGGTGTACATACTGCCCCGGCAACTCCCTGCTCATACAGCAAGTCCGTCATTGTGATGGCTTCCTCTACACCGGCAGCGCCATCATCCATATGGGGTAAGATATGGGTATGGATATCAATGATCTGTCTTCTTATCGTCATATGACATGTACTCCTTATACCATTCCACAGCTTCTCTGATGCCCTGACGCAAGCTCCAAGCCGCTGTGTAACCCAAGACTGCCTTCGCCTTACTGATATCAGCCAGACTATGCCGGATATCCCCGGTCCTTTCCGGCAGATAGGCAGGCGGTATCGCACAATCCAGCAGCCCGCACAGCTCCCGGTGAAGCTCTGTCAGACTGATCGTTGCTCCACAGGCAATATTAAATACCTGGCCTGCTGCCTCCTTCGGAGCGAAGCAAGCCCTCATATTTGCTTCAATCACATTTTCAATATAAGTAAAGTCCCTGCTCTGCTGCCCATCTCCGTAGATCTCAGCTTGCTCCTGTTTCAGCAGCCGGTGAATAAATCTTGGAATCACAGCCGCATATGCACTGTTTGGATCCTGCCTTCTGCCAAATACATTGAAATATCGTAAGCCGTAGGTATCTAGTCCGTATAGCCTCGTATAGAGCATCCCATATTCCTCATTTACCCTCTTGGTGACCGCATAGGGAGACAGGAGCCTCCCCTCTGATCCTTCCTTCATGGGCAAAACCGCCTGATCTCCATAGACCGAGGAGCTTGAGGCATAGATGACCCTATGGACCGAGCATGCTCTGGCTGCTTCCAGCAGATTGAGGGTCCCTTTAATGTTGATGTCCTCATAAAGCCGCGGCAGAAGGACACTCTTGGGCACACTGCCCCAAGCCGCATGATGTAAGACATAATGAGCCTCCTTACACGCCAGTAGGCAATCCTCATAGTTTCGGATATCCCCAAGGATAAATTGAAATTTGGGATGTCTAAGGATGGTATCCAGGTTCTCCAGCTTTCCGTTGGACAGATTATCCAGGCATCTGACATAACAGCCCTTCTTCAAAAAGGCCTCACAGAGATTGGAGCCGATAAAGCCTGCTCCTCCGGTGATCAGTATCACTCTTGCTTCGTCAAAGGTTATATCTGCATAGCTCAAGATAACATCCCCTCTTCTTATAATCTCCAATAGCAGTAACCAAGCTCCTCATATGCCCTTTTATCCAGAATTCCCTTCAAATCAAATATTATCTTTTGCTCATAGGGCCCCGGCAGAAAGAAGGAATGAAGCTCCTTCGGTGTCAGCTGTGTATATTCCTTATGGGCTACTGCCAGGATCAGGGCATCCATATTCTTAACCTCTGGCAGGGGAACAAGACCAATGCCGTACTCCTCCCTCGTCTGACGGACATCAGCCAGAGGATCAGTAATCACCGGCTCCAGACCGTATTCCCTCAGCTCCCTCACAATATCAAATACCTTGCTGTTTCTGGTATCGGGACAGTTCTCCTTAAAGGTAAACCCAAGGATACCGATCTTAATCTTTCCTCCGCTCTTTCCCGTCAGCATGATTTTCTTAATGAGCTCTTCCGCGATATATCTCCCCATCTCATCATTGATCTTTCTCCCGGACAGGATGACCTGGGAATGATAACCCAGCTTTTCTGCCTGATAGGTCAGGTAATAGGGATCCACGCCGATGCAATGGCCTCCCACCAATCCGGGTGTGAAGGGTAGGAAATTCCACTTGGTAGAAGCCGCCTTAAGGACCTCCTTTGTATCGATCCCCATTTTATGAAAGATCAGGGAAAGCTCATTCATAAAGGCAATGTTGATATCTCTTTGGGAGTTTTCGATTACCTTGGCAGCTTCTGCCTCCTTAATACTTCCGGCCTTATATATTCCGGCTTTTACAATCCGTCCGTATAAGCCTGCGATCAGGTCTGTGGTTTCGGCGTCATAGGCAGATACCACCTTAGTAATTGTCTCCAGTCTGTGCTCTCTGTCACCGGGATTGATTCTCTCCGGTGAATAGCCCACGGAGAAATCCCTTCCGCATTTCATACCGGATTCGGCTTGGAGAATGGGGATGCAGATATCCTCCGTCACTCCCGGATATACGGTTGATTCATATACTACGACAGCCCCGGGCCGCAGATTTCTTCCGGCTGTCCGGCTGGCTGCTTCCACTGCCGTCAGATCGGGGCAGTGATCCGCCCTGACCGGCGTAGGGACCGCAATGATCATCAGCTTCGCTTCCTTCAGCCTCTTCTCCTCTGAGGTAAACATTATCCCTGATGCTGCAACTGCCGCATCTCCCACCTCCATGGTCGGGTCAATGCCCTTCCGATAGAGCTCTATCTTATCCTTATCTATATCAAAGCCGATCACATCAGCTATCGCAGCAAAAGCAACAGCAATCGGGATGCCGACATAGCCCAATCCTATGACAGCAAGCTTATCTCTTCGTGTAAGTATGTCATCCATTAAGCTCATCTTCCTCACCCTAACAAAAATCATTTCATTAATTACTTTTATTTACTTCCTCCGGATCCTTATAGCTTGGTACCACCTTTTTCATTGTCTTGATCATTTCATCCCTTGACATCGTGTCCAAGGCCTTATTCAACAACTGAAGACGCTTTTTTATTTCCTTCATCGGTACACTTTGCCGGTGTTCCACAAATATCTTATGATTTTCTGTTTCTATGAGCTTCTCCTTATCTACCAGCATCTCTTCAAAAAGCTTCTCCCCCGGCCTAAGTCCTGTCTCGATGATCGGGATATCAACATAGGGTATATAACCTGATTGCCGGATCAGATTTTCTGCCAGCTCCAGGATTTTCACCGGCTCCCCCATATCCAGCACATAGACCTCTGAGCTTTTTGCCATCGCGCCTGCCTGCAGGATCAACTGAACCGCTTCCCTTATGGTCATGAAGTATCTGACGATCCTTTTGTCCGTTATCGTAACCGGTCCCCCTTCCTCGATCTGCTTCTGGAAGAGCGGGATAACCGATCCGTTGGAGCCCAGGACATTCCCGAAGCGGACCGTCACATATTCTGTTGCGCTGGCTTCTCCAAAGCTCTGGAGCAGCATCTCACAGAAGCATTTGCTCGCTCCCATGATACTGGTCGGATTGACCGCCTTATCCGTAGAAATCAGAACGAACTTCTCAACCTTGTAATGATCTGCTGCCCTGGCTACGTTGTAGGTCCCAAAGATGTTATTGCGGATTGCTTCGTCCGGGCATTCCTCCATCAGGGGTACATGCTTATGGGCCGCAGCATGGAAGACAATATTGGGCCGGTATTTCTTCATCAGCAGGTTGATCTTGTCGATGTCCCGGACCGATGCGATTTCTATACTAAGATTCAGGTCACTTCCATATCTGTGCAGCAGCTCCTGCTGTATGTCGTAGGCATTGTTCTCATAATAATCTATAATAATCAGCCTTTTCGGCACTGCCTTCGCTATCTGTCTGCATAGCTCTGATCCGATGGAGCCGCCACCTCCCGTAACCATTACCGTCTTGTTACAGAGAAAGCTGCTTACGGCATCCTCCAGCTTGATCTGATCTCTCCCCAAGAGCTCCTCCAGCAGCAGTCCTTTGTTTTTGCTCCATTCCTTCCTTCTGTTCTCATCCCCCAGCAGAGCCAGGGTATCCGGAATAATCCTTATTCTGCAATTCAAACCGGAGCAAAGGCTTAAGATCTCCTTTCTTTTCTCCGGTTCCAATCTTGGTATGGCAATGTATATTTCTCTTACCCTCGTGGTGGCGAGGAGCTTCTGTATCTGTGAGATTGGTCCCTTTACCTCGATATTGTGTATGCGTTTTCCGATTTTCTCGACATCATCATCCAGTAAGCATATAGGTTCATAGGGTAAATTCCTGTCACCGATCAGCTCCTCCAGCAGAAGCACTCCTGCTTCTCCCGCACCGATGATAGCTACCGGTATTCTGTCATGGCTAAGCAGAGGTCTGATCCGCTTACGATATTGTCTGTAGAGGAGTCTCATCAGCAGCATTCCGATCAGGGAGCTGGTATATACCGCCAGTGGAAAAAGCCCGGGTAAGGAGGGCAGCCTCAATAACCTGCTGGTAAGCTGATAAAATACATATCCTGATATACCGCCAAAGAGCAGCATCAGATATTCCATACTTTGTGCATATCTCCAGAGACTGTCATAGGTTTTTAAGGCAAATTGTGAGACTGCTCCGCAGAAAACCATCAGCAGCAGATGATAGACCAGTATCCTGTTGACTGTCGGGCGATCACTGACATAGTCCGGAAAAGCAAAAAAAAGAATCAGATATACCATGAGAAATATAATGGAATCTATAATAAAGACAATTTCTTTCCGATGTTTTTTTACATTCAAATCATACACCCCTCGTTCATTCGTCCAAATATCTTGATTTTTCCGGACGAATACAGGATAACTCTGTCATAAATTCATAATAAACTCACAATTTTAGTACATTATATTCGAGGGCACCGTAATGTTTACAGAAGTACAGGTAGAACAATTCAGAGGATGAAGGCAAAAAAGTATGAGATCAAGCGTACTCAGCTTCATTCCGCATAAAAAAAGATGGCAGAAAATCCTGCCATCTAATACCACCTTAAGCATCTGCCTTCCTACGCATCACTAAACATCTCTCCTTGAAGCCAAGACTCTTCCAGAAGCCCTTCCCCCGTTCATTCCAGCAGAAGACATCCAGATCGATGGTGTCCGTATTCAGCTCCTTCATCAGCAGATGAAAGGCCTTAGTTCCGATATGCTTCCTCCTCATGTTCCGGCAAATAAAGAAATGCCAGAGATACATGGGCTTCGCCTTGGTCCTCACCAGGGCATAGCCGGCCAGCTCCCCCTCATGATAAAAGAGGTAGCCCTCAGTATCTGTTTCCAGCGCACTTTTCAGCCTATGCTCCAAATCTTCCTCTTTAATTACCATGTCACTCTTCTCATCGTCGAAGAGCTGCCTGCTCAATTCCTTAATCAGTGGCACCTGTTCCAGAGAGCACTTTACTATTTCCATTCTTCCTCCTCCTTATATGAAATCACTGTTATGATCGGGCCATTTAATCCTGTTTTACAGTACCTGTATCGTCCTTATCTTCTCTTCTTGCCCATGATCCTTAATATCCTTAAGAAGAGGTTAATGATGTCCAGATAGAGGTCAGCTGCACTGTCTACGGCATTGTCCACGGTCTTCTGGTATTGGTTGGCAACAGACCAGTCATAACCGATATAACCGCAGAAAATGAGCACCACGATCCAATCAAATACCGTGGAGGTGGTACGGAAGAAGAAAATCATAATGAGTTCAACGATAAGTACGGTAATCAGAGCAAAGCCAAGCGTTCTTCCCAGCCCTAAGAACATCTGTGGATACAGAGTGCTTGCCAGCAGCATGACCGCAGTTACAATCGCTGTCGCCACAATAGCCCGAAAGATAAGCTCCGGGTCAAACTGGGTAAGGACGATGGAAAGCACCATGCCGATCGGCACCACGATGAAATTATAGCCGAGAAAGCTGATCAGGGCACTTTTTGATTTACGTATCAACGCTACCCCCAGAAGACAGCTGATAAAACAGCCTATTACAATTCCCATAGGCTCCCACTGCACGATATCATCAGACCAGTAGTAGCACATATATGCATTCACCAAGAAGCCCCACAAAAGTACGGCACCGATGATCGCATTATAGAGCCTGTCACTGACCAGGCTTTCCCCTTCCCGGTAGTATCTTCTCTCTTCCTTCGCTGCTTTTGTTCCGAATAAATCACTAGATTCCTTTGCCATATACCAATCCTCCCCTATTGCTTCCTCTTTCCGGTGTTCCACCCGGAATGCTTTGTGCTTTCCATTATACAATGGATAAAAGGTAAAATCCACCAGTTTTTTGACTGCTTCAGTTTATCATGCGTTTAGTAAATATTGAGGAAGGAGACCGGAAGCTTGACATATGCATTATAATGAGTAAAAAAGTTAGCTCTTTTCCACATGATACAGCTATCATCAGAGTATGAATCCTATATGATTACATATAAAAAATGGCATGTCCGCAGGCTCTTAAGTTCCAGAGTGATGACATGCCATTTGCACATATTGAGACTTATACTTCCTGCTTCGCCGATATCTCCCGGATGAATTCAGTAATCAGCTGCTTATAGGCTTCTTCTCTTCCGATAAAATTCCAGACCTCTTTGATCATCTCTTCTGCCGGAACAAGCTTGATTTCTACCCCTTCCTTCTCGGCGAGGAAATCATCATCTGCCGTGTAGTCAGACTTGGCAAACCAGATATCAATCAGATTCGATTTTCTGCGGAAGCATCCCATATACTTCATCTGATCGGCATCCAGATAGATGCCCAGCTCCTCATATACCTCTCGCATGGCTGCCTCCAGACTGTCTTCCCCGCTGGTGACACAGCCGCTGGTGATCTCCCACAGCCCATCATGGTCCTTCAGCCTCATGGAGCGCTTCTGCAGCAGGAATTCCCCCTTGGAGTTGTAGATATAGATATGCACTGCAAGATAATATTCTCCGGGCTCCAATTGGGCTCCTCTTTCCATCAGCTTGCCGCTTTTATTCCCATAGGCATAATAAACATCCAATAAATCCATTGCTTTTACCATCATAGATCTCACCCTACTTACTTTCCTATACAAGATTACCTGTCTTCTCAGTTACTTAATTTCTTTCCCAGCTTTCCGTCAGTAAAGCGGGCTACCAGCATGGCGCTGGCTGTGTTACCGGTGGCATTCAGTACGGTAGCCGGAGCATCGATAATCGTACTGATTACCGCAATAATCGGCAGCAGCTCCGGTTGGAAGCCATAGACACTTAAAATCAGCAGTTCTCCGATCATTCCACCTCCGGGAATAGCGCCCATAACGGCACCTACCAGGAAGCCGACTGCCAGGATGGATAATAGGGATGAGAGGCTGGTCATATCCCGTCCAAAGAGTCCGAAGAGGAATACAATCTTTAAGACGCCGCCGATTACGGAACCATCCTTATGGGTATTGGTACCGAGGGGAATGACCGTATCTGCGATATCCGTAGGAACACCGATCTTCTTCGTTGCTTCCAGATTCACAGGTATCGTGGCTGCACTGGAGCAGGTGGCCAAGGCAGTAACCGAAGGAGCGATGATCTGCTTCCAGAAGGCCTTGAAGCCCTCCTTTCCTCCTGCAACAAAGGCATAGAGGCTATAGAAGCCGAAATAGTAAATCAGAGATAAACCAATGTAGAGCAGGAATACTCTTAAGTAACCCTCAAGAATCTGAGGACCCAGCTGTCCCACAACAGCCGCAAAATAACAGCCCAAACCAATCGGGGCATAATACATAATGATATGAATCATCTTCATCAATACTTCAGAAGCGGCCCCTAACAGGGTTTTCACCGAAGCAGCCTTCTCTCCGACCAGGGCGGTGGCGATACCAAAGATCAGGGAAAATACAATCAGCTGCAGCATGTTGCTTCTGGATAGCAGTCCATAGAAATCATTTACGGTAATGGTCTTCACCAGCTGCTGGGGAAGTGTGAGTATTACCGCTTCCTCTGCTTCCTCATCCGAGAGGGATAGAATGGATTCGATCTCATTGGTATCGAGGCCTTCTGTCGGCTGGAACACCAAGGCTCCGGCAATGGAAAGCACACCGGCAATCACAGAGGTGACAAGGAAGGTGATGACCACGTTTCTCATGATCTTACCAAGCCGCTTCATTCCTCCCATATTTGCTATGGAGGAAGCTACACTGAAGAATACCAGAGGGACGATAATGACAAACATGAGGTTCAGAAAAATCTGACCGAAGGGCTCCAGTTTGGCAGCATCCGGTCCCATAATTGCTCCGATGATACCACCCAGCAGGATGGCGGCTAATAAAATCAGTGATGATTTATAATTCTTAAGAAAATTCTTCATAAAAGAAAGCTCCTCCTTATGCATTTGTGTGTTTCTGCTCCTGCTACCATTATACTCGAAACAATTACAAGAAATATTGTTATCAATGCTTTATTTATTGCATATCGTGCGATAATGGATTATACTGAAGGAAAGGATGGAGATAGCATATAGAAAGACCGTAAGCTGTCGCCCAAAATCAATCGGACAGCAGCTTGGAGGGTATGATGGAGGAAGAGATCAAACAGACCGGGGATATGAAGCGGGGCTACCTGAATGAGGATTTTCATTTTTTTAAGCTGAAGGATCAGAAGAAGAACGAATTCGAATTCCACTACCATGATTTCAATAAAATCATCATCTTTCTGTCAGGGGATGTCACTTATCTCATTGAAGGCAAGGCCTATAAGCTGAAGCCCTGGGATATCCTCTTGGTGGGAAAGAATGATATTCATATGCCCATCATCAGCCCTGATCTTACCTATGAAAGAATTGTCTTGTGGCTGAATCCCGTATTTCTCGAAGAACATAACAGGAATAATTGCAGCCTGCAGAACTGCTTCTCTCTGGCGGCAGACAGAAAAATGAATCTGATCCGTACGAATAAGATAGATATCCTATCCCTTAGACAGAATCTGACTGAGCTGGAGGAAGCCGTGAAGGATACTGCCTTCGGCAGTGAAATACTGAAGAATGCCCTCTTCATCCAACTGATGGTGAAGATCAACCGTCTCTTTCTTGCGATGGAGACAGACAGGAAGCTGGAGGATATCAGCTATGATCCAAGAATTGAGAAGGTCCTAAGCTATATCAAGGATCATCTTGAGCAGGACCTATCCATAGAGCTTCTGGCCAAGGAATTCTACCTGAATAAATACTACCTTATGCATCTGTTCAAGCAGGAAACCGGCTATACCCTCTACGGCTATATTCAGAAAAAGCGTATCATGAAGGCTTCGGACCTGATCAAGGACGGATTGCAGTCCGGTGAGGTCTGCTCCCTCTGCGGCTTCGGTGATTACTCCGCCTTTGTCAGGGCTTTTAAGAAGGAATTCCACCTGTCACCCAAGCAATATTATAAGTTCAATAAATAACTGGGTTTAGAATCGAAGAAGAACATAAAAATACCGGATAGGTTTCGATAACCAAAGTAAGCTCGGTCTATTGCAGTAGCTTCAGTAAACGTTTCACACCGTCCTTCGTAGCGGTATTATAGAAAAAATCATATCTGAAGTAAAGGAAGCCATCCACTTTGCCGGTCTTTCTTGCATAGCTCACCTGCTTCTTCAGCTGACCGGCATCCTTCAACCATGCCTCCTCTTCCGCAGAGCCTGCTTTATAGACTGCGATACCGACATAGACCTTCACATCCATATTCGTGCGTAAGTCAAGCCAGCGCTCCAGGGTTTTGTCATAGGGGAACTTGGAGTGGCTGAAGGACCAGTAAAGCTGCGGTGCAATATAATCCACATAGCCGGGCTCAGACAGCCAGGTCTTGATATCACAGTAATACCTGTCATCCATCAGCAGATAATCCAGAAAGCCACCGGGACTGATACCGAATACCAGATCCTCTCTCTCTTCCTTCACAAGCTGATAAACCTTCCTGATCAGTTTATTCACGTTACCCCGTCTCCAGTCAGAGATGGATTTTATCTTTGTCTTATTTTCCATGCACTCATTGACGTATTCTTCATATTCCAGATAATCAAAGGTTTTATCGTAGTTCGTGCCTAAGGCCGGATAGAAATAATCATCAAAGTGTATTCCATCCACATCATAATTTTCTACGATCTCCTGTATCCCTTTTCTGATCAGCAGCTGTGACCAGGGGTCAGCCGGATTATAGTAGAGTGATCCCCCAAAGGATAGAACTCTTCTGTCATTTGTATCTGATTTATCGGAAAGCCATTTTCTGGCCTTATTGTCCTTAGACAGCTTGGTAAGATCCGTACTGTTGCTAGTCACCCGGTAGGGATTGATCCAGGCATGGAATTTCAGTCCCCTCGTATGGGCAGCCCGGACCATGTACTCCAGCGGATCAAAGCCCGGATCAAGCCCTTGGGTCCCCGAGATGAACCTGGACCAGGGAAAATGCTCCGAGGGGTAGAAAGCATCACCGAAGGGTCTTACATGGACCACTATTGCATTCATATGAAGGGAGACGACCTTATCAAACATCTCATCGATAACTGCCTCAAAGCGTTCCTTTGTAAATCCGTCCTTTCCGGTCAGAGGATCCTTCAGACGGTCCAGGAACTCCAGATAGGAAATCCAAACCGCATTCAGCTCTTCTTCCTTCTCCGCTGCAAAAGTCAATCCGAAGGTACAGGAAGTCATCAGATATAGGACAAGCAGGCAGCCCGATATAAGCCTAGGACACATTCTTCTTACGACTCTCATAACGCTATCCTCCCTCAGTCCTTATTTTCCTGAAGGATATTGCTGAAATATCTGCAGCAGGGTCTCATATATAATTCTTGCCGCATTCTCCTGGAATACCGGATCAGATAATTTGGCGTGGTCATTCTTGTTGGATAAGAAGCCAAGCTCAATCAAGACTGCCGGAACCGTATTCTTATGTACAACTGTATATTTCTCTGCCTTTGCGCCTCTGTTACTGGTTCCGAGACCCTCCGTCAGGTTATTTACGAATATCTCAGCCATCTTCTTAGAGGTAAGTCCGGCGGAATTCGGTGCATTATTATTGGTGGAATAATAAACTTCAGTTCCGTAAGCTGCGGCTGCCGTAGATGCATTCATATGCAGGCTTACAAAGAGGTCCGCTCCCATTTTTGAAGCATAGGCGGCACGGTCTGCCAGGGTCATATCCACATCTGTCACTCTGGTATAATATACCTTCAGCTTGGAGGGATCGGAATTGAAATACTTCGCTCCCACCTCATAGAGAATCTTCAGGTTAAAGTCCTTTTCCTTGGTGTTAAAGTACACGGCACCATTGGCGGGACCACCATGTCCGGGATCCAGTACTACGATATGGGGATAGATATCCCTGGGATTTCCGATATTTACATAGATATTATTCTGATCTGTTACATATTCATAGCCCTGAAGCTTGCTTGTCGTAATCCGGATCTCCGTCTCATTGTCCTTATTCAAGAATACTGAGACATTCTTAATGACTGAGGACTTTGTACTGATCTGATGCTGGTCCAGGTAAGCTGTATAATCTCCGGGCAGCTTAATGGAGAAGCGGTTATTGAAATAATCATCATAATCACTGATCATTGCTGCAGTGATCCCCGGTGCCTTGGGTATGATGATTTCATATTTGCTCTTGTCTGTGATTTCCTTAGGTTCCTCCGGTTTCGGTAAGGATTCGGAGGGCGTCTCCTCAACAGGTACCTGCAGCTGTGGATCAAAGAACAGCAAGGTATACCGATTCCCCTCCTGGCTTA
>JAEZNB010000114.1 GCA_023441965.1 Bacillota bacterium
GGCTTATCCAGCAGCTTCAGCAGGGCTGCTGCCCTGCGGTCTCCCGCTTCCGCCTTCTTCTTAATACTGCTTTCATTGACATTATAAAGCGCCATCTTCATTCCTGCTACCAGTGCCTGCGCCAAAATCAACACCAGTATCCAAATAACTCCCGCTATGGGACCGCCTTCGCCCATGGTAAAACTATCTCCTTCTTTCTTAGGATTGTCTGAAATATGTATCTAAAGCAAAACTGATGATGAGTGCCCGATCAATTTTCTTTAATACATCCCGGTCAAGGTGACAGACCTTCTCCTTTAATCTTGATTTATCGATTGTTCTTACCTGTTCCAATAGGATAACAGAATCCTTAACAATTCCATATTTATCAGCATCCAGCTCCACGTGAGTGGGGAGCTTTGCCTTATTCATTTTTGATGTAATCGCTGCACAGATGACTGTAGGACTGTGCTTATTACCGGTATCATTCTGGACAATCAGTACGGGCCGGACACCTCCCTGCTCCGATCCGATTACAGGTCTTAAATCAGCATAGAAGATATCTCCTCTTTTTATTACCACTTCATTCACACTCCAATTTCAGGCTTTAACCTTATTATTGCCATTTTCTTCGTGTGTATTCCATAAATAAAGTGTTGTTTCCTATACTAATTCCACATATACCCTGGGTATCCTCTTGCCCACATTGCATACCAGTTCATAGGGGAAGGAGTGGGACCAGGCAGACAGCTCCTCCACACTGATGCAGGAAGCTCCATCCCTGCCTAACAGGGTGACCCGGTCTCCCTGTTTCACCCCATCAATATCCGTAACATCCACCATAAACTGATCCATACATACTCTTCCGATAATCGGCGCATACTGCCCGCGGATAATGACTTTACCTGTATTGGACAGATTCCTGGAATAACCGTCCCCATAACCGACCGGAATGGTCGCAACCTTCGTCTTTCTTCCGGTAACAAAGGTGGCCCCATAGCTGATACCGACTCCTGCCTCCACTTCCTTTACATAGATGACCCTGGTGATCAGCTCCATGGCCGGAATGAGCTTTACCTCATTACGGCTTACCTCTTCTGAGGGATAAATCCCATAGGTAGCAATTCCACAACGGACCATATTGAACTCTGCGCTCCTATGATCAATCAAGCCGGCACTGTTGGAAGCATGCTTCACCGGTATGTGGATTCCTTCCTTCTCAAGCTTATCGCTAAAGGACAGAAATCTCTGAAGCTGCTGATTCGTACTGCTTCTATCGGTTTCATCGGCTCTGGCAAAATGGGTAAAGAGGCCTTCGAGCTGAATACCCTCCAGCAAGGAGATCCGTTTGATCTCCTCCACACTTTCCGCCGTATCCGGATAACCGATCCTGCTCATACCGGTATCCAGCTTAATATGAAGCTTCGCTGTCTTGCCCTGTCTGACTGCTTCCCTTGAGAGGGCTTCTGCCATCTCATATTGGAATACCGTCTGAGTCACATCATAGGCTACGACCAGATGATACTGCTCCTTCGCCGTGTAGCCCAGGATTAAGATCGGTTTTGTGATACCGGCTGTTCTAAGCTCGACTGCCTCCTCAATGATGGCAACTCCGAAAGCATCAATCCATTCCTCATCCAAGGCCTTGGCAATCGGAACCGCACCATGGCCATAGGCATCCGCCTTAATAATTACCATCAGCCCGGTTTCCTTATGTATTTTACTTCTTACCTGCTTCAGATTGTGCCGGATGGCATTCAGATCCACCCGGGCCTGAACTCTATCATAATGGTCCTCGTTATCATTCCATGAGATTAGTTCTTTATCCATTTCAGCATACCTTTCCGGGAGTAGCCTTTTAACAGTTCTCCTGCTCCTTAACCTTAAGTACCTTGTCAATCCTCTCAAGGAGGTCTCCGGCCATCAGAGAATAAGTCCCCTTTTCTTCGGCAGCCGCATCTCCGGCCAGCCCGTGGATATAGACGCCGAGACAGGAGGCTTCATAGGAGTTCATCCCCTGAGCAATCATGGCAGCTATGATGCCTGTCAGTACATCGCCGCACCCTCCCGTAGCCATTCCGTTGTTACCGGAGCAGTTCAGATAAAGCTTCCCGGCGCCGGCGACCACCGTCCTGGCATCCTTAATCACATATATCAACTTACTATTATAAGAACATTGACGGGCAGTGTCAATGAGATTATCAACGATGGAGGCTACCGGAACGGCTATGATCCGGGAAAGCTCCTTTAAATGGGGGGTCAGAATCGTCCCTGCCGGAAGAAGCTCATCCAATCTCTTCAGGCGGTCAGGGGGTGAGCTTAAGCCCTCCCGGTCCAGAAGACCGGCTAATATATTCAGGGCATCCGCATCTACAATTAAGGGTCCGGCCCCATACTTCACGGTCAGCTGTAACAGCTCCATGGTCTTGTCTGTTCTGCCCAGTCCGGGACCTATCACTGTGGCTGATGCCCATCCGATGGATGCAGTCGCTTCATCAAGCTCCTCCTGCCCCTCTCTCCCCACCGGATCATAGGCAGAAAACAAGGCTTCCGGTAAGAGGGTCTGCATGATATTCCGATTGTCTGAGGACGTAAGCACCTTGACCAGACCGGCCCCGCTGCGATAAGCTGCCTTGGCTGACAGATAGGCTGCTCCACCCATACCGGAGCTGCCTGCTATGACCAGCACTCTTCCATAAGTCCCCTTATTACTGTAGGCTGTTCTGGCAGGAAGCCTCCTTAGGTCTTCCCTGTCATAATAGAAGGTATCCGGCAGAACCCTTCTTAGCGCTTCTTCCGGAAAGCCGATATCGGCAACCGTGATGGTTCCGGCATACTCCGCCCCCGGATACAGTAAGAGACCCATTTTCTTAAAGCCGTAGGTAACGGTATGATCCGCCCGGACAGCAGTACCCATGACCTTTCCCGTATCCGAAGAGATTCCGGAGGGAAGATCTATCGCATATACGATACCTTTACTTTGGTTTATCTCATTGATAGCTGCCCGGTAAGCCCCTTCCACAGGTCTTGACAGACCGACTCCGAAAATCGCATCAATTAATATAGTATATTCACCGGGCTTGCTATTGTTTTCAACGGGGACCCCCAAATTCCTGGCAATCTCGGTCTGCAGCCTCATCTGACTGTTGAAATGGTCTTCTCCGCAAACAAAAAGAAGCGCAACCCGGTAGCCCTGCTGGAACAGGATTCTGCCGGCCGCAACTCCGTCACCGCCATTATTTCCGGGACCGCATACCACTAAGATACGGTCCTCTCTTTTCAGACTCTGCTTCATCACCCTCACAGTTTCCAGCGCTGCCCGTTCCATCAGAACAAGCACAGGCAGCTTCAACCTTTCAACTGTATAGGCATCAATCTCCTTCATCTCTTCCGCATTCACTGCATACTTCATAGTCTGCCTTCTCTCTCACCTATCACAAATGCACTGGCATAGTCCTTCGTATTCGAAATGGATACATGAACCGCAGTAATCCCTTGAGCCTTTGCCAGCTCCAGTGCCTTCCCATATAGGTTCACATAGGGTTTCCCCTTCTCATCACGAAGTACCTCGATTTCAATCAGGGCGATTCCCTGAAAGCCGGTACCAAACATCTTGGCAACCGCTTCCTTCACGGCAAAATTATCCGCCGCCTTCACCCTGTCATATTCAATCAGGGCAAGCTCTGCCGAAGTAAAGCTTTTCCGCAGAAAGGCTTCCTTCTCACAGGCCTTTAAGACCCTGCTGATTTCAATTAAATCATGGCCGATTCCACTAATCATGCCATCCCCCTATCCCATACCTGCCATTCAGAGCTCTAGCTTTCCTTGCCCTCTGTTTTGCTCTCCCGGTCAAAGTCTTCCATCAGATCCGCTCCCATGATATCATGCATGTATGTATAGATTAACTTATTTCTGTTCTCCATATCCTGTTTGGTCAGGATCTTCAGCTTAAGCTCTTCTCTTAAGTTGGCAATCCAAGCGGCAATCTCGGCAATGGCCAGCTTATTTACATTCAGCTGCTCATGCCAGATCTTCATGCTCTCCGCCATCAGAAGCTCGTTCATCTCCTTGATTTCATAGGGAATATCCGCCAAATCCTCCATCGCCTGATCCAGCTTTACATTCAGTTCCTCAATATACTGCTTGTTTTTATCCAGCTTTTTTTCCTTTGCCTTGCCAATATGGTCAGGTCCGATATCCATATTCTCTACGATATCGTTGATCAGGCTGTTTTTCAGCTTCTTCATGTCCTTGATGTCATGCACCAGCTTCCCTTGCTTCTTCAGAAGGTTATTCACATTCTGCTCCAGCTCCTTCAGCCTGGGTGTTTTCATGTCTTCCGGAAACAGCTCATGCCAACGGGCGTCCAAGGTAAGGATGGGTAGCTTCTTATTCTTAACAACAGAATCAAAATCAATGCTCTTGCTTTTTTTGCCCATACCTCATCTACCGGCCTTTCCAGGGTTCTACTCATTGTCGTCGGGCTTATCCTTCATCGACAAGCGATAGGACAGCTTCATCAAGCTCTCAGCCAGATGAACATTCTCCACCGTAATATCCTTGGGAAGATTTAAGTCCGTAGGCGCAAAATTCCATATCCCCTTAATCCCCCACTTCACAAGATCTGCTGCCAGTTGAGGCGCCTTCGTCTTGGGAACCGTAATCGCTGCGATATCAACCGGATTTGCACGGATGAACTCCTCCAGATTATCAATCAGCTGTACCTCTACTCCACGGATGGAGATCCCAATCAGTCTGGGATTCACATCAAAGATACCGGTGATATAAAAGCCCCTCCGTTCAAAATCCACATAATTAGCCAGAGCCTGTCCTAGGTTACCGGCCCCGATGATGATCACATTGTATTTTTTATCCAAACCAAGAATTCTGCCTATCTCAGAGTGGAGATACTCCACATTATATCCGTAACCCTGCTGGCCAAAACCACCGAAATTATTCAGGTCCTGTCTGATCTGCGATGCTGTTACCTTCATCTTCTCACTTAATTCCTTGGAGGAGATACGGATGACGTCCTTCTCAAGTAAATCTCCTAAGTAGCGGTAATATCTCGGTAACCTGTTAATCACTGCCTTGGATATCTCTTTTTTATTCAATGGTCTTACCTCCTTCAACATACTAAAGCCTATCATCATTATATTGAATTGTTAAGAATAAGTCAATCTATCTTTCCTTCCTATTCTATCATAGTTTCTTTACTTGCCGGTCAGCTTATGCTAAAATATACTCACTTTGAGTATTGAAGATTATTGGGTAAGGACAAGTGGTCTTTGCCTTGTTATAGAGCCATTTCATTGGAGGTAAATATGATTTTAGCGGTTCAAAACATCAGTAAATCCTTTGGGACAGACCAGATCTTAAAGACTGTCTCTTTTCATATCAACGAACGGGAGAAAGCAGCGATTGTCGGTCTTAATGGTGCCGGGAAGTCTACCCTGCTGAAAATCATCATGGGAGAGCTGTCTGCGGATGAGGGGGAGGTCATCTTCTCCAAGGGCAGTACGGTCGGGTATCTGGCCCAGCATCAGAATCTCTCTTCGGAAAATACAATTTATGATGAAATGTTAACCGTAAAAGAGGATATTATCCAACTGGATGAAAGAATCCGCTCCCTGGAGCAGGAAATGAAGCATGTAACGGGAGCAGAGCTGGATCAGAAGCTGAATACCTATACCAGGCTGGTGCATGAATTCGAATTAAAAAACGGTTATGCTTATCGGAGTGAGGTAATCGGTATCCTGAAGGGCTTGGGCTTTGGAGAAGAGGAATTCGATAAGAAGGTCAATCAGCTGTCCGGCGGTCAGAAGACGCGAATCGCTCTCGGCAAGCTGCTCCTATCCAAGCCGGACCTCATCCTCCTGGACGAGCCGACCAACCATCTGGACCTGATCTCCATCGCCTGGTTGGAGACCTTCCTGTTAAATTATAACGGAGCTGTGGTTGTGGTAGCCCATGACCGCTATTTCCTTGATAAGGTGGTAACTAAGGTGATTGAGCTGGACCATGCGAAGGCTCAGTCTTATGAAGGGAATTATTCGGAGTATGCCCAGAAGAAGGCCATGCTTCGGAATGCAATGCTGAAGCAGTATCTGAATCAGCAGAAGGAAATCAAGCACCAGGAGGAGGTCATCGCCAAGCTCCGTTCCTTCAATCGGGAGAAATCCATCAAGAGGGCAGAAAGCCGTGAAAAGATGCTGGAGAAGATCGAGAGGGTAGAGAAGCCTACGGAGAATGCCCAGATCCATTTTTCTCTGGAGCCCAGAATCAGCAGCGGAAATGATGTGCTTACCGTTACGGGACTTGCTAAGGCTTATGGTCCTCAGCAGCTCTTCTCCGATTTGAATTTCGAGATCAAACGGGGTGAAAAGGTAGCCATTATCGGAAATAACGGTACAGGAAAGACAACGATACTAAAAATCATCAATGGACAGGTGGAGGCAGACGGCGGTGAGGTGAGACTCGGCACCAAGGTCCATGTCGGCTACTATGATCAGGAGCATCAGGTACTGGATCCAGAGAAAACCTTATTTGATGAGCTTCAGGACACATACCCCCAACTGGATAATACCACGGTCCGAAACATTCTCGCTGCCTTCCTTTTTACAGAGGATGATGTGTTTAAGCGGATCAAGGACATCAGTGGCGGAGAACGGGGCAGAGTATCCTTAGCGAAGCTCATGCTGTCGGAAGCCAATTTCCTGATTCTTGACGAGCCGACGAATCACTTGGATATCGCCTCCAAGGAGATTCTGGAGAATGCTCTGAACCATTATCAGGGAACCATTCTCTATGTGTCCCATGACCGATATTTTATCAATAAAACAGCCACTCGGATTCTGGACCTTACAGAGCAGAACCTGCTGAACTATATCGGTAATTATGATTATTATCTGGAGAAGAAGCCTGCTATGGAAGCCGCCTATCTGGGCAAAACCTCTGAGAGTGCTCCTAAACCTTCCGGCAGACCGGGCGCATTTCCCCTTACCCAGCCCACAAAGGATGCCTCCGACCGAAAGGGAGTATCCGGAGTTCCCACAATGGATGAGTATACCGGGGATAATAAACTAAGCTGGCAGCAACAGAAGGAGGAGCAGGCCCGAATCCGAAAGAGGAAGAATGACTTGGCTAAGACCGAGGATGAGATCCATCGGCTTGAGACAAGGGGCGAGGAGATAGAGGAGCTTCTGACCAAGGAGGAAATCTACACCAATGTTCAGAAGCTGATTGAGTTAAATAATGAGAAGAAGTCCATAGAAGACCGTCTTACCATGCTGTTGGAGCAGTGGGAGCTACTGGCGGCAGAGGACGTATAATCAGGTAAGCAGAAATTCCGTGAACGCAATCTTGTCTCAGTGTTTACGGAATTTTTACATGACAAGAGGCTTGGATAAAACCTATCTATTTCCATATCATAAATATCTATTGAAATGAGACATATTCCGCTTGGCAGCAGTATTATCTATGAAAGCTTTCAAAGATAGGAAACGAGGGGGTGGCTGAATTGGACCAGGATACCTTTCTTGCACTGGTCGCTCAGTATAAGGATACTGTTTTCCGGGTGGCTCTAAATTATCTGGGGAATACATACGATGCGGATGATATCGTGCAGAATGTTTTTTTGAAATTATATACCAAGAACAAGCATTTCGAAAACAAGGATCATGCCAGGTACTGGTTAATCAGAGTAACGGTGAATGCTTGTAAGGACTTGCTGAAGAGCTCCTGGAAGAGTAAGAATGTATTTCTAGATGAGGTGGAGCTTCCTGTCACCTTCGAGGAGCCGGAGCAGGAAGACCTGTATAAGGTAGTAATGGCTTTGCCCGAGAAATACCGTACCGTCCTGTATTTGTTTTATTATGAGGAATTTTCCATCAGGGAAATCGCCAGATTGCTGAAAATGAATGGATCCTCTGTCACAACCAGACTCTCCCGTGCCAGAAACAAGTTAAAGGAGGCTTTAAAGGATGAAGAATAAGGAGCTTTATATCAAGACCTTTTCACAGCTTCATACAGCGGTCAATGTGGATCTTGAGGCTTATCAGAAAGTGACCGGCCGACGGAAGCATATATACAGATTAGCGACAGCAGCCTGTGTCTGCATCTTCGTGGCTGCATCCTCTACCGTGTATGCCATGAATATATTCGGTCTGAAGGATATGATTATCAGTAAGAGGAACACTCCCTCTCCCACTGTTTCCGAAGACTCGGAGTATACCGGGGATATCACGGACAGTACCGGGGAGCCTACTCCGGATGATGCTGGGGTAAGTCCTGCGAGTGGTGGAATCTCGGACCCTTACATCTCCATTGCGGACATGATTTCTCTTCAGGGCTTTTCCGAGAGCAGCGAAAGTATGGCTGCAAGAGAATGGAATGAATTCCGTGAAAACTATGATACGGATGGTACTCTCCTGTCCAAGATAGGGAATGGTCCGACCGGACTGGATGAGCGGTATCATCTATATGGGGTCTACACCCAGGAGATGGCCGACAAGCTGGATGAAATAGTTGAAAAGTACAGCTTAAGCCTGCATAGCTCTATTCTCATCATAGAAGGCCAGCAGGAGCTGGTAGAGCTTGCGGGTAAGGGCAACTTCCTCGGAGATGCGAATTTTACGGGCGGTGCTTATATGTATGAGGATGGCACCTTCCATTACGATGGTCATGCCGCCTTTTACGGCCTGACGATCGATTACCAGTTTATGAACTGTAAGAAGGGCAGCTTTACTGATGTTCTCCTGAATATCGGAAACCTGGAGGATTACCGGGAATGGTCTTATAAAACCGCCTGCGGCATCACCGTCCGTCTGGCCATCAGTCCTTATAAGTCTCTGGTGATTGCAGATATGGACACCTCCTTTGTCACCATTAATGTGCTGGCAGGAACAGAGTACGGCTTCCTAGACGAGGCAGGCAAGATTACAGCCGCAGATCTGGAGCTCTTCGCAGACTCCTTAGACTACACCCTTTTGAAGTAACGAATCGAGCGCCTTTCCAAAATATGAATGGCGCTCTTTTCACATTATGATGTTTATCACCCTGATCTTAAGAAGAATAGAGTATGATGATGTTGTGTCAGAAAACGTTGCCACAACATATGTACCGAGGGCGGCTAACAGTCCCCTTATGGATAATCATCATACTCTATTTTCTTCTAAGTATTATAGGTGATAAACATTCAAGTTCTGTGATAAGAGCGCCATACACTTGGTACGGCGCTCCTACTTCTATAGTCCATGAGCACTGATATTTTTTATGGTGCTCATGATATGCTCATGGGCAAGTCGTTCTGCCAGGTCACCGTCACGCTCCTTGATGGCGCCCAGGATGGCGGCATGCTCCTTAGCGGACTGTGAAGCCCGGTTCGGCTGTGACAGGGTGATTTTTCTGATTCTTTCCACATAATGATGAAAATCGGAGAGCACATGATTTAGAATCTTACTGCCTGAGGCTTTATAAATCATATCATGAAACTTATTATCCAGTTCCACCAGCTGCTCCGAATGCTTCCTTTCGGCATGGAAATCGGACAGGTACAGAACCTCCTCCAGGGCTTCGATCTGCTCCTCCGTGATATGCTCACAGGCCCACCTGGCACAGAGGCCCTCCAGGTAAGAGCGAATCATATAGATATCATGCATATCCTTGGAGGTGATGCCGGTTACGGAGGCTCCCTTATTCGGAATAATTGTGACTAGACCCTCCAGCTCCAGCTGTCTTAAGGCTTCTCGGACAGGGGTCCGGCTGACTCCCAGCTCTGTGGCCAAGGTATTCTCCTTCAGCTCTTCATTTTCCTGATAGACTCCTGACAGAATATTCTCTCTGATCTTATTGAATACCCTCCCTCTCAGGGAATACATCTCAGCCATTTCTTTGCGAAGATCAATATCTTCCAAGAATGTAACCTCCTTAGGTGCGTAATCTCCCCTTATATCCCTCTTTGGACCCTGTGGGAGCTTATGAATTTCATTCCTTATAGTTTCTCTATGGTTTCCATAACATAATCAGCGAACTCGGCACTGGTGGCACCGGTATCTCTGCCTGTTAAGATAACCCTTTTCTCTGTGACCGTGCAGATATCAAGCGCCCGGTAGAGCTGATCCGCTTCCTTCTGATATCCGATATGGGCCATCAGCATTGCACCGGCACGGATCATGCTGCAGGGATCCGCATAGATATCCCTGCCCTCCAGCACCATTCTGGGTGCGGAGCCATGGATTGCTTCAAACATCGCATATTTCTTGCCGATATTGGCACTGCCGGCTGTACCGACACCGCCCTGGAACTCAGCAGCCTCATCTGTGATGATATCACCGTACAGATTCGGAAGAACAAGTACTTGGAAGTCTCTTCTTCTCTTCTCATCAATCAGCTTTGCTGTCATGATATCAATGTACCAGTCATCCGCGGTAATCTCCGGGTACTCCTTTGCGATCTCACGGAAGATATCCAGGAATTTTCCATCGGTGGTCTTAATGATATTGGCTTTGGTTACTGCTGTCACTCTGGTCTTGCCATTTGCCTTGGCAAATTCAAAGGCAGCCCGAATGATTCTCTCCGTACCCTGGCTTGTGACCACAGTAAAGTCCACACCCAGATCCTCAGTTACATGGATGCCCTTACTACCTACTGCATAAGCACCCTCCGTGTTCTCACGATAGAAGGTCCAGTCAATACCCTGCTCCGGTATACGAACCGGTCTTACATTGGCGAAAAGATCCAGTTCCTTTCTCATCGCTACATTGGCACTCTCCACATTCGGCCAGGGGTCGCCCTTTCTGGGTGTTGTGGTGGGCCCCTTTAAGATGACATGACATTTCTTTATCTCTTCCAATACAGCCGGCGGTATCGCTGCGCCTTCTGCTGCTCTTCTTTCAATGGTTAAGCCTTCGATATCTCTGAATACTACCTTACCGGCTTTGATCTCATCCTGCAACAGGTACTCCATAACTCTCTGTGCCTGTGCTGTGATTGCCGGTCCGATTCCGTCTCCTCCGCAAACACCGATGATGATTTGGTCCAGAGCCTTATAATCGATAAATCCGCCCTGTGCTTTCATCTCTTCCACTCTCTTTAACTGCTCAGCGAGCAGCTGTCCGAATCTTTCCTTCGCCGCTTCGATTTTATCCGCTGCAATCATGTTAATCCTCCCTATCTATGGTTTCATCGGCCCCTACGGATGAACGGGCCCATCTCTTATAGTATCCAAATTCTGAAAGCTTGTCAACCTATCCCTGAAATCACACAAGAAGCACCTCGGTTGCTTTCTTCATATGTATCACAGGAAATGCAACCGATTATTGAAGTTATGTAAAGCTCCCGTCAACGGATGTTTATTGAAATAGGTTTATTCCCAGCTCTGTCTGGTAACGGCCGATCAGCTCCACCAGCTCATCATCCGTAATCACGGTGACTCTGCCGTTATCATATTCCACGTCCACCCATTCCTTGATTTTCATCACAACTGGATGAGTTTTATCTATCGCCCTATTTCCCTTCAGCTTATAGAAGGTATTGATCCAGTGGGCAATACCGGCCAAGCCTGAGGTGTTGGATACTGCGACCAGTACCGGACGGTTCAGGAATTTCTCTGTATCAAATATATTATAAATCTCTTCATTCTTCAGCAATCCGTCCGCATGGATACCGGCACGGGTCACATTGAAGTTCTTTCCGACGAAAGGAGTTCTGGAGGGCACCCGATATCCGATTTCCTCCTCATAATAATCTGCCAGCTCTGTAATCACTGTGGTATCCATACCATCCAGGGTACCCTTCAGCTGGGCATATTCGAATACCATCGCCTCCAAGGGTGTATTACCGGTTCTCTCCCCGATACCGAACAAGGAGCAGTTGACTCCTGCCGCCCCATACAGCCAAGCAGTTGTGGAGTTCACTACCGCTTTATAGAAATCATTGTGTCCATGCCACTCCAGCCATTCGGAAGGAACACCGGCATGGGTCTTAATTCCGTATATAATTCCCTGCACGGATCTGGGTATCACAGCACCGGAGAAGTTGACCCCATAGCCCATGGTATCACAGGCACGGATCTTGACCGGAGTATTGTATTCCTCACTGAGCTTCATGAGCTCGGAACAGAAGGGGATGACGAAGCCATGGATATCTGATCTCGTAATATCCTCCAGGTGGCAGCGGGCAGCGATGCCGGTCTCCAAGCACTCCCTGACCACGCTCAAATAATGATTCATTGCTTCTCTTCTGGTCATCTTCATCTTATAGAAGATGTGGTAATCGGAGCAGCTGACTAAAATTCCTGTCTCCTTCATGCCGATTTCCTTGACCAGTTCAAAATCCTTCTTACTCGCTCTGATCCAAGAGGTGACCTCAGGGAATTTATATCCGCGCTCCATGCATTTATAGACAGCATCCCTGTCCTTCTTACTATAAAGGAAGAATTCGCTTTGGCGGATGATGCCCTTCGGACCTCCCAGCCGATGGAAATAATCGTACATGGTCACGATCTGTTCCGTGGTATAAGGCGCTCTGGACTGTTGGCCGTCACGGAAGGTCGTATCGGTAATGAAGATCTCTTCCGGGAGATTATGAGGTACGATGCGGTCATTAAATGCAATCTTAGGCACCTCATCATAGGGAAAGAGATTCCGGAAGGTATTCGGTTCTTCGACATCCACAAGATTATAGATTGGCTCCTCCAACTGGAGCAGGTTATTCTGTGGGTTAATGTACACTTTTCTTTGATCCATGCTTCATTCTCCATCCTCTGCAATAAAATTTGTTTTATTGTATACAATAATACTTGTATTGTCAATGATTAATTTACAAGTTTTGCATTTAATCTCATGAGACTGAAGGCAGCAGCAAAGCCTATGGAGATAAACCCGGAGGCTCTTAGATTGAAGCCCATGGGAAGAAGCAGAACTAATATTCCTGCAAGGATAAGACTATGCCATATTCTTTTTCTCAATGCAGCCAACTCCTTGGACATGATATACTATATTTTACATATTTTAACAGTATATCAACCTGTTCGCCTTGTCAAGAAGAATCCCATATTTTTACATTTTGTAGAAGGAGCCGATGACTAAGCTTATATTTCACATAGAAAGAGGAGCACCTTTCTGGGGTGCTCCCCTTGCCTAAGCTATATTCTGTTTGCTCATTTGCATCTATTACTTATTGGAGAATGAAACGGTCAATCAATCCCTTCAGCTCCTGTACCAATCTGTCTACCTCTTCACCCACTCCGGCGATGGTGATCATACCTGCCAGAATTTCTTCGGCTGTGGCAGAGGCTTCCTGTGTACTGGCTGCATTTTCCTGAGCTATGGCGGAGAGATTCGTCGCATAGTCCATAACGATAGCGCGACTCTGTTCTACCTCCCTGCTGACAGCATCCAGCTCCTCCACCTCATGGTTGATGGCATCAATGGAGGTAACGATGGCATAATATTTCTCCTTCGTATCCACAACCCTTTTTGTCTGAGTTACAACCGCATCCTTCACCTTCTGGCTCTTTTGATCAGCTTCCATAATACTGCTGCGTAGCTCTGTAAGCATGACATCGATACTTTTCGTCGCTTCCGACGATTTCTCTGCCAAGACTCTGATTTCATCGGCTACCACTGCAAATCCCCTGCCTGCGTCTCCGGCCCTGGCTGCTTCGATTGCGGCATTCAAGGCTAAGAGGTTCGTCTGTGTGGCAATCTCAGCGATCATATTAATGACATTACCGATCTGAGCTGCTTTACCGCTGGTCATATTTATGCTTTCAAAAATGGCTTGGAAGGAGTCCTGATTATTCTTCGTAATTGCCTCCAGCTGATCCACAGCCTCCAGACCTTCCTTGCTTGCGTTTTCTATCCTGCTGCTGGTCTTTAATAAGCTGTCTGCACTCAAGGAGTTCCTGACGATCACTTCACCCAATCTGTTCAGCTCATTCGTAAGCTGCTCAGTATCCTCTGCCTGATGCCCTGCTCCTTCCGCAATATCACCGATGGTAGTTGCAATCTCATTCATGGAGACACCGATTTCGTCTGAGCTGTATTTCATTTTCGTGGATGAGGTTGCCAGCATGGAAGCCGCAGAGCTTAATTGCTCACATATGCCCTTAAGGGAAGAAATCATATGGGAGACTGCCTTTGATAGCACTCCGAGCTCATCCTTACTCTTTATCTGGTGGGGTACAATGGATAGATCGTTGGAAGCGAGGGAGTTCATATCCGCTGTTACATTTTTAATGTTCTTGCGTAAGTAATTAATGATATAGAAGGACATATAAGAAATGTATACTGCTATAATTAAGATAAATGCACTCATCAGGCGGACATTCTGCTGAACCTCCTCATTCATCTGAGCGGTAATATGGATACCGTAAGCATCCAGGAGCTCATTCATAAGCTTCAGGTCCTGCCTGGTTTTATTAAATTCCACTTCCCGTCGGTCCAGATCCCCCAGACCGGTCTCCAGATTATAGGATGCCCTCCAAGAAGCGAAATGGATACTGAAATAATCATATATTTCCAACCAGCTTAAGCCTTCCGTGGGATGAGGATACTTCTTCAGAAGCTCCGGATAATGCTCCAGATTCTTATAAGCCTGATTCATATCCTCCAGGACAACTGCTATTTTTTCATCAAACTCGTCAATTAACAGTTCCTTCTTTTCTTCTTCAATGCTATGTCCGGAAAGTATTACTTCCTTCTCAATCAAAGCGGCATGATAGTAATCTCTGTCCGCATTCAAGATCAGATTTGAGGTTTTGGCTACGATATCGTAGAAGGTTTCCTTTGCTTCATCCAGAAGCTTTCTCTGCTGATAACCTGACTGTAGGCAGAGGATGACTAAAGTAAGAATGGCCGGTGTTATCATGACCCAAAGTTTTGTAGCTACCTTTCTGTTCCGTATGATTGGCATATTGCACCCCCTTAGCTCTGTATATTGGATATTGTATCCTAAATCTCATCAGATGTCAATTCCAAATACATAAAATGTCAGTTTAGAGCGCAAATTGTACAAAAATTTGACGGTGCCTCGTTGATGAACTACACATAGATGATATCAAACAGCATTTTTTCGTTTATAGAATATTCCGGATGATCTCATAGACCACCGGAACCAAAACCGCAGGCAGCATATTTCCACACTTCAGCTTCTTGCCGAATATCATATTAATTCCGATTCCAAAGATCAGAACAGATCCGATGAAGGAGATGTTTCCAATCATTTGCTCACTTAAGTAAGGCTCGATAAAGCTAGCCGAGAAGGTGAGCAGACCTTGATAGATACCAACCGGAAGAATGGAGAAAAATACTCCGATTCCAAGGGTGGAGGCAAAAAAGATCGCTACGATCCCGTCAATTACTCCCTTTGCCAACAGGGTCGAGGGGTCCTGGGACAGGCCGTCTTCCAGGGAGCCGATGATCGCCATAGCTCCGACGCAGAATAGTAAGGAGCTGTTGACAAAGCCCTCCACAAAGCCCTGTCCCTTATCCCCCTTCACCTTTAAGGATTTCTTCAGCCATTCACCCATATGATCCAGCCTGGCTTCAATATCAATGGCCTCACCTACGAAAGAACCGATTGCCAGAGATAGGATCATGAGCATGATATTTGCCGTATCAAGGCTGCTCCCCTTTACGACGAATATACCCTGAAGGGCTCCGCTAAGGCCGATAAATAGAACTGCCAGACCCATGGCCTTGAAGATGGTATCCTGAAAGCGTTGCTTTAGGCCTTCCTTCAGTATTAAACCTATCCCTGCTCCGATGATAATTGTGACGATATTACCCAGTGTCCCTAGTCCTATCATACTTTTCTACTGCCCGACAGCAGGCTCCCGGACAGTCCTCCCCCCTTCTGTAATTTAAGTCTCGTCTTTTAACCCAGAATCAAACCAAACCAGTGGTCTGCTCTACCTCTCTTAAGGCTAGGATGGTTCTCTGAATCAGCTCATCCAACTCCCAGCCAAGCATAGCAGCTCCATTTTCTATCACTTCCCTGGAGCAGCCGGCTGCAAACTTCGGTGTCTTGAACTTCTTCTTCACCGAGCTAAGCTCCAGATCCATGGTACTCTTAGAGGGTCTCATAATGGCACAGGCACCGATCAGTCCGGTCAGCTCGTCCACAGCATAGAGTACCTTTTCCATCTCATGCTCCGGCTTGATGTCAACACAGATTCCATACCCATGGCTGGCTGTGGCACGGATGATTCTCTCATCCAGTCCCCGCTCTCTCATGATCTCCTGGGACTTGACGCAATGCTCAGTGGGATAGCTGCCGAAATCCAGGTCATGAAGCAGACCTACCAGCCCCCAAAAGTCTACTTCCTCTCCGTAGCCCAATTCCTTTGCAAAGTATCTCATTGCACCTTCCACGACCCTCGCATGCTTTAAATGAAATTCTTCCTTGTTAAATTCAGTTAAGAGCTCCCAGGCTTCTTCCCTGCTTGGTAGTTTACCCATCATAACCTCCTTATTGCCTCATCTGAACCTATGAATCAGGTCAGGTTCTATGGCATGAATAAAAGTTTAGTAATGAATATACATCAAGTGCCCAGATAAAGCAAGTCCAAAAACAGAAGAATGACAGAAGAAGGTCAGAACCGGAGGAAAGAAGGGTGGAGTAAATGAAAAACCGAAGCCTTGGTGAGAATAAAAAACTGACCTCCCATCTGCCGACAATTCATGTCCTGCTGATGAGGGTCAGTTCATATTATGCTCTGTTCTTCTTATATCTGCCTAGGATCTTACTCCGGTGATGTCCTTAATAACCTCCCCTGCGATAATCAGGCCGGCCACGGAAGGGACAAAGGCATTGCTGCCGGGAATCTGCCGTTTGGCAGTACATTTGCGTTCCGCTCCGGGAGGGCAGATGCAATTACTTCTGCAGCTGATGGACATATCCTCCAGAGGCTTTCTGGCAGGCTCCTGTGAGTAGACCACCTTCAGCTTCTTTACCCCTCTGACCTTCAGCTCCTTTCTCATCACCTTGGCCAGTGGACATACCGAGGTCTTATAGATGTCCGTTACCTCAAACCTGGTAGGGTCCAGCTTGTTACCGGCTCCCATACAGCTGATGATCGGGGTATTGGCCGCCTGGGAACGGAGCACCAGCTCCAGCTTGCCGGATACCGTATCAATCGCATCCACTACATAGGTATAGGCAGAGAAGTCAAACTGATCGGCAGTCTCAGCTGTAAAGAAGCAGCGATGGATGTTCACAACCGCCTTCGGATTAATCTCCAGAATCCGCTCCTTCATGACATCCACCTTATACTGCCCCACTGTCCTTCGTGTGGCTATGATCTGCCGGTTGAGGTTCGTCAGGCATACCTTGTCGTCATCAATCAGATCAAAGCTGCCTACGCTGCTCCGTACCAGAGCCTCTACCGTAAAGCCTCCTACACCTCCGATGCCGAAGACCGCCACCCTGGCCTCACTCAGCTTCTTCATGGCTTCCTCACCGAACAGTAATTCTGTTCTGGAAAATTGGTTCAGCATCCTTTCCCGCCTCCCTTCTCATCATAATCATCCAGAAAATTGTATGACATCTTCTTATTATGATATCCGATGATGGTGTCCAGATTCACATCATGGATGCTGTTGAAGATATTATTGTCTATACTGGGATTGATCTGGCGGAATTTCTTCACTAAGGCCTTCATCTCCTGGCGCTTGGAACCGCCACCTCCGTTATCACAGAGGGTACAGTTCTCCGTAAGGCGGCAGGCACACTGGATGAACTGCAGATCATGATACTTCTTCCAGGACAGAATGTCCTGCTCCTTCACCATATAGAGGGGGCGGATCAGCTGCATGCCCGGATGGTTGGTACTGTGGAGCTTAGGCATCATGGTCTGAATCTGTCCTGCATAGAGCATCCCCATCAATACGGTTTCTATTACATCATCAAAATGGTGTCCCAGGGCAATCTTATTGCAGCCCAGGGCCTGTGCTCTCTTATAGAGATACCCCCGCCTCATCCTGGCACAGAGATAACAGGGAGAGGAGTCCACCTCAGCCACGATATCATAAATCTGTGTATCAAAGATCGTGAGCGGAATATTGAGTAACTGAGCATTGTTGATGATGGTCTGGCGATTGATCTCATGATAGCCCGGATCCATACATAAGAACACCAGCTCAAAGGGAATCTTTCCGTGGCGCTGTATCTCCTGCATACATTTCGCCAGCAGCATGGAATCCTTGCCTCCGGAGATGCAGACAGCTATTTTATCACCTTCCTGAATCAAGTCATAGGCCGTGATTGCCTTGGTAAACCGTCTCCAGATCGGCTTCTTGAATTTCGTTATAAGACTACGCTCAATTTCCTGATATCTTTCCATACTATTATCACTTTCTGATTGACAAATCACTGCTTCTTGTCTTTCCTTATCCAAATAATACACTACTTCTTACTCCTCAGTTCCTGAGAAACATATGCACCGCCAGCTTCCTTCGGCCGGGACTGATCAGGACGATCATCCCGCCAGTCTTTGATAGCAGGCATCAAAGGCCTTCAGAAACTCATCCAGCTCCTCCTTGGTCGTCAGGTGGCTAAGGCTGATCCTCCAGGAGCACATGGCATTCTGCTTATCCTTCGTGATGGCATACACCGGTCTGGAGGGAGTATTTAAAACCGAGCAGGCCGATTTCACTGATACACAAACTCCTTCCTCTTCCAGTGCCTGGGTAAACTGCACTGCCTTCACTCCCTGCACGCTTAGGTTAAGAATGTGGGGTATGGAACAGGTGCTGCTGTTAAAGCGTACCTTCCGGTAAGCAGACAGGCTCTGTTTCAAGTATTGATTTAGCCCGGAAACATAGGTATATCTCTCCTCAAGGCCTCCCAGGGCCAGCTCCAGGGCCTTACAGGCTGCTGCAGCCATGGCAAGGTCCGGTGTACCGCTGCGGTAGAGGCTCGTACTGCTGCCTCCATGGATCAGTGGCTCCAAAGTGATGCTCTCCCTCCTGATCAGAAAGCCTGAGCTGTTCAAACCGAAAAACTTATGGGGTGCAAAGGTGATACAGTCTGCCCCATCCGGCTGAAAATCAATCTTTCCCACTGCCTGGGTGGCATCCGTATGGAAGCGGCAGTTCGGATATCCCATTAACAGTTCCCCTATCTCACGGATCTGCTGTCTGATACCCAGTTCACTGTCTACCGCACAGACAGATACCAGAATTGTATCCTTTCTTAAAAGCTCCCGCAGGTGGGACAGATCAACCAATCCCTCCCTCGTAAGCTCTACCAGATCTATCTCATAGCCCTGATCCTGCAGATAGGTCAGGGCACCGCTGACGGAAGGATGCTCCAGACAGGTTGAGATGATATGCTTCCCATTCTGTCGATTGGTATAGGCAAGTCCTTTTATCGCCAGGTTATTCGCTTCACTGGCACCTGAGGTATAGATGATCTGTGCGGGCTTCACCCGGAGCAGCTCCGCAATCCTTCCTGTGATCCGCTCCAGCCTATCCCTAGCCTCTGCTCCCAACCGATGCTTGGCATTCGGATTGGCAAGCGCTTGGCGGCACTCCTCATAATAGGTCTTCAGTACTTCTTCAGCCACCGGAGTGTTGGCTGCATAATCAAGATATATCATCCTTCACACCTGTTCCTTTATTGTTCAGGTCGGCAGAGGCTTGGTAAGCCTGTCTCCCGACGGTTCATATCACATAAGAATACCCCGCTTTTATGTGGACAGCGGGGTTTACCACGGCATTATTATAAGGAATAATTCCTACTATGTCAATAGAAATAAAAGCGCTGCTTCACACAATAACTAAAGAGCCACAAGAGGTTCCCTATATGTTTTCCTTCACAACTTATGCAAAAACTTGTGAGTGTAAACATATAGGGACCTCTTGTGGCAACATGGCTATCATGTGAAACAGCCCCACGTTCTTACTTTATCTCTTCAAATTCATCCTTGCTGACTCCGCATACAGGGCAAACCCAATCCTCGGGAATGTCTTCCCATTTGGTGCCGGGTGCTATGCCGCTATCCGGATCGCCTAATTCTTCATCATAAATATAACCGCATGCTGTGCACTCATATTTCTTCATAGCGTAACCTCCATATACTCATATTGTTATCTATACACTACATATATATGTATACCACATAATGGAACAAAGTACAAGTTATAATCAGATTTTCAGAAGGGAATCAGATAATTCCTACTTAACAAAAACACTTCTTATGGTATAATAAAAGGGCAAAGCATATTGCATATAAAAGGAGGTTATAATATGAAGGCTTCAATCGACCGTGACGGCTGCATCGGCTGTGGATTATGTGCTGATACCTGCCCCGAGGTTTTCCGTATGGCAGAGGATGGTATCGCAGAGGTATATACGGATCCGGTTCCCTCCGGTGCAGAGGATTCTGCAACCGAAGTTGCGGACGGATGCCCTGTCAGTGTAATAACTGTTGAGTAATACATAAAGTGAATTCAGCGCCGGATTGCTCCGGCGCTGATTTTTTATGCCTGTTAACCGGTTGACCGGTTACTTCTGCTATTATTTTGTCTCCAGCACATACTGGTTCAGGATGCTCTCCAGCATTTCCTGTCTGCCGGATCTGTTCGGTGTGGTACCGTTCTGTAAAGCATAGGCCTCTAATTCCTTGAAGCCAACCTTACCCTCTACGATATCCTTACCGATTCCGCTGTTGTAGCTTGCATAACGCTCAGCCTTGAAGTTCTCGAATACCTTATCCTCAAGGAGCTTAGCAGCTACCTTTAAGCCTCTTGCAAAGGTATCCATACCTGCGATGTAAGCATAGAATAAATCCTCATCCTCGAAGGATGCACGGCGAACCTTGGAGTCAAAGTTCAGACCGCCCTTGGTGAAGCCGCCTGCAAGCAGGATCTCATACATAGCGAGGGTTGTGTCGTATACATTGGTAGGGAACTGGTCAGTATCCCATCCAAGCATCGGGTCACCGGTGTTGGCATCTACGCTGCCGAATACACCGTTGATTCTGGCCATGTTAAGCTCATGCTGGAAGGTGTGCTGTGCTAAGGTTGCATGATTTGCTTCGATGTTCATCTTGAAGTAATCCTGCAGGTTGTACTTTCTTAAGAAAGCAAGTACGGTTGCTGTATCGAAATCATACTGATGCTTTGTAGGTTCCTTCGGCTTAGGCTCGATTAAGAACTGGCCGGTGAAGCCGATTTCCTTCGCATAATCAACTGCCATCTGCAGTAATCTTGCCAGGTTATCCAGCTCAAGGCCGGTGTCGGTATTCAGTAAGGTCTCATAGCCTTCACGGCCGCCCCAGAATACATAGTTCACACCACCTAAATCCTTGGTGATCTCCATAGCCTTCTTAATCTGTGCAGCAGCATATGCAAATACGGTAGCATTGCAGGAGGTTCCTGCGCCATGTACGAATTTGTCATCGCTGAAAGCATTGGTGGTACCCCATAAGCACTTGATGCCAGTTCTTGCCATCTCTTCCTTAATTACAGCAACGATCTCATCTAAGTTCTTATTGGTCTCTTCTAAGGTTGCGCCTCTGGGAGCGATATCTGCATCATGGAAGCAGAAGAAAGGAATCTGCAGCTTCTCCATCAGCTCGAAGGATGCATGTACTCTCTCCTTTGCCTTCGCCATTGCATCTGCGGTATTATCCCAATCACGGTGCATGGTAGCGCCACCGAAGGGGTCATTACCCATATAGGTAAGAGTATGCCAGTAAGACATTGCAAATCTCAGATGATCCTTCATGGATTTTCCCATAACGATCTCATCGGGATTGTAGTATCTGAAGGCCAGATTGTTCTTGCTCTGAGGGCCTTCATAATTGATTTTACCAACTTTAAAATAAGCCATAAAAAATTTCCTCCTTTTATGATTGATATGAATTTCATTGTTTACTTCAGTAGCTTTTGATACCTGTGGCAGTTTTCCGGCTTCGGACCAAGATGAAACAGTCTAACATTATCCTTAGCAGTTCTGATATTTCTATACTTCTTTTATGGATGATTATCATACCAGCATCCGCTCCTATCATCCCAAAAAGGTCAGCTTGAGGATTCCTGCTCTTTTAGGTATTCTTATGTAAAACCTCCGGATCTCTCACTTCATTATATGAAATGTTTGTCCGTGTCTTTATTATAATTTATTTTGGCAAAATTATCAACCACTAATTTGTAAACTTATTAAACTAATTATAAAATCTTATAAATATCTCACCCTATCCTCTCAAACATACCACAATTTCACTATATTTTCGGTTTTAAGAACAAGTAGTTATGTAAAATACACCATATATTTTGACAATATTAAGATTTGCACTATATTTTAGTATTGACAATAGTGTGTTCCATACAGTATAATGGATTCGGAGGTGGTTACATGTCCCAACAAGAAGATATTTTATCCGGCTTAATTCTGGAGCTCCGGAGAGGAACCATCGTATTAAGCGTACTCAGCCAGCTTTCCAAACCCGTATATGGCTATTCCTTAGTTCAAAGACTAAGTGATTGCGGTGTACCGGTGGAAGCCAATACCCTTTACCCCCTGCTAAGGCGGCTGGAGAAGCAGGAATTACTGAAAAGTGAATGGGAGACCTCGGGAAGTAAGCCCAGGAAATACTACATCACAACTGAGCTGGGGAACCAGGTTTATGAAGCGTTAAAATCCCATTGGACGAATATGGTTACTGATATGAATCGATTGATGGAAATGGAGGAGGAGAAGGATGACTAAGAAGAATTATGAAGAGGAAATGATAGATCGCTATGTCTATCAGGTGAAGAAACACCTGCCCTCTCAGGCCGAAGAGATTGAAAAGGAGGTCAGAGGACTGATTTATGACATGCTAGAGGAGATCAGTCAGGGGGAGGCTCCAACGAAGGAGCAGGTGGATGAGGCTCTCACCAGATTGGGCAACCCTGCCACACTGGCAGAAAACTACCGTGGAAAAGCAAGATATTTGATCGGACCTGGCTTATTCCCTACCTATCTGATGATCTTAAAAATCGTTCTGCCCACTGTCGTATTTGCCATGTGTATCGTTACCATGATCGAGCTTCTTACGGGAGCTGACAGAAGCTGGTATGAGCATCTGACCTCTTGGTTAGCAAGTATCTGGAGTGGCCTGATGGGAGCCTTTGCCTATGTATCCATTATCTTCGCCATCTTTGAATACAAAGGCATCAGTACCAAAGAGCTTAGTTCCGACTGGACGGTCTCTTCTCTTCCGCCCGTACCCAGGACCGACACTGTCATATCCCGGGGCGAATCCATCGTCGGTATCGTGTTTCATATCCTCCTGACGATTCTGATCGTTTCCGCACCGCAGCTATTCGGCGCTTTCTTTTGGGTCCGGGGTGAAATGACCTCCTATCCGATCTTTGATCTTGAGGTCCTGAAGCATGTCCTGCCCCTGTTTCTGATCGGTATGGGCTTAGGTATTCTGAAAAATGTCTATGGTCTGATTGAAAGATGCTATAACATCCGCTATGCGATTGTCAGTACGATATGCAGCCTGGCAGAGCTGCTGCTGGGGATTATCATTTTTGCAGGCTATCCCATCTGGAATCAGGCATTTCCTGATGCCTTCGGTGATGTATCCGTCATCAGGACCATCTGGGATGCCGTAACCTCGAATTTCGTCATCTTCCTGATCCTGGTTCATATGCTGGAGCTGATTACCGTATTCTATAAAACCTTTAAGCATAAGTTTGGCAAATGAGAGGAATAAGAATAGGCACCTGTTCTGCCCTCACAGGAGTATCGATACGGATCGCCGAATCCCTAGGATCCCATCGGCAATCACGGCAGATACCCTGTGTATGGTCAGTGTCAGGTGCCTCTTTATCTTTCTTCCAAAAGCCTGCGGACATTCAATAAGCCCCAGCCCTGCTTCTCCCAGTGCTGTCCCAAATCGACGGCGCTGTTTCTAAGCATCAGCTTTACCTCCCGGTTGGTCATCTCCGGATGGGCTGATAAGAGCAGAGCAATTGCTCCGGATACCACCGGTGTAGCCATGGAGGTTCCGCTCTTAATTGTATACATCATCGGATTGTCCGCCTGATGGTATTTTACGGTACCACCTTTATTATAAGTCATAAATCTGCTGATATTACAGGAGATGATATTAGATCCCGGAGCCACGATATCCGGCTTCTTAATACAATAGGGTGTCGGTCCCCGTCCCGAATAGTCCTTTGCCCGGGTCCCAAACACCTCCACGGTGACATTGTCATCCGAGGACCCTACGGTAATGACCTTTCTGCTTATTCCCGGGGTTGAGATCGACATGGGACCGGGTCCGTTATTTCCTGCGGCTACCACCACAATCACTCCGCTGTCCCATACGGCATTTACACCCTGCACCAGTAAGGAGTTCTCATCCAGGCTTTCCTTGGCCGCTGTTCCCACACTGATATTTACAATCCGGATATTATATTTCTTCCGGTTATCGATGATCCATTGTAATCCGGCCAGCACATCGGAGATATTACCGTCTCCCCGCTGATCCAGAACCTTAACCACGATAAAATTACAGGCAGGCGCTACCCCTGTATATTTCCCCTTGGAGGAATACCCATTCCCGCCGATGATTCCAGCCACATGGGTACCGTGTTAATATAACCATTAAATTTTCCAAACAACATCTATCTTCTGTTGTCCATCTAACTTCTCCCCTATATATATACAGTCAATAAGACTATTTACTATTTCATATGTTAATTCTGTAAAATTGATATATTTGGAGATGCTATTATCAAAAGTATTAATTGCTTTTTCTTTAATCTCAATCTCTTCTAACATATGTGATAACACTTTTGCTTCATTTTCAAGTTTAACCATTTCATCTCGTAATGATGTGTTAATACGCCGAAAATCATCCTCAGTTAAATATCCTTTTACTTTATCTATATAGGCGGTAGTAATAGACTTACTGATCTCATCAATTTTACTGCTACACTTATTCATTTTAGCTTTAAGAGCATTTATTTTCTTTGTTACATCTTCTTTTTGTATCCTTCTTCTTATATATTCCTCTTCTTTTGACGTATATTTTATGAGCATATCTTTAATTCTTTGCTCTATTAAAAGCTTTAATTCATCGTACCGGATTGAGTGCCTAGTGCATTTTGATTGTTTTGATTTTCTACTCAACTGACATATGAAATAATCATATCCACCAGCTAATCTGCCCGATGTCTTAGCCATTGTAGAATTACAATCCATGCATTTAATTCTACCTGAAAACAGATGTGGCATGAAGTACTTTCCGGATGTGGTTTTGCAAGTTTTACGCCTATGCTGTAAGAGTTCTTGAGTTTTATTAAACATCTCAGGTGTAATTATTGGCTCATGATTATTTTCAATAATAATCCATTCACTCTTTGGGGCAAGTACCACCTTTTTACTTTTATAACTTACTTTTTTTTCTCTACCCTGAATTAATGTTCCAACATAAGATTCATTATTAAGAATTCGTTTTATTGTTGTTGTTGACCAAATACCATTTTTTGAATAGGTATTATCATTCGGGTTTTTATAGTTTAAACCATTCTGTTGTTTATAGATAGTTGGAGTAGGAATATTCATATCGGTTAATTTTTGCGCTATTGTATCAACTCCATAACCATTAGCACTTAAGTCAAAAATTTGTTTAACTACTTTTGCGGCATCTTCATCAATTACAATCTTATGTCTATCGCTAGGATCACGTTTATAACCATAACAAGCAAAACTACCTAAAAACTGTCCTTTTTTCATTTTCTCTTTAAATACGGCTTTAATATTGTCTGATAAGTCTTCACAATACCATTCATTTACAAGTCCATTTATTTGCCTTGCTTTTTTATTGCTTTTAACTGATGTATCCGCTCCATCTACAACACCAATAAATCTAATTCCAAGAAGGGGAAAGTCATTATGTAAGTATTTCTCAACATGTTCCATATTTCTAGTAAAGCGGGCCTGTGTTTTTGCTATTACTATATTAAACTTTTGCAATTTCGCATCTTCAATTAACCTTTCAAAATCAGGTCTATCATTATATAAACCCGAAAGGTCGTCATCGATATATACATTATTAATAGCATAACCCTGTTCTAATGCGTAGTTCGTTAATAATAATCTTTGATTTATGATACTTTCGCTTTCATCGCCTTCTTTTATTTTATCGATATCTTCTTTCGATAATCGACAATATAATGCTGCTTTATTCATATGTTTTCCTCCCATGTTACCTATACATAATTATAACAGTTTACAATAATGCCAGCAACTGCTAGTTATGACATGCCCGTTAAATCGTGTATGAATGTAATACCATCGTCGGTATCTGATGAATTAATATTTTTATTTATGTAACTGATTAAATAATTTAATAAATTTTCTTTTCTTTCATCTTCTGATTTACTTATAAAATGGTCTGTAATTATGTATTTCGTTTTTCTTTCCATTAAGTGCCCCCGTTTTCTGGTCATTACATTATATTCGTAAATAACTGCTCATACGACACAAGATTATTAAGTTGTGAATATCCTTTTATTCTTTAATCACAATTCATCTCACAACCCAATTCATATATGTAACCAGTATGTAATTTACCCCCCTCAGTTACCGAAAATTTGAGAGCAATTAGAAACTTTCTTATAAAAAATTAATATCCCTGCATAAATTTATATTTAATACATGATTTATTGGGCTCATTTTTATTAAATACTTATTTTGATTTATATAAATCTTTACCTCTCTTCTATTACTAGACTTTTTAGGATACAAACTCCGGTGTTTAGTTCTTTCCGATGCAGAATCCCCGTATAGTTCTTCGGCAGCTTTATTTTCGGCCGGGGCTTTACTTACCTTCCACGAAAAATATGATTATTCTCTTATTTAAGACAGTAGGTGAGCTTTTCCAGGGTAAGCGGTAAACCATGCGTATATTACCGATGATCTCAATTCATGAGATAATGTCGTTAAAGTGTAAAAAGTTGTACGAGTTTTTACATTTTACACGAAGCTCACAAAGGAGGATCTCATGAATACA
>JAEZNB010000104.1 GCA_023441965.1 Bacillota bacterium
GCCCTACACCCGAGCCTTGTCCGCAGCCGGAGCCTTGTCCTGTCTGTCCCACACCCGAGCCTTGTCCGGAACAGGAGGTCCGAGTCGAGTACAGACCATATCCGGTAAGGGTTCCCATGCCCTGCCCTATGATCAGAATGAGGGTGGAGTACCGTGAGCCTGCCTGTAAGCAGGATTGCAAGATCAAACCGGGAGTGATCCTAGGCTGTATCTGGGGTTGCAGCTGCTGCGGCAGTCATGATTTTGAGGTGAAGCTTTATGAGGTTTGTGATGAGAAGAAGATTCAGCTGTATTGTGAAACAGTCGGCTGCTGTGGCTGCTTTGAATTTGATGTTCCCTATGACGGCTGCTATCTGCTGGAGGTCTGTGTAATCGGATTCGGGAAGAAGTCTTCTGACTGTAAGCCCGTCCTGACCCTGAAGAATGTTGGCGTTTCCAGTCTGAGAGTGGAAGCTTAAGCTGACTTAAGAGCAATCCGGCTGATATCGGAAGAGATTTATGATTTAGCGATTATATATAAGATCCGGTTCGTTTCGGGAGTAACTGTTATGCTTAGCAGAAACGGAACGAACCGGATTTTTAGATGGGCTACTTTGATGTATGAGATTCTTCTGCAAAGGTTTTCTCTATTTCTTCAATATGCTATAATATGGATATGATTAACCTCCCAAGATCCTGGACAAGCTATCCGTAATCTTATAGGAATGCCTGTGAAGTAAAGGGTTCGTGATCCCGGACATACTTCATGTTATGAGCTTATGCGAGGAATGAATGGAGAGAAAATACATCAGGTAATAAGGAAAGGAGTAATTCTATGGCAAAGGTGTGTATCTTTTTGGCAGAGGGCTTTGAAGAAATAGAAGCATTAACGGTAGTGGATGTGCTTCGTCGGGCTAAGGTTGAAATTGTCATGGTTTCGGTAACAGGCACTGATCCGGTAACAGGAGCCCATGGTATAACAGTAATGGCAGACAGCCTGTTTGAGGATATGGAGTATGGGGACACGGATATGCTGGTTCTTCCCGGAGGAATGCCCGGTACCCTGAATCTGTCAAAGCATGAGGGCTTAAGCCGGTTACTGAAGAGCTTTTATGAGTCGGGCAAGGAGCTGGCAGCGATTTGTGCTGCCCCCAGAATTCTCGGAACGAAGGGGTTCCTGAGTGGCAAAAATGCTACCTGCTATCCGGGCAATGAGGAGAGTCTTCTCGGAGCCAGATATCAGGCTGCGGATGTAGTTATGGACGGTAATATCGTGACCTCCAGGGGGATGGGGACAGCCCTTGATTTCTCCTTATCCTTGGTAACAAAGCTGAAGGGAAGGGAAGAAGCGGTAAGGCTGGCGGAAGCCTTGCAGTACCGCCATTATCAACCGTTATAAGGGTCAAGCTGCTTTGAGAGAATGATAGTCAGCTGAACTGCCTTCCGGTCAGATAAGGCGTGATCTTCTTCCGTAACAGGAAGAGACAAAGCAGGTTAGGCAGGGCCATGAAGGCATTCACAAAATCAGTAAGCTCCCAGACCAGCTCCAGTGACATGATGGAGCCTACAAATATCATAAGGATATAGCAAAGTCGATAGGTATTGATACCGCTCTTCCCAAAGAGATACTCCACTGCCTTCTCTCCGA
Organism: Bacillota bacterium; assembly: GCA_023441965.1. GTDB lineage: Bacteria > Bacillota > Clostridia > Lachnospirales > Lachnospiraceae > Mobilitalea. The sequence goes on from JAEZNB010000104.1 coordinate 1,628, forward strand.
AATAGGACCAGCCGATTAAGGTTGCTATGGCAAAGGAAATCAGGGAGAGACCCAGGATTCGTCCTCCATAGGGAAGAGCATCAAAGGCAGCAGAGGTGAGCTCCGTAAAGGAGTAGCCTTGGGCAGAGGCAGGATTTTTTATTAGATTTGTCGTAATGACCAGTCCCGTGATGGCACACATGATTACCGTATCCCAAAAGGTAGCGCTCATGGAGATGAGAGCCTGCCTGGAGGGATGGGAGGTTCTGGCGCCTGCCGCTGCAATTGCCGCAGATCCTAAGCCGGCCTCATTGGTAAACAGGCCTCTGGCAATTCCATACCGGGCTGCTGATTTTAAGGTGCTGCCGATAAAGCCTCCGGCAACGGCGGCCGGAAGTTTGGCAGGACAGAAAGCGGAGTAAAGGATAAAGCGGATGGCCGGCAGAAGGTAGGGAAGGTTTATAACAAGCAGAACTATGCAGCCCAGGATATAAAAGGCGCCCATAGCCGGTACCAGCTTTGTGCATATCCTTCCAATGGACTGGATCCCGCCTACGATAACAAGTCCGACGAGAACGGAGATGATACCACCGGCCAGATATTCGGGAACTCCCCATAGGGTGCGCAGGGTCTCTGTAACTGCTCTGGCCTGGGTAGAGCAGCCGACACCGTAGGAGGCAATCACGGTGAAAAGGCTGAATAAAATGGCCAGACGTTTTTTATTCAGACCATAAGCAAGGGCATACATAGGACCTCCGATATAAGTGCCGTCCTCTGTCCGGCGCCGATATAGGACACCCAGAAAGCATTCCGCATAGGAGGTCGCCATACCCAGAATACCGGTCAACCAGCACCAGAGAATGGCTCCCGGACCGCCTAAAGCCACTGCAGTGGAGATACCCACAATATTACCGGTACCAATGGTTGCTGCAAGAGTTGCAGTCAAGGCACCGAAGCTGCTTAAGTCTCCCTCGGCTCCCTTTTCCGGTACCACGGACATACGGATGCCCTTACCAATGTGCCGCTGTACCCCCTTAAGGTGTATGGTAAAATATATATGGGCACCAAATAGCATAAGTGGCATCGGAATTCCCCAAAGAAACTGATTGATGGATTTTAGGATAGGCAGCATGGGATTTCTTCCTTCCGAAAAGCTTTTTTTAAATATATGAGATTGACCTGACAGATAGAAACATTGGATAAAACAAGCAGGGGGAATCGGCATTTATACCAGAAAATTTGGAAAAAAATCATATATTTTTTAGTATTTTTACTACGAAAAACAACTTGTTATTCCATTTTTACCAGTGATATGATACAATTGTATTACTATTTATAGGGAGGTATTTTATGAAAATCAATAGCAGAAAATTATTGGTATTTTTACTGGCTGTTTCTATGCTGATCGCTACGCTGACTGCATGCGGTAAAAAGGCCGAGGAAGCTGCAGCACCTACTACAGCTCCCACACAGGCGCCTTCTAAGGAGGAGGAGAAGGCTACTGCAACACCTACACCTACGGAACCCCCTAAGGATTTAGGCGGCATTACCATTACCATCGGTGACTGGTGGACCACGGATCCGAATCCGGAACCGAGGGATACGAGAGAAGAAGATACTCTCGCTTACAGAAATGAATTCCAGGAGCAGTATAACTTTACGATTACCCGTGCTAATCTCGGTTCCTGGATGGAGTATCAGGAGATCGTAGTATCCTCTATTATGGCAGGAGACCCTGCAGCAGATATCTTTGTAATGGATCAGAAGTTTATCGCTGCACCTTTACAGCAGGGACTGCTCTATCCACTGAATACGCTGGAGAACTTCAACTTTGACGAGGAGAAGTGGAACCAGGTCGTAAGAAAGATGATGACAATCGGTGATAATACATACGGTATGGCTCATGGAAGAATGGAGCCCAGACTCGGTGTATTCTGGAACAAGAGACTGTTTGAGGAAGCCGGTCTTGATCCCGATCTGCCTTATGAGTTACAGAAGAACGGTCAGTGGACCTGGCAGGCACTTGAGGATCTCGCAAGGCAACTGACCCGTGATATCAATAATGACGGCGTTATGGATGTTTACGGTATCTCCAGCTTCTCCAAGGACTTCTTCCGTGGTTGCGTATTCTCGAACGATGCGAAGTTCATCGGTGTTGATGAGAACGGTAAGTTCTACAATGCAACCGGCGAGCCTAACTTCCTGGAAGCTTTGGAGTGGGGCAGAAGCTTATATGACAAGGGCTATCATATGCCTCAGCCGGAAGGCTCCAATTGGGACTGGTTCATTTCTACCTTTGTTGAGGGTAAGGTAGCTATGCAGTGCGCAGAGGAGTATAAGGTTAATACCTGGAGAGACATGGAAGATGATTGGGGCTTTGTAATCTTCCCGAAGGGACCTAAGGGCGAAATGATGACAGCTTTCTTGGAGAACGTTGTTGTTATGCCGGTAACCTTAGAGAAGGATCAGGCCGAAAACATTGCATTTGCTTATAACCTTTATACCAATACAACACCCGGTTATGAGGATGAAGACTGGAGAACACCTTTCTACTCCGTATTCAGAGATACCAGAGCTGTGGACGAGACCTTACCTCTGTTCTATGAGCCGAAGCATGGTCTGATCTCCTATCTGTCTCTGATCGCAGGTATTGATTACGGTGATGTAACCTATGATCTGGATGCAGGTGCTCTGACAGCAGCTGAATCTGTTGAGAAGGTTCAGGGCTTATGGCAGTCCTTCATCGATGCTGCAAACGGCGTAAAATAATACGATCGCTAGCAGTAGCCTACATGAATAAATAGGTGAACCTATGGTTCATCAGCTCGAATAGAAAACAGAGTATTTATCGGATTTCCTCCCACCAAATGTGGGAGGAAGCCCGGTGAAATACTCTGTTTTCGCATTTGCGATAAAATACGAAAAACGATAGAAGATGGCTTTATTCTTATTTTATAAGCCTTCGAATCTGCTTGGAAATAGTATAGAATGGCGATATTCTGTTGTCCCGTGTCAAATAAACAAAACTGTGGAAAGGGAAACATTAATTACCATCATAATAAATCCCTCTGTTGTTAACAATAAGATTACAGGCAATACAAATACAAAAATCACTTGCGGTGATGATTGACTTAGGTCAATTGACCATTGCATGGTCAGAATAATGTACCGGAGAACCGGTGCATGAAAAACCGCTGAACCTACACTTGTTGATTTTGTAAATTGGTTGCTTTGATTAAACTAAACGGAGGTGAAAATTTATGGCAAATAACAATAGTGGATCCAACAGAGCAGAGGTTCCTCAGGCAAGAGAAGCTCTTAATCGCTTTAAGATGGAGGTTGCTAACGAACTTGGCGTTCCGTTAAAGCAGGGTTACAATGGTGACTTAACAAGCAAACAGAACGGTTCCGTAGGCGGAGAAATGGTTAAACGTATGATCAGAAGCCAGGAACAGTCCATGTCAGGACAGTAATCATTGATAATGATGCAGCATAAACTGATCAAGAAAACATCACCGGCAAGTTCCGGTGATGTTTTTTAAATTTTCATTCCAAATACTTTTACAATATGTTAAAATGAGTTGAGAAAAAGTGAGGAAACAGATTTCAGATGAAAATCCTTACATATATTTATAACATAGGAGAATAGTCCGCATGCCGGATAAGAATAAAAAGGTTGGAGAGGATGACAGATGGGTAAGTATTTTGGTACGGATGGATTCCGTGGAGAAGCAAATGTTGAACTTACAGTTTCACATGCATATAAAGTAGGAAGGTTCCTGGGTTATTATTACGGTAAGGACCATAAAGCGAAAATTGTGATCGGAAAGGATACCAGAAGGTCCAGCTATATGTTTGAATATTCCCTGGTGGCAGGGTTGACGGCCAGCGGAGCAGATGCTTATCTTCTCCATGTCACACCAACCCCGAGTGTATCCCATGTCGTCAGGACAGAGGGCTTTGATTGCGGAATCATGATTTCAGCAAGCCATAATCCCTATTATGATAACGGTATTAAGGTCATCAACAGTAACGGCCATAAGCTGGAAGCGGAAGTGGAGAAGCTAATCGAAGAGTACATAGACCGTAAGGAGGATGATCTGCCTCTGGCAAAAAGGGAGAGGATCGGAAGAACTGTGGACTATGCAATCGGGAGAAACCGCTATATCGGGTACCTGATTTCTCTAGCGACCAGATCCTTTAAGGATATGAAAATCGGTCTGGACTTGGCAAATGGGTCTGCAACCACGGTTGCAAAAGGGGTCTTTGATGCTTTGGGAGCGAAAACCTATATAATCGGCAGTGAACCGAGCGGTACGAATATCAATCTGGAATGCGGCTCCACTCATATCGAAGCCCTGCGTAAATTTGTATTGGAGCATGGGCTCGATGTAGGCTTTGCCTATGATGGTGACGCAGACCGATGTTTGGCAGTCGATGATTGTGGCAATATTATAGATGGAGATCTGATTATGTACCTGTGCGGAGTTTATATGAAGGACAGGGGAGAGCTGGCCAACAACACGATTGTGACAACGGTTATGTCAAATCTTGGATTGTATCAGGCTCTGGATCGCAAGGGGATCCGTTATGAGAAGACCGCAGTCGGTGATAAGTATGTTTATGAAAATATGCTGGCAAACGGCCATTCCATTGGCGGCGAGCAGTCAGGACATATCATATTCAGTAAGAATGCAACGACCGGAGATGGCATTCTTACTTCCTTAAAGCTGATGGAGGTCATGGTGGAGAGCAAAGTCAAGCTGTCAGAGCTTCATAAGGAGGTTACGATCTTCCCGCAGCTGATGAAGAATGTAAAAGTGAAGGATAAGAAGGCTGCCAGAGAGGATGAGGCTGTTGTGGATATCATCAGCCGAATGGAGCAGCGTTTGGGTCGGGACGGAAGAATACTGGTCCGTGAAAGCGGAACGGAGCCGGTGGTACGTGTTATGGCCGAGGCAGAAACCGACGAGCTTTGTGAGGAATACGTGAACAGTATCATCCAGGTAATGATGGACCGTGGACATGTGACGGAGGACTGAGCATGGCCCGGTAAAACAGATTATCCCTATCAAACAAGAAATTATGGTATTTACAGATTCCATATGTTATAATATACTAATGTCAAAATGTCTGTAGTTCAGATGCAGTACCTGAAAGGTTATTTACCCACATATTCGGAAACTGTTAAGAAGAGGATACATACTTCCATTCAAAGGAAGGTCGGTATAGCTACGAAAGGTACTTAAAATAAGGAGGAAATCATAAATGAGTTTACAGGTTGAAAAACTGGAAAAAAACATGGCAAAGCTTACAATAGAGGCTTCCGCTGAAGAATTTGAGAGTGCACTGGAAAAGGCATATCTTAAGAATAGGAGCAAAATCAATGTCCAGGGCTTTCGTAAGGGCAAGGCTCCCAGAGCCATCATCGAGAAGATGTACGGTGCCGGAATCTTTTATGAGGATGCGGCAAATGAGATAATTCCCGATGCTTATGAGAAGGCTGCGAACGAGAGTGGACTGGAGATCGTATCCAGACCTGAGATCGATATTGTTCAGGTGGAGAAGGGGAAACCCTTTATCTTTACAGCAGAGGTAGCACTTAAGCCGGAGGTAACTTTAGGTGCCTATAAGGGTATCGAAGTGGAGAAGAAGGAAGCAGAGGTAACTGAGGACGAGATCATGGCTCGGATCAACCGTGAACTGGAGCAGAACTCCAGAATGATCACTGTAGAAGACAGAGGTATACAGTCCGGGGATATTGCAGTGATTGACTTTGAAGGCTTTGTGGATGGCAATGCTTTTGAGGGTGGCAAGGGCGAGGATTATTCCCTGACCATCGGTTCCCATACCTTTATCGATACCTTCGAAGATCAGTTGATCGGAAAGCAGACCGGAGAGGAGACTGAGGTAAACGTAACCTTCCCCGAGGAGTATCAGGCCAAGGAGCTTGCCGGAAAACCCGCTTTGTTCAAGGTAAAGATTAAGGAAATCAAGCTGAAGGAGCTTCCTGTACTGGATGATGAATTTGCTCAGGATGTCTCTGAATTTGATACACTGGATGAATACAAGGAAAGTATCAAGGCTACAATAAAGGAAACCAAAGAGAAGGAACTGAAGACTGCCAAGGAAAACGAGGTAGTGGATAAGATTATCGAGAAGGCAACCATGGAGATTCCCGAGGCAATGATTACAGCCCAGGCGAACCAGATTGCCGAGGATTTTGCTCAGAGAATGAAGTATCAGGGCTTATCCATTGAGCAGTATTTCCAGTATACCGGAATGGATGCCAAGAAATTCTATGAGAGCTTAAGACCACAGGCTGTTAAGAGAATCCAGAGCAGATTGGTCCTTGAGGCTGTTGCTAAGGCTGAGAACATCGAAGTATCCGAGGAAGAGCTGGAGAAGGAAATGGCTGATATGGCTACTGCCTATCAGATGGAAGCTGATAAGCTGAAGGAGCTGATCGGCGAGAAGGAAAAAGAGCAGATCAAGGCTGATATTGCAGTTCAGAAGGCAGTCGATCTGGTAGTTGCAGCTGCTAAGGAAGTATAGGAACATACAGATGATCCGGAAGCAGATCAAGGATAAGCATCCGGTACCGTTAGGAAAAGGAGGAATGTAAGATGAGTTTAGTGCCTTATGTCATAGAGCAGACCAGCCGTGGCGAAAGAAGCTACGATATCTACTCCCGATTATTAAAGGACAGGATTATTTTCCTGGGTGAAGAAGTAAATGATGTTACAGCCAGTCTGATTGTTGCACAGATGCTGTTTTTAGAGGCAGAGGATCCCGGTAAGGATATTAATTTCTATATTAATAGCCCCGGTGGTTCCGTAACTGCAGGAATGGCAATCTATGATACCATGAATTATATTAAGAGCGACGTATCTACCATCTGTATCGGTATGGCAGCCAGCATGGGTGCTTTCCTGTTGGCAGGCGGTACGAAGGGCAAGAGATTTGCCCTGCCGAATTCAGAAATAATGATCCATCAGCCCTCCGGTGGTGCAAGGGGTCAGGCAACCGATATTAAGATTGTGGCAGATAACATTATCAGGACCAGAAAGAGACTGAATGAAATATTGGCAAGAAACACCGGAAAGCCTCTGGAAGTCATAGAAGTTGATACGGAAAGAGATCACTATATGATGGCGGAGGAAGCGAAGGAATACGGAATTATCGATGGAATTTTGGTTCATAGATAAACACCGGTTTGCTTTGCACTACAAAGAGAATGAGGTGATTGGTAGTGGCAGGGAAGGTAGACGACAGAAAACAGCTGAGATGTTCCTTCTGCAATAAGTCTCAGGATCAGGTCAGAAAGCTGATCGCAGGACCGGGTGTGTATATCTGTGATGAGTGTATTGAGATATGCAGCGAGATTATTGAGGAAGAATTTGATGGTGATACAGTTACTAATTCAGATATCAATCTGTTAAAGCCGGTTGAGATCAAAAGCTTTTTGGATCAGCATGTAATAGGCCAGGAGGAGGCAAAAAAGGTTCTGGCGGTCTCTGTATATAACCATTATAAAAGGGTGCTTACGGAGAAGGATCTGGATGTTGAGTTACAGAAAAGCAATATTCTGATGATCGGACCCACCGGTTCCGGTAAGACATACCTGGCGCAGACACTGGCCAAGCTTCTGAATGTGCCCTTTGCGATTGCAGATGCGACGGCACTGACGGAGGCCGGTTATGTTGGTGAGGATGTAGAGAACATACTGCTTAAGCTCATCCAGGCTGCGGATTTTGATATCGAACGAGCTGAGTATGGCATCATCTATATAGATGAGATTGATAAGATCACCAGAAAATCCGAGAATACCTCCATCACCAGAGATGTATCCGGTGAAGGAGTACAACAGGCCCTGTTGAAGATTTTGGAAGGTACGGTTGCCAGTGTTCCCCCACAGGGAGGAAGAAAGCATCCCCACCAGGAATTCATACAGATCGATACTACCAATATCCTTTTTATCTGCGGTGGTGCCTTTGACGGACTGGAGAAGATCATCGAGTCACGAATCGGTCAGAAGTCGATCGGTTTCAACGCACAGATCACAGAGAAGAATAAGACCAATGTGGGAGAGCTCTTCCGCCAGGTTATGCCACAGGATCTGATCAAGTTTGGCTTGATTCCTGAATTTGTGGGCAGAGTTCCGGTGAACGTGGCCTTAGATTCTCTGGATGAGGAAGCGCTGATCCGTATCCTGACAGAGCCGAAGAGTGCGATTACAAAGCAGTATAAGAAGCTCTTTGAGATGGATGGAGTGGAGCTGATCTTTGAAGAAGAGGCCCTGGCAGAGATCGCCAAGCAAAGCTTCAAGAGAAAGATCGGTGCAAGAGGTCTCCGCGCAATCATGGAATCGGTTATGATGGATTCCATGTACAATATTCCTTCTGATACGAAGGCCATCAAATGTATCATAACCAAGGAAGCAGTATTGGGAAATGAGAAGCCGAGATTGGAGTATTCTGAGGAAAACGTGACCAGAAAGCCTATCACCAGACGGACATCAAAGAAAAGTAAGGGTGAAATCGCTTAGAAATTCCCGTATATAAATATCAAAGGGGCTGTTTCAAAATAATTATAGAGCTACAAGAGGTTCCCTATATGCTCCCCTCACACACTGGTTGCTGGACATCAATCTGTTCAGCAAACAGTGCATTATGGGAAACATAAAGGGGCCTCTTGTAGCTACATGGTTATAATGAAACAGCCTCTTTGATACATGTATCCCACGGATCCGGTTCCCGGAACGAATATAATTACTCGGATAAAGGAGGTCATAAGAGATGATTATCAAGAGCTGTACTCTGGAGATGGTATGCGGTATCAGCAGTGTTCTCCCGGAGAACGATAAACCGGAGATTGCCTTTGCAGGCAAATCCAATGTGGGGAAGTCTTCTCTGATCAATGCCCTCATGAACAGAAAATCCTTAGCCCGGACCTCTGCTCAGCCCGGTAAGACCCAGACGATTAATTTCTATAATATCAATGATCTTCTTTATTTTGTGGATCTGCCCGGCTACGGTTATGCGAAGGTGGCCCAAACGGTGAGGGAGAAATGGGGTAAAATGATAGAGGGCTACCTGAAGAAATCCAAGCAGCTGAAGATTGTATTTCTACTGCTGGATATCCGCCATGAGCCCTCAGAAAACGATAAAACCATGTATGAGTGGATCCTTTATCAGGGCTTCCAGCCGATTATTATCGCTACTAAGCTGGACAAAATCAACCGAAGCCAGAAGGACAAGCAGCTGAAGAGCATCAGGGAGGGGCTGAAGGCGCCGGCAGGTACTAAAATCATACCCTTTTCCTCCCTAACAAAGCAGGGCAGGGAAGAGATCTGGGACTTTATCGAAGAAACCTGCGGCCTAAAGGAAGAAGAGAAGGAAGAAAAGTAAAGGATAGGGGGCTGTTTCACTTTCCCCCTTAAGATACACGAGGCACCATATACGCCCCTCACACACTGATTGCTGGACAGATTTTGATTATTACGCCAGCTTCGGACACAAGCGTCCGCATCTGGCATCACATAATCATCAAATCAGTCCAGCAAACAGTGTATTATGGGGCATATATAATGCCTCATGTATCTATTATAGACCTTATGAAACAGCCCTACAGTTTCTTTTACTTTTCTTCCAGTAAGGAAGACATAAGATAGGTATAGATCTCGGAGCTTTTCTCTCTCCAGTTGCTGCACAGTCTTGCAGCCTCTTCTTCAGTGGTCACGGTCAGGGTCAGGTCAATGATGGGAGTTTCCCTTTCTGTCACACGAAGATGGGCGGCATACTCACCCTTTTTCATCTGATAGAATTCTGCGGAGCTGGAAACCTCCTCCTGCAGCTCATATTTATTTTCAGCCAGATATACCTCAATATCCTCCTTTATACCGGAGGATATCATATTATCAAAGAAAAGGAGCGTTTCTGTTCCGGTCTCCGTAATCCTGTATAAGGAGCTGTTCTGGAGCGTCTTCACGGAGATGAAGGCGTCATCGATGAGCTCGGAAATTGCCCGCTGGATGTTGAAATAATTCGTGTACTCCTTCTCCAGTATGAAGGCAGTCAGTTGAGCATTGGTCAGGGGAAAATTCACCCGGCTTAAGATATATAGAATAATCAGCTTATATAGCATAAAGGTATCGGACTGCAAAGGGGACCGCCTCCTTGTTCACATTGATTGTATCATACAACCGGGGACATGGCAGCTTATCATGCCAGTCTGCCCTGCCAGGTATCCCGAAGCTTCATCTGCCTGTGGATATGGTTCAGAACCCTTTTCTTATCCGCACTCCACAAGGGAGCCAGTAAAAGCTTCTTCGGTCCATCACCGGTAATCCGATGGATGACCAGATCCTTGGGTAACCGCTCAAGGCAGGAGATGACCAGGTCGGTATACTCCTCCAGGGACATCAGAGACTCTATTTGACCCTTCTCATAAAGTCTGCCCAAATCCGTTCCCCGTAAAACATGGAGCAGCTGGAGCTTTATGCCCTGGACCGGCAGTTTGCCTATATATTCCATGGTTTTTAACATATCATGTTTTGATTCCTTTGGCAAGCCCAGAATTGTATGGACAATCGTAGGAACCCCCAGTCTGTCAAGCTGATGAACCGCATCCTCGAAGACCTGCAGAGGAAAGCCTCTGCGGATGAATTCGGCTGTTTCTTCATGGATAGTCTGGAGACCCAGCTCTATCCATACCGGCTTGATCTGCTTCAGCTCGGTTAACAGCCGGAGGACCTCAGGACCCAGACAATCCGGTCTGGTTGCTATGGACAGAATGGCAATATCCGGCTGCTCCGCCACCTCAAAAAAGAGCTTTCGTAGATAGCTGACCGGAGCATAGGTATTGGTATAGGCCTGAAAATAAGCAATATATTTAGAAGCAGTCTGATCTGTCAGCTTCCCCTTGATATAGCCCTTAGCTTCCTCAAGCTGATCTCTTATGGAGGCACGGGGAGAGACGGCATAATCTCCGGAGCCGCCTTCACTGCAGAAGATGCAGCCTCTGCTGTCTATGGTACCGTCCCGGTTGGGACAGGTCATACCTCCGTTTAGGGACAGCTTGTAGAGCTTGCTGCCGTATATCCTCTTCATTTCGAAATCCAGGGAATGATATCTTTTGTCTCCCCAGAGGCTTCTTTCGTCTCTATCCAAGCCAATCCGCCTTTCCGACCTGATGCAATATCGAAGCCTATCCTTACGATATCCATCTATATATGAGCTTTTACCGCATTGCTGACCGCATCCCTTACTCTGGGATCAAAGGGCTGGGGCATGATGTAGTCCGCATGCAGTGATGCCTCATCCACAAGGTCTGCGATTGCTTTGGCGGCTGCCAGCTTCATTTTCTCGGTAATCTGTGTCGCACGGCCCTCCAGCGCCCCCTTGAATATGCCCGGAAAGGCTAGGACATTATTCACCTGGTTGGGGAAATCGGATCGACCGGTGGCGATGATCATCGCACCTGCTTCCTTTGCCAGGTCCGGCATAATTTCGGGGATGGGATTGGCCATGGCGAATATGATGGCATCCCGGTTCATGGAAGCAACCATTTCCATGGTCACGATTCCCGGTGCTGAGACGCCGATAAAGAGATCTGCCCCTACTAAGGCGTCAGCCAGACTTCCCTGTTTGTCCTTCAGGTTTGTCACTGAGAGCATCTGCTTCTGCATCCAGTTCAGCTCCGGGTAGGAGCTGGAGATAATTCCGTTCCTGTCACAGAGGATAAGATTAGAAAAACCATAGGATAATAAGAGCTTGGCTATTGCGATACCTGCAGAGCCGGCTCCGTTGACTACGACACGGCAGCTTTTCTTATGCTTGCCTGTGACCTTCAGAGCATTGATGGCTCCTGCTAAAACAACAATTGCGGTTCCATGCTGATCATCATGGAATACGGGGATATCCAAGAGCTCCTTCAGACGGGTTTCAATCTCAAAGCATCTGGGAGCGGAGATGTCCTCCAGGTTAATTCCTCCGAAGGCCGGTGCGATATTCACAATCGTACGGATGATTTCCTCTGTGTCCTGTGTATCCAGACAGATGGGGATGGCATTCACTCCACCCAGCTCCTTAAACAAGACAGCCTTTCCTTCCATGACCGGCATGGCGGCATAGGGACCGATGTTACCTAAGCCCAGAACGGCACTTCCATCCGATATGACTGCAATTGTGTTGGCCTTCATGGTATATCGATAAGCGGCGGACTGATCCGCTGCGATCATTTTACAGGGCTCAGCTACGCCGGGAGTATAGGCGATCGCCAGATCCTCCTTAGAGCTGACCGGACATTTTGAGGTGATTTCCAATTTGCCGTTCCAGTTTTCGTGCATTAACAATGCCTTTTCTTTGATATCCATGCTTCTTCCACCCTTAATCGATTTATCTTATCATATTAGCACTATGCTTTTTCTAAATCAAGTAATTCATCCTGAATAGTGCTAATTCATCAATTGTTTATTTTTAGAAAATACTTCCCTTTCTTGCGGACAAGGTGTATAATAGGATTTACATAAATAAATATATCTTTGGATAATATCCCTAATCGGGATTTTAAATCTATATCATCTCTACTGAATTCCCCATGAATCCAACCTATCAATCAAAGGAGCTGAAAAGATGGAAATGCATTATGATTCAATGACATTAATTAATCTGCGAGAAGTAGCAAAAGAAAGAGGACTGAAAAATATAGCAGCATTGAAGAAGAGTGAACTGATTGAGGCACTAAAAAACAATGATCTCGCGAAGCAGGAGGTGAAAAGTGCTGCTTGGGAGAGAAAGCCCAGAGAAGAGAAAATTGCTTCCCGTGAAGTAAGCCCTGTGAGACAGGTGGAGCAGACGGAAGAGCAGTACAGAGAGGATCGCCTTCCGACAGGGGCGCAGATGCAGGTTTCCAGAGAGGATCGCCTTCCGACAGGGGCGCAGATGCAGGTTTCCAGGGAGGATCGTCTTCCGACAGGGGTGTCGATGCAGGTCTCCAGAGAGGATCGCCTTCCGAGAGGGGCGCAGATGCAGGTTTCCAGGGAGGATCGTCTTCCGACCGGAGTTTCGATGCAGGTACCCAGAGAGGATAGAAGGAGCTTTGGAAGTCAGGCCGATATGGAACAGCTGGACAGCGGTGAGACTAAGGTGGGAATTCTCGAAGTCCTTCCTGATGGCTATGGCTTTATCCGCTGTGATAATTATCTGCCCGGAGAGAACGATGTCTATGTATCACCGGCGCAGATCCGCCGCTTCAATCTGAAGACCGGTGACATTGTGGAAGGGAATACCAGGGTCAGAAGTCAGACTGAGAAATTCTCTGCCCTGCTCTATATCAAGGCAGTGAACGGCTTCCATCCCAATGAGGCACAGAAACGGAAGAAGTTTGAAGAGCTTACACCGATTTTCCCTAATCAGAGAATTCACCTGGAAACTCCCGGAGCCGGAGTATCCATGAGAATGGTGGATCTGATCTCCCCGATTGGCAAGGGACAGAGAGGAATGATCGTATCCCAGCCTAAGACCGGTAAAACCACTTTGCTGAAGCAGATTGCCAAGGCCATTACCAGAAATCATCCGGATATGAGACTGATCATACTCTTGATTGACGAGCGTCCCGAGGAAGTAACCGATATCAAGGAATCTATAGAAGGTAAGAATGTGGAGGTCATTTACTCCACCTTTGATGAGCTTCCCGAAAACCATAAGCGGGTTTCCGAGATGGTAATCGAACGGGCAAAGCGTCTGGTGGAGCATAAGC
>JAEZNB010000006.1 GCA_023441965.1 Bacillota bacterium
AAGTGCAGTAATGCATGCAGCTGACTGTTACTAATAGGTCGAGGGCTTGACCTGAAAAGGTTTTTACAGAGGAAGCGTAAGCTTGGGCAACCGGCTGACGCTTGGACGTCATCATTTTCTGGTGTAGGATTAGTCAATTGAATAAGACCAATTAGAAGCCTGAAGCAGATATGCTTTAGGTTTTTTGTTGTATTCAGAAGCTCAAGGTGTGGGATCGCCCTGGGCTTTTTGATTAATATATATTTTAATGAATATGATAACAGTATTATGTTAATTAATTGACATAATATGCCACCTGTATTATGATATGATGTATAAATTTAACAGACGATAGGTTGAGTATAAAATATCACGTCAATTACTGCAAAATAAATATATGCTTTACAGATACCACATAGTTTTCAAAGAATATTACGGGGTAAAATTAATGATAGAGAGATGTATTATGATATTCCCGGAATTTGAGAATATGGAAATTATTAATCGTCTTAGAGCTTTGTATGATCCGCTAGTCAATCTAGTGCAACCACATATTACTCTGGTTTTTCCATTTAAAAGCACAATTACTACTAAGCAGTTGGCTGAACATTTGAATGATACACTAAAGGATATTAGAAAATTTAGTTTGACGCTACAAGGAATTTCGCCTTATCAAATAGGTGGAAATTATCTTTTCTTAAATATACGGATTGGCAATGAAGCAATTCGAGTATTACACGATAAATTATACACGGGAATTTTAAAGAAGTTTTGTAGAATGGATATACCATTTGTTCCACACATGACAATTGGAAATATTGATAAAGACAGCGAATATAGAAAAGCAATTCATCATACAAAAGAAATTGATGAGTTGTTTTGTACACAAGTGACGAGAATAAGTGTTGAGACAATAGGAGAATCAGGAGAGTCAATGATAGAGTATGAGTACAATTTATTGGATTAAGAATAGATGCCGGGAACAAGAGACCTTAGTTGAAATATACGCATTTTAATATCATGGACTGATAATGATTTTGACGGATATTATAAGAAAAGGATACGTACTGAAGAATGGCTACGCAATAAAATCACAGCATTGGGAATAAAACCAAAGAATATTTCACCACTTTACTTTGTATTAGGTGAGAGTACTTATCTAAATAAATGGTTTGAAAATGGGAAGAAGACAAGGTTATTGTTGAGTCAGATTAATGCTGAAGATGTCAGCTTTACCTATGGTGATTCCATGTCAATGATGGATTCGGTTGATAGAATGGACCCTTTCAACAAGGAATTATTATATAACTTCATCAAAGAAAAAACAGATGATGTGGCTTCATACTTAAAAAATCTTAATAAGCAAAACCGATACATTGAAGTACAGCTTTGGAACGATATATATGTAAAAGAGCTTAATGACATATCAAAAGAGTAAGGGAGATGCTCATGTCGAATCAAGTTAGGGGGATTATACTTGAAGGACAATCTTGTTCTGGTAAGACATCAATTTTTAATGCAATAAAGAGACATCATTTCATTGAAAAAGATGCAGAACGCAATGTTATATACTTATCTGAACAATACTCCCAAACACTGAATTTAATCAATGGAGAATTGAAGAACTTAAGTCAAGAGGAAAACCTGAGAGTGTTATCGGATAGAATATCAATGCTTGAGCAGCTTAATCATTATGCGAGCTGCATGGGAGAACATTCCCGTTGTTCAAGAGGCTTGTTTTATGTTTTTGAAAGATTCCATTTAAATTATGCTTTTAGTTTTAATGATGTAGACTCGTATGAGTACTTACAACTTGAAAAAAGACTATCAAATTTGAATGCCAAAGTGGTCCTATGTACGATCAGTTCTGAAAAAACAGAACCAAGATTACGGCATAGATCACACTATACAAAGGAAGAGGTTACGCAAGAGAGTATAGATCAATATATTGCCAGACAGCAGCAACTGATTAACATCGCAGAAAAATCTTCATTACCGACTATGATAATCAATACAGATAACTTAATATGGGACAGTTATGCAGACATGATACTTAATAGCATTTGATGCATAAGTCAGATGTATTACTATAGTAGGAGAAGGTTATAGAATTATGACCAGGTAATAAAGCGCCATTTTCCGATTTTGGTTTAGTCAGTTGAATAGGTATAAGTAGAAGCCTGAAGCTTAATTGCTTTAGGCTTTTGTTTTAGAGTATAAGGATGAGTATAAGTCCATCTCCGATCATTCATTTTGAAGAGGATCATTATATCAACAAGTAAATTCTATTTGGAATTTTATGGTTGTCTATCCATCGTATGGTATGGTACAATATTCCATAAAATGAAAGTAACAACCAAATACAAGCAACTGACTATTGATCGGATTAGCATCGGTTTTATTTTGTAATCTAAGCTCATATTTTACAAGCTTTCAAATGGACTATTTATGCGTTGCGGTGATTCGCACGTTTAAATATATTATAAAATGAGAGGAGAGGTGGTAATGAATAAAGGCTCTGGCAGATTAGTTCTTAGAGGGACGATCATATTGATGTTACTGGTGGGAGCGCTTATTCTTGGACAACAAAGGATGACTAAATCATATGCAGAGGGAATGACAGGAGATAGATTTGTACCGGGACATGTTATCGTATTCGTAAAGTCCGAATACTTACAGACAGAACAATTTACTATGGGTAAAGGACCGGCTTCCTATGAGAACCGTGGACTATATGCAGATCTGATGCCGGGTATCGACATTCAATCAGCAGAAGAGTTAATGTCTGTTGACGGGCAAGAGGGGAGAAGAAACACCAACGAAACAGAAGCTATTTACAGCGGTAGAATGGTATTGCTGGAGCTTCAGAAGAAGGGGGAGCAGGACGTACTTGATGCGATAGAATTGCTGAAGCAAAATCCGGCAGTTGAATTTGCAGAACCTGATTACTACATGCAGCCCTGCAGTACATATCCAAATGACCCGCTTTTCACAAATCAACATTCATTGAGCAAGATCAGCGCTCCGCAGGCCTGGGATATTACGACAGGTAGTTATACCGTTAAAATCGGTATCATGGATGATGGGGTTGATATTAACCATCCGGATTTAGTGAATAATATCTGGAGGAATGAAGCTGAAATCAATGGTATCGCAGGAGTGGATGATGATCTTAACGGATATATTGACGACACCTATGGGTATGATGTGAATGGCATAGGCGTGTCGGTTGATGAAACCGGCCATGGAACCGTCTGTGCCAGTATGGCCGGAGCGGTTGGCAATAACGGGATAGGCATATCGGGAGTTGCCTGGAACGTAGCGATTGTACCTATTAAGGTTTATAGTTTAAACTTAAAAGGAATTACTACCTCTACTACTGTAAGAGGGATAAAATATGCAGACGATACCGGAATAGAGATCCTATCCATCAGTTATGGTAAATACTATGGTGATGCTGCTGAATATATAGCAGTCAGCAATAGTAAGGCTTTGATCGTTGCAGGAGCCGGTAACGATAGCAAGCAAGATTGTTTGTATCCGGCTACCTGGTCCTGTGACAATATTATCTCAGTAGCATCAACCGATATGAATGATAATCTGAGCAGTTTTTCAAATTATAGTAGTGCCTTGGTGGATCTGGCGGCTCCGGGAGATCAGCTGCTTTGCTGTGAAAAAGGAGGAGGCTATAAAACGATTTCCGGGACTTCCTTATCTACTCCGATTGTTGCCGGAGCAGCTGCGCTTCTGAAAGCCTATGACCCAAGCCTAACAACTGCAGAGCTGAAAACAGCCTTACTAAGGGGAGTGGATATCATTCCCAGTCTAAGCGATAAGACCTTAACAGGAGGCAGGCTGAATATTTATAAATCACTTACCTATGTGAAGAAGAAGGGACAGTTTATTCCCCACTTCTATAATCAGGTGATAGCACCCGAATCAAATATGCTCTATCCTAATTTTAAGCTGTATTATCAAGGTGAGCCGGTTGACTTAAAGGACGTTACGATCAGATACTATTACACCAGAGAGGGCCAAACGGATCAGAATTTCTGGTGTGATTATAGCGGAGTGAATGGTTTCAATGGCGCTTATCGCAACATTACGTCAAGTATAAACGGCTCGATTGTAACGATGCCTAAGACTGCACCCAGAGCCAACCATTACTTAGACATTACATTTAAACCGGGTGCTGGAATACTGTTGCCGGGGGATTGCCTTGAAGTAAAATGTAGGATAGCAAAGAAGGATTGGAGCAACTATAATCAATCAAATGACCGACACTTCAATAAAACTGCGACGAATTACGAGTACTCGGATAAAATATGTATCTATTATAAGGGTATGCTAATGACCGGAGATGACCCTACGAAAACGTATTAATTAAGAGTTCATTACTTATCATATCACTATAATAATGGATCAATATTTGATTGTCATATGATAGAGTGTATGGTAGGCTTGATAGTGGAGCAGTTGATAAAGGGCAGTGAATCTGGGTACCCGCATTTTCGGATTCTGTATAAGCCTCATCTATAAAGCACAAAGGAGAGCAGGTATGATTGATTTATGGGAAGAACTTTATACAGACAGACTTATCTTAAGAAAAATGAGTTTCCAGGATGTTGATTTTATCTATAAGCACTTTGGTGATGAAGAGGTATGCAGATATATGGTTGACAATGAGACGGTAAAAACCGTAGAGGAAGCCCTAGATATTATCAAGTGGAGCCACTCAAATCCGGAGTATCCAACCAACAATCGATGGCTCATCATATATACGGAAACGAATGAGCCGATAGGTACAATTGGTTACCATAGGTGGGATAGGAATAATCGTATCGCTGAGATCGGTTATGATTTAAGTCAAAGCTATTGGAAAAAGGGTATCATGAGCGAGGCTATGAGTAAGGTCCTTGCATTTGGATTTGATAAAATGGAACTTAACAGAATACAGGCATTTGTACATATTGAAAATACAGCCTCCTATCAAATACTTCGTAGACATGGATTTTATGCGGAAGGTATTATCAGGGATATGTATTTATTCCGAGGGAAATATCATGATCATTATATGATGTCCTTACTGGCCAAAGACTATCAGACGAAGCACTAATTCTACGGAGCCCAAGCTGATGTCAGGGCTTGAATTATCAGAAGCAATAAGAATTAGGTTTTATCTATTTATGATTAAGCTCAAAGCAGCGATGCTTTGGGCTTTTTTAATGACCGGATAAAAAAATTTAATTTTTTTATTTCTGCTATTAACAAATGGAATATAATGCTATATTTTATATATAGACCGACGGTCGGTCGGTGAAAATAATCCAAGAGGATTAACAACTTTCTTATACTCATAAAGAGCTAGATAATAGCAATAACACATACCTAAGACAGTTAACGAAGCAATGAAATAGAATGAGGTGAGCAAATGAGGACTATAAAAGAACATGATGTAAGACGAAATGAGATCATTGATAAGGCTGCGGTACTTTTTGAGACAAACGGCTATAACAAGACCACAATCAACGATATCCTTCGAGAGGTCAATATTGCGAAGGGAACCTTCTATTATTATTTTAAATCCAAGGAAGAGGTTATGGATGCCATCATGGACCGGTATTTGGAGATAGGACTTGAACGGGCAGAGACTGTAAAAGCTCGGAAGGATCTTTCTCCGACAGAGAAGCTTCTGCATGTGATGTTGGCCTTAAGGATGAGCGAACCTGACAGTGGGGTAATCGAAGAGCTTCATAATCCCGAGAATGCTTTGATGCATCAGAAATCACTCTCCGGGATTGTTACGGGTATGACACCGGTCATGACAGAGATTGTGAAGGAAGGCATCGCAGCCGGAGACTTTACAACACCGTTTCCTACACAGACGATACAGATCATTCTGGCTGCCAGTATGACACTTCTGGATGAAGGCATCTTCTCCTTCTCTAAGGAGGAACAGTTTCTGCTGCTACAGGCAGTGATTCATTCCTTCGAAACGCTGCTGGGAGCAGAAAAGGGAAGCTTTAGCAAGTATATACAAGCCTTTTTAGAGTAATGAAGAAAGATAGGGAAAAAATGAGTTCGGAAAATAAAGCATTTCAAAAATATCTTATGATATGGATTGGAGAATTTATCTCCAGTATAGGGAGTGGCTTGACAGCCTTTGCCCTGGGCGTTTACGTCTTTCAGACCTGGGATAGCGCAGCAGCGGTGTCGCTCACTACACTTTGTGCTTTTCTCCCTACGATACTGCTGAATCCGGTGGGAGGTGTTCTGGCAGATCGGTTTGACAGAAGGCTCATGATGATTTGTGGGGATTTATTCTCCGCTATCGGTTTGATCTACATATTAATCTGCTTCCGGTCAGGAGGACTGGAGCAGTGGCAGATCTATATCGGGGTAACAATCAGTGCAGTATTTGTAGCCCTTTTGGAACCGGCTTATAAAGCAACGATTACGGACCTGTTATCAGAAGAGGATTATGCGAAGGCAAGCGGTATGATGCAGCTGGCCGCTTCCTCAAAATATCTCTTATCCCCCTTGATTGGTGCCTTTCTGTTGTCCTTTACCAGTATCGGAACGATTTTCATCATGGATATCTCAACCTTAGGGGTCACCGTAATCATTGTCGCCTTAATCAGGAAGAGCATACCCCTACGGAAGCAGTACAGGGAGAAACTAAGGCTATTAGGTGATCTGAAGGAAGGCTGGCATGCCTTATCCGGCAATCGGGGAGTGATGACAATTGTTATTCTGATCTCCGTGGCAACCTTTTATCTCGGCTTCCTGCAGACTTTAATTTCACCGATGATACTTTCCTTCTCAAATGAAAAGGCTCTTGGGATCATTGAGTCTGTCAGTGCAGTCGCTATGTTGATCGGCAGTGTTGTGATCGGGATCCTCCATTTGAAGAGATATGTATCAACCTTAGCAGCAGGCTTTGGCTTTGCGGGTATATTTATCATTTTCCTCGGAAGCTCAACGAATCTTATCCTCATCACGATTGCCGGGGTGATGTTTTTCACTGTGTTGCCCTTCATCAATACCAGTGCCGAGGTGATGATAAGATGCAGGATACCTAATGCAGTACAGGGCAGGGCGTGGGGACTGATCAGTATCCTGTCACAGATGGGATTTGTTCTGGCTTATGCCTGCGCCGGAGTAGTGGCAGATCAGATATTCAATCCGATGTTCCTTACGGACGGATTATTAGCAGGGACAGTCGGTAGAATCATTGGGGTCGGACCTGGACGTGGAATTGGATTTATGTTGATCCTATCAGGGTTCTTTTTGATCGTTCTGGGTCTGGTGATCAGAAAAATGAAAATACTAAAGACGATGGAAGCGGCAGTGACGAATACGAAAGAAGCAGCCGGTCAGGGAGCGATCCCGGACCAATCTCTGAAAGGTGAGGGGTAAGTGAATGTTAGGATCAATGATTAAGAAGGATCTCAAAAGGAACAAAGCGATTAATATCACACAATGGCTGTTTATCTTTCTGTCAGCCTTTCTGATGGCATCGGGCAGCATCATCATAATCAAATCCTTCGGCTCTATCGACGGATTGTTTGAGGTGGCAAAACCGCCTCATTTCATGCAGATGCATACAGGAGTAATCGATCCTGACAAGCTAAATGCCTTTGTGGATGACATGGAGGATGTAGTAAGCTGGCAGATCGCGGAGATGGTGAATATTGATGGGTCAAGCATTGGACTCTTAAGAGAAAGAGATGGCAGCTTTGATCTGGTCACCTTATCTGACAGTATGCTGGATAATGGCTTTGTCAGGCAGAATCAGGAGTTCGATTATCTGCTCAATCTGGATAATGAGGTCATCCGGGTATCTGATGGGGAGATTGCGGTTCCGATCAAATATAAGAAGAGTAATCACTTAGAACGTGGAGATAAGCTGATTCTGTCCGAGGGTTCCTTCTATATGGAATTTATCGTTACGGATTTTATACGGGATGCTCAGATGGCCTCCTCCCTGGCCTCCTCCACAAGATTCCTCGTAAGTGACCGGGAGTACATGCAGATCAGGGAGGGCATCGGCAGATTGGAATATTTAATCGAGTTTCTGCTGACGGATAAGGAGCAGGTCGACAGCTTCCAAAAGCAATATGAGGAGGCCGGATTACCGAACAATGGCACGGCAGTTACATACTCTCTGATCAGAATGTTGAATGCCTTGGGAGAAGGAATGAAGGCAATCATGATAATATTGGTAAGTCTTCTGCTGATTTTTATCGCTGTAGTAAATCTGCGCTTCACCATATTGGCTACTGTTGAAGATGAGATGAAGGAAATCGGTACGATGAAAGCCATCGGCTTATCCAATAAGGATATCCAGAAGCTCTACAGAACGAAGTATATGATCCTCTCGGCGACAGGATGCCTGATGGGATATGTGGCGGCCTTAATATTTCATGGCTTCTTTACTGCCGACATAGAGCTGAATTATGGGAAGCAGGAGCTGACGATGCCTGATCTTATCGTATCAATGATAGCTGTGGTACTGGTTCATTTGATTGTCATACATTTCTGCAAGAGGGTCCTGAAGAGACTAAAGCATATCACGGTAGTTCAGGCGCTGATTACCGGAGATACGGAGGGCAGGAGACGTAAGAAGAGAAGGCACAAGGAAAGGCTCCTTCCCCTGGAGGTGAACAGACTTCTCCCTACAAATCTCTTTCTTGGTATCAGGGAGTTGGTTCTGCGGGCAAAGACATGGCTGCTGCTGTTGCTGGTAGCTGCCCTGGCGACTTTCATCCTGCTGATACCGACTTACCTATATCATACCATTTGTTCACCGGAGTTTGCTACCTACATGGGATCTGCAGTCAGTGATATACAGATCAATCTTCAGTCAGTCGAGGGCTTGCAGCAGAAGCATGAAGAGATTATGGGCCGACTTCGGTCAGATGAGGAGCTTAGCAGCTTTCAGGTGTATGCGAACTGCCGCTATGAGGTATATGGAGAAGAAGGCTGGCAGGATATGCAGGTAGAATGTGGGGATTATTCCGATTATAAGGTGGCCTATCTTAAAGGCAGGGGAGCTGAAGCAGCCGGAGAGATTGGAATATCCATTTTAAACGCGAAGAAGTATTCGGTCGGAGTCGGTGATAGTTTACGCATGCGGATAGATGACAAAGAAGCTGAGTATATCATCTGTGGCATCTATCAGGATGTAACCAACGGAGGCTATACAGCCAAGATAAGGTATGATTATGAAGCAGAGGATGTGTTGAAATACACGTATGCGATCGATACAGTTGAAGGGATATCGGTAGAGTCCAAGGCGAAGGAATATGCAGAAGAATTTTCCTATGCGAAGGTACTTCCGATGGAGGATTATTTAACACAGACGCTCGGTATGATCATCGATCCTCTGTCTCAGGTGGTTATCGCAGCAATCGCTGTGGCAGTGTTTATCACCTTACTGATATCCTATTCCTAAAGCTGAACACTGCCAGGGAATATGCACAAATCGCCAATCTGAAGGCAATGGGCTTTTCTGCTCTGGACATCAGGAAGCAGTACATCATAAAAGTAGGGATTGTAACAGTGATCGGTATTTTGATCGGAGTACTGATTTCAGGTACCTTAGGGGAAGGCTTGGTCGGAGGTTTATTTAACCTTATGGGCTTTGGGCTTAGCAGAATTCAATTTACAATCCGTCCATTAGAGGCATATCTGCTTTACCCCTTGATCATCAGTGCTACTGCGGTGTCAGCAGCCTGGATCTGCTCGGCAGCAGTGAAGAGATACAATATTGTTCGTATGATACAGGAGTAATTACTCTATATATAGAAAGGATAAAGAGCCATGGAAGCATTATTAGAAGCAAGAGGTTTATGCAAGAGCTTTGGTAGTACCGGGGAAGAGCAGATCACTGTATTAAAGGAAGTTGACATAAAGCTTAGTAAGGGGGAATTTGCAGCCGTCATGGGACAGTCCGGCTCCGGCAAATCAACCCTGCTCTATAATATCAGTGGGATGGATCAGAAAACATCAGGAACCGTAACCTTTGATGGGGAGGATATCTCAAGCCTTAATGATCATGAGATGAGTAAGCTCAGACTGAAAAAGATGGGATTCGTATTTCAACATTCCTATCTCCTGAAGAATATGAGCATCAGGGATAATATACTCCTGCCCGCCTATAAGGCACAGATAAAATCTAAAGCAGAGGTAGTTAAGGATACGGATGCTCTGATGAAGAAGCTGGGGATAGACAAGGTGGGAGATCATGACATTACGAAGGTTTCCGGCGGGCAGCTGCAGCGTGCCGCCATATGTCGGGCGCTGATCAACAATCCGAAGATTCTGTTCTGCGATGAACCTACCGGTGCTTTAAACTCAGGTACCAGCCTTGAGGTAATGAATATTTTGAACACCATCAACCGGGAGGGTACTACGATTTTACTGGTTACCCATGATGTTAAGGTGGCCTCCAGGGCAGACAGAGTCATCTTTTTCGCCGATGGCAGAATAGAAGCAGAGCTAATGCTGGGAAAATATGCTGAGAATAGCAAGGACAGCAGACAGAGGGAAGAGCGCTTATTGGAGTGGTTGAATAGGAGAGGGTTCTAATAAATAGTTCCTGGGGATGTTTATGATAGGTGAGGACCCTACCCTGATGTATTAGATGCAAGCCGAGACAGCTCCGATCTGATGATCAGAGGACTGATAAGTAAGCAAGCAATCCCGGCTTCATTTCCTGATGCTTACCCCTTCATTTCATTTGACAGAATTAGCACCCTGTAATATGATGTGTGTATAATTTTAACATTAAATTGGAAATAATTACACACGGCAGCTTATAGGAAGTCAATTATGAAAATATCAAAGATACATACAGGAGGCATTGAATAAATGAAACAGGGAAATGTATCACATGAGAATGAGGAGCCGGGAAAAAGGAACAAGCCTCGGAAAATGTACCTATGGATTACTGCTATTCTGCTTTTCTGTGTTCTTATCGGAATAGCGATCCTCTATTTGACTCGGATACCGGGAGGAGAGGAACAGCAGGTACTACAGAGTCAGGAGGAAGACGCCGAGACCGGTAGTATTGTTGAAGCTGATAATAAGGCTGCTCCTATACCTGCCCCTACAGCTGCTCCTGTTGAGACGTCTCAAATTGATAAGAATAAGGAGCCGGAAGCATCAGTGAGCAATCTTCCCACCGATGAGCCGGAGCCGGTACCCACGGAGACAGCTGTTCAGGATAATATCTATATCAGCAATTTACCTGTGATCTACATAGACACTGCAAATGCACAGGCGGTTACCAGTAAGGTCAACTACATAGACGCAACTGCCAGAATCTATGGAGCCAAGGACCTGGGTGGTGCTTCCTTGTATGAGGGAAGCCTCCGGATCCGCGGACGGGGAAATTCCACCTGGATGGCACCCAAGAAGCCTTATAAGATAAAACTGGAGAAGAAAGCCGATTTATTCCACATGGGTGAGCATAAGGACTGGATCCTCCTGGCGAATTATTACGACCAGTCCCTGATGAGAAACATGCTTGCCTTTGGGATGGCAGACAAAATGGGCTTTCCCGCCTCGGATTATGTTAGTGTGGATCTGGTGATGAATGGCACTTACGCGGGTAATTATCTGTTATGCAGGCCGGTAGAGATTACGAAGGACCTGATAGAGATTCAGGATTGGGAGAAGACTGCAGAACAGTTAGCAGAGCTTCTGGTCGCATCAGATCAGTCATTGGCTCCAAAGAAGAAGGAACTGGAAGAAGCTCTATCAACAGATCTTAGTTGGATAACCGACAAAACCTTCCGCTTTCAGGAGGTTACCTATCTAGTATCCGACTATATTGATCTTCCGGATATCACAGGAGGCTACTTATTAGAGCTTGATGATACCTACGATGAGGTATCTAAATTCAAAACAGCTTCAGGACAGCCGATCATGTTTAAAAGTCCGGAATATGCGGCAACAAACAAGGAGATGCTTACCTATGTACAGGAATATATCCAGGCCTTTGAGGATGCCGTAAGATCGGAGGATTTTTCCGCAGAGTATAAGGGAGCAAGAATTCGTTACAGTGAACTGGCTGATATGGAGACCCTGGTAGACTTCTGGATACTGACAGAGGTATTCGGTAACTTAGACTCCATGTTCAAAAGCACATACATGTATAAGGACATTGATGGAAAGCTGAAGTTTGGTCCCATATGGGATTTTGATCTGTGCGCCGGGGGGAGCATGGTAATTGAATTTAAAGATTATGCAGAGACCTGGCAGACACTTTATCGGCGGCTAAGTCCGGCACAAGGAGAGCAGTGGTACCGATATCTGCTCGGTGATACGGAATTTCGGAAGCTTGTCTACAACAGATATCACTCCATCAGGGCTACCTTGATTGAGGATATCATCAGAACGGAGGGAGTGATTGACCAGCTTGAGGCAGAGCTTTCAGAGTCAGGGCAGGCGAACCTAGAGGTATGGCCTACAAATAGCTTCTGGAACAGGAGCACACAGGTACCGAAATATGAGGACAAGGTAGAAGAGGTAAGGGATTGGATGAAGAGACATATCGCCTGGCTGGATCTTCAGTTTGAGACCTATGAAGCCTTCTGCAGCTCCTTAGGCTTTCCGGCTGAATGATGATGCAACAGGGAAAGTAAAGTCTGAAAATACAAATCAAGAGCCTGAAGCGGAATGCTTTAGGCTTTATATTTGACATAATATCGCCCCTGTATTATGATGGATGTATAAATTTAACATTAATATGTAAAAAATGCATTGTGGACAGTACTGAAAGGAGGAAGCATGGATCTGAATGAAACATGGGAGCAGCGCATAAAGGACAGCGGCGCGGATTTTGTAGCTTTTGTAGATATATCTATGCTGCCCGCAGATATGGTCGATGGGTACTCTTGTGCCATTCTCTTCGGCAAAGCTTTATCGAAGGAATATATCAGTACGTTAAGGGCTGGTCAGGAACCAAAACGGAAAGAGGCGATTAACACTGAGCAAAAGATGGATGCTCTTGCCGTAAAATTAGCAGGACTGTTAGAAGCAGAAGGTTATTCCAGTGTAGCTAAGCTGAAATTCGGGCGTTTACCGCATAAAACGGTGGCCCTTAGGGCCGGATTAGGGTTTATCGGTAAGAACAACCTCTTAGTTACTACCCGGTACGGTTGTGCGGTGATGCTGGGTAAGGTCTTAACGACAGCCCCCTTTGTCACCATGAGTACTGTACCACAGGAACCGCAATGTGGTGATTGCGAGGTCTGCGTGAATGTTTGTCCGACAAAAGCCTTACTTGGAACAACATGGGATATCACAACTACCCGAGATGAAATCATAACCAGAAAGCTCTGTACCTTATGTCTCAAATGCATGGTCTGGTGCCCATATACAATGGAATACATAAAATGAACTGAATAGCAAAGGAGAGCTTATGAATAAAAGAAAAGATCCCTATGAGGAATGTCCCATCCTTGAAACAAAGCACTTTCTTTTTCGGCTTGTGGAGGAAGGGGATGCGAAGGATTTACTGAAATGTTACTCGGACCATAAAGCGATCAGATTATTTAACAGTGACAATTGTACCAGTGATTTCTCTTATAAAACCGAAGAGGAAGTTTTAGGCCTCATTCAGTTCTGGATCATGGAATATCAGAACAGGGGATATGTTCGCTTTAGTATCGTAGATAAAACAAGGAAGTCTGCTATTGGAACGATTGAAATATTTGCGAGGAAAGATAGAAAGCCTGCATTTGGTACAATCGGAGTATTCCGATTGGACCTTGTATCAGAGTATGAGAAGATCGAAGCGATAAGCGAGATACTGAACATGACGGATCTTCATTTCCCGGATCTGTTTGGCATTGACAGTATCATTACCAAGGCCATAATTGAAGCAGAGAACAGGATCAAGGCCTTAGAAACCAATGGATATCATAAATTAGTGGATCAGAGTATCACCTCCTATTCTGATTATTATATTAAGAAATGGTAAAGAAGCCTTATCGTCAGAGTCCATGTACTGTATGACTGAAAGGAGAGAGAATGTAATGAGGATAATTGCCTTAGTTGAGAATGAAGCAAAGGGAGATCTGAAAGCCAGACACGGTTTGTCACTCTACATAGAAACGGTAAAGCATAAGCTCTTATTTGACTTGGGTCCGGATAATACCCTGTTTGAAAATGCACGGGCGAAGGGAGTAGACCTTACGCAGGTGGATACCGTCATTATCTCCCACGGACATGATGACCACGGCGGTGCCCTGGGCCGTTTTCTGCAAATCAATACGAGCGCAAAAGTATATGTGCAAAGAAAAGCATTTCAGCCACATTATAGCAAGCTATTGTTCCTAAAGGTGAATATCGGTATTGATGCTAAGCTGGAAAACCATCCGCAGGTTGTCTTAGTAGAGGGGGACTATAGCATAGATGATGAATTGGGTCTGTTTACGGTCAGTACAAGGGATAAATGCTATTCTGATGCCAATGATGCTCTGTATATGAAGGGGGGAAAGGATGATTTTTCCCATGAGCAAAGCTTAATCATAAGAGAGAAACAGACAGCTGTAATTTCCGGATGCGGTCATACCGGTATCGTTAACATCATGGAAAAGGCGATTTCGTATCAGCCGCAGCTTTGTATCGGAGGGTATCATTTATTCAACCCGATGAATAAGAAAAGTGCGCCGGATACTCTACTCGATGACATAATAAAGGAACTGAACAAATATCCGGAGGTAAGCTTCTACACATGTCACTGTACAGGCCTGCCGGCTTATCAATACCTGTCACAGAGAATGGAGCATATGTCTTATCTGGCCTGTGGAGAAGAGATTGAGGTCTCTGATAAAGAAACAGTCACGGATAACTTGGTTTATGATAGGAGGTTTCCATGAAGAAAATATTGGTTTACATATATGACAATATGGCGACCTTTGAGATCGCCTTACTTACCCAATTACTGGCATCGGTTCAGGATATGCAGGTAATCATCGCTGCTGATGAGGTCCGGTTCATCAAGGATATGCCGGGCTTTTCCATCATGCCTCAGGTCGATCTTAAGAGTGTGGACATAAAGCAACTCGATGGAATGATTATCCCGGGAGGCTGGCTGGCACATCTGGATGAACAGCTGATCCGACTGATCAGGGACTTAAATGAAGAAAAAAAGCTTGTTGCTGCGATCTGTGCGGCTCCATGGATACTGGCGAAAGCAGGGATTCTGGAGGGACGTAAGTATACCACCTCCATAGCGGAATGGACGGATGAGGCAAGAAAGCTTTTTAAGACCGAGGATCCCTTCCCCAGAGAAGGTTATGTGAATAGCCGCGTCGTAAGGGATGATAATATCATTACGGCGCAAGGATCGGCTTTTGTGGATTTTACGATTGAAGTGATTGATTATTTCAACTTATTCGAGGATGAGGCGGAGAGAAAAGCCTTTGAGCGGGAGTATAAGGGCTTCTGATCACACAATGGATGTCACTTGGAGGGTACACAGAGTCTACTTAAAATCGGAGGAAGCTATATGAAAATGAAGACTCGCAATATTCTGATTATCGTCCTCAGTATCACCGGCATGTTTGCTCTGGCATTGGTCGATATCACGAGTAACGGGAAATTAACGACCGGCTTTTTGGGGATGGCACTGCTTTTGTTAGGAGCAACGATTTATCCCTCTGCTTTAGATTTAGTAAAGGGAAGAAGGAAGAAACAACAGACGGAGGATAAGCTATGATCGTACGAATGGAGGAACGGTCCATGAATGCATGGCCCGCTCTTCAATCACATCTTTATGACGGATGGGTCATCAGATTCGCAGAGGGCTATACCAAAAGGGCCAATTCGGTCTGCCCGATCTATTCCTCTGCCATAGACCTGGAAGAGAAGCTGGATTATTGTGAGAAGCTATATCGTTCTCAGGGCTTGCCCGTGGTGTATAAGCTGACGAAGGCCTGTTACCCGGCAGATTTGGATCAGGTATTGGAGAGGAGAGGATATTGGCGGTTTGCCGAGACAGCAGTCCGGATCGCAGAGCTGGCAGAGCATCCCTCCTATGTCAGACCACAGGAGCTTCAGGTGGCGTATAAATTTACAGAGGAATGGATCAATAGCTATCTTGCCTGCACAGATATGAGTGATACCGGCAGAATTGTAGTGATGAAGAAGCTGCTTCATAATATCATAGAAGACAAGATATGTGTCTGGATTCACCTGGAGGATGAGCCGGTTGCCTGTGGCTTCGGAGTGTTTGAGGATGGCTATATGGGAATTTTTGATATAGTGGTTCATCCTAAGTACAGAGGCAGAGGTTATGGCAGAGCAATCATGCAGAGTCTTATGATGGAGGCCTTGAGTAAGGGGGTACAGAAGGCTTACCTGTCAGTGGTCGTGGGGAATACCATTGCGGAGAAGCTATATGACAGTCTGGGCTTTCAGGAAATATACCGTTACTGGTACAGGGAAAGAAGCTGAAGCTGATCAGTTTTTCTGTTTGTAATATGATAGGATTTATACTATAATAGTTATGAATATAAACTGATTGTTACATATGCAAAATATGTCAACTGTACGGAGGATATCATATGGAGAAGGAATTATTATTGGGAGAAGAGAAGAGAGAGATTGAAATCCTGGAGTTTACTGCCGGAGGAAACTGCTACGGTGTTGACATTAATGATATCAGGGAGATTCTTCCCTATGATACTATACCTACGAAGATTCCTAACTCACATCCGTATATCATTGGTCTTATTATGCCCAGAGATTTTCTTATTCCGATTGTAGATATTATGAAAAGCTTAAAGATATCCGATACAAGTAACATTGAGCAGAGGTTGGTCATCGTTACAAGCATCAGCAAGATGAACATTGCATTTCTGGTAGATGATGTCATCGGCATGCACAGGACCTCGACAGAATATATCGTAAAGCCCGGCAGGAAGCTTAGTACTCCTGTAAAAGGTGCAGTTGTCGCTATCCTGAATCTAGAGGGCAGGAAGCTTGAGATACTGGAGCTGCGTAAGCTGATTACCGATATCAATCCTGATATCAGACTGGCTTAAAGAGGGCGAACCCCTTCTACTTATCCATAACGAATGAAAAAATGGACGGTGTCGAATGGCAAAATGCAGATTATGTAAGAAAAACGTACCGGATGGGATAGAATATTGTGAAGACTGCCTGGATAAGAAGCAGCAGACCGACGAATCTTATCTTGACAGTTTATTAAATTCGGTTAAAAATAACCCCGATCCCATACGGGACTCCTATAAAAAGCCTCAGGAAACAAGGAATTCTGAGCCGAAAAAAGTAAACAGGAAAGCAGATGAAATCCGTCCGGACCAGATTGACCCGGCGGATCTTGCTGATTTTGATCAGTATGATCTTAGTGTGGATCTGGATGACCTGATCGTAATCGGAGATGATGAGCTATTCGGTCATATAGAGGATTTCGATGAGGAGGATAGGACCTCAGCTGAGAAGGAAGACGATTCATACATACAGGATGAGGAGCTATATCAGACACTTTCAGATGAAGATAGAGTAACTACGCCTAATCTCGAGGATCTCCTTCGGGATATAGACATAGACACAGGGGAGACAGAAGCAGCCCCGGAGAATACTGCTTCAGAGGAGAAGGAGCCTAACTATTTCATGTCGGATTCTGATGATTATTCCTATCAACCGCAGGAGGATATTTCGGATCATACCGAGACAGAAGCAGATACCACCCTGCAGGGTATACAGGATAATATCGACTTGGATTTTCTCAATCAATTAACAAATCCTACGATGGAGGATGCGGAGGAGGAAAGCTTTGACCCCTCCCTGGGTGAGCTCTTAAGTGGGTTTGGTCTATCTGAAGGAGAGCCTTCTTATTCCAAGGACCTCTCTGTGAATGAGGTTAGGGGCAGAAATGATGCTGTTATGGATCAACCGGAGCAGGCCAAAATGTCAGAGGAGGAGGAATTCTTAAGTCTGCTGGGACAGCTCTCTACAGATGATCCGGTTGCAGCAGATGTGCAGGCCATTTCTGAATTATTAAATTACCCTGCAAACAGTTCCCTTACAGAAGGTATGCCAAGCGATGTTGGGGAGGTTTTTTCCGATGCCCTTACAGCGGTATCGGGTCTGGCGGATCCGGAGGCTAAGCGCAGAAAAAGCAAAAAATCCAAGGATACTACCAAAGGCAAGCAGGAGACAAAAAAGAATAAAGCTACGAAGGGGAAGGGCCTCTTCGGTAAGCTGTTCGGCAATGTCGTAGATGATAAGGTTATCAAGGAAGCGAAGAAAAGCAAAGCATCCGATGAGTTGGCAGCTGCGAAGGAAAAGAAAAAGGGGAAAGGGAAGAAGGGAAAGAAGGATTCTACCGATATCCTTGAAGAGCTTCAGGATGTACCCAGGAAACGACTTCCGATTGAAGAGGTAGCGGAAGAGCCTAAACCCAAGAAGGAAAAGAAGCCGAAGAAGATAAAAAAGAAGGATATCGAGCTGATCGATGACTATGATGAGATCGAAGGAAGAATCAACCGCCTCGGTGCCACCGTGGTATTTACCTTCTTTGGTGCTTTGGTAGCCCTGCTTCTGATTGGTACTACCCTGTTCACCTATTCTGTCAGTATTAAGAATGCGAAGACCTATTTTGACCGTCAGAAGTATACGGAAGCTTATAATGAGGTCTACGGAATGGAGCTGCGGGACGAGGACATTGAGCTGTATGAGAGAATCATGACGGTCATGTTTGTGAACAAACAGCTGAATTCCTATAATAATTATTATGCCATGGAGAAATATCCCGAGGCCTTGGATTCACTTATGAAGGGCTTAAAGCGGTATGACAAGTATATTGAGCTGGCTACTATGCTGGGTATCAAGAGTGACCTGGACTATGTAAGAAATCAGATTATGGGTGAGCTGGAGCATGTATATCGGTTATCTGAGGAGGAAATCGATGAGCTTCTTCATATAGAAAACCAAAGGGATTACAGTATTGCAGTGTATAATGCCGTGATCGAGAAAATGAATTATTAAGCAGAGTAAAGGATGGTTCAGAATGATAGCGATTGTTGATTATGATGCGGGAAATTTAAGAAGTGTTGTTAAGGCGCTGCTTCATCTGGGAGAAGAACCGGTGATCACTAGGGATCCGCAACAGCTTCATAGGGCGGATAAGGTAATTCTTCCCGGGGTTGGTGCCTTTGGGGATGCGATGAAGAAACTGCATCATTATCAGCTCGTAGATGTGATCAGAGAGATTGCCGCCAGTGGTAAGCCCCTGTTTGGAATCTGTCTGGGACAGCAGTTGCTCTTCGAAAGCAGTGTGGAATCGGAGGGAGTGGAGGGCTTATCCATATTGGAGGGTCAGATCCTGCGTATTCCTGATCAGACTGGACTAAAGATACCTCATATGGGCTGGAACTCCTTAAGCATCTCGCCGGGAGCCAGATTATACAAGGGGATTCCCGATCAGTCCTATGTATATTTTGTCCATTCTTATTATCTTAAAGCAAAGGACGAAAGCATTGTGGCAGCATCCACCGAGTATGGAACTGTCATTCACGCCTCCATAGAGAAGGACAATATTTTCGCCTGCCAGTTCCACCCGGAGAAGAGCGGAGATGTGGGCCTTAAGATATTACAGAATTTCATAGAACTATAAGCAGGAAAGAAGGAGCAATCCGAGGGTAGGATATCAAGCCTGCCGGAGAAAAGCTTAGGATGAGCCGATAGGAGAGATGGCATGTATACCAAGAGAATTATCCCCTGCCTGGATGTTCATAACGGAAGGGTAGTAAAGGGAATTAATTTTGTTAACTTAAGAGACGCCGGGGACCCGGTAGAGGTAGGAGCAGCGTATGACAAAGCCGGGGCGGATGAGCTGGTGTTCCTGGATATCACGGCTTCTTCGGATGCCAGGACAATTAAGCTGGATATGGTTCGCCGGGTAGCCGAGACGGTTTTTATTCCCTTTACCGTAGGTGGGGGCATCAGAACGGTGGATGATTTTAAGCTGATTCTGCGTGAGGGTGCGGACAAGATTGCAGTGAATACAGCTGCCATCTTAAATCCCAGCCTGATCAGTGAAGCGGCAGATAAATTCGGCAGCCAGTGTGTCGTTCTGGCCATTGATGCAAAACGAAGAGAGGATGGCTCCGGCTGGAACATCTATAAGAACGGCGGTCGGGTTGATATGGGCATCGATGCCGTGGAATGGGCCATGAAGGGCTGTGAGCTGGGTGCCGGTGAGATCCTGCTGACCAGCATGGATTGTGACGGTACGAAGGAAGGCTATGATCTGGAACTGACCAGAATTATCTCTGAGAATGTACCTGTTCCTGTCATTGCCTCCGGTGGTGCGGGGACGATGGAGCATTTTTATGATGCATTTACAGAAGGGAAGGCAGATGCGGTTCTGGCAGCCTCCCTCTTCCATTACAAGGAAATGGAAATTCTGGACTTAAAGAGATACCTTAGAGACAGGGGCGTCAGCGTCAGGCTGTAATTCCGCTTCCTTCGCAGAACCGTTGAAGTGCAGAAAAGAGGTTAAGGATGGGAGCTATAACAAATGATTGGCTGCAGGCTGTCGGTAGTGAATTCCGTCAGCCCTATTACACTGAATTATATCAATATATCAGGTACGAATATCATCGCTATACGGTTTATCCGGAGGCTGACCATATCTTTGATGCCTTTCACCTGACACCCTTACAGGAGGTGAAGGTGGTGATCATCGGACAGGATCCTTATCATAATGAGGGTCAGGCCCACGGTCTCTGTTTCTCGGTACAGTCGGGGATCGATATACCACCTTCCTTGGTCAATATCTATAAGGAGCTGCAGGATGATCTGGGCTGCTATATTCCCAACAACGGATATCTGGTAAAATGGGCAAGACAGGGAGTTCTCCTCTTAAACACAGTACTGACGGTCAGAGCACACCAGGCCTTCTCCCATCAGGGTAAGGGTTGGGAGCAGTTTACCGATGCGGTGATTCGGGCTGTCAATGAACAGGATCGGCCGATTGTATTTATCCTGTGGGGGAAACCGGCACAGGCCAAGAAGAGTATGCTTACGAATCCGAAGCATCTCATTCTGGAAGCGCCTCATCCCAGTCCCCTATCCTCCTACCGGGGCTTCTTCGGAAGCAGGCCCTTCAGCAAGACGAATCAGTTCTTAATAAACCATGGAAAAGAGCCAATTGATTGGCAAATTGAAAATATTTAGAGATAACCGTCTGAAGAGTTTTCTGACAGACGGTATTTTCTTGAAGGAGAGGCGTATGAATACCACCGGATCGGTGCGAAAGAATAAGAGAGTATTCTGGATACTTATGATGATTGTCATCCTGATCGGTTGCCTTGGAAGTATCGCTTATCTGCTTTTTATTGGGGCGGATAAGAAGCTGGCAGAGCATAGGCAACGGGGAAATGAATATCTGATGAAGGATGATTACCGCGGAGCCAGGGAAGAATTCCTCAAGGCGCTTGAGCTGGAGCCTGAGAATCTTGTAGTGTATGTCCAGCTGGCTGAAGCCTGCATCGGTTTGGAGGATTACAGGGAAGCGGCAGACTTTCTGGAGCAGGCGCTTGTGATCGCCGAGGAAGGGGAGGCGGCTCCGGAGCAGTATGAAGTGCTGGTGAATAAGCTGGCAGAATGCTACCGTAACAGTGGTGAGGAAGGGAAGAGGGAAGGGCTCCTAAAGCAGAACTTTCGTTGATTGACGGATGGATGATTTTTCAATTCTTTGGAATAATATATGGTAAGCATGGTCCTTTGATCTGTAGGTCAAAGGATGCTGAATGATATTATTTTGGAGGATTGCTCTATGGAATCAAATAAGGAAAAGCAGGAGAAGGGGCTATCTGCCGGTAAGCTGACAATGCTGGCACTGGGCTCGGTGGTCGGTGGTTCCTTCTTTCTGGGAACCGCAGTCGCTATCAATGCCGCCGGACCGGCTATTATTCTGTCCTACATCGCAGCGGGAGTAATGGTCTATTTTATCCTCTTTGCTTTATCGGAAATGACAGTAGCAAATCCTGATTCCGGTTCCTTTCGGACCTTTACTGTTCATGCCTTTGGTCCGGGACCGGGCTTTGTGATAGGCTGGGTCTATTGGACGGGTATGGTCTTGGCTATGTCCTGTGAAGCCACTGCCGTATCCATTCTGATCAGAGAATGGTTTCCGAATATTTCTGTCCCCTTCTTTGGCAGTCTGATTATCATCGGTGTCACCCTTCTTAATCTTCTGGGAGCGGACAAGCTGAGCAGGCTGGAGAGCTGGCTTTCCATGGTGAAGCTGATAACAGTGGTGTTCTTTATCCTCCTTGGAGCCATGCTGCTGCTGGGTTTGATACCCGGTAATACTTCCGCAGATATAAAGGCAGCAGGCAGTGAGCCCTTTCTTCCGGGTGGGCTTGGAGGACTGGCAGGCAGTATGCTGATTGTAGTGTTTGCCTATGCCGGCTTTGAAGTAATCGGACTGGCCGCCTCAGAAACGAAGAATCCTCATAAGACGATACCCAGGGCAATTACCTACACGGTAATATCTCTGATTACCTTATATCTATTGACTGCCGCTGTACTGGTGCTCCTGATACCTACCTCGGAACTGAATGAGAACGTTAGTCCCATGGTAGCAGCACTAAGCAGATGGGGCATGGGCTGGGCTGGTTCCCTGATTAACGTGGTGCTGGTGTCTGCCATACTATCTGCTATGCTGGGAGCTATGTTCTCCCTCGGCAGGATGATGAGGTCACTGGCAGAGGAGGGAGACGCTCCCAAATGGCTGAAGGACAGGACCAATGTGCCTTATAAGGGAATCCTCTTCTCCGGCTTCGCAATGCTGCTTGGACTATGGTTTGGCCTGCTGCTCCCCAGAGTGTATCTCTTCCTGATCAGCTCCGGTGGCTTCGCCCTTCTCTTTACCTATGCCCTTATCCTGGCAACCCACATCAAGCTTCGCAAGGAGCAGGGCTGTCCTCCCAAGGGTAAATGTCAGATGCCCGGTTATCCTTATACCTCCTGGTTTGCCCTGCTTAGCCTGCTTGCTGTTATTTTCAGCATGCCCTTTATAAAAGGTCAGGGTTCAGGCCTGATTGCCGGACTGATTATGGTGGCCGCATATACTTTGATATATCTGATTAAGCGTTATTTCAGCAGCTTCTATATGAAGTCTTTCAGTATTCATATAGACAGCAAGGACTACAAGGCCCGTTATTCCGAAGAGCTGTCCGAGGAGCTTACAGGATCCGGTAAAGCAGACGTAAGTCATACGGGAACTGGAAAGGATAAGGAGCAAGGTCCATAACAAGAAGGTTTATGGCAATAAGCTCTTATCCTTTATGAGGTTGACTATCCTTGTTCAGATTCTTTACAGCCGTGGACAGCATCAGCTTAATACGGTTCAGCTGATTAACCTCACTGGCACCGGGATCGTAGTCAATCGCTACGATATTTGCTTCAGGGTGCTGTCTGCGCAGCTCCTTGATTACACCCTTACCGACGATATGGTTGGGCAGGCAGGCAAAGGGTTGAGCACATACGATGTTATTGACACCGGAATGGATCAGCTCCAGCATCTCACCGGTCAAGAACCAGCCTTCCCCGGTCTGATTACCGATAGATACGACCGGATCAGCCAATTCTGCCAGCTTCTTGATGGGAACGGGCGGTTGGAACCTCTTACTCCTCTTAAAGCGCTTTCTGGCTTCGCCACGGATTCTCTCCAAAGTCCATATGATCAGATTGCTGATTCGCGCACCCTTCTTGCTCTTACCCAGATACCTTGACTTAAAGTTATTATTATAGGCAGAATACATGAAGAAGTCCAGGAGATCGGGTACGACTGCTTCCGCCCCCTCTGCTTCCAGCAGCTCTACCAGATAGTTATTGGCAGAAGGAAGGAATTTTACCAGAATCTCTCCGACCACACCTACCTTGGGCTTCACCAGATCTTCCTTTAAGGGCAGAGCATCAAAGTCACGGATAATTCCTCTGACGTTCTTCTTAAAGGTCCGCCAGCTTCCCTTGTTCAGCAGACTCTCGGCACAGATCTTCCGCCACTTATCATGAAGGGCATTGGCGGAGCCGGGAACCAGCTCATAGGGTCTGGTCTTATAGAGCACCCGCATGAAGATATCACCGTATACGAGTGATTCCATGGCCCGTAATAAGAGACCGGGAGTCACCTTCAGACCGGGATTTTTCTCAAGGCCGGAAGCACTTAAGGAAATAACCGGTACCTGAGGCATGCCCGCCTTCTCCAGGGCTCTGCGGATAAAGCCGATATAGTTGGTCGCCCGACAGCCGCCACCGGTCTGGGTAATGATAACGGCTACCTTATTGACATCATACTTTCCTGACAGTAAGGCATCCATAATCTGACCTACAACCATCAGAGAAGGGAAGCAGGCATCATTGTTGACATATTGAAGACCGACATCCACGGATCTGCGATTGTCATTGGGCAGGATGACCACATGATAGCCGCCGCTGCGCATGGCCGGTTCCAGCAGGTCAAAATGGATCGGTGACATCTGGGGAGCCAGGATGGTATAAGTATCCTTCATATCCTCGGTAAAGACCGCTCTATGATGAGCAGTATCTACCTTATAGGAGACGATATGCTTCTTCTCCCTCTCCCTGACCGCAGACAGGAGGGAGCGGATACGGATTCTGGCTGCTCCCAGGTTATTGACTTCATCTATTTTCAGTACGGTATAAATCTTCCCCGATTTTGACAGGATGTCATTTACCTGGTCCGTAGTGACGGCATCCAGACCACAGCCGAAGGAATTCAGCTGGATCAGCTCCAGATTTGGTTGAGTACGGACGAAGGAAGCAGCCGCATACAACCTGGAATGGTACATCCACTGATCGATAACGATGGTCGGTCGGTCTACCTCGCCCAGATGGGAGATGGAATCCTCGGTGAGGACCGCTACTCCGAAGGAGTTAATCAGCTCGGGGATACCATGATGTATCTCGGGATCTACATGATAAGGCCGTCCAGCCAGGACGATACCCTTTCTTCCGGAGGCCTTCAGATAGGCCAGGGTCTCCTCACCCTTCTTGCGCATATCATTTCTGGCTTCGGCAAGCTCCTTCCAGGCGGCAGTAAAGGCAGTCTGGAGCTCCTCCTCCGGGATACCCTTTTCCGTGAACAGCTCCAGCAGACGGCTGTATAAAATCTTGTCACTTTCAAAGGACATGAAGGGGTTCTCGAAATTGATACTCGGATCTTTCAGCTCCTCCACGTTATTCTTGATGTTTTCCGGGTAGGAGGTAACGATCGGGCAGTTGTAATGGTTATTGGTTCCATCCACCTCTTTCCGCTCATAAGGAATGCTCGGATAGAAGATATAGGTGATCTTATGGTCAAGCAGCCACTTGATATGCCCATGCACCAGCTTAGCCGGATAACACTCGGATTCACTGGGGATGGATTCTATGCCGAGCTCGTAGATGCTGCGGCTGGAGACAGGCGACAGAACCACACGGTAACCAAGCAGGGTAAAGAAGGTGTGCCAGAAGGGGTAGTTCTCATATAGGTTCAGTACTCTGGGAATTCCCACGGTTCCCCTGGTGGCTTCCTCCTCCGTAAGAGTAGGGTAGGAGAAATAACGCTCCAGCTTATACTCGAACAGATTTGGAATATTCTCCACATTCTTTTCCTTACCCAAGCCCCGTTCGCAACGGTTACCGGAGATGAACTGTCTTCCGCCGGTGAATTTGTTCACGGTCAGCAGGCAGCTGTTGGTACATCTTCTGCAACGGGCCATGGAGGTTTCAAACTTCAGCTCATTGATCTGATCTATGGTTAGCATGGAGCTTTCTTCTCCGTCATAATGCTCCCTGGCGATCAGGGCTGCACCGAAGGCACCCATGATTCCGGCGATATCCGGACGGACAGCAGAGCAACCGGAGATCTTCTCAAAGCTTCTAAGAACCGCATCATTATAGAAGGTACCTCCCTGAACGACCATCTTCGTTCCGAGATCCTTGGGGTTGGTAATCTTTATTACCTTATATAAAGCATTCTTGATTACGGAATAGGCGAGGCCGGCGGAAATGTCCGCTACCGTAGCGCCTTCCTTCTGAGCCTGCTTCACCTTGGAATTCATGATTACGGTACATCTGGTACCGAGGTCAATCGGATTCTTAGCATAGAGGGCTACCTTGGCGAAATCCTCTACCTCATAATTCAGGGACTTGGCAAAGGTCTCAATGAAGGAACCGCAGCCTGAGGAGCAGGCTTCATTCAGGAGCACATTGTCGACAGTCTCATTCTTGATCTTTATGCATTTCATGTCCTGTCCGCCGATATCCAGGATACAGTCCACTTCCGGTTCAAAGAAGGCGGCTGCATGGTAATGGGCTACGGTCTCTACTTCACCCTCATCCAGAACCAGAGCGGCTTTGATCAGAGCCTCGCCGTAACCGGTAGAGCAGGATCGGACAATTTTCACATTTTCGGGTAAGATCTCATATATCTCTTTGATGGCTTTAATCGCTGTTTTCAGCGGACTTCCGTTGTTATTACTATAGAAGGAATAGAGCAGGGAGCCATCATCACCGACCAGGGCTACCTTTGTGGTAGTGGAGCCTGCATCGATGCCTAAGAAGCTTTTGCCTTGGTATTCTTTTAGATTTCCTTTTTTTACTGTATGTACGGAATGGCTCTTTCGGAATTCTTCATATTCTTCTTCGCTGTTGAACAGGGGTTCCATCCGGTGTACTTCGAAGTCCATCTTGATTCCACGGGAGAGCTTGTCGTATAGGGCTTTGAAGTCCGACTGTATCTCCGGCTTCGCATTCATGCCTGCTCCGATTGCCGCAAACAGATGGGAGTGTTCCGGTGCAATCACCTTATCTTCCGTCAGATTAAGGGTTCTGATGAAGGCCTTTTTCAGCTCTGTCAGAAAATGCAGCGGACCTCCTAAGAAGGCTACATTTCCCCGGATCGGCTTACCGCAGGCCAGACCGCTGATGGTCTGGTTTACGACTGCCTGGAAGATGGAAGCGGAAAGATCCGGCTTTGTTGCACCCTCATTGATCAGAGGCTGGATGTCGGATTTGGCAAATACACCGCATCTGGCCGCAATCGGGTAGATTGCCTGGTAGCTTTTTGCATATTCATTCAAGCCGGCTGCATCCGTTTTCAATAAGCTGGCCATCTGGTCTATGAAGGAGCCTGTACCACCGGCACAGATTCCGTTCATCCTCTGCTCAACCCCATTGGAAAAATATATGATTTTCGCATCCTCACCGCCCAGCTCAATGGCCACATCTGTCTGAGGAGCATAGCCCTGAAGGGAGGTGGATACTGCGATTACTTCCTGTACAAAGGGAATATCAAGGTGCTTAGAGATGGTTAAGCCTCCGGAGCCTGTAATAACCGGTGCTACAGTAAGATTACCCAAGGCATCCTCCGCTTTTTTCATCAATCCGGCCAAAGTCTCCTGTATATTGGCAAAATGACGCTCATAGTCAGAGAATAACATTTGATTATTCTCATCCATTACGACAATTTTCACCGTCGTTGATCCGATATCTATACCTAAAGTTTTGCTTGCCATCATGCTACAACTCCTATACTTGACTAACTTGAGTAAAATATTGGTTTATAAAAATAGCTTTCTATATTATACGATACATAATTATTAAGTTCAACATTTTTAATCAGAATAAATTTTTATCGTTGAATGAAAAACTTAATTCCATTTTATAGTAATTAGAGTGGAGTTTACTCTTTCATAAATTCCACTTCTCCTTTACAATGAGATTGGTTTCCCAATCCGCAGTGAAAGGAGTTTATTTATGTGT
>JAEZNB010000093.1 GCA_023441965.1 Bacillota bacterium
GCCTAATCCTTTCTTCAGATTCCACCTCACGATGGACACCCTTGGCTTTGGCTGTATCCTTCCCACTGCCGGGCGGATTGGGGACTTTCACCCGTTAGAACGTGTGCCCACCGGGCACACAAGAAAGCTGTCCACGAATTATTATTCTCTCGCAGACAGCATTCTTATTCATCCTTTATAAACCCTTCCCTAACAATATGCTCCTATCCATACATCAAGCTCTGACCTATATCTCAAACTCTGATCCATCCTGCTAAGCCCATATACCAATCAGGCTTCTTCCGGGGCAGGTACCCCTTAGTAAGCATAACAACCGACTGAAGCTCTGATCCCGGCTTACTTCTGTACCAGATGGACCGCAAAGCCTCCCAGCTCTTCATTCAGATAGATTGCCACCAGCTTATCATTCTTACCATACTTCTTGCTGGCCTCGTTAAAGGTAAAGCCCTGTGACTCCAGGTGGAAGATCGCCCGGTCGATATAATTGGTCTGAATGGCGATATGTCCCTTCTGACCCAGATAAGGCGCCTTCATCACTTCGATTCCGCTTCCTGCGAAGATGGAGCTGGAGCCGACATTCTTCGTAAAGCCGAATAATCTTTCAAATGCAGAAGCCACACCATCTGCTTCCTGTTCATCGGAAGCATTGATTCCCACATGACGCAGTTCAAAACCAAGCATCTGGGATACCGCTTCCTTCGTAAGCGTTGTAATCTTGTCAAAATCACCGGCCTTCACCAGCTCATCACTTACCATCCAGCTACCACCGCAGGCAATGATCTTGGAAAAATCCAAATAGGAGGTGAGGTTCTTGGCATTGATCCCTCCGGTCGGCATGAACTTGATATTGCCATAGGGTGCTGACATAGCCTTAATCATGGGCAAGCCACCGGCTGCTTCCGCAGGGAAGAATTTTACGACCTCAAGACCGAGCTCTATCGCTGCTTCTATATCACTGGGGTTCGAACATCCCGGTGTGATGGGAATATTCTTATCCACACAATAACGGACTACCTTGGGGTTAAGACCGGGGCTTACGATAAAGGTAGCACCGGCCGCAACTGCCAGATCTACCTGCTCCGTGGTCAATACAGTTCCTGCACCGATCAGCATATCAGGAAATGCTTTTCTCATCCGGCGGATGGATTCCTCTGCCGCCGCCGTACGGAAGGTTACCTCCGCACAGGGAAGTCCTCCGTCACATAAGGCCTTCGCTAAGGGAACCGCATCCTTGGCATCCTCCAATTTAATCACAGGCACGATACCCATTTTCTGAATCTTTTTTAACACTTCATGCATCTTTTCTTACTCCTTGTATCATATTTTAATTACTTACTGCTGTCTATAGCTGCACTACAATAACTTCACAGCGTTTGTTACAAACTTAAGCAGGAGGTTATTGTCATAGATAAAGCTTAAGATCTGATTCTCCTCAATCATCGCAAATGCATCCTGCCCGAACTTCGCCCCACTGAACATGGTGAGCAGGATAAATGCCACCCATACGATTACCATTCCGTGAACCAATCCTGCTGCCAGCCCAGCCAATTTATTGATGGAATTTAAGATTGGCAGCTTGCTGACAATATCCAGGGCAAAGCATAGAGCCCATAATACAATAACAGACAGAATAAAGGTAAGAATGAAAGCCACCGCATTGATGATGATCCCCGTAACATAATCCGTGACGTACTCCTTCAGGTTCTCAACACCCTTATCCCTGTGCTCAACCAGGGAATCCCGGAAGGAAGCGGGCAAAGGCAGACCCTGCATAAAGTCCTCTTCGTCAGAGATGTCTGTCTCCTTCGCCTCCAGGTCCAGCATCTTCACTACCTGTTCCCTTATCATATTATGAAACTTGTCGTTGCCTTTCAGCATCTTCGTGACATTCGGACTGATCCATACGGTTAACACAAGCGCAATCACCATGGAAACCAAGGAAAATATCGTCTTAATAAAGCCTACTTTGAGACCAATCAGCGCATTACCGATCAGAATCGCTAACACAACAATTAAAACCCAATTCATATGTACCCTCCCTATATTATTCTGTTCCATAATACTTCCTATTCAGATATTATGGAAATGTATATTATCGCTCCGGGCAGAACTGCTATTCCAAGAGCTTAAGTTCCGAAACTTCATCCGCACTGATGAACAGATAGCGGTCCAGATGGTTAATCGGATAAAATGCTGAAATATCCGTCAAGAAGGTATAGCGGAATTTCTCCTTACC
Organism: Bacillota bacterium; assembly: GCA_023441965.1. Lineage (GTDB taxonomy): Bacteria > Bacillota > Clostridia > Lachnospirales > Lachnospiraceae > Mobilitalea. Next base: position 2,237 of record JAEZNB010000093.1, read on the forward strand.
GTCTGTCTTCAGTACTTGGCAGCTTACATCATCATAGAGGACAACCTCATCTCCCGACAGGAAGATATCCTTGTATTTCAGCTCGAGCTTCTTATCTAAAAGCTTCTTTCCCTTCAGATCATACAGCAGAAGATCAGAAGCACCGCTCTCCTCCTCCAGAACCAAGCCTAAGTTCTTCGGGCTATGTAATATGCTTTTAATCGTTCCTTCAACCGTCTCCTCTGTTATAAACTCGGGAAACTCCGGTATATCGTAGAGTATAAAGCCATTGTCCTTAAATGCACAGGCTGTGTTGTTATCCAGAAAAGTAACTCTGGGTATGAATTTCTCTTCATCCTCATAGAGGAAGGCCCCTGCCAGCCTGTCCTTCAGGTTCTGTCCCACTTCACCAAAGTTATAAAAGGCAACCTTGCTGATCAGCTTTCCCTGGTTCACAGAGATTAACACGGTAGCAAGCTTTTGGCCGTCCTCAGATAGGTCAATGTCCATCGGATACCCATCCTTGCTGACGACATATTTCCTCTCGGTCAGCACATTCCCCTCCAGATCAAGCAGCCTGATATAGTGAGCGTCATTATCCTCCATCAGAATAGCAGTCACGCCCTGATGCGCCACTCTGGCCTTTATAATATCATACTCCATCCGATAGCTTGCCGCTTCACCGTCTTCATCAAATACATGGACCGCCTTATTCCCTCTGTCCGCAATTACAACATACTTCTCACAAGCATCCGCAATCGGATCCTGCATCTCATAGGAACCGTTCCATAGGAGCTTTCCCTTCCGGTCATAAGCTACCGCTCCATCCAAACCATACTTTACAGCGGAGCCGTTATAAGGCAGATATCCGGCCAGATTCTCCTCTGTATTGGGGATGGTTCCGGCGACCTCATAGCTGCTGTAGGACCGGTGATACAGCTTGAACAGATAGATTCCCCCTGCTGCCAGAATGATCAGCAGCAATGCGGTAAATACAAATATCCTGATCCTTCGGTTACGTTTCTTCCGGCTGTGATAATCCCTGATTGTTTGTTGTTCCTGCATATCCTTGGCCATAACCCGCTCCCGTTCCATACTTTACACTGATTATAACTCATTTTTTTACCTTAGGCACTATATTTTTTAAAAAATTGGATGTGCCATCCGCCGCAGGCCTCAGGGTATGAGGCGGGTGGAGGGCACATCCCTTCTGATCTCATTGCTTCCTTCTTCTTGTTCTTATTCTCTCAAAGGCTTCTGTCTGAAAGTATCTCCTTCTAGGGTACAATCAGCTTTTGCCCGATATAGATCATATCTTCATCCTCGATATTGTTCAGCTTCTTAATCACAGAGATATAGTTTGCCGATTTGTAGAGCTTATAGCTGATCCCCAGGAGGGAATCCCCACTAACCACCGTATAGTACTTTACCTCTTTCTCTTCCTTCACATCCTTCGTCTCATCATTTTCCCGGGATGCATTATCCTCCCTGTCCTTATCTGCCTCCTGCTGATCCTCCTGATCGGCAGGCACATCTTCCTGATCGCTTTCCTCTAAGTCGTTAATAGGCTCCAGCTCTCCGGGCACGATCGTAACGGTCAGACTGTCCTCTGAAGCTTCCTCTCCGGTCTTTGGCAGCTGATTGTTCTCTGTCTTGGCACCACCCTTCGTCAGCTGGGAGGCAGGGTCCTTAGTCTCTTTGACAAAGACCGACTCCACCTCCTCCAGGTTCCTGGACAGGGAATCCAAGGCCTTCTGCATATTCTTCATCTGGTCATAATTGCTGAGCATGGCTGCCCCTACTACCAGTATAATGACAGCCAGCAGGGTACCGGCGGCATACATGAGACGGGTCACGCTCTTATTCTCCTGAGCCGCGACAGACTTTTTATTCTGGATCACGGACCGGATCTCTCTGGACACCCTGTCGTCATACTCTACCTCGGAGCTGACCGGCTTGTTGTGATCGATAATATAGGTCTGCATCTCTTCATTCTTCTCGTAATATATGTAATAGCCCTCCTGCTTTACCAGGCGGTTGTTCTCATAGAAATGAAAGGCCTCTTCCTTCTCGATATTGTCATAGGTCAGCAGGGTCTTGTCCGAACCTGCAAAATTATCGATATGGGCCTTTAGGATTCGCTCCTTTTCCTCCAGCAGGTAGCCGGGTCCCCCCAGAAACCATCCCAGAATTTCGGCTTCCACAAAATATTTCTTGATGTTCTCATAGATGGAGGTCCAGGTATCATTGGAGAAAATAATCTCTCCGGCGACATCCACATCCGGCGCCTCCACCGCTCCATAGATAAAGAGGCTCCGGCAGCCCTCCTGCTTCACATTCTGTCCGACCAGAACGGCAGCCCGATATCCGGAGAAATCATCTCCGGACATCTGTTTGATAAAGGACATAACATAGTCTTCCACATATATTTTTCTGGCCGCGTTACTCTTGCCGACCTGACGTATATTCTTTGGCATTTTAAAGGAAGGCTGTATCCTGCCCGTCCGATTAGCTTCACTATTCTCGTTATTGTAAACAGTTTCAATCATGCGTCCAGCTCCTATCCTTGTTGATCTTCCCATAGAATCCCCAAAATATAGATTATCATAGCACAAATAGGACAGGCTTTTTGTCGTATCAGGCAGCAGCTCCTTCTGAACTTATCCTCCGATTTCTACTTAATGGGCTTTGAATCGGTAATATTCTGGTCCTAAGTCCGAAAACCCTGATAAATGAATACGAAATAAGTACTATTTTGAATAACGAATACCCATATCTCACCGTACAGGATGTCTATTTTTAACGTACTTGGTAATACTTAAGCTAAGATCAACTTAGTTAACGGAGGTAATATGAGCATTTTCTTAAGAAGCAAGCACAGAATAACATACTTTAATTCGAGTGAGCAGAACGCAGCCTACGAGCTGGGACGCAGCCTTTCCGAGCTGATGAGAGAGCACTTTCTCTCCAATAGAACCATTATCTTTCTTTGCATCGGATCTGACCGGGCAACCGGAGACTGCCTGGGACCCATCATCGGCTACAAGCTGTCTAAATATAGAACCCTGCATAACTGCTATGTTTACGGAACTCTGGAGGAGCCGGTCCATGCCAAAAATTTAAAAGACACCGTTGCAAGGATATATCAAACGCATGAAGATGCGTTTATCATTGCAATCGATGCCTCTTTGGGAAAATCCGATCATATCGGCTATATTACCTTAGGTGAAGGGCCCTTAAAGCCCGGGGCCGGAGTAGATAAGGATCTGCCCGAGGTGGGAGACCTCTTTATCACCGGTATCGTAAATTTCTCGGGTCTTCTGGATCATATGATGCTTCAGACCACCCGCTTGAATGTGGTTATGTCCATGGCAGACCAGATCTGCTTAGGAATCAATTACTGCATCAGTCATTTAAAGGCTGTTGCTCTATCATAACTTAGCCATCGTCTGACGGTAGAAGGCCAGAGCTTCCGATATATTGGATGCATTTCCGGCCTGAATAATATTGGTCAGCGTATCCAGACGCTCCAGCGACATAAGGTCTTTCCCGATAAATGGTTCGTATTCACTGGCTATTTTAATGGTTAAGGCCTTAATTTTATCCGCTGCTTTACCGGCTTCCCCACTTACCGAAGCATAGTCTGCTTTTAAGGCTGCAAGCTTCTCTTCCTGACGGCCTACGATCTCGGCAGTGATTACCTGGCTGGTCGTATTGTCAAAGGTCAGCAGAGCATCCTTCTTCTGAGTGACAATCTCTGCTTCCTCCTGCCCAAGTCTTGTCAGCTCCTCATCGAAGTTCTCCAGTCCGTATCCGCTCTCATCCCGGTCCTTCCTGATGCTTCTCCCGATGGCCTTCATCTTCTTATGGTTTCCTCTGATTTGGGACCTTAAGCCCCTTACCTGCTTCATTGCTTCCTGATGCTTGTCCTTCGTTCGGTTACCGATCAGCAGATAGATTCCGCCAAAGAGCAGGACACTGGCGATATAAGCCAGGATCAGGTATAGAATCCTGTCCTCCTTGAGAATCAGAAAATATGTTCCGCAGGGAACGATAAACAGGGTTATGAGCAGGGTAAGAAAAATAATACCGATATCTCCCAGATACCTGGGATAATATAAGGCATAATACAGGCCGGTATTGCAAAAGGCCGGAACATGCTTCTGCTTAAAGACGGACTTTGCTTCCAGCTTCAGGCGGTTATTCTCTTCTCTAAGGGGCGCGGTCTCTTCATGAATACGTTCTGACACCTTGCTGCTCTTACGCTTGTCCCTCTTCTCCTTGATCTTCCTGATTCTGGCCCTGGTCTTGTCGATCTGTTTGTCAAAGGTGGCCTCGATTTCCTGTCTCCGTTTCTTTGTGGTGGATGCGATTTCCTCAGAGACAGCCTTCTCTACTGCCTGGATATTCTTCTCCAGCTTCTTCTCCTCTTCCGTCAGACTGTCATACTTCGCCTGATATCCATGGAGCTCCAGCAGACTTTCCTTGATTTCATTCAAGGTATCTATACTTCCTGCCAAGACATTATAATTCCCTTCCAAGACTCTACCCCCTTGTTTGTCTGTATATGAAAGATTTTACTCTTATTTACCAGTACGGTCAAGGGTTTCATCTCCGTTAAAGCTTGGAGATTCTCCATATTACACCGGTATTCGGCTGGTATTCGTAGGGGTTTCGCAGGATGGTAGAGGTATAATCGGAGACATACATGGCTCCGTCCGGTCCGAACCTGACATCGGTAGGTCTTCCCATTCCTCCTTCTTGGCGGGTAACGGCGGGAAAGCCGCTTTTATTGATCGCAAAGGTGGATACCTGCCCAAAGGTGACATCCACCTTTGAGATTCTGTGCCCATAGCCGGACCGGATCAGTTCCCCGGAGGTTCTATAGCGTATGTATCCAAATTCGGCAACATATGCTTCCCCTACCGCTCCGAATGCGGGATTCATGTTAAAATCAAAGCCCATGATATGTGCTTCCGATGGAAATACAGCTACCGGTCTTGGAGGTACAGAGGGAATACTGGCCAGCAGCATGGCAGGTATCTCCCCACCCTCCGGAGCAAATCTGGGCTGGTTCACCGGAAGCCCGGCCGTATAATCCGGCCAGCCGTACCAGGTTCCCGGACTTAAGAGCTGAATCTCATCCAGGGCATTGGCAATTGGTCTGCTCCCTCTGTTTTCATAGCCCTGATTGGTAAGATAAAGCTGGTTGAAGCCATCATAATTCAGCTGGACAGGATTACGCAGGCCCCAGGCTACCAGCTCCATATCAGATCCATCCGGGTTGGCCTTTAGGATACTGCCGGACGCCTTCAGCCTGCCATCCACCACTTCGATGGACCTTGAGTTCGGAACCCCAAAGGGCTTGAAGGCACCGGTTAGAGTCCTTCCTTCCGCAGGTATGAGTACATCCGCCGTTTCATAGTTTATTCCGTTTACCAGAATGAAGGAGCCGGGGTTATCATGCATATCCGGTCCTTCAAAAATCCAGTCATTGTCCAATCCTACCACTCCGGAATTCGTATAGGTTCCCAGACCAAAATAAATCTTCCCATCCGGTGCGTAAGTAACACGATTATTGCTGTAATCACCAAAGCCGGGCAGTCCCCGGACGATATCCCTCCTGCTGCCATCCAATCTTACGATAGAGATGACTCCCTTGGAGGATACATAGATATCCTCATAATGGATATTGATGCCGGTAATCGGAACCCGAAAGCCCTCAGCAATCACATCATACTGTCCGTTACTGATTCTGATCACCCTGGGATTACCGGTTGAATGACCTGCTTCTGCGTAGATCAGATCCCCGTCATTCGTGAATACGATGCCTACGGGAGACTCCAAGCCCTGCGCGAAGACCTCTACCTGATATCCGGGAGGCACACTGATATCATTGGGATTTACACTCCTAGATGAGTCATTTTGCTGGGCAAGCAGCTTGCCGCTTCTCAGTAAATGGTTATTTATAAACATCAAAAAACCACCTGGAGGAGAACTCTTTACAGTATATTCTGCTCCGGGTGGATTATTCTATGGGATATTGTTACGCCGCCAGGCAGGGACCCTGCCCTATACCTGGAAACGGTCTATGATCTGCTTCAATTGCTTTGCCATGGCGTTCAGGCCCTCACTGGCACTTGCCATCTCTTCCACGGAAGCAGACTGCTCTTCAATAGAGGCAGACATCTCCTCTGTGGAGGCCGAGTTCTCCTCGGCAATCGCTGACAGGTTCTCCATCGTGCTTAAGATTTCCAGCTTCATTGTCTCCATCTCATCACCGGAGATATTCAGCTGTTCCACTGCCTTTTCTGCGGCACTCATTGCTTTTGCGATTCTTAGATACTTATCCTTAGTATTCATCACGCTATCTGTCTGTCTGACAGTAATAGCGGTTACCTTCTTTATGGTATCCATGGCATTCTGGGAATTCTTCTGAAGCTCGTCAACGATGGTATCAATCTCTCTGGTTGCTTCCGCTGATAGCTCAGCCAGCTTTCTGATCTCCTCTGCAACCACAGCAAAGCCCTTTCCTGCCTCTCCTGCTCTCGCCGCCTCAATGGACGCATTCAGAGCCAAGAGATTCGTCTGCTTTGCAATGGAGGAAATAACCGTACTGGCTTCACCGATCTTGTTGGAGCTTTGATGGGTCTGATCGATTACCTCATGGATTTCCTTCGAAGCGGTATTACTATCCTCAGTGATCAGGGAAAGCTCATCGATCACCACCATACCTTCTGTTACCGCTTCGGTAACCTTTCTTGAAGCCTTGTTTAGATCCTTAATGTACTTCTGGTCCTTTTCAATGGTATCACCCAGAATCGTTGCCTTTTCAAATCCGATCTCCAGATCCTTCGCCTGCTCGGAAGCACCATTCGCAACCTCTCCAACAGTCAATGCCACTTCCTCAGCCGATATCGCCAACTGCTGTGAAGTGGACGACAATTCATCTGAGGCGACAGAGACCTTCTCCGAGGAATCGGATATCTCCCTAACAATTCTCCGAAGATTGTCCGTAATCGCCTGAAGGGCCTTCGACATCTCTCCAACTTCGTCCTTTTTGCCTAGATATTGCTCCGGCACATCCTTGGTAATATCGAGGGAGGCAATCCTCTTGGACAGCTCTGCCACTTTCATGATAGGCTTTGCCAGACCGCTGCCTAGGAAGTAGATGATAATGATATAGGTAACCAGAATCATAGCTGTAAGTAAGATAATTCTATTCTGCAGCTTGGTCACTGATGCAAGCACCTCATGCTTGGGAGCTGTTATGGCAAAGATCCAGTCACTCCCCTCAATATGATCATAGGCTGCCATCTTTACTTCGCCTCTGAAGAAATATTCTCCTTCACCCTTAGCGGACTCATTTGCTGATACAAAAAAGTCTGCCAGAGCAGCTAAGCTATCATCTGTCTTTGCCGCTTCTATGGGATTATACTGAGTATTCACCAGTTCCGCGTCGGGATGACCGACAACCGTTCCTTTGGAATTGAACATATAGCTATAGCCGGTGACTCCATAGGTCGTGTTTTTTACGATTTCGCTTAGGGTATTACCATCCTTACGCCCGATCAATACCCCGACCACCTGGTTATCCCGGACAATCGGTGATGCATACATCAAAACGATGCTGTTTGTCACACGGCTGACCAGAAGGTCCGATACATTGGCAGTACCCTCAAAGGCCTTCTTCACATATTCCCTGTCACCGAGATTACTGATATCTCCCTTGGCGTAACGGGCTGTACCGTCGGGACTCACCACTGCAAGGTCCAGGAAGCTGGTCCTGTCTAGCACTCTTTGCAATGCCGGTTGCTGCTGTGCCCAGTCCATGCTGATAATTTCATTGTTGACTGTAATCATCTCCAGGATTCTTAGCTGCTCCATGACTTGGCCGGTTGTATAATCAGCCACCTTATCAGCCAAAGCAACCAAGGCTCCTCTGGCCTCCTCTGTCAAGGCTGATTTTGCATTTCGGATAGAAAGAACTCCTACTGTTGCGGATGAGGCTGTGACCAGCAGCAGAAAATAAATCATCAGTCTCACTCTTATACTACTAAGCCGAACCAAACCCATCTTTTTACGATGCTTCATAAAACCCTCCCATGATTTATACTGTCCTTCTTAAACTGCAGTTTTGCCCCTATGTGAAAAATTGAGAAAAAACCGTTATGAAACATATACTTTTTCCAAAATCTATAATAATAATTATTACTATTATAATATGAACTTCTTCACATTTCAATAAAAATAGTTTGTCTTTATGTACATTTATTAGCATAAAATTGATTTTTATGCCGATTTATACACAAAAATGGAAAGGGCATAAAAGAGGCCCTTCCCATCCGGACTGTTTTATGTTCTGTTTTATCATACATCAGGGAGTCTACAGCTCCACTCTGCCCTCAAAGGCCCGGAGCAGTGTGACCTCATCAATATACTCCAGGTCACCGCCGACCGGAATACCGCTGGCGATCCGGCTCACCTTAATGCCTGCCGGTTTGATCAGCTTGCTTAGGTACATGGCAGTCGCTTCTCCCTCCAGGCTGGAGTTTGTGGCGATGATTACCTCCTCCACATCCCCTTGCAGGCGCAGCATCAGCTCCTTCAGCTTAATGTCGGCAGGGCCGATACCCAGCATGGGGGAGATTGCCCCGTGCAGGACATGGTAGACACCCTCATACTTCCCTGTCTTCTCATAGGCCGCCAGATCTCTCGGATTCTCTACCACCATGATCTGACGCTTATTCCTGCCCGGTGAGGAACAGATCGGGCACAGCTCCTTATCCGTCAGGGTGAAGCAATCAGCGCAGTAACGGATGTTCCGCTTCGCCTCTACGATGGAGCCGGACAAGGCTGCCACCTGGTCCTCAGGCATATTTATGATATGAAAAGCAAGCCTCTGGGCTGTCTTCACGCCTATACCCGGAAGCCTGGATAGCTCCTCTATTAACTTGCTGATCTGACTGCTGTAATAATCCATTAGAACGGAAATCCTCCAAGTCCACCCATTCCGCTTAATCCACCGGTAATAGAGCCCATAACCTGTGAGGATTCCTCCTCCATCTTACGCAGAGCCTCATTGGCTGCTGCCACGATCAGGTCCTCCAGCATCTCTATATCATCGGGATCGACTACTTCCTTGGAGAGCTTAACGGATGCAATTTCCTTCTTACCGGATACCGTGACTGTAACTGCTCCACCGCCGGCACTTGCTTCCCAGGTCTTCTCCTCCAGCTCCTTCGTCTTCTCCTCCATCTGCTTCTGCATGCGCTGTGCCTGCTTCATTAAATTGTTCATGTTCCCGGGTAAACCGCCGCCCGGAAATCCGCCTCTTTTCGCCATCTTATATGACTCCTTTCACTCTTCCTATATGAGATATTATATTATTGCTTGCTATGATATATCAATACATACTTATTCGTATTGTATCGGCATCTTAATCAGTTTGGCAAGATCGGGAACATCCTCCATCCGTTCCTTCTCCTTGTCCAGATATTTCGTATTCACCTGAACCTGCTTGCGGATCATCTGGGCCACCGTATCCTTAATAAGCTGCATATGAGGCTCCCTGTCGATGATATCCTTATCCAGCTCGTTGGTCACTACAATCAGAAGCCCCTGCCCTCCATCTATGCTTAAGGTTGCCCCGGCCAATACCGATGCCAAGGCCGGCGCCTTCCTGCTGATCTGGGAAATGATGCTCTTCCAGTGATTCGCCGCCTCCTTCACATCCTCCGGTAATGCCTCCGGCATAACAGGCTTTGGCTGCTGAAGCTTGGCCTTATTCTCTGCTGTGACTTGCTTGGTCTGTGCAGGTGCTGATGTAAATGCACCGCTTTCCAGCTTCTCCTCCAGCTGCTTGATCCTCTCCAGCAGGGAGTCCAGATTCGTCTCCATCTCCGGCTTACACAGCTTGATGATACTGATCTCGATCAGGACCCGCTTTCTGGCTGCATAGCGGATCTGATTGGATAAGTCGGAGAAGACCCTGATATAGCGCATGAGGGTCTGTTCCTCCACCTGCTCTGCTTCCTTCTTCAGCTGCAGAAGATTTTCCGTGGAGATCTCGGTAATGATTTCGGAGACACCCTCCGTCGTCTTCAACAAAAGCAGATTTCTTAAGTACCAGATGAAATCCACCGTAAACTGCCCCAGCTCCCGTCCGCTGCTTTCTATCTCCTCCAGTAGCTGTATGCAGGAGGAAACATCTGACTGACCGATATGATGTAAGAGCTTGGAGAAGACCACTATATCTACAGCCCCCAGTACCTCGAGGACATTGTCGTAGGTAAGCTTCTTCCCCAGATAGAAAGAGATACACTGATCCAGCAGGCTAAGGCCGTCTCTTAGGGATCCGTCCGCTACTCTGGCAATATAGCGGAGAGCTTTCTCCTCTACCTCGATCTGCTCCTCCTCCATCAGCTCCGCCATCCGCGCAGCGATGGTATCTATGGTAATTCGTTTGAAATCATACCTCTGGCATCTGGATAAGATGGTTACCGGTATTTTATGCACCTCTGTGGTAGCTAGGATGAATATAACGTAGGAGGGCGGTTCTTCTATGGTCTTCAGCAGGGCATTGAAGGCTCCCGTTGACAGCATATGAACCTCGTCTATGATATACACCTTATATTTACCTTCTGTCGGAGAGTACCTGACCTCGTCCACGATCTCACGGACATTGTCCACTCCGTTGTTGGAGGCTGCATCGATCTCGATCACATTCATGGAGGTCTGGGCCGCGATTCCCTTACACATCCTGCATTCATTGCAGGGATTGCCGTCCACAGGGTTCTCACAATTAACGACCTTGGCTAAGAGCTTAGCCACGGTCGTCTTACCGGTTCCCCGGGTTCCCGTAAACAGGTAGGCATGTCCGATTCTGCCGGCCTTAATCTGATTCCTTATGGTTGTAACGATATGGTCCTGCCCTTTGACATCATTAAAATTACCGGGCCGAAACTTTCTGTATAGAGCCGTATATGACATGCACAGCTTCCTTTCTAGCTTTCCGCACCGTTGATATATTTCCTCGCCAGTGCCTGCTCAAATTGATCACTGATCTGAATGAAGAGCTCGACCAATTCCGGATCAAAGAGGGTCCCCTTACCCTGACGGATGATCTCCACCGCATCCCTATGTGTAAAGGCCTTCTTATAGGCCCGGTGGGAGGTCAGGGCATCATAAACATCCGCTATGGCCAGTATCCTCGCATAGAAGGGAATCTCCTCCCCCTTCAGACCGTTGGGATAACCTGTTCCATCCCATCTTTCATGATGGCAATAAGCCAAATCCCTGGCCAGGATCAGAAAGCGGGATTCTCCGGTTTCCTTCATGATCTTATCGAAGGTATCCTTGGCCAGAACCGTGTGGGTCTTCATATATTCAAATTCATTATTGTCCAGTGTTGATGCTTTTCTTAGGATGTCATCATTGATACCGATCTTACCGATATCATGGAGGGGAGCTGACCGAAGTAAATCAAGGATATCCTCCTCGGCGATCTTTCCCTTAAAATTCTCCCTCTTGGTGACTTCCTCCAAGAGTAGCTTAAAATATGCCGTCGTATTCTTCAGGTGACCTCCGGTCGTAATGTCCCGGCACTCCACCAGCTCAGCGATGCTGACAGAGATGGTATCCTGATATTCCAGGTACTTCCGGGCCTGATCCCGATGAGCCGCCAGCTCCAGCTGGATGTTTACCCGGTTCAATATCACTGCTCCGGCGCAGGGCAGCGAAATCAGATCGGCATAACCAAGACGAAAGGCCTTCTCTTCCAAGCCTGCCTCCCCCTGTCTTAGGAGCAGAAGCACGGGGATATCCTTCCGGTCAGGAATACTGTGAAAGCTATTGATTAGCCTGGTTCCATCAGCTCCTACAACCGCAGATGACAACAGAATCAGGTCCGGGCGATTCTCTGATAGGAATCGGAAGCCCTCCTCCTCTGTTTCTGATATGGATAAGCTAATCCTTCCCTCCAGCGCATGGGTCACCAGCATCTGGATCTCCGGGTCTGTCTCAATCATTAAGACTTGTCTCATGCGTCTCTCCTCATCCGTGTAAACGGCATAACTATTCTTCTGCCATTATATCATTCCGTTTTATAGAAATCAATGTCTGTTGTCATTGATCCTGATGTACAGCTTTGTCGATTATTTTCTCAAAGTGCTGGTAGTCCTTACTGTTCTTCCAGTCACCGCCCCAGGTAAAGCCCCTGCTGATAAAGGCCTCATAGCAGGCATCTCCTTTTCTGATATAGTAGGGACAGTCCTTCTCGCGGTCAGCGTAATCCTTACCGTTTTCCGGCAGGACCCTTATTTCACCGTCAATCCTTGTGATGTAGGGATTATAAAGGGGATTGATATCGATTGCCCAGCCAAGGCTGTGCTTTGAGAGCCGGGTGGTTCCTGCCACATAGCGGTAGTTAAAGGCAGAGCTATTATTGGCTGCCATGGACCTCTCATCGTCCGCATCATATTCATCAATCAATACCATATGTTCGATCGGATAGCTTAAAGCATATAATTCCCGAAAGATATCCAGGATATCCTGAGCGATCGCCCGATTTACGATCAGCTCTCCGATCTGACACGTCCCATCAAAGGCATGATACAGCACCCTTATATAGCGAAGCTCCTCATAGGGAAGGTCGCAATTCTCCCCATAGGATTTGCCTTGGATCCTCGCCTTGACCTCCTCGGAAAGCTCCTCCATGTAAAATAGCCTGTTCACAAGACTTTCCTCTGCTCCTGATAACTTCATGACCGTACCTGCCGGAATCCTCCTAAGTCCCTCCATCAGCTCCTCCTGTGTGGAGTATGCTTCCAGAGCAACAGCTTCTATTACCTTGTTTTGTTGTGGCATTCTCCCCAGCCCTTCTTGATCTGACCTATTACTCATCCCCGGCTCCTCTTGATTATTCTTATTAGTATATCGCTTGCTACCCTCTCCTGTACCTGTTTCCTGCCCCTTATTATCTATCATAGCAGTACTTCCCTCCAAGTCTCTGCCTTCCGGAGCAGCTATGCCTTCCGCTTCTCTGACCTCCGAAGCAGCTATGCCTTCTGCTTCTCTGACCTCCGGAGCAGCTATGCCTTCCGCTTCTCTGACCTCCGAAGCAGCTGTGCCTTCCGCTTCTCTGATCTCCGGAGTATCTGTGATCTTCGGTTCTCCGTTCTC
>JAEZNB010000035.1 GCA_023441965.1 Bacillota bacterium
CAATCGTGACATACTGGATCAAGCCAGGGTAGCGGTCTGCCAAAGCCCTTGCATCGGATTTGAGTTTATCATAAGAATAAAGTGCTTCTTCCAGGTTGACGATCATCGGACGCACCCCTGCTTTGCCATGTACTCATCATAACATATGAAGAAGGGCTATGTCCTATGCGGTATACTTACTAGTCAAGCCGGTAGAAAATCTGTGCAATTGGTGAATCCTCTGACAGGATCAGCGTCTTATTTCCTCCGCTTAAGGAAGCCTTTGCAGCCTCCAGAGAACGGATAAAGGTATAGAATTCACTTCTGCCGGGATCGGAATAGGCATTGGACAGAATCCTCATGTATTCTGCCTCACCCTCTGCAATAATCTTCGCAGCCTGGGTCTCTGCATTGGAAATGCTGATCGCAACCTCCTTATCCGTTTCATTGCGGATGATCTGTGCCTCGGACTCACCCTCTGCCGTAAAGGTGGCCGCTTTCTGTGACCGCTCCGAAATCATTCGGTCAAATACAGCAGCCTTATTCCCGCTGGGTAGGTCCAGATGCTTTGTCTCTACGGATAGCAATTCTATTCCGTATTGACTCATTGTAGAGCCGATATTCTTCATAAATTCAAGACTTAATTCGCCATCTCTGCCGCTGATGACCTCTGCCTGGTCCATAGAGCTGATTACACTCTTCATTGCATTATAAACCGTTGAATCAATTCTTCCTTCCGCGGCTACCAATGAGGAATTCAAGGACTGGGCAAAGGTGATGGGTTCAACGATTCTCCATAAGACATAACTGTCCACAACCATCGTCTTCTTGTCCTTGGTGATGACATCGGATTCCATCATATCATAAAACTGTATCTGCTTGGGCAGCCGATCAACTGTCTCTAAGAACGGCACCTTAAAGGTTAGCCCTGCGCTCTTGTTCACTTTTTCAATTCTATTGAACTGCTTCACAATGGTATATTCATTTTCCTTCGTAACCACCAGGGAGGACAGCAGAACAATGAGGCCTGCGATTACGAGAAACAGGAAGACTACTCCTGAAATTTTCTTTGCTGACTTAGCCATATTACTGACCTCCTTCCAATAAGCTATCCAGGGGGAGAAGCTTCTGAACATCGGAGCTTCCGCTGTCTATGATGACCTTAAGGGAAGGCAGAACCTTCTCCATGGTTTCATAGAACATTCTCTCCTTGGTGATCAGAGGATACTTGCTGTACTCCTCATACATCTCGTTAAAGCGTGCCACCTCGGCTTCTGCCTCATTTATTCTCCGGGTCTTTGTGGACTCGGCCTCCTGTAAGATCTTATCCACCTGAGCTTCTGCCTGGGGAAGCTTCTCATTTTTGTATTTCGTCGCATTGTTCAGGGCTGTTTCCTTCCCCTGCTTTGCGGTTTCCACTGACTTAAAGGCTTCCATGACCTCATCTGTCGGTGGTTCGGCATCCTGAATCGTGATATTCACCAGCTGAATTCCGATATCCTGGGCAGTCAGCTTCTCCAGAATGGACTGTTTGATTTTGGACTGAATCTCAAACTTCTCTGTCGTAATAACGTCATCCACCTTATAGCTGCCTACCACGGTTCGAATGCTGCTCTGGGCGATGCTTTTCAGAATAATCACCGGATCGTTTGAGGCATAGAGGGCCCTGATCGGATCCGATACCTTATACTCCACGAAGAAGTCTACATTTACGAAGTTAAAATCATAGGTAATCATCATGGATTCAGACTCAATCTTCGCACCTGTCGTCATATCATAGCCGATGGTGAAGCTCTTAATGGTGGTATCCACCTTGTCTACCTTCTGAATGATCGGTATCTTAAAATGCAGGCCTGCCGTGCTGACAGTCTTCGCCTTACCGAAGGTAGTTACGACTGCCTGCTCCTGCTCCTTGATCGTATAGAAGGCTCCAAAGAAGAGCACAGCCGCGATTGCCGCTACGATCAGAAGAAGCAGGATATTCTTAAACCTCTTCATAAATGCCCTGACATCTGCTCCTTTGGGAAAATCATAAATATTATTTGCCATTCCTTTTCCTCATCCTTTCTTTATTTCCTGATCTGACCGTTACCGAATATGATATACTTGGTCGTAGTCAGCTCCTTGAGTCCCATGGGACCCCTGGCATGAAGCTTCTGTGTGCTGATGCCGATCTCTGCCCCCATACCGAATTCACTACCATCCGTAAAGCGGGTAGAGGCATTCACATAGACAGCCGCCGCATCTATCTCATTCAGGAATTTCATCGCATGGTCATAATCCTTAGTAACAATCGCATCCGAGTGCTTGGTATTATATCGGTTGATATGGGCAATTGCCTCCTCGATACTGTCTACCACCTTCAGAGATATGATCTTATCCAGATATTCCTTGCCGTAGTCCTCTTCGGTGGCGGGAACACAGCCTGCAGCTATGGCCCTGCCCCTTTCATCTGCCCGGATCTCAATCTCCTTGGCCTGTAGTCTGTCATATAAGAGAGGAATGAATTCCTTACTCACCTTCTCGTGAATGACCAAAGACTCACAGGTATTGCAAACCCCTAACCTCTGGGTCTTGGCATTGTCAATAATGTCCAGAGCCATAGCAAAGTCCGCATATTCATCCACATAGACATGACAATTGCCGGTTCCGGTTTCAATGACCGGTATGGTACTGTTCTCGATCACCGATCTGATCAATCCTTCACCTCCTCTGGGAATCAAGACATCTATGTACCGATTCAGCTTCATCAACCGGTTCACCGTCTCCCTGGAGGTATCCTCAAGAAGCTGAAGGGCATCTTCAGGGCAGCCTGCATCTGCCAGTCCCTTGCGAAGGGCCTTCACAATTGCGATATTAGAATGAATCGCATCGCTTCCGCCTCTAAGGATCACAGCATTTCCTGCCTTAAAGCACAGGCCGAAAGCATCCGAGGTAACATTGGGCCGGGATTCATAGATGATACCGATGACACCGAGGGGGACCCGCTTCTGTCCGATGGTAAGTCCGTTGGGACGGACCTGCATGGATAAGACCTCTCCCACCGGATCCTTTAAGGTACAAACCTCCAATATTCCATCTGCCATTGCCTGTAATCTTGAAGCATTCAGACTCAGTCTGTCTATCAATGAGGCCTTAACTCCGTTCTGCTCCGACTTCTTTACGTCAATTGCATTGGCTGCCAGAATCTCCTCTGTAGCATCCAGTAAAGCTTTGGCACAGGAGTGTAAAGCATTGTTCTTCTCTTCCTGCTGTAGCAGACCCAGTTTAACCGCAGCCGCCTTGGACCGGCTGCCGATCTCCTCTAAACTGATCATGATGTATTCCTCCTTCCCTTTCCTAATAAATCTGTTTCAAATTATATTGATGTCTTTACTTTCTATTGAAGCTACCTATCCTTACAGCGGATGATCCTCTCCGGCGTAAGGATATAATCCATCCTGATATCCTGCTCCTCGGAAGGTATGCGCTCCAGCAGCTGGAAGTCATAGGCCAACCCAACCTTCACGAAATGCTCTCCCTCGTGCTCCCTAAGATATCGGTCATAATAGCCTGCGCCATAGCCGATCCGGTTTCCACATAGGTCAAAGGCTAAGCCCGGAATCAACATCAGCTTGGGTGAGGCTGCTTCACTTTCTGACTCTCTTCCCCTGTAGGGGATGAGGTTGTTACCTACAGGCTCCGGTACACCAAAGCTGCTGGGCTCTAACAGGGTTGCCTCCGTAAGATGATAGAAGCACATGTTTCTCCCTTCCACTCTTGGTACATATACCTGCTTTACCGGACCCCTTTCACCGGAAAGGGCTTCTTCCACCATATTCCGGGTATCTACTTCCGTACCAAAGGAGAGATAGGTGAAGAGCTGCTTACTCCTTACCCATAGCTCCATCCCGGTCAGCCTCTGCCGTAGCTCCTCTGCGTATCTGACCCGTTCCTCCTTCGTAAGCTGATTTCTAAGCTCCTTCATCTTCTGCCGAAGCTCTGACTTGGTCACATGTATCACCTCCTAAGGCTTAGGGTCTGCAAGTAATTGGTTTCCTTTAATTTTGATTCATATCCCCGGAGCTTCTCTCCATGTTCATATCCCTAAGATCCTTCGCTTTGGTCAGAGAACCATCCGGATTTACAAAGGATACCTGATCCAGGGTCCCCCGCATATTCCTACGGATTGCAGTGATATAATCTGCCCTCAGCTTCTTTTGCTCTTCCTTCTCTTCCTCCGTAAGGCCTTCCTTCTGTGACTTATGATAAAGCTCGTTGATTCTTTGTATTTGTGTCTGATCCATTTTAAATCCTTTCTGTTACCATCACCGGTTTCTTCTCTTTCATCGATATTGATCTCCGGCTTCAATTTATGTCATCATACTGTACGAACCTTATTCATACAAGTCTGATTCATACGATACTTATTCATACGATTCTTATTCATAAGATTCTTAATTTGGGTATTGCTTGGTCTTAATATAATCCAGCAGATTAAAATCCGCAGCCTTATGGGCCTTAAAGAGGGTACCAACTGTCCTGCCCTCCAGCACATAGTTAATGTTCCTTACATTCTCTCCATTGGTAATAACCATATCCGCACCGGAATAGGTGGCGATTTTGGCGGCGGAAAGCTTCGTTACCATTCCACCGGTTCCTAAGCTGCAGCCGGTAGAGGACTTTGCCATATCGTTTAGGTCATCTCCGATTTCATTTACAATCGGAATCAGGGTAGCTTCCTGATTCTGATGGGGATCATCCGTATATAATCCGTCGATATCGGACAAGAGAATCAAGAGATCTCCTCCGACCAGGGCGGTAACAATGGCGGACAAGGTATCATTATCACCAAAATCCAGCTCATCCGTGGATACGGTATCATTCTCATTTACGATTGGAATAACACCCATCTTGAATAGCTCCTGAAAGGTATTCTGAGCATTCTGTCTGCTGATGTCATTGATCATGGTATACTTGGTCATCAGAATCTGGGCCGCCATCTGGTTGTATTCCGCAAAGAGCTTCTGATAGACCATCATCAGCCTGGCCTGACCTACCGCAGCACAAGCCTGCTTGATGGACCGCTCAGTCGGCTTCTCTGTAAGAGCCAGAGCCTTTCTCCCCACCGCGATAGCACCCGAGGTAACCAGAATCACTTCCTTCCCCTGATTTCTGATATCCGTCAGGATTCTGACCAACCGTTCCATCTTATCCAGGTTCAGACTCCCTGTCTCCGTATGGGTGAGTGAGGATGAACCAATCTTTACAACTATCCTTTTCTTGTCCTTCAGACAATCTCTGTCCTGCATATTTATCCTCCATAAGGCTGCTGCTCAGCAGCCAATTCGTATTCTTCTTGCTTTACAGGGGCCGGTAAACCTTAACAACTGCTTCGAATACCTTCATTCCATCCATAGCCGCGGAGGTGATACCTCCCGCATAGCCCGCTCCCTCTCCACAGGGGTAGATCCCGCTGATATTGCTCTCGTAGGCTTCACTCCTATGAATTCTTACCGGAGAAGAGGTTCTGGATTCTATTCCTGACAGTACTGCCTCCTCATCCGCAAAGCCCTTCAGCTTATGCTCAAAGGCCAAAATGCCTTCGGTTACGGCTTCCCTGACAAAGTCCGGCAGGCAGGAATGTAAGTTGGTCAAGCAGTACTCCCCCCGGATATTCGGCTTAATACTCCCTATTGTAACACTCTCCCTGTTTCTTAACAAGTCACCAAATAACTGTACCGGAACCCTTCCGTTTCCGGCCTTGTATCCAAGGGCCTCCCATTTTCTCTGAAAGGCGATCCCACCTAAGGGGTCCGATGATGCAAAATCCTCCGGACCAACGGTTACTACAATGGCACTGTTGGCATTCTCCTCATCTCTGGCATAATTGCTCATACCGTTAACTACCATATGGCCCTGCTCTGAAGAAGAATTGACCACAAAGCCACCGGGGCACATACAGAAGGAATATACTCCTCTGCCCGTCTTCGTCTGATGGGTCAGCTTATAATCCGCAGGGGGCAGATGGATATAGGCATCCCCGTACTGGCTCCTGCTGATCCTGCTTTGCTTATGCTCTATCCTCAAGCCGATGGCAAAGGGCTTGGGTGACAGGTGCAGTCCCCTCTTTAGGAAGAGCTCAAAGGTATCTCTGGCACTATGGCCGATGGCGGGAATTAAGACCTGGCAGGGGATACGCTCCTTATGATTTAGCTCTATAGCAACCAGTCTGCCGTTTTCTATTGTTAGGTCGGTCAGCTTGGCAGCGAACCGTACCTGGCCTCCCATACGAATGATTTCATTTCTCATATTCTCCACGACAAGCCGCAGCCGGTCTGTCCCGATATGGGGCTTGTTCAGGTAGAGGATATCCGATGGGGCTCCGTGCTCCACAAAGGTCTCCATGACAAAGGGATAGCGGTTGCTGGCATCCTTCACCATGGTATTCAGTTTACCGTCAGAGAAGGTTCCTGCACCGCCTTCTCCAAACTGTACATTGCAATCCGGATCCAGAGGCTTACCGGACCAGAAGCTTTCCACGGCCTCCACCCTCCGCTTTACCTCATAACCCCGTTCGATCACGATGGGTCGATAGCCCTTCTTCGCCAACAGATAGGCACAGAAGAGACCGGCAGGGCCGGTACCGACTATGACAGGAGGAGTTTTTAGAACGATATCCCCTTCGGGCTCAACAACATACCTGGTCTCCTTCGTCAGGGTAATGTTCACATTCTTAAGGCGTTCCACCAGCTGGGCTTCGCTTTCCTTATGCTCCTTAATCATACTGACATCCACAGAATAGATGAACTTAATCTCATCCTTCTTCCTGGCATCAATGGACTTCTTTATGATTGTAAGCTTCTCTATTTTACTTACGGACAGCTTAAGCATCCTGGCAGCCGCTTCCGTCAGCTCCTCTTCTCTATGTCCGATTGGCAGCTTAATCTGTGATACGCGTATCATGCTGTCCTTCCTTCCTGACTGCGATTAATGAGTGGCAGCCGAAACTCCTGCCAGATAGCCTGAGCTCCAGGCCCACTGAAGATTGTAGCCACCGCAGGTCCCATCCACATCTACGATTTCCCCACAGAGATAAAGGTTCTGAATGAGCTTGGATTCCATGGTAGCCGGATCCAGCTCTGCGGTCGGTACTCCTCCCGCACATACCTGTGCATTTTCAAAGGAATTGGTATCATTGATTTTAAGCTTAAATTCCTTGATCTGTGAGAGCAGTCGCTCCAGCTCCTTATGTTTCAGCCCGACCGGACTCTGATAAGGATCCAGACCGGCTTCCTTGATTATAATATAGGATAATTTATGGTTAAAGAGGCCAATCAGCATCTCCTCCAGATTCTTTCCTTCGCAGTGCTTCAGTCTCTCTTCCAGATGGGCTCTGACACCCGTCCTGTCAAAGGAGGGGAGAAAATCCAGAATGAGATGAACTGCTTTTCGCTGATCCAAAGCCTTGGCCACATAGCGGCTCAGCTGAAGGACCGGTATTCCGGAGATGCCGTAATCGGTAAAGACCAGCTCTCCTTCCTCTTCTGCCAGTCTTTCCTGATTGGAATAGGCGGTTACCTTTCCGATTGCTCTGACTCCCGATATGGTCTTCAGGAACTTCTCCGGGGACTTCAACTGGACCAGGGCAGGTAGGGGTTTGATCAGCTTATGTCCAAGTCCCTTGGCTAAGCGATAGCCACTGCCATCGGAACCCAGCTTGGGAGAAGCGCAGCCTCCAGCAGCCAGAATCAAGAACTTCGCCTGATAGCTGCCCTTCTTACCGGCTTCTGCCAGCTTCTCGGTGGTGACACGAAAGCCTTTTCCTTTTCCATCGGGAGGCAGGATATCCGTAACCTTTTCCTCATAGACGAAGGCTACTCCCAGCCGCCTGCATTCCATCAGCAATACCTGCAATACGCTGGCAGCCTGCTCAGAATTCGGATAGAGATATCCGTCTCT
Organism: Bacillota bacterium; assembly: GCA_023441965.1. Classification (GTDB taxonomy): domain Bacteria; phylum Bacillota; class Clostridia; order Lachnospirales; family Lachnospiraceae; genus Mobilitalea. Next base: position 7,921 of record JAEZNB010000035.1, read on the forward strand.
TTCCTTGGGCAGGATACCAAGGTCACGGAAGAAACAGAGGGTCCTTGAGACATCAAAGGCTGCCAGAACCTGAAGGGCAAAGGATACATCCTCTGACCGATAGCATTCCGCAGTCTGAACCAGATTAGAGAAATTACATTTGCCATTACCGGTCGCCAGCAGCTTCTTCCCTGCCTTCTCCTTCTGCTCGATGACTAAGACCCTGCTCCCCTTGCCTGCAGCTCCAATGGCTGCCATCAGACCTGAGGCTCCCGCACCGATGATGATCATATCCTGTTCCAATTCCGACCCTCCCAGAACAAACATTTTCATTTGTTCCATTATATTTGACCCTAGGCTTTAATTCAAGTGTTTAATGAAATTTTAACCTTTATACAGCTGGGCTGATGATTGTGTTCCTAAGGTACTTCCACCTTTACCTCTCTCCCATATACGGAAAGAAGGGCTGCTATTTCCTTCCGGACATTCTTTAGAACCGGATGGAAACAACAGCCCGCCATATCGAAGGTTTCTTAGCATTCATATGCTTGCCTGGTCCTACACCATAGCATACCCATGTCATTCATTAACTGGAGTAGCTTTCCAGCAGTGCATATAGCTCTTCTTCATTATTTACATAGATACCCAAGCTTAAAGCAATTCTGTCCTCCTCCGGAAGATTCTTTGCTTCTATACTGGTATATTCAAATACGGATTTCAAATCACTGTTATATACAATCACATATCCATTCCTGACAGCGACATAATAACGATAAGGGACCATATCCTCATCATAGGTCTTTCTCATCCGGACCTCTTTATCAGAGAAAGCGGTCAGCTCATAGGAAATCAGGCCCTTGTTATATTCAGACAGGGTTACATCTCTCATGTAGTCTTCCAGATAAAGCTCCACCTCTTCCTTCGTCAGTCCAACCAGATGGCCCGGTATATTCAGTTTTTCACTTTCCAGAGTCCCGGTCTTCTGATTCATGATTTCAAGTATATAATTCGTGGAGGGCAGTATCGTGTTCGAATCCTGAGCAGCCGCAGCCACCGACTCATGCTCTGAAGCTTTGGCATCCGGTGCAGACCTGACTGCCTCCAGTAATGAGTTCAGCTCCTCCTTACGTTCCACTGCCATTTCATTAAAGTTCTTCAGCGCATGCTGATAGCTAAGATAATAACAGAAACTGAACAAAAAAGCCAAGCTCAGTAAACTAAAGAGATAAATATATGCCTTTCTTAGTTTCATGCGAAACCACTCCTTTGGCATATATTATTCTCATTATTTTACTGTTTTATACAATATTGCCATCCAGGTACATGGACATATCTCTTCTGCAGCGCATCTGATATGAAGCATCCATCCCTTCAAAAGGTACATAGGGATATTTTAACCTTCTGCTACCTACAGGATATGAAGCTTTCTAAGTAGTCTTACGATGCTTTCTCCCTTGGGTATGTTCAGCAGCTCTTCTTCCTCCAGTCCCTTCATGAAGATCAGGAGAGCAAAATAGATCATTACCGCAAGGACCAGGGCGATCAGAGTGGATATGGCATTGCTTCCGGTTAATTTATGGAGACCCAGATAAGCAAAATGAGTGATCACACCCATCAATCCGGTACTGATCGTGGGGATAATAAAGGTCTTTGTGATTTCCTGCTTGTAGGCTAAGTATTTTTCGATTGCGATCCAGTTCAGGATACTGACCACCAGGGCAAAGGAAACATTGCCGATGACCAGGGAATAAGTACTCAAGGGTGTGAACCATAGCAGCAGGAAGACCAATACCACATGCAGTCCTAAGGAAATCGCGGAATTGATTACCGGAATCCTCATCTTATCAATTCCCTGCAGGATGGCTGTGGAAACCGTCGACAGGGCATAGAATACGATGGAGATCGAACCCAACCGAAGGAAATTGGCCTCTAACTGATGAGAGCCCGGAAACAGCATGGTCAGAATCGGATAAGCCAGAACCGCCATTCCGACTGCGGAGGGTATGGCTATGATCATATTGAATTTGATTGCCACATGGGTTTTCCTACGGATTTCATGGACCTGCCCCCTCACCTTAGCTGCGGTGATGCTGGTTACGATTGCCGCTCCGATGGCTGAAGCGATGGCCACCGGGACATTGGTCAGCAGCTTGTACTTGGTACCGTATTTACCGAGTAAGATACGGATATGCTCCTCGGAATAGAGCTGACCAAGTGCGGGTGAGCTAAATACAGATTGATCAAATTGAGTAACCTCTTTTGTGACCATGATCTTACTAAAGAGAGAGTTGTCTATTACCTCATTGATATGATATACTGTCTGACTTAGTATAATCGGTGAAATCGTCAGTAACAGAAGCTTAAAAATTTCCCCGATGGTTTCCTGATACTCTGACCTGTCATGCCTCATCTGCTTCCGAAGATAGGGTTTGTAGATCATAAATACGAACAGCAGAAACAGTAATCCGGTGATTGCTCCAACCAGAGTTCCCAGGGTGCCTCCGGCTGCACCGTATGCGGTCACATCCACCGAAGCACTGTAATTCTTCATCAGGAAGTAGGCAGCAGCCACGCTGACGATTGCATTGATAATTTGCTCCAGGACCTGTGAGAAGGCGGTGGGTATCATGGTATTCTTCCCCTGATAAAAGCCCCGGAAGACTCCCATGACAGAGAAGACAAAGATGGTCGGAGCCAGGACCTTAATCGGCAGAACTGCAAAGGGATCTTCATTAAGTACAGTAGCGAAGAAGTCTGCTCCAAAAAAGAGTACCAAGGTGGCAATCAATCCGATAACAGAGGCAAAGATTAAGGAAATACGAAAAACTCGATAGGCATTCTTGTGTTCCTTAACAACCGTTCTGGCTGTAACCAGCTTGGATACTGCCAGAGGTAGACCGTAGGAGGATAAAATTAAAGCCAGATTATAGACCGCAAATGCAATATTATAGCTGCCCATCCCCTCGTCTCCTATGATACGGGTCATGGGGATGCGGTAGATCAAGCCTATGATTCTGACCAGCAGGGAGGCAGCAGCCAGGATGCTTCCCTGGACCAGGAAGTAATTTGATTTTTCTTGAGTAGCCATGTTCTTCTCCTTCATATTTAGCAAAAGAATGCTTTCATTTTTCCTTTGTGATCTCATTCACAGCTTTTGCTTATTTGAATTACTTCAACTTGACATCCTTGGTTCTGTCCTTGGGGAATAGGGCAACATATGTCTTACCGGGATTAATCGTCAGCTCCTTGCCGTCTGCATCATAGTAGCGCATGAAACGGGTTGCCTCCTTCTTCTTCCAGGTGATCGGAACCATGGTTCCGTTGCTGATATAGTAGCCGCTTCCGCTGGCATCCTCCAGATCCATGGTCTGATAATCATTCTTGTCGATATCCCATTCCTTGACAAATTGGATAATGATATTCTTAAAGGTCAGCTGCTTGCCGGTATTGGCGTCTAAATGTGCTCCTCCGAACTGATATCGGTAATAAAGCTTGTCCGAGCTATTGTATTCAAAGTAGGGTGTATTATAGGATGAAAAATAAACATCCACCTTTGCCGCAGGAGTACCTCCGGTCAGGTCTGTATCCTCCTCATAAAAGCGATAATGGGGTTCGTAGCCTTCCTCATGCTCTGTCCGATACCCCTTCTTTTCTATCCCCTTCAGAATGCGATCCAGGCTGGAAAAGGCATTATGAGGGGCCTTCATGGAATTATCCCGGTAGAATACAGTGGAGCCGATTCCTGTTTCTCCATCCAGATTGTCTATTTTTAATTTCTTAATCTTGGTGGTCGCATATTTTGTCTTCCCATAATGGATGTAGATTGCATCATATTCATCCGCTATGCTGACAAAATAATGTCTGGAGCTTCTGGTGGAGCCGATCCTGTCTCCCTGATAATTCTCACCGATTCCCAGCAGTCTGGTAATACCACCTTCCACCAGAGCCTCATAAACGATATCCGCCTGGCTGATGCCCCATTGATTCTTCACTGTCTTAAAATTGTTGAACTGGTATGCATAGGGTCGCTTTTTGGCAAACTCCTCAGGGACCCAGAGTCCTGTCAGATTGCTTCTGACTTCTCCCTCATGCCCGGCCTCCGCACCTTTGGTAGGCTCTGCCGTCGGCTGGGGTGTAGGGCTGCTGGGCTTGTCTTCCTTTTGGTCATCTATTTTCTGTTGATCTGTATTCTCCTCAATGGCTTCTCCATCCTGGGGGCTCTCATTTTTCTTCTTGCAGCCTGCCAGAAGCAGGAAGCTCATGATTAATAACAGATAGACTATTGTTCTTCTCATCTTATAACCGTGCCTTTCCTCTTGCTGCTTGTCCATGTTAGCATGATATCAGTAAATGCCTGCTTCCTACTTATCTGGATATGCCCAGCTTCTGAAGGATTGCTTCCTGCTTCGCTTCCATCAGGCTCCGCTCTTCGTCCTCCATATGGTCATAGCCCATCAGATGAAGCATACTGTGGGCAGTAAGAAAAGCAAGCTCTCTTATAAGCGGATGTCCATATTCCTGGGCTTGTTCGATTGCCCGTTCCACCGATATGACAATATCCCCCAAGAGCAATTCACCGCTTTCCGGGTGAAAATACTCCTCAGTTGCCTCCTCCAGTCCTGAAAAATCTCCCGGTGTCTCATATTCAACCGTCGGGAAGGACAAAACATCAGTGGCAGCATCGATATTCCGAAACTCCCTGTTGATTTCCCTGATTTCCTCGTTATCCGTCAGAAGGAGACTGATTTCTGTCTCATAGGGGCAATTCTCATAAGCAAGACATTCCTCCATAACTCTTGTTAAGAGCTGCTCATAATCAAAGACCAGTGCTTCACGGGCCTCATTCTCAATATGAAAGGTCATAGTAATCCTCCGCTCTGCAGATCATCCGGATTTAAGTACCGCAGGCTTAATTTATTGTACCTATGAATATTATCAGCAAGATGAAATGGGACTATCCCAAGGTATTTTGAAACTCCTTCAGGTAAAACTCCTTCAGAGTCTTATAATCCTTCACCGATAGGCCGGATTCATCAAAGGTTCCTTTGTCCATTCTCATCTGGAAGATATTATCGATGATCTTCTCCACCGTGTACTTCTTATCTTCCGTTCTTCTTATGTAATCAATCGTAGCAACAACCGTATCCGTAAGCATGACAATTGCAGCTTCGATAGAGGTAGGTTTTTCATGTTTGATATTGTGCTGCCTGATAATAGCAATCAGCTCTCTGGGGAAGGAATGCTCCTCTGCGATTGCCAGACCCTCCAGGATGTAATCCTTGCTGTTCAGCTTACCAATCTCATGATAATAACCCCCCGCACGGGCAAGCAGTCCATCTGCACCAATCTGCTCCGCTGCCCGGCCCGAGATATCTCCGATCATCAGGCAATGCTCATAGACAGTCTCACTATGTGCCTTCAGCCTCTGCAGCAGGTTGTTCTCAATATTCACCAACAGCTCGCAGCTTGTCCTTATCCCCCTTTGGTAGGATGACTGGGACGGTTCCGTTGTTACTGCCCCTATCTCTGCCTCTAATCTATCCGCATCTGCTACCATCTCTGCGGCAGACAGAGTTGCTTCCTCTTCTGTTTGCTCTACATGGACAGAATTATTCTGCTGACCCGCATCCTCTGTCAGGCTTTCCTTCTGTTCTTCACCCTTGCTGTTTGCGGTCAGTCTGTCATAGATGGCAGTCAGAAGAAAGGCAACAAGCAGTACTCCCAGAATACTGAAGAAGGAGGAAAGATAGTTATAATTCGAGTCAGCATCAAAGATAAAATTATTGATGACAAAAGCCAGGGTTACATTCGTGGACAGCAAAATCACCGCCGCATAAATCACTGTGCTTTTATTCCTTATGGCACCTGCCAGCAGACTCATCAGTACTCCGAGTATCAGGAAGTGGATGATGGTCTCCGGAGCGAGCTGAACAGTTATGCTTAAGATAAAGGTCAGATTATAATAGATGAGAAGCCCCAGCTTCACATCCACCAGCATCGCGATTAATAAAGCTCCAACCATCCAGAAGCTGTAGACCTCCGGATGGATCGGAAGCATGATCAGCAGGATGGAGAGCAGATAGCCACAGATAATGATGCATTTCGCGAACCTCTTCTTTAGAATATTCTCTTCCTGCAGACGGATGAAAAATACCGATGCAGCGGTTAATATCAAGGTCAGGGTACCTATCTTGGCTATGTCCAGTATAGATGCCTGCTTCATCAGACCCAATAAAATGATGGCAAGCAGGGACAGAACCGGCATTAGGGTGAAGAGCATGGCCCCTTTCGTCTTCTCGGTCAGAATGTCCTCTTCCCTTCCGGCTTCCCTTAATGCTCCATCTCTTGCTTCCTGATTTGCTTCCTTGGCTGCTTTCTTTAATGCTTCCTTGTCCTTCTTCGTCCTCTTCCCTTTACCGGTCTTTTGATCTTCCGGTACCGGTGAACTTAACGAGGTAGGAGTTTCTATTTGCTTTCCTGCATCCTTGATCTCATTGTTTGATTTCGTCCGGGCATTCTCTTTATCGGCCTTCATAACGGTTACTCCTGATCTTCTCAGATTTATAGATACCCTTAGTTATTTTCCGTAGCTTTCCCTGATCGTTCTTTATACTCTCGTAGCGTTTCTGCCGCTCCTCATAGGAATCATAAGCCTTAACAATCTTCTGTACCAGCGGATGACGGACGACATCCTGACTGGTCAGGTAGGAGAAGCCGATATCATCGATCTTACTCAACACCTTGATCGCCACATCAAGACCTGATTTGGTACCGGTCGGAAGGTCCTTCTGGGTCAGGTCACCGGTGATGACCACCTTAGAGCCAAAGCCAATTCTGGTCAGGAACATCTTCATCTGTGCCGGTGTTGTATTCTGTGCTTCATCCAGGATGATAAAGGCATTGTCCAGGGTCCTGCCGCGCATATAAGCCAAGGGTGCTACTTCGATCAGGCCCTTCTCGGAATTCTTCAGATAAGCCTCAGGTCCCATAATCTGATGGAGGGCATCATACAGGGGTCTTAAGTATGGGTCTACCTTACTTTGCAGGTCCCCGGGCAGAAAACCCAGCTTCTCTCCCGCTTCTATCGCAGGGCGGGTCAGGATGATTCTATTCACTTCGTCATTTTTAAAGGCAGTGATTCCCATGGCCATGGCAAGATAGGTCTTACCGGTACCGGCAGGGCCGATACCGAATACGATCATCTTATTCCTGATCTGGTCCACATAGGCCTTCTGTCCGATAGTTTTCGGCTTTATTGGCTTACCGCTTATGGTATGGCAGATCAGATCCTTGTCGATCTCCACTATGGCACTTTCCTTTTCTTCAAAACATAAGGATAAGGTATAATTCACATTCTGCTCTGTTATGGTATTGCCCCTCTTTGATAATTCCAAGAGCTGAAGAAATACGCTTTTTGCCTTTCCGACTCCTTCAGCGCTTCCGATCACCTTAATCTCACCGTTTCTGGCAATCACAGTTACATTCAAGGTCTTCTCAATAATCTTCACGTAGGCATCAAAGCCACCGAACACATTCTTCTCATGCTCGGCAGGAATATCAATGATTGTCTCCATTATACTCATCTATCTGTTCGATCCTCCACTCACTCTCATCTATGGTCTTATATTCCCATGCCGGTTCCTCAACAACAATTCTGCCCTGTGTAACACAGACATTATTCTTTATTGTTATTGTAACATTATTTTCAAGAATTAAAACTCCATTTTCCGATAGGCGGTCAAAATATCTCTTCAATCTTTCCTTCGCAATGGAGCTTGCTTCCTCCTCCGTATAGGTCTGCTTGCTTTCCCGGTATTCACGGATGTTGATCTTCCCGTATTTGAAGGGCAGATAGAAGGAATCCGTTACATGGAGTGTATTTTCATCCACAATTATATCATACTTCGTAAATTGATTACTAGGATTATGTAAAAATATTTTTTTGTCCGCCAGGGTGATATAGCAGCCCTTCTTCACGGCTCCCGTATATTCCTTCACCATATGATTCATGGAAAAGCTGTCATAGTAATCATAATAGGATTTGCAGCTGATTGTGGCGCTGGCGATCACCGGCTGCTTCTCCAGGACAAGACCGAAATCATCCATGATGGTACGGATGCCGGATACCAGAATATCTCCCTTCTTCACCACATCTCCGGTTCTGACAAGAGGTGTTCCTGTCCGGGTGACTATGCTTTTGATGATGGCATCCTTCGTGGCTACCATATGGCTGGGTGCGGAGGCTTCCACAATCGGAGCCGGCATATTGGTCTCGGTTATTTTAACAATGAGTCTGGTTCCCTTGATCTCCGCCGAGACCCAGCCGATGTCCTTATAAGCCAGCCGTATGGTTTCCTCAAGCTCCTGACAATCCACCATTTTCTTGCGTATCCCGCTATAGACACCCTTATCCTCCATGAATTTGAGCATAGCCTCCGGCGTATACTTGGAGCCTCCCAGAACACTGATGTCCCAGATGAAGAGCGACATGATATAGACTGCTAGGCCACAGATCAGAATTCCTGCAAAAAACCCCTTTCTCTTGCGATATCGGTGAAGCAGAAAGGGAAGACCGTGTCTTCTGTTTATCCTGGGAAGCAGTCCGGTTTTCTTCGCTACCGGTTTCAGCTTCCTGTAATTATTTACAGAGATTCGAAATTGGTAATCGTCCCCCTTCCTGATCAGGTCCCACAGAAAAATCTGCTTTTTACAGCATAGGTTTATAAACCGCTCAGGGGAGCTGCCGTGTATTCTCACTGTGAGATAGCCCCGGAGCCAGTTCATCAGTTTTTTCAGCATGCGATTACCTCCAGCCTCCTGCTTCTTCTGACCATCATTGGTAATAGATTGCCTGTATCAGGCCGGTAATCCTCATTTCATCCTCATTGAAATACAAAATATTGAGCTTCTTGCCCTCAATACAGATCTTACAGGCCTTGGTCTGTACCTTAATGATATTCCCGTTATATTCGATAATTCCCTTATAGTTTTCCAGACAGATTTCATTCCGTCCGGTGGCTGTTATGATCGGAGCTCCGGCCAGGATGTCTGCCGGCAGCTTTAAAGCTTTTGATATTTCCTCCATATAGGATAATCTCGGTTCGAGCTTCTTCCTTTTCTTCGTATCCAGACCCTGGTACAGGGTGTTTTTAGAATCCTTCTTAAACTTTTCATGGGATGATTTCAGGCTCTTCCTCATATACGCATAGCTGCCCCCTTAAATCCTTTGCAGATACTGTTAATAATATATGATTTTAGGGGGATTTGTAGACTATGGGAGGGGAAAGAAAGAATATAGACAAAAAGAAAACTCCCAATGAATGATCATTGAGAGTTCTTATCATTGATTAATATTTGCGTTTTCTTGCAGCTTCAGACTTCTTCTTACGTCTTACGCTCGGCTTCTCATAATGCTCCCTTTTGCGAATCTCCTGCTGAATACCGGCCTTCGCGCAGTTTCTTTTGAATCTGCGGAGAGCACTGTCTAAAGTCTCATTGTCTTTCACAATTACATTTGACATCGTCTCACACCTAACCTCCCTCCAGTTGTGTATTGTGCGTATACAACTGTTTGGGTATTTTTTGAATAGCACTAAAAAGATTATAACACATATTTCTATTTCGTCAACAGTTTTTATCGCATAACCTGTGATAATCTTATGACAGCTGCACTTCTAATTTCTCTGCTGCTTTCGCGATTGCGGTGTCAATTCCGCCGGCATTTTTACCGCCGGCCTGAGCCATATTGGGCTTTCCGCCGCCGCCACCGCCGACAAAGGAAGCCAGCTCCTTAATCAGATTACCGGAATGGGCACCCTTCGCCATCGCACCCTCACCGGCCATGGCCAGTAAGCTGACCTTGTCCGGTGCCGTGTAAGACGCAAGTACGATCACACCATCTCCCAGCTTCTCCTTCAGCTGGTCACCGAGATTACGAAGACCATTCATATCCAGTTCAGGCACCTTAGCTGCCAGCAGCTTCACTCCCTTAACCTCTGTTACCTGATTCATGACATCACCCAGAGAGCTGTTCGCCAGCTTGCTCTTGAGCTTCTCATTTTCGGAACGAAGGGTCTTGATTTCTTCCAGATAACCTTCAATCCTGTTGGTCAGCTGGGCAGGCTCTGTCTTCGCTGCCTTAGCGGCTGCATGAAGCTCAGCCTCCAGCTCTTTATAGAAGCTCAGTACGCCGTTACCGGTCAGGGCTTCAATTCTTCTGACACCGGCTGCGATACCGGTCTCGGATAAGATCTTAAATACTGTAATGACTCCTGTGTTGCTTACATGGGTACCGCCGCAAAGCTCCTTGCTGTATTCACCCATGGTAACTACCCGTACATTCTCTGTATACTTCTCGCCAAATAAGGCCATGGCGCCTTCCTTCTTGGCATCCTCCAGGTTCATGAGCTTCGTTTCAACCGGCAGGCTGTTCCCGATCTGTTCATTCACCAGTGCCTCTACCTGACTGATCTCATCAGCGGTTAGAGCAGAGAAATGGGTAAAGTCGAAACGCAGACGGTCCTCTGTTACCAGGGAGCCTGCCTGCTCCACATGGGAACCAAGCACGGTTCGAAGAGCCTTCTGTAAAAGATGGGTGGCACTGTGATTCTTGGCGGTAGCTGCTCTCTGGGAAGCCTTCACCTCTAAGGTAACCTGTTCCTTTACCCGGAAGATTCCTTTCGTCACTGTACCGACATGACCAATTTTGCCGCCCTGCAGCTTGATGGTATCCTCTACCTCAAACTCTGCATCTGCTGTCCTTATGATTCCGGTATCGGCAGCCTGTCCGCCGCTGGTTGCATAGAAGGGAGTCTCCTTCACCAAAATGCTTCCCTTCTGTCCTGCTACCAATTCCTCGGTAAGCTCTGTCTCAGTGGTCAGTACTGTGATTTCAGATTCATGGATAAGCTTCTCATAACCTACAAATACTGAGCTGATGGAAGGATCAATCTGCTGATAAACAGTCTCCTCGGCACCCATGTAGTTCGTGGTCCCTCTGGCACTTCTGGCAGTAACCCTCTGTACCTCCATCGCTTCCTTAAAGCCCTTCTCGTCGATCCGGTAGCCCTTCTCCTCTAAGATTTCCTTGGTCAGATCCAAGGGGAAGCCATAGGTATCATATAGTCGGAATACATCCTCCCCGGCAAGGAGATCGGATTTCTTCTGTTCCAGCTCCTTCGCCATTTCATTTAAAATGCTAAGTCCCTGGTCAATTGTCTTGGCAAATTTATCTTCTTCAATGGTCAGCAGCTTTAAGATATACTCCTTCTTCTCCTCCAGCTCCGGATAACCATCCTTACATTCTGCAATGACGGTCTTGGAAAGCTCAGCTAAGAAGCTTCCCTCAATGCCTAAAAGTCTGCCATGTCTGGCTGCGCGGCGTAGCAGACGGCGGAACACATAGCCTCTGCCCTCATTGGACGGGATGATACCATCGGAGGCCATAAAGGTAACGGACCGGATATGATCTGTAATCAGACGGATGGAGACATCCTTCTTGGCATCCTGCTGATAGGTAACCTTTGCAATGGCACATACCTTATCCCTGATCGCCCGCATGGTATCAATATCAAAGATGGAGCTTACATCCTGAACCACGGCTGCAAGTCTCTCCAGACCCATACCGGTATCAATGTTCTTATTCTCCAGCTCCGTATAATTACCGTTGCCATCCCCATTGAACTGGGTAAATACATTATTCCAGACCTCAATAAAGCGGTCACAGTCACAGCCCACCTCACAGCCGGGCTCACCACAGCCATATTTCTCACCACGGTCATAATAGATCTCGGAACAGGGACCGCAGGGACCTGCGCCATGCTCCCAGAAATTATCGGCCTTGCCCATACGATAGATCCTGTTCGCCGCAATACCGATCTCCTTATTCCAGATATCGAAGGCCTCATCATCATCCTGATAAACGGACGGATAAAGGCGGTTCGGATCCAGACCGACCACCTGGGTCAGAAACTCCCAGGACCAGGCAATCGCTTCCCTCTTGAAATAATCTCCGAAGGAGAAATTACCGAGCATCTCAAAGAAGGTACCGTGTCTGGCAGTCTTACCGACATTTTCAATGTCACCGGTACGGATACACTTCTGGCAGGTAGCCACTCTCTTTCTCGGAGGGATTTCCTGTCCGGTAAAGTAAGGCTTTAAGGGCGCCATACCGGAGTTAATCAATAACAAACTGTTATCATTATGGGGTATTAATGGAAAACTGTTTAATACCAGATGCTCCTTGCTTTCAAAAAAGTCCAGAAACATCTTTCTAAGTTCGTTTACACCGTAAGTTTTCACTGCTTTTGCCTCCTGCTTATGTGAATCATTTCATACTATGAGCATTATTTTCTGTTCGCCAGCTCTGTGGTGATATCCTTCCAGTCCAGACCGCACTCTGCCATCAGAACCATCAGATGATACATAAAGTCCGCGATCTCATACCTCAATTCCTCTGAACCGGGATTCTTGGCAGCGATGATGATTTCCGCTGTTTCTTCACCGCACTTCTTCAGGATCTTATCTAACCCCTTATCAAAGAGATAATTGGTGTAGGAACCCTGCTTCGGGTTCTTCTTCCGATCCATAATCACCCTGAAAACCTCTTCAAATACATGGAAGGGGTCGGAATTCTTATATTCCTTCTCCATCAGATTGGTGTAGAAGCAGCTTTGGCTTCCCGTATGGCAAGCAGGTCCGATCTGTCTTACCTTGGCAAGCAAGGTATCCTTATCACAGTCCAGACTCAGCTCCTTCACATACTGATAACAACCTGAGGTTTCACCCTTTAGCCAGATGCTCTTTCGGCTGCGGGAATAATAGGTCATCCTTCCGCCGGCAATAGTCTTATTATAAGCCTCCTCATTCATATACGCAAGCATTAATACCTCACCGCTCTTATAATCCTGAGTGATAACCGGTATCAGCCCATGCGCGTCAGTCTTAAAATCAGAGAAGGGAAGCTTGCTTTCAAATACATTGACCTCGATTCCCTCCTGCTTCAGGGCATGCTTGGCCTTCATAATATCCTTATTCTCAAAGAAATTGGTGGCTACACCGGTCACATTGGCAATGGAAATCAGACTGAAGATATCATTTCTTACCAGACTGTCTCTTATGGTGATAGGAAGGGGACACTCTTCAATGACTTTCGTTGTATTTGCTGAAAGAGCCACATGCTTCAGCAGGATTCCTCCCGCTCCATATGCTCTGATCTGCTCAAGAAGATTTTCCTCTTCAGACTCCAGACATTCTATCATATCCAGCTCAACCATGAGCTTTTCTGCACCGAAGCGTTCGGAAGCCTCAGAAATCAGCTTCTTGTTCTCCACTTGTGCATACTTCATGATCATGGAAGAAGCCCCGGTATAAAGAGCTTTTTTGATATCCTCGATCCGGCAGGCATAGCAGCCGATGATCAGGGGTATATCTATCACCTTATACAGTTCCTTGGCCAGACTAAGAAATTCCTCCCTGGATTTTAAATCCTTCGAGTAATTATAGACCAGAAGCTCATCGGCACCACCGTCAGAATAGCTTTTGGCCAACTGAACCACCCTTGACAGGACTTCATTCTCCGCATTGATATAGGGAATAATTTTTTTAAATGACATGATATCCTCCACCCTTTGAACTCCGCTTATCTTTTCGGATGTTCAAACATTATTACTGCTTTTCTGAATTCTATTTTATTCTCATATAGGGCCTTACCTATGATCGCTCCATATACATTGATTTCCTGCAGTAATTCCAGATCCTTCAGGGAGGAGATGCCCCCGGAGGCGATGATATTCAGTCCTGTTTCCTGAACCATTTCTTTTGTATGGGGTATATTGGGTCCCTGTAGCATGCCATCCTTTGATATGTCCGTATAAACGATGGTCTTCACTCCGGCTTTCTTCATCTCCAAAGCCAGAGTAACTGCCTGATAGTTGCTTAAGGTTTCCCAGCCCTCAATCGCAACCATTCCGTTCTTGGCATCTATGCCGACAACGATTTTATCCGCTCCGAAGGTCTGAACAGCTTCTTTGATAAAGCCCGGGTCCTTCACTGCCTTTGTTCCGATAATGACTCGGTCAATCCCTAAGGAAAGCTTGTGGTCAATATCCTTAATCGTACGGATACCGCCACCGACCTGTACCGGAATTTTCACCTCTCTCACAATATCACGGATTACTTCTTCATTCACGGAATGTCCTACCAAGGCTCCGTCAAGATCCACTAAATGGATAAAGGAAGCCCCATACGCTTCCCATTGCTTCGCCACCTTCAGAGGGACATCGGAATACACCAGTACATCACGGAAGCTTCCTTGTCTTAATCTGACGCATTGGCCGTTTTTAATATCGATTGCCGGAAATAGTTTCATGTTAACATGCCTCTCTATATTCATATTCTAATTCATGATTTGATTTCTCTTCGCTCCGGGGCATACCTCTTTGTATACCACAGGAAAAATGCTTATGGACTCCAGTAACTTTCATAGGTCAGATCGTTCCCTTGGTAGACAGTACTCCTTGAATGCGGGGATCCAGCGAACAGGCTTCATCCAGAGCCTTGGCAAAGGCTTTGAAGGCCGCCTCCACAACATGGTGATTATTGCCGCCATTGATTAACTTGATATGCAGATTCATACCGGCGGAGTAAGACAGGGCATAGAAGAATTCCTTCACCAGCTCCGTATCCAGGTAACCCACCTTGTCTACGGTGAAATTCAGATCATAGGACAGATAGGGACGACCGGACAGGTCAATGGCACACAAGACCAGGGCTTCATCCATGGGAAGCAGGAAGGAACCGTACCTCTTAATACCCTCCTTCTCGGCGAGAGCACTTTTGATCGCCTGACCGAGCACGATGCCGGTGTCCTCGACGGTATGATGGGCATCCACATACAGGTCACCCTTCACCACCAGCTTCAGGTCAAAAAACCCATGTCTGGCAAAGCTTTCAAGCATATGATTGAAGAATCCGATTCCGGTCTCAACCTGGGACTTTCCGCTTCCATCCAGATTAAGCTCCATATTGATTTCGGTCTCCTTCGTCTTCCGGTTGATAACCGCCATTCTGTTCTCCATCTTCATCCTCCCTCTTATATCCCCTTGCATAAACCCTTATTTATTACAATTATTATACAATAAGTAGAATATTTGTCAAACGTAAATACTTAAGCGAAAGCAGACTACACCAATTTCTCAGCGGAATCTGACAGCGATGGAATTGGCATGAGCAGTAAGGCCCTCCGATAGGGCAAAGTTCTCGATATCCTTATGAATGGGCTCTAAGGCCTCCCTTGAATAAGCGATGATACTGGATTTCTTTATGAAATCATCCACTGACAGGGGCGAGAAAAATTTCGCTGTTCCATTGGTAGGAAGTACATGATTGGGTCCCGCCATATAATCTCCGAGGGGTTCGCTGGAATATTCTCCGATAAAGATTGCACCCGCATTTTTTATCTTCGTCATGACCATAAAGGGGTCCTTCGTCATAATTTCCAGGTGCTCGGAGGCAATCTCATTCGTTACCTCGACCGCTTCCTCAAGATTCTTTGCCACCAGCAGATAGCCGTAATTATCCAGAGATTTCTGCAGAATTTCTTTTCTGCTTAGCATCTGCAGGAATTGCTCCACCTCTGCCGACACCTTCTCCGCCAGCTCCTTGCTGGTTGTAACCAGAATGGCAGAGGCCAGCTCATCATGCTCTGCCTGAGATAAGAGATCCGCAGCCACATAGGTCGGATTTGCGCTTTCATCGGCAAGAACCAGGATTTCACTGGGTCCTGCGATAGAATCGATGCTGACATAGCCGTAAACTGCCTTCTTCGCCAGAGCCACATAGATATTTCCGGGGCCCACGATCTTATCCACCTTGGGAATGCTCTCAGTGCCGAAGGCCAGGGCTCCGATCGCCTGGGCTCCGCCAACCTTATAAATCTCGGTCACTCCGGCCTCCTTCGCAGCTACCAGAGTTCTGGCATAGACCTTTCCCTGTTGATCCGGAGGGGTTGTCATGACGATTCTCTTCACTCCTGCCACCCTGGCAGGAATCACATTCATCAATACTGAGGAAGGATACGCCGCCTTACCGCCCGGAACATAGATACCTACAGTCCCGATCGGAGTTACCTTCTGTCCCAGTATTGTACCGTTCTCTGTCGTATCAAACCAGCTGTTCTGCCGCTGTTTGGCGTGGAAGCTCTCAATATTCTTCATTGCCTTCCGGATTACTTCGATTAACTCAGGTTCAACCTCCCGGTAGGCTTGTTCCATCTCTTCCTCTGTCACCTTGATGTTTTCCGCAGAAATTTCAACATGGTCAAACCTCTCTGTATACTCAAATAAAGCCGCATCCCCTCTGAACCTTACGTCTTCTAATATCTTGTTGACCGTTTCCATGTAAGCTTCATATTGATTCGGACTTCTTTTTAATAGTTCTGATAATATATTTATCTTCGTCTTATCATTCAATTCTATTATTCTCATAGAGTCTGCTCCTCCCATACCTATCTGAATTTCTTAATATGTTGTTTTTAATCTGGCCTTATATTTTAGCTCTTTATATCAGGCTTTTTATGTCAATCCTTGTATATCAGACTTTTATCTCAAGCTTTTTACTGCCTGTTATCCTGCAGATAATCCTTCAAATCCCGGATGATCTTTGTTATTCTTTCATGCTCCATCTTCATAGAGACCTCATTGACCACCATCCTGGCTGAGATATTGCAAATCTCCTCCAGAACGATCAAACCGTTCTCCCTTAAGGTGGAGCCGGTCTCAACGATGTCTACGATTACCTCCGATAGCCCCACGATCGGTGCCAGCTCGATAGATCCGTTCAGCTTGATGATTTCCACCGTCTGATGCTTCTTATTATAGAAATAATCCTTGGCGATATTCGGATACTTGGTTGCCACCCGAATCAGCTCTCCATGTAAGAGCTTATCCCTGGCGGCTTCCGGCCCTGCAACACACATTCTGCATTTACCGAGCCCCAGATCCACCACCTCATACATCTTCCTGCCCTCTTCCAGAATCGTATCCTTACCTACCACCCCGATATCGGCAGCACCATATTCCACATAGGTCGGAACATCACTGGCCTTAGCCAGGAAGAACTTCAGCTTCAGCTCTTCATTTACAAAGATTAATTTCCGGGAGGACTTATCCTTCAGCTCCTCACAATGAATGCCAATCTTCTCCAGCACCTCCAGAGTATTCAATGCCAATCTGCCCTTCGCCAGAGCAAAGGTGATATATCTCATATGCTTCCTCCTTCCGCCTCAAGGCCTGCGTGCAGGAAATCAGAAAAGTCTGCTTTGCTTATGCTTCCTGTCCCCGCGTCCACTACTTTAATCTCTGTGACATTATCAAGATACAGGATACCTCCGATGTTCATCCTCTTTGCATACTCCAGGTAGACCTCCAAGCCCTTACTCTCTTTCGACATCTGTAGAATCGTATTGATTCCATCCTTGCGGAAATGCCCTGCCAAGGCGATTGCCTGTT
Source organism: Bacillota bacterium (assembly GCA_023441965.1). Taxonomy (GTDB): domain Bacteria; phylum Bacillota; class Clostridia; order Lachnospirales; family Lachnospiraceae; genus Mobilitalea. Next base: position 25,407 of record JAEZNB010000035.1, read on the forward strand.
TCCGATAGCTTCTTGTATATAAGATCAGGGTGTCATGGGCTTCAGGTACCGGCAGCAGCTTCTGTCTGGATAAGGCCAGCATCAGCTGATCGATCACAATTGCCAGACCAATCGCAGGAGCATCCTTTCCGAACTGCTCTACCAGATTGTCATAACGGCCCCCGGTCGCCACTGCATCTCCTGTCCCATAGGTATATGCCTTAAAGATGATGCCTGTATAATAATTATATTTGCTAAGCATGCCAAGATCAAAGATGATGTATTTCTCAAAGCCATAATCCGTCATAATCTCATACAGCTTTTCCAGCCGTTCGATTGCCTTCAGAGCCCGGCGGTTGGCCGTCAGCTCCTTGGCATAATTCAGGATATCCAGAGTACCGAAGAGCTCAGGCAGCTTTAGGAAGATACGCTTCAGCTCTTCCTTCATCTCCTTGCTGCTTACAACCTCCTCCACTCCGAACATATTCTTCTTCTCTATCAGAATCCTTAGATTCGTAATCTCATCCTCATCCTGAAAGCCCGCTTCCTCCACCAAAGCCCGAAAGAAGTCGGCATCTCCGATTTCCAGTTGAAATTCCTTTAAGCCGGACTGTAAGAGGCATTCTATGGTCAGCGCCAGCATCTCTGCATCCGCATCAATACTGTCATCATTGATCAGCTCTGCTCCCAGCTGGGTCGCTTCCTTTAATTTCCCCTGATAACCGATCGTATTGATGAAGGTGTTGCCGATATAGCATAAACGGACCGGCAGCTCCTCTTCCTTGTAATACTTAGCCACACAACGGGCCACTGAAGGAGTGATATCAGGCCGTAAGACCAGGGTATTGCCTTCCCGGTCGAAGAGCTTATACATATCCTTGGAAGAGACTGTTCCCCGCTCCTGACTGAAAATATCAAAAAATTCAAAGCTGGGGGTCTGAATGTCACGGAAGCCATAATGCTCGAGGACATGATGGAGCTTATGCTGCAGCATTAGCTTTATCTCACATTCAGTATTATAGATATCTCTGACTCCCTCGGGCGTATGTAACAGTTTATCCTTCATATCCGACACCAAGCCTTTCTATCAAAATTATTCTTCCGGTTTATCCTACCGGAAACACTCTCGTCATCCTTATGGAAAGTTCAATCATTCCCTTTCAGGACGCTTTATCGTTGTAACGTGATAATTCGCTACCATACTAACATGACTGCAATTATAGTTTATATTCCTGCTCTTGTCAATCAAAAATCTATTAAGAAAGCATGCACATCGCTGTTGCATGCTCTCCATCTATGTATTTTCCTGTTCTCTCCGTTCCAGGTCCTGCTTTAAGAGTTCCAGATAGTGGACACAGACTCCCTGTTGAACCGGTATCTGATAGGTAGTATCCAGTTCATCATAGCGGAAGCTCTTCCTCCCTCCGTTCGCTGCCCGTTCCCAAAATTCCAGTAAGCGTTCAAAGGTCAGATAGTAATAGCTATCCCTCTTCTTAAAATAAATCAACAGAAATGCTATTCCGTTCTGCTCCTCGAATTCTCTCATAAACTCGATCTGATGCTCATGGACATTATTCATGCTGAAGGTGTCCACCGCACATTCCTTCGCATCAAAGCAGACCGGAATCCCCTGTACGACTCCGATATAATCGACTGTACTCTTCTGTTCGAAGTAGGCCAGGGTAATATGCCGGTTGTCCTTATCAATATCAATCGGCGTGATCGGCGTAGGTACCTTCTGTATCAAGGCCAGCTTCTTCTCACGGTACTTGCTGTTCGTGAAATTGATCATTTCCTCCAGCAGGGAACCACGCAGACCTCTGGATTTCCAAGATGGCATAATGACGCCTCCTTAGTCAGTTAATATATTCAATAAATTTGCATCCCGAATAAGTCCTTCTGTATCCGCAGGAAGAGGTCAGACTGCTCTGCCTTCAGTTCCTTCCCTGACAGGTAAGCCAGCTCTCCCTTAAGCTCCGGGAATACCATACGGTAGGAATGGAGCAATTGATGGGATAAGCCATACTTAGCTTTAAAGTAATGGTTCGTCTTCTGATCCCCGTATTTAAAATCACCGATCAGGGGGTGACCGAGGCTGGCCAGATGGGCCCTGATCTGATGGGATCGCCCGGTGATCAGCTTCACTTCTAAGAGGGTGAAGCTTCCCCTGTTTTCCTGCTCTGTCTCTCCCCGTAAGCCGGTCCGGACTGAAGCCGCCTCACCCTTAGCCTGTCTTACAGCTTTCGCAGCAGGAGCCGAACCGGGTCCTGCATAAGTGAGGATCGGCTGATATTCGGTACAGATGTAATCAGCAGCTTCTGTCTTCATGGAATGGATCGTTACCTTGTTCAAAGCCTCATCCTTGCTTAGATATCCTTCCACCCGCTGCTTTCCTTCCAACCTGCCCTTTACGATGCAAAGATAATACTTGCCCAGGGACCGATCCCTCATGACTTCGGACATCTCCTGCAGTCCGGTCAGGGATTTGCCGGCGATTAAAAGACCGCTGGTATTCCGGTCTAAGCGGTTACAGATCCCGGGCTTAAAGCTTGCCAGCTGTTCCCTGGTCAGCTGCCCTGATCTTAACAGATAGGAAATGATGTATTCCACCATGGAGACATCCTCCTTGTCCGCTTTCTGGGACAGTTCACCGATGGGCTTATTCACGACAAGGATATGGGAATCCTCATAGACAAGCTCCAGCTCCTTATTTACAACAACAGCCTCAGCCTGTTCTGTAAAATTCGCCATCGTCTCGTCGGACAGAAAAAACGTGATCAAATCCTTCGGGGCCAGCTTCTCCGAACCGTCTGCCTTCTTCCCGTTCAGTACGATATTCTTCTTTCTAAGCATCTTATAGAGAAAGCTCTTCGGTGCCTTATTCAAGAGCTTACCCAGCAGCTTATCCAGTCTCTGCCCTGCTTCATTATCTTGGACATAAAAGTTCTTCATAAATGCGTGACCCACTTTATATGATATTATTCCGGGAAAAAACCTCTTTTAAGGTGCGGATATAGTAATCTGCCAACCGCTCCTTCTCTTCCTTATACCCTTCTGAGAACTCATCATAAACCGCACAGACCTTCATCCCGGCATTCTTTCCAGCCATAATCCCCTGAGGTACATCCTCGAAAACCAGACATCTGGAGGGTTCTGCCTGAAGATCCTGCGCCACCAGCAGATAGATATCCGGCGAAGGTTTTCCCTTAGCCACCTCGCAGGAGGTGCGGATGGATGTAAAATACTCACCCAGACGATGCTGCCCGATGATCAGCTCGGTAAGCTCCTTGGAATTACTGGTAGCGATTCCGGCAGGGATCCCATGCGTCTTCAGATACTCTAATAACTCCCTGGCTCCTTCCTTCACCGGTACTTCATTCATGTATATCTGCCAGGCCATCTCATTCCAATCACTCTTGATCTTGTCCAGGCTGTCCGGTAAATCAAATCTCTTTTTAAAATATACCGCCGTCTCGGAAAAGCTCATTCCTTCAATGGATTGCTGCAAATCCTCCGGAAACGGTATTCCATACCTACCGAGATATTCGATATCGATACTCTTCCATATCCACATGGAGTCTACTAAGGTTCCATCTAAATCAAAAATGACCGCATCCACATCTCTTAACATATCCGTCTCCTTCATTCTATCCCTGTAGTATATCTAATGTGATACCCTGACCTGCTTAACTAGCCAAGCTGCTTTAAATATGCGATCTCTTCCTCCGTCAGTTCCCGGTATTCACCGAGTGCTAAGGAAGGATCCAGTAACAAACCTCCCATGGAAAGACGTTTCAGATAAAGCACTTCCTTGCCAACCGTTTCGAACATCCGCTTCACCTGGTGGAATTTGCCTTCCTGAATCGTAAGCTCTATCTCTGAAACCTCATCGGAGTGAAGAATATGAAGCTTTGCCGGTAGAGTAATATAGTCCTCTTCGATCGGAACCCCCCGGGCAAAGGCCTCCTGATCCTCTGCAGTCACTATCCCGGCTACCTTGGCATAATAGACCTTATCTACATGCTTACGGGGCGACAGAAGCCGATGGGCCAGCTCACCATCATTGGTCAGGAGTAAGAGACCTTCCGTATCCTTGTCCAGCCGTCCTACCGGAAAGAGCTCCTTTCCCTGCCTATCCTTGATCAGCTCCAGTACTGTCCTGTTCACATGATCTGTGGTTGCAGAGACATAGCCTGCCGGTTTATGAAGCATCAGATAGAGGTATCTTCGGTAGTTGACCCTGACCTGATCAAAATAAACCTCATCTCCGACCAAATCAACCTTATTATCGGGCTTCTTGCATATCACCTGATTGATGCTTACCCTGCCCTTCCGTATCCAGTCTTTCACTTCACTTCTGGTACCTATGCCCATATCAGCCAGATACTTATCCAGTCTAAGCTGGTCTGCCATAATATACTCCCTGCCTTATTGTCAGGCTTCCTGATCTGAAGGATCTATTCCTATACCCTCACGTAATGACCAGTACATCCTTCCATGAATACTTTATCAAAATCACCTATCTTTATCTTTACTTCCCGTGGCTACATCCATCTCCAACCGGGCAGGTATTTATTCTTGAAGCTGCCCTTGGAAAGCTTGCCCCAGCCCAGAGAATAGCCGTCTGCACAGACCAGGTGCCAGCCGTCGGCCTGCTCGTCCTCCGGTTCAATCCCTTCACACTTCAGATAGCGGATTGCCTCCGAGGAGCTACCTGACAACTTAAGCTGTTTGTCATACTCTGTGCTCCTTAAGGAGCTGGCCAGTGCCTGCGCCGGTTCAAATCTCTGCTTCTTCATCTCACCCAGGAGCAGACCCTGACGAAGGATTCGTAACCCCTTCGTATTGGGCAGTCCCACAGGCATCAGATAGATCCGGTCCTCCCTAACCTCCAGCCGTTCATAAAACTCCTCTTCCGTCATTCCTTGCAGCTTCAGTTCCCGGAAGAATTCCTTTGCTTCAGGTGAGATGCTCTTGGCATCTCTCAGAGAAGGCCTTGCCGGAAGAAGGGTACTCCTGTCAATAGGCTCAGAGCCCTCTCCAATCTCATCCTTTCGAAGCAGGGCAATAAAATGTCCCTCTCCATTGATCTTATGGGGCCAGAGCCGGATGCAGTGCTTTAATTCCTCCCGGTAGGGTGCAGTCTCTGATAAGCCTTCTACCCATTCCGGCTTCCCGCAATCAAAGCCCTCATAGGAGATACCCAGGCGCTTCTGCTCCTCCTCGGTAGGGATGGCCTTCACCACACGGAATTCGGGACATTGCTCCAGAAGATAAGCAATCGTCCCCTCATTTTCCTCCGGGGAGAAGGTACAGGTGGAATACAGCAGCATTCCGCCGGGCTTTAACATCTTTGCAGCAAAGAGGATAATCTCCTTCTGCAGCTTATTGTAATATTCTACTCCGTACTGCTCCCAATTCTTCATGATGGCCGGGGATTTACGGAACATGCCTTCCCCCGAGCAGGGAGCATCGATCAGGATCTTATCAAAATACTCCGGAAAATATTCATAGAGCTTATTGGGCGCTTCTGAAAGCACCAGGGAATTCCGTATTCCAAAGAGCTCGATATTCTTCAGCAGGGCCTTTGCCCTGGAATTACTGATATCATTGGATACCAGCAGCCCCTCTCCCGACAGCCTGGCTCCCAGCTCCGTGCTCTTACCTCCGGGAGCGGCACAGATATCCAGAACCTTATCTCCCTTACCGATCGGCAGTAAGCTGGCCGGTGTCATCGCACTGGGCTCCTGAATATAATAGAGGCCGGCATAATAATAGGGATGCCTCGCCGGCTGCTCCTTGGTATCAAAGTAGTAGCCGTTCCACACCCAGGGTATCCTCTGTATAGGAAAAGGACAGAGCTTCTCGAATTCTTCCGGGGAAAGCTTCAGGGTATTTACCCTTATCCCGCCGTAATGCGGCTTGGAATAGCACTGTAAATACTCCTCATATTCTTCCCCCAAAAGTCTCCTCATCCTGTCCTCAAATAACTTAGGTAAATTCATGAAATCACTCCGTATGTTTATCGTAGGCTCTGCGCCCGGTATCTCTGTGAGATCAGATCCAAATCCTTATTAAATCTCTCCAGCTCAGCCCGGTCACCCACCTGGTAGATCCGGAAGAATTCATCCTGTATCTTAATAACCTCCTGCTTATTCGCCACCTTATAAAGGTTCTGAATGTTCGTCAGGATATCAGCCACGATATTCGCCTTAATTGTAAAGGAATTCTGGGCATCCATGATCTCATCCCGTACCAGGCTCATTTCCCTGTCCAGAATTAATATCGCTTCCGCTGCAGAGGATAGACGGTCTCTGATATGCTCAGGCATGTGCTGCTTATACTTATACCGGAGAGAATGCTCGATTGTAGCCCAGAAATTCATGGCCAAGGTACGGATCTGAATCTCAACCTGTAGCTCCTTGGTCCCCTGCAAGGTCTCCACGTCATAATATACAATAATATGATAGGACCGATAGCCGCTTTCCTTCGCATGATCGATATAGTCCTTCTCACTCTTGATTACCATATCGGACCGTCTTTTGATAATATCTACTACCTTGTAGATATCCTCAACAAACTGGCAGATGATCCGGATGCCGGCGATATCCTCGATCTTTTCTTCAAAATCTTCCAAATCTATCTTTTTCTTCTGTGCCTTCTCCAGAATACTGGAGATGGTTTTCACCCTGCCTGACACCTGTTCTATCGGGGAATAGGCACCCACATGCTTATATTCTTCTATGATATGATTGAATTTTACAACCAGCTCATTAACAGCCAAAGCATAAGGATCCAAGATTTCTCTCCAAAGTTGTATCTCCATAGATTGCTTACCTCCCTATAAAACCTTTTGATGCTTCACAAGACACCATCTTTCATTATATGGTAGATCTGTCGCCCCTATTCTTCCAAGGCTAAGCCCATCATCGACAGCAGAGCAAAGCCGGCCGTCTCGGTCCGCAGAATTCTTCTTCCTAAAGTAATCGGTGTAATCCCCTTCGTTTGTGCCAACTCAATCTCTGACGCTTCAAAGCCACCCTCCGGTCCGATCAGAATACCTATGGAGGATTCCTTCTGCAGTCCTCCGATGATATCCCTTGTCAGCTGTATACCGGAAGCGTTCTCATAAGGAATGAGTGCGGTATTCATATGGGAGGCTAACTCAACTGCCTCCTTAAATTTGAGCACCGGCTGTACTCTGGGAATATAACCCCTTCCTGATTGCTTGGCGGCTCCTTCTGCGATTGCCTGCCAGCGTTCCAGCTTCTTCTCTTCTCTTTTTTTATCCTCAAGTCTGACCACACATCTGGCGGTCATGACAGGTATGATCTCATATACGCCGAGCTCTACTGCCTTCTGAATGATCAGCTCCAGCTTGTCCAGCTTCGGTAAGCCCTGAAAGAGCGTAATCCTGGCAGGAAGCTCTGCTTTGGTATCCTCCGTAGACCTAATATCTGCGACTATCTCCCGATCAGATACCCTATTTATTATACAATAACAATCTTTTCCTTGTCCATTACAAATTATGATGGGATCGCCCGGCTTCATACGCAGGACATTCTTAATATGGTTGACATCGGACCCAAGAACCGTAATGACTGTATCCTGTATCTGATCCTGCTTCACGTAAAAACGGTGCATAGGAATACTCCTTACCCTTGATATACTGACAATATAACTGCAAATTACCTAATAAATTACTATGCTTCAATAACTTCCCATAGCAATCATTATACCACATTTAGAACATATGTTCAACACTTTCTTTCTATTTTAACCGCTCAAAAAATGGACTGTCTGTATCATCCTTCCCGGCTTGCCATTGGCGGCAGTCTTAGGATGCTTCAGACAGTCCCGAATTATTTCCTGGCAGTAAAGCAGCTCCAGTCTCCCATACGTTTCACTTCGAGAATATGGAAGCCATGGTCCCGCAGGGCCTGTTCTACAGCCGTCTCCTTGCTATTGATGATACCGGAGCTGATGAAGATTCCTCCCGGTTTCATATTTTCACTGATGACTGCGGATAAAGGGATGATCACATCTGCTAAAATATTCGCTACTACGAGATCGAACCGTTCCCTGCCAACCATGACGCGGAATTCCTTGTCCTCTATAATATTGCCGGTTACGAAGGTAATCCCCTCCCGGTAAGCTCCTTCGGACAGGCTCTTCCCGTAATCCTCCTTCACCGCTTCCTTTGCCGGTATACCGTTCACAGCGGAGTTTTCAATCGCTGCAAGGGTCGCCAGCGGGTCAATATCGATCCCTAGGATTTCGGCAGCACCAAGCTTTTTGGCCAGGATAGATAGTATTCCGCTTCCGCTCCCTGCATCCAGAACAGAACAGCCCTTCTGCAGGTACTTCTTCAGACTTAGGATGCAGAGCTTGGTGGTCTCATGAGCGCCGGTTCCAAAGGAGGTTCCCGGATCGATTTCAAGGACCAGATCCGTCTCCTTCCTTTCCGACAGTTCCTCCCAGGTGGGTTTAATGACAATCGTATCATCGATACGGAAGGGTTTAAAAAACTGTTTCCAGTTATTGATCCAATCCTTATCCTCTGTATCTGATACCTCCAGCTTACCGCTTCCGATATCTACAAATTGAGCCAGCTCCTTCAGTCCCTGCTCCACCTGATGAAGAAGCGTAGGAGTATCCTCATCGGGATCTGTGTAAAAGGTAATTACAGCCTTGCCGTCATCCTCACCCAACTCCGGCAGGAAATCGATAAAAAGCTGCTTTCTCTCCTCTTCCGTAATCTGAAGCTTATCGCTGATCTCTATTCCTTTTATTCCAAGTCCGATCAGCAGATCACTGACCAAATCGACTGCCTCAGCACTTGTTTCCAGGGTATACTTTGTCCACTTCATCCTTCTTCTCCATTTTCGTTCACCCGGCTTGGGGGGATAATCTCATACTTTCACATATCTCTGGGTCAAGGGCAAAAACTCATGCTTTCGTTTATCTTGCTCATCATTGTAGACTTAATTATACCTCACGAATCGAAAACCAATCCGTGAGGCTTATCATTATCTGTTATTTATATCATGAAGGGCTTCACCTTATGCCTGGTAATCTATGAACCGATCCTGGTGATACTCCCACCATTTACTTATTCCAGAACTTCTTTTTGCCCTTTTCCTTCTCTCCGTCCTCGGTAGCTTCTTCTCTTCTTCCGTTCATGGCATCATCGAATTTCCTAAGTAATTCCTTCTGCTCGGAGTTCAGTCCCGTAGGAATTTGAACGACCAGGGTAACATAATGGTCGCCTCTGACATTCTTATTCCTTAAGGTGGGAACACCCTTCTCCCTTAAGCGAACCTTCGTATCGGTCTGGGTTCCCGGCTTCACATTATAAATTACATCTCCGTCCACGGTAGAGATCCTGATATCACCGCCCAAAACTGCGGTTGCATAAGAAATCGGAGCTGTCGAGAAGATATCAAAATCCTGTCTCTGGAAGATCGGATGTCTGCTTACCTCTACCTCCACCAGCAGATCTCCTCTCGGTCCCCCGTTGGTACCAGGCTCGCCCTTACCACGAATTCTTACACTCTGTCCGTTGTCAATACCGGCAGGGATGGACACCTTGATTTTCTTCCTGCTGGAGATATAGCCACTGCCATAGCAATCGGAACATTTTTCCTTGATAATCTTACCAGATCCCTTACAATCCGGACAGGTCTGCACATTCCTTACCATACCGAAGAGAGATTGCTGAGTATAGACCACCTGTCCCTTACCGCCGCACTTGTGACAGGTCTCGGCACTGCTACCGGGCTTTGCCCCGCTGCCGTGACAGGTGCTGCATTCATCCTTCAGATTCAGCTCCAGCTCCTTCTCAGTGCCGAAAACAGCATCCTCAAAGGATATTCTGACAGCGGTTCTTAGATTCGCGCCTTGCATAGGCCCGTTGCCGGCCCGCCTGGAGCGGCCCCCAAAAAGATCACCAAAGATATCGCCGAAGATGTCTCCCATATCAAAGCTGCTGAAATCAAAGCCTCCGGCACCACCGGCACCGCCCTCAAAGGCTGCGTGGCCGAATTGGTCATACTGTCTGCGCTTATCCGCATCGCTCAGTACTGCATAGGCTTCGGATGCTTCCTTGAATTTCGCTTCCGCTGTCTTATCTCCGGGATTGGTATCAGGATGGTACTTCTTCGCCAGCTGTCTGTATGCTTTTTTTAATTCCTCATCCGTTGCTGTCCTGCTGACACCTAAGACCTCATAATAATCTCTTTTATCCGCCATCTTATCCTTCACCTTTCATTGCTGCTGATTTCACTTTATCATAGGCAAATAGGCAGCCTTTACATTCATAAATCATCATAAAGGAACATAAGGCATCCGTCAAGAATATCCGTACACTTTCGGATGCCTTATCTCCTATTTAATCTTTATATCAATATAGTCAAAATCGAGCTATATCCTAAGCAATTCTTATACCTCTTTATAATCTCCGTCTACAACGTCTCCGTCATAGGTCTGGGAAGGGCCTCCGGCACCGGACATATCAGGTCCCGGTCCTCCTGCTCCGGCAGCACCGCTCTGCTCATAGAGCTTAGCAAATAAGGCCTGAGCATCATTCATCAGCTTCTCCTTCGCAGCCTTGATATCTGCAACCTCGCCCTCGCTCATTACCTCAGGATTGGACTTCTCAACCAGCTCCTTCAGTCTTGCCAGGTCAGCCTCTACGGTCTGCTTATCATCGGCGCTGATCTTATCGCCCACCTCACTTAAGGCCTTCTCTGTCTGGAATACCATGGAGTCTGCATCATTTCTGACATCCACAGCTTCCTTCCTTCTCTTATCCTGAGCCTCAAATTCTGCTGCTTCTCTGACTGCCTTATCAATATCAGCATCAGAAAGGTTGGAGCTTGCAGTAATCGTAATATGCTGCTCTCTGCCTGTTCCGAGATCCTTAGCGGATACATTTACGATACCGTTCGCATCGATATCGAAGGTAACCTCGATCTGCGGCACTCCTCTTTTTGCCGGCGGAATTCCGTCCAGACGGAATTGTCCGAGGCTCTTGTTATCCTTCGCAAACTGTCTTTCACCCTGTACTACGTTGATGTCAACTGCCGTCTGATTGTCAGCGGCTGTGGAGAAGATCTGGCTCTTCTTCGTAGGAATGGTGGTATTTCTCTCAATCAGTCTGGTAGCTACACCGCCCAAGGTCTCGATGGAGAGGGACAGGGGGGTTACGTCAAGTAAGAGGATATCACCTGCACCTGCATCGCCTGCCAGCTTACCTCCCTGGATGGAAGCACCGATGGCCACACACTCATCCGGGTTCAGGGTCTTGGAAGGCTCCTGACCGGTCAGCTGTCTCACCTTATCCTGTACGGAAATCATACGGGTTGAACCGCCGACTAAGAGCACCTTCTTCAGCTCCGAGGTGGAGATACCGGCATCTCTTAAAGCATTCTGTACCGGAACTACCGTTCTTTCTACCAGGTCATGGGTCAGCTCGTCGAATTTAGCGCGGGTCAAGTTCATGTCAAAATGCTTGGGCCCGTCAGCAGTAGCTGTTATGAAGGGAAGATTGATGTTCGTGGTGGTAGCTGAGGATAATTCCTTCTTTGCCTTCTCCGCAGCCTCCTTCAGTCTCTGTAAAGCCATCTTATCCAGGGACAGATCCACACCGTCAGACTTCTTGAATTCATCAATCATATATCTTACGATTCTCTCATCGAAATCATCGCCGCCCAGATGGTTATCACCGGAGGTAGCTAAAACCTCGATAACACCGTCACCGATCTCGATGATGGATACGTCGAAGGTACCGCCGCCCAGGTCGTATACCATGATTTTCTGCTCATGCTCATTATCCAGTCCGTAAGCCAGTGCAGCCGCTGTAGGCTCGTTAATGATACGCTTAACATCCAGACCGGCAATCTTACCGGCATCCTTGGTTGCCTGTCTCTGAGCATCGTTGAAATATGCAGGTACCGTAATAACAGCTTCCGTGACCTTCTCACCCAGATAGCTTTCCGCATCTGCCTTCAGCTTCTGAAGAATCATAGCCGAAATCTCCTGAGGGGAATACCTCTTGTCATCGATCTTTACACGATAATCGGTTCCCATATGTCTCTTAATGGATGAAATGGTTTTATCGGAATTAGTAACTGCCTGACGCTTTGCAGGCTCACCAACCAAACGCTCTCCGGTCTTAGTAAAAGCTACGACGGAAGGGGTGGTTCTGGCTCCTTCGGTATTGGCTATTACGACGGGCTTTCCACCTTCCATAACGGCAACACATGAATTTGTGGTACCTAAATCAATTCCTATGATTTTACCCATAATATGTTCCTCCTATATAATATATTGTTTATTCCTCTTTGTATCATTACTCTATGGAACCTTCGGAGCGTAAGGTCCGAATGCTCCTTAGTTCACTACCTTGACCATGCTGTGTCTGACAACAATATCACGGTAGATATATCCCTTTTGGAATTCATCGGAGATGATGTTCTCACCCATACTGTCGTCCTCCCCATGCATTACTGCATTATGAAGGGCGGGATCGAATTCCTTGCCTAAGGCTTCAATCTGTTTCACACCGATCTCCTCAAATGTATTGATCAGCTGCTTATAGATCATCTCCATTCCCTGGGCAAAGGCATTTTCCTTATCCATCTCGGTCAGGGCACCCAAGCCTCTCTCGAAATTGTCTACGATGGGCAGCAGCTTCTCTATGACGCTCTTTACGCCGATGTCATACATCTGGCTCTTTTCCTTCTCGGTACGTTTGCGGAAATTATCAAACTCGGCCATAGTTCTCATGATTCGGTCTGTTAATTCCTCTATCTTCGCATCCTTGGCGGCCAGCTCCTTATTCTTACCGCCCTTAAAGAAGGATTTTCCCTGCTTTGCCGGTTTATCTTCACTATCCTCACCGGCAGCCTCAGCATCATCACAGGATGCAGAGCAGAGCTCCTCGGAATGCTCATGATCTGCAGTTGTCTCACAGCATTCGGCATCCGCAGTTATGGTCTCCTCCGCTGTATCCTCCTGAAGGTTGATCTCCTTCTCTTCCTCCATCGCTTCCTTGCTACTGTTCATTTGAATGTTCTCCTTTTCCATGGCTGCTTTTATCACCTCGATTGTCTTATCGATATCCGCCAAATCCATCCATCCACCTTTCTGTATCTCTTACATCCTGTCATTTCTTTTTAAATATATCATCCAGCTGAGCCTTCAGGGTCTGAAGGGTGCTAACCACCTTTTCATAGTTCATTCTCTTCGGTCCGATAATTCCCACCTTACCGTAGACACCTTCTTCTATTTCATAGGTTGCCGTTACGACCGAGCAGTCCTTCATGGCTTCCACCGGCGTCTCATCCCCGATATAGACCTGAATTCCCCGATTTTCCTTATCCTCTATCTTATCCTGAATCAATTCCGTCAGCATCTTTTTCTCTTCCAGCGTATAGAGTAATTCCGATGCCTTCTCCTTATCACTAAGTTCAGGATATTTTAAGATGTTTGTCGTTCCCGAGGTGAAGATCTCAATATCATCCTCCTCTGAAACTGCCTGCATGATTGCATCCAGGATATCATTCACAATGGTTCTGTAATCTCCCGCCTGCTCCTTCATCTGCGTGATCACCGGCAGATTGATTTCTGCCAGATCCAGACCCTGCAGAAAGGTGTTCAGAACAATATTCAGCTTCAATATCGTTTCCTTATTTAAGGATGCTGTTACATGTATGATTTTATTCTTTACAATATTCCGCTCAAAAACGATTACCGCCAGCAGCTGGTCATCCTCCAGCTCCGTCAGCTGTATGAATTTCACCTTCTTCTTATACTGGGGAGTCGTGACCATGGTGGTATAATTCGTATTAACTGCCAGCATCTTTGCTACCTGCTGTAAAATGTTCTCCAGCTTATCCGCCTTCTCCAGCAGCTGTAGCTTCATGTCCTCTACCTCTTTGATCTTATCCTTGAGCAGAAGGTCAACATAGAGGCGGTAGCCCTTATCGGAGGGGATTCTGCCTGCAGAGGTATGAGGCTGGATAATATAGCCCAGCTCCTCCAGATCTGACATCTCATTCCGGATCGTAGCGGAGCTTAAATTAAGATCGGTATACTTAGAAATTGTCCTTGAGCCGACCGGTTCACCCGTTTCCAGATAGTTTTGGATGATTGCCTGTAAGATTTTTAGTTTTCTTTCGTCCAGTTCCTGCATAATTCACCCCGATCCGTTCAGCCGCAGCCTTGTCTCTTCATATTATTAGCACTCACCGTGATGGAGTGCTAACATCTAGTTATAAAATAGCACTATCAGTTTACTTTGTCAAGGATATTTTCAAGATAATTCGTAATATTATGAAGGCCTTGAGCAAGCTCCGACAACATAAAAAGCCCCGCCAAAGCGGGGCTTTCTATCAATCTTCCTTTTATGATAGGTAGAGCTTTGAGGCTATGCCTCTACAGACCTACGTTTCTTTAATACTATTGCACCTGCCAGCATGACAACTGCACCAAATGCAAAGGGAACAGCATAATCAGCAGATCCGGTCTTCGGAGCAGGCTTTGCTGCAGGTTCTGCTTTTTCTTCAGCTGCTGCAGGAGCTGCAGGAGCTGCATCCAGTCCGGTTAATGCTACTGCATTACCGGCTTCATCCAAGAATCTGATGTTATCAAAATAAATATCTGTTCCGTTGTTTGCCCAGTTCATGTACATAAAGAAGGCCTTGTCAGCTTCCTTGAACTTGAAGGGGCCCGTAAGCGTATGTGTCATCTTCGTTACATCGGATATATTCTTGGTATCATCCTGAAGAGTCCACTCGGTTCCGTTCGCCCAACCGCTGGGTCCTGTAGGAGTAGCACCAATAGTACCACCGTTCCAGGTAGTCATTACATCATCGGGCTTCTCGATAATCATATCATATTCAATCGTTACTACATCCTTAAACTTCTCTTCTCCAACAAGATCAACAACGAAGAACTTCACCTTCGGTGTACCATTCTCCTGGGAGTCAACCTTCAGCATCTTGGAACCATTGAAATCAACAACGGACAGGATGGACGGATCACCATCTGCAGTTCCATCCGCATTCAAAGCCATCTGGATCGCTGCGGGTACCTTACCATCTTCAAAATCAATCACATCGGTAGCTGCACTGGCTGTCACGGGAATTGCTACAAGTGTTAAAACTGCTACTACTGAAACTATCTTCTTAAATAATTTCATGGCATAACTCCTCCTCATTATGGATGATATATGGATTCACGGGTCTCTATCGTCATCAGAACCCGTCTTGTTATTACCATTTAATTGTAACAGATACGCTTTGGCATGTATACCGTCAAAACGCTTAATTATTTTACTTGTTTTTGTGCAATATATAAGCAAAAGCATGATTTGTGTAAAATATTTTGCACTGATGCACACTAATCCAACAGAAAATCAGCCAATGCACGATTACTGACATCAATACCATAACCGGTCAGACAAAGAGAAGTACCGCTCTCAGTTAACAAGCCCTTCGCTTTCAGTCCGGCGATCGGTCTGCCGAATACCTCTTCTATGCATTGCCCGAATCTTCTGTGAAATTCCTCTTTTTCTATTCCTCTGATCAGGCGTAAGCCCAGGAACATAAACTCCTCCATCTGATCCTTACTGCTTAATAGCCGCAGCTCTCTTCTGATACCCGGTATACCCTGGAGCAAGCCGGATGGCGCTTCTTCTTCAGAACCGTATGGTGCATTTTCGTAATTTATGCACACTTCTGTGCACGCTTTCAAATATTCCTCCAGTGAATCCGTATTCCGAAACCTGTGCCTCATCAGGTAGGAGGAGGCTCCCAAGCCAAGTCCCAGGTAAGGAATACCGGTCCAGTAGCCCAGGTTATGCCTGCATTCATAGCCCTCCTTGGCATAATTTGATATCTCGTATCTATGATATCCATATTCCCTAAGGATCTCTCCGGTTCTTGCATACATCAGGCGGTCTGTCTCTTCATCAGGCAGCTGCCCTGAATCCGGTCTTCCTTCCCCATACCGCTCATAAAAAGGGGTGCCCTCTTCAATGATCAGACTGTAAGCCGATATATGCTCCGGATTGAGTTCTGCCACCCTCTTTAAGGTTTCTTCCCAATCCTTCAGGGTCTGTCCCGGCAGTGCTGACATCAGATCAACATTTATATTAGGAAAGCCCAGACCTCTGGCCAGATTATAATTCTCAACAAATTGCCTGTAGTCATGAACCCTACCCAAAAGCTTCAGCTCATGATCCAGGGTGGATTGCAGACCGAAGCTGATCCTGTTGATCCCTGCCTCTAGATAAGCACGAAGCTTATCCCGGTCCACTGTTCCCGGGTTCACCTCCAGCGTAATCTCAGGCAGCTCTGCTAAGGTAAATACCTCCCGGACCGTATCCAGCGTCTTTCTAAGGTAAGCGGCATCCACGCAGGAGGGTGTCCCTCCACCAATGAATATGGTCCCCACCTGATATCCGTCCATGCTTCCCCCATAGCTTCTGATTTCTCTTTGCAGGGCATCAAAATACCTCTTTCTCATTACTTCCCCGGCCGGAGCGGATAGAAAATCACAATAATGACATTTCTTTATACAAAAAGGGATATGGATATACAGCTCCAACGGCTGCTTCTCCCCATTCTCCGCTAACTTTCTCTTCATTGCTTGGACCTCCATTGATAAACCTCTGGGCCATCAGTTACATCACCTTTTTTGCTCCTCATTCTTATTCAATAAGGTGATGTAAATACACTTACTTTCTACCAAGCTGTTCCTGCAAGAAAGAATCGCATTTACACCACCTTATAATAAGAAACTGCTTATCCTGTTTTAATCGTCGTCCAGCTTCAGGACACTCATGAAGGCCTTCTGAGGAATCTCGACATTTCCTACCTGTCTCATCCTCTTTTTACCCTCCTTCTGCTTCTCCAGAAGCTTCTTCTTACGGGTTATATCACCACCGTAGCATTTCGCCAGAACATCCTTTCTCATCGCCTTAACGGTCTCTCTGGCGATGATCTTGCTGCCGATTGCAGCCTGAATCGGAATTTCAAAGAGCTGACGCGGGATTTCATCCTTCAGCTTTTCGCACATTCTCCTGCCCCGCTCATAGGCACTCTCGGCATGTACGATAAAGGACAGTGCATCTACCTCCTCCTTATTGATCAGGATGTCAAGCTTCACCAGCTCGGACCGGGCATAGCCCTTCAGCTCATAATCAAAGGAAGCATAACCCCTTGATCTTGATTTTAGAGCATCAAAGAAATCATAGATGATCTCATTGAGAGGCAGTTCGTACTTCAGCAATGCTCTGGTGGTCTCCATGTATTCCATGCCAAGGTAGACACCTCTTCTTTCCTGGCATAGGGTCATGATGGAGCCTACAAATTCCGTGGTTACCATAATCTCTGCCGAAACGATGGGCTCCTCCATATAATCAATGACAGAGGGATCCGGCATATTGGTCGGATTCGTGATATCCATCATCGTTCCGTCTGTTTTATAGATTTTGTATACAACGCTGGGCGCTGTGGTTACCAGGTCCAGATTATATTCTCTCTCCAGTCTTTCCTGAATGATTTCCAGATGAAGCAGGCCAAGAAAGCCGCAACGGAAGCCAAAGCCCAAGGCTACCGAGGTCTCCGGCTCAAATTGGAGGGCTGCATCATTTAACTGAAGCTTCTCTAAGGCATCCCTTAAATCCGGATATTTGGCACCATCGGCTGGGTACATACCGCAGAAGACCATGGACTGCACCTTCTTATAGCCGGGTAGGGGCTCAGCACAGGGACGGGCGGCATCGGTGACTGTGTCACCTACTCTGGTATCCTTCACATTCTTTAAGCTGGCTGTGATATAGCCTACCATACCCGATG
>JAEZNB010000077.1 GCA_023441965.1 Bacillota bacterium
GCAGTATATCTGGCAGACCGGAACCGTCAGCTTCAGCTCTGCGGAACTGGCCAATGCCGATCACTGGATCAGCGGAGCCTACCTGTATGAAACAGGAGAATTTATTCTGGATCCCGGAAAGCTTCGATACGACTCCTTCCTTCGGGTGGAGGATAAGGATTATGTGGTTCGGCTGCCCGGTGGATATCTGAAGCTGAATCTGCTTGAGCTGGATCAGACCGGGAAGGCGATTGCGAACCTGGACCTGCAAAGCGGACAGAGATGGAGAAGATCGAAGAATACGGACAGAGTAGCCCTTACCCTTGCCGGCTTAATTCAGACCTTTACAACAGAGCAATTGAAGCAAATCATCAGAGATACTCCGGAATTTGGCCTGGAGGAGTATGTCAGGTATAACCATAATACAGTAATGAAGGATATTACGGCAGCAGAGTTTGTCAATGCGATCAATGTCGGATGGAATCTGGGCAATTCCCTGGATTCCCAGGGGAAGGAGAATAACAAGGAGGTCAACCTAAATCAGGAGATCTTCTGGGGAAATCCTTATGTCACCAAGGACCTGATCGCTTATGTGAAAAGCTGTGGCTTCAATACCATACGCATACCGGTAACCTGGTACTATAATACGGACCGGGATGGGAGCGGAAGGCTTACCATCAGTAAGGAATGGCTGAACAGGGTACAGGATGTGATTGACTTTGCCATAGAGAAGCAGATGTATGTCCTGATCAACTCCCACCATGACCAGCCGATTATTTATGCAGGGGCCACAGAAGGAGCCTTCCTGCAGGTGCTGAAAAATGCAAGGGAGCTTTGGGCAGGCATCGCCGAGCATTTTAAGAGCTATGATGAGCATCTGATCTTTGAAGCCTATAACGAGATAGATAATATAGAAAACTACTGGAATTACGGAGATAAGGCCGCAGTCCAGATGAATGAGCTCAATCAGGCCTTTGTCGATACGGTTCGGGGCACGGGAGGGAACAATGCCAAAAGGCTCTTAGTGATACCGACTTTACTGGACCGGATGGATTCAAGATTTTATGCGGCCTTTCAGATGCCCAGAGATTCTGTGGCGAAGAAAATCGCCGTCACGGTTCACACCTATAATTTGAAGTTCCATCAGGATATTGAGAGTGATTTTGAAGAACTTGAGGGCTTTTCCAAGAAGGTGAATGCACCTGTGATCATCGGTGAATTCGGATCGAAATACACCTATCCGATCCCTGAGCTTCGGACCGAGCATACCTCCAATTTTGTCGCCAGGGCAGCAGGGCACGGAATCAAGTGTATCTGGTGGGATAACGGTTCAGAGTATAAGGTGATAGACCGCAGAGACTACTCGGCCTCCGATACGGCCATGATCCAGGCTCTGCTGGAAGGCTCCCGTGGGGTTGGATATCAGGTAGCTAAGGTAACTGTACACAATAAACCGGAGCAGTTTGTCTACCTTACTCCCAATGTAACTACCGGTGAGCTGAAGTATACCTATTGGGGAACTCTGACGACAGACATGGAGGGGAAGCCCATACCGGTACAGGGCGGTCCGATCTGCACAGTCAGCTTGGAGGCGAAGAACGGAGCAGCAGGAATCTGGCTGCAAAGACTGCTTTACTATAATTCACAGGGGAGCTTGGTTCAGCAAGGGAAAGAGATACAGGCGAAGTTCTTCATCGGAACTGTCCCCGAAGGAGCCACCTCAGCCAGGGTCTCCATGAACAGTCCCAATATCGACATTAAGCTAGCTGACTACGAAAGCTACTTAAATAGCGGAGATCTGGAGCTGATTCTCGGCTTCTTCCATGCAAATGATGTGAAGCGAACACAGCTGACGGTGAAGCCCTTCAGCTATCAGCCTGCATGAGTGGGCTGTACCTGCTGAAGGTGATCGGAAATCAATAGAGCTTGTCTCGTGATATCGGAAGCATATACGAGGCGCCCTATATGCTCATTCTACAGGGTGCCTCGTGAAGGAGTAATATTTCCGAATGTACTCAATATACTTTATATCATAACGCATGGGAGCATAAGGCATCTGACAGGAAAGGGCTTCCCTGGAACCTCAGGTGTCCCTTCGGAGACAAATTATGAACAGAGAAAAGACAACGAATCTACTTACTTTCCTTGGGATTTCCGCCATCATACTACTATGTGCCGCCGGAAATATATTTTTGGTGCAGAAGGAAGACAAGCCGGTACCCGGGACAGAAGAAACCATTGCGGCAGCAGGGGTGATAGAAGAGCTTCCGAGGATTCAGGAGGCAGAGAAGGCATATGCCACGCTGAAAACCTTGAATCAGAAGGATACCTGGATCGTGGGAAGGTATGAGCAGGGAAAGAAAACCTTAACCGATCAGGATTCGTATCTAAGCCTGAAGGGGTCCTTTCGGGTGGTGAACAGGCATTACAGAGTTGTGGCAAACAACCATACATATCGGATGCTCATTCATCAATTCAATAAAAAAGAAAAATATCTGGGAGCAGCGGACGTATGCAGCGGTGATATCGTAAGCCTGGATCCGGCGGCAGCCTACATTACAATAGCCATCTATAAGTATCAGAACCGTCAGCTGCTGCAGCATAGTGTGAAGGATATGAAGAAGGAGCTGAAGAACGGGCTGACCTTTTCCATAACGAAGCTGGAGGCTTTGGATCAGTATAAGCCAGGCAGTAAGGAGCTTCTGACCTCGGAGGTACATATTGAGTCCCTAAGTAATGCTTCTAATTACAGAAGCGGATGGTTCAAAAGCTGGGGCGGCGCCTATGCGAAGCAGGACGGAAGTATCTGCACCAGAAATCTATACAGGGTGGATGCAAAGCCCTATGTTTTTAATGTAAATGATTCCAGAATCCTCTTATCAATCACAGAGTATGATTCAAAGGGAAACTGGTTGAAATTCAACGGACCCCTGGCAAACGGGGATGTCTTTCAGAAGCAGGCGAAGACCAGGTATATCGGGATTAGCCTAAAGAGCCTGAAATGGGGGACGGATCTGATCAGTCTGTTCGAGTATGGGTTAAGAATCGATCTGGCCGGTAAGCAATATATCAGGGGAACCGGCACCGGGAATATCGGGAAGCTTAATCTGTCCGATGCAAATGCCTGGAAGAGCGGAGCTTATCTTTACGAGACCGGAGAGTATATCATCGACCCGGATAAGATCAGCTATGAAATCTTTTGCAGGGTTGACGCTAAGGACTATGTGGTCAGCCTGCCCGGTGGTGATTTGAAGATGAGAATCCTGGAATTATGTAAGGATGGGAAGGTAGTCTGCAGCAATGACTTACAGAGCGGGCAGAAGTGGAAGAAGGCCAAGGACACAGATAAGATTGCAATCACGGTCTTTGGTTATGAGAAAGCCCTCTCCCCCAAGGAGTATAAAAAAGCAATCACCTCCTACCCGGATTTTGGGCTGAAGGAATATAAAAAATATCAGCATAACACGGTGATGAAGGATATCACAGCCGGTGACTTTGTGAATGCGATCAAGATAGGCTGGAATCTGGGCAATTCCCTTGACTGTATGGGAAAGACAAGCGGCAAGGCCAATAATCTGAATCAGGAGATTTTCTGGGGGAATCCCTATGTCACGAAGGACCTGATTGACTATGTGGCATCCTGTGGCTTTAATACCCTTCGGGTACCGGTAACCTGGAATTATAATACCTACCGGGATGATAAGGGGGACCTTAAAATCAAGAAGGAATGGCTGAACAGAGTTCAGGATGTGGTAGACTATGGAATTGCAAATAATCTCTATGTCATTATCAACACCCATCATGAGCAGCCGATTATCTATGCCGGGGCTGAGGATGCTGCCATGCAGCAGGTACGGAAGGATGCCAGGGCCCTGTGGACTGAGATCGCAGAGCATTTCAAGACCTATGATGAGCATCTGATCTTTGAAGCCTATAATGAAGTGGATAATATAGAGAACTACTGGAATTATGGGGAGAAAGCGGCGGCACAGATGAATGAGCTGAATCAGATCTTTGTCACTGCGGTCCGCAGCACGGGAGGCAATAATGACAGGCGGATTTTGATCGTACCCACCTTATTGGATCGGATGGACACAAGGTTTTATGATGCCTTTCTCCTGCCCGAGGATACGGTAGCGGATAAACTGGCAGTCCAGGTACATACCTACTCCCAGAAGCTGCATCAGGATATTGAGGCTGAGTTCATGGAGCTAAAGAAGTTCTCAGACAGAATTCATGCCCCGATCATCATCGGGGAGTTTGGGACGACCACCTCGTATCCCTTCCCTGAGCTTAGGGAGGAGCATGCCTCTAACTTCGTTGCCAGAGCCGGGAAGTATGGGATCAAGTGTATCTGGTGGGACAATGGATCTGAGTACAAAATCATAGATCGGAGAGATACAAAGAACACAGACATGAATATGCTTCAGGCTTTATTGGAGGGCTCAGAGGGAATTGGGTATCAGCTGGAGAAGGAACAGATCATCAAGAGTCCGGAGCAATTTGCCAACAGAATGCCGAATGTTCTCACAGGAGAGCTGGAAGTCAGATACTGGGGGACCCTTACGACGGATCAGGAGGGAGTTGGGATTCCGGTGAAGGAAGGCGCTCTATGTACGGTAAGCCTAAAGGCAGTACAGGAAGCGGCTGATGTCTGGCTGCAAAGACTGCTCTTTTATGATGCGGAGGGAAATCTGGTAAAGACCGGGAAGGAGCTGCAGTCCCGCTACTATGTCGGTCAGGTACCGGAAGGGGCAGCTACCATGAGGGTTTCCATCAACAGTCCCCTTCGCCACATCCCCTTGGAGGGCTATGGAGGGTATCTGGACAGCGGAGAGCTGGCCTTGAGTGTCGGATGCTTTGAGGCTGAGGATTTAAAGAAGATCCGCTTAGAGCTTCAGCCCTTTCAATGAGGACTAACCTAAGGTGGAATACTTATCAATAGAGATTACAAATATTAACAAATAATAGTTGTAAATGGAAATGCCCTATTATATAATTCAAAATGTACGAAGCATGAAGAGGAGTAGGTGCTTCAGATACAAGGAGCCGCTATGAGATATTATTATCGAATTTATGGATTGACCATCCGGTCCGAGATGAAGTTCAGTGAGGCAGAGGAGCTGGAAGAGCAGCCTTACGAGGTGGATGTTTCTTATGGAACAATTCCTGCTAACATTTCGGAGATAAACCGGGATCAGGAGGTAAAGGGGCTGTTATCCGCCGACTATAAGTGGTTCTGCTATGAGCAGGTGGGGGAGTTTTACATAGAAAAGGGCAACTGTATCATCGCAGCGCTTAGGCCCGGTACAGATGAGATGCTGGTCAGGTCGATTATTCTGGGACCCTGCTTTGGCAGTATCCTCTATCAGAGAAATATCTTTGCCATTCATGGCTCGGCCATGGTCAGGGATGATAAGGCGATACTGATCTGTGGGGGTTCGGGCGCAGGGAAATCTACGGTGTCGACAGCCCTGCGTCAAAGGGGGTGGCTTCTGCTTGCGGATGATACGGTTGCCGTTACCGGTGAAAACGGTTCCCTGTATGCCGATCCGGCGTATCCTCAGCAAAAGCTATGCCTGGATACAGCCCTGGAGTTTGGGTTACAGCCTGAGCAATTAATTTTAATCAATGAAGAGCGACAAAAATATGCAATCAGACTCAAGGAGAGTTTCTGCTCCTCAAAAAAGAAAATACATGCCATGGTCTGTCTGGAGGTAAGTGATGGAGAACAGCCGGTGATTGATGAGGTGACAGGGAATGCAAAATTGGAGTACATCCTTAAGAATTTGTATTCGTTGTATGACTATACCTCTATGGGCATGAATCCCGCCGATTTCAGAAGATGTATCGATTTGGCCGGTAAGCTTCCCATATGCAGGGTAAAGAGACCACCACATCTGAAGGCCTTGAATCAGATCGTAGAAGGCATCATGAAGTGGCTGGGAGATATTGGAGATCAGGAGAAAGAAGCAGTCCATAGCCATTGACAAAGACGGAGCAGAAGTGTTTTGTAACTGTTTACGGGAAAGAGCGGGATGAGGTGAAAGCAGTGCGTCAAATCATAGAATATCTGAAGAATTGGAGAAAGCATTCAAAGAATATGAGCTTCTTATTGCATTATGCAAGGCCCTATCTGAAGAAAATATTCCTTTTACTTCTGCTTGATATCGCAGCCTCCGTTCTGGGGGTAGGGTTGGCTGTGATTTCTAAGGATATCATTGACACGGCAGTGACAGGCAAGGGGATTGTTATGGAAGCGATCCTTCTGTATCTGATCATTATCTTAGTAAGCCTTTTTCTGTCCTCGGCAACGAATTTACTGGCGAGTATCGTGAATGAAAGGTTTTCCTTCAGCATCCGTAAGCAGATCTATGATAAGATCGTCCGCTCCTATTGGATGGATATCAGAAACTATCATACGGGGGATCTGCTCACCCGGGTCACTACCGATGCGAATAATATCGCCGATGGCATTATTCATGTCATTCCTACCATCATACGCCTGGTCGTGGAAGTGATCATCACCTTCTTCACCTTATTATACTTTCAGCCCATCATAGCCGTGTTTTCTCTCTCCATGGCTCCGGTGATTGCATTGATCAGCTTTCTCCTGGGCAGAAGGCTCAAAGCCTTACAGCTTAAGGTACAGGAAACAGAATCAAAATATCGTTCCTTTATTCAGGAGAGCTTAAGCAACCTTTTGGTGGTCAAGTCCTTTACCAATGAGGAGTATGTATCGGGACGCCTGTCCCAGCTAAGGGATGAGCGCTTTTACTGGGTCTTTAAGAGAAGCCGGATCAGTGTGGCAAGCTCAACGATCATGTCCTTGGCATTTCAGCTGGGCTACATCGGAGCCTTAGGGTTCGGAGCTGTTCTCCTGTCCTCAAACGCCATCACCTTTGGCACCCTATCTATATTTCTGACCCTGGTCAATCGGATCCAGGGCCCGGTTCTGGCCCTGGCTATTTATGTACCTAAGATCGTGTCTATCCTTGCTTCCTCGGAGCGGATTGTAGAGATCAATCATATCTCCCTGGAGGAGAAGCAGGAGAGTGACATTCCCTTAGAGCATATCGGTCTGAACCTTAGGGATGTATCCTTTGGCTATGAGGAGGACAGGGTCCTGGAGAATCTCTTCCTGACCATACAGCCGGGAGAGTTTATAGCAATTGTCGGCAGGTCCGGAATTGGTAAGACAACGCTGATCAGACTGATCATGTCCTTTATGAGTAACATGGAAGGAACCATAGAGTTTCAGAACGGAAGCGGCGAAAAAGTAAGGGCCAATGCCGGAACCAGGAAATATATCGCCTATGTCCCACAGGGGAATACCTTATTCAGTGGGACCATCCGGGAAAACATCCGGATGGGAAGACTGGATGCGACGGAGGAGGAAATGATGGAAGCGCTAAAAATGGCAGCAGCCTATGAATTCGTGTGCGAACTGCCCAAGGGCATTGACACATTAATCGGTGAGCATGGCTATGGACTCTCGGAAGGACAGGCACAACGGATCGCAATCGCAAGGGCCTTGATCAGGAAAGCACCCTTACTAATTCTTGATGAAGCAACCTCTTCTCTGGATGAGAGAACAGAGCTGGCAGTCCTAAGGGGGATCCAAGGCTTACAGCCCCGGCCCACCTGCCTGATTATCTCCCATCGGCGTTCTGTACTCGAATACTGTGACCGGGAGATCCGGATCAGTGACAAGAAGGCGGTTGAACAGCTCAAAAGATTGGAAGAACAAGAGAAGCTTTGGAATTGGGAGAGACAGACATGATTCGGATCATTCACTTTATGAGGCTGAACAGGGAGAAAGGATTAACGCTGCAGGTATGGCTTTGGGCAGCATGTTTTCGATTGTTGCTTCGTTTTGTGCCTATAAGATTTCTGAAGAAGCATTTTGGGGCTGCCGGAGAGGAATCCCCGGAGGATGAAAGCATAGAAAGCTACACCCAGGCGAGAAAAATCGCATATCATGTAAATCGGATTTCGGACCATACGCCTTGGGAAAGCAAATGCCTGGTGCGGGCCCTCACCGCCCAAAGATTACTTACGAAGAAGAAGATTTCCTCCACCTTGTATCTGGGAGTGAAGAAGGAAAACAGCGGAATGATTGCTCACGCATGGATCAGAACAGGCAGCTATTATGCGGCAGGAGGGGATGGCTCCGGCTATGCGGTGGTAGCAAAATTCAGAAAGTAACTCCTGAGGGAGAGGAAATGCTTACAGTTTTGATAGATATTGTGACCTTGCTTGTATTTACAAAATATGTATTATAGAATGGGATAGGTAGGAAACCATATACCTTCCTATTCTTACGAAAATCCTTAACAGTACAATTCCTAAGGAAGAGGGGCTTACCTTGAGTACAATATGTGGTCTGATCAGTAAGGGGGAACAGGAGCTTTGCAGCAGTGATTTTCGGTCTATGCTGGAATACCTGAGCAAATACCCCGGAAGCATTCCTTATCAATCGGAAAGCAGCAGTATCTGCCTCGGAAACACCATACAGCCTGTCGTGCCCCAGGATAAATTGGAGCGGCTGCCCAGGTACGGGCGGAATCAGGAGCTGGTCCTGGTGGCGGATGCAATTATTGATAATAGAGAACAGCTATATCATGAACTAAACCTGGAAGACAAACCCTTAGACCTGATCACCAACAGTGAACTGATTCTGGAAGCCTATATCCGTTGGGAACAGGAGGTACCGAAGCATCTGATCGGGGATTTTGCCTTTGCGGTATGGAATGCGAAGAAGGAAGAATTATATCTCTGCAGGGATCATGTCGGAAAAAGAACTCTTTACTACTCCCTGGAGGAGGACCGGATTGCCTTCAGCACCCTGATCAGGCCCTTGCTGCTGATCAGAAAAAAGATTGCTTATTCGGAGCAATGGATCGCAAATTTCCTGGCAGTGGTAGAAGCCTTAAATGAGCTGGACCTGGAGCTGACCTTCTACGAAGGCATAAAGCAGCTTCCGCCTGCCAGTTATCTGCTGATAAGGAAGGATAAGACTGAGCTGGTCAGGTACTGGAACCCGAAGGAGGTAAAGCCCCTTAAGCTTGAGAGCGATGAGGCTTATGAGGAGGCCTTCCGCAGGGTTTTTACGGAAGCGGTGGAATGCAGACTGAATGTGGAGGGTAACATCGGTATCATGCTGAGCGGGGGACTGGATTCAGGCTCTGTCGCCTGTGTTGCCGCCCGAAGCCTGGAGCAAAGGTCTCTGCGTCTGAAGGCCTACAGTGCGGTGCCCAAGGCAGACTATACTAACTGGCTGCCCAGGGGAGTGATTGCTGACGAGAGCAGATACATCAATGAATTGGTCAGCCATTACCCCAATATAGACCTGACCTACTGTGCATCCGACCGGCTAAACGCTTATAACCAGCTGGATCACTTATGTCAGATCCAGGAGTACCCTTATAAATACTCCTCCAATCTTTTCTGGATTGACAGGATCGCACAGCTGGCAGGTGCAGATGGCTGTAAGGTCCTGCTGGATGGACAGTCAGGTAACTTCACGATTTCCTACGGGGATCTGACAGACCATATCGTAACCCTATTACATAGAGGCAAATTTGTCACTGCCTATAAAGAAATCATGAAGTATGCAAGCTTCCATCAGCGGATACCCAAAAGTGTCATCAAGCATTTTCTGCTTCTCTATGCTCCGCCCTTTCTTAGGGATAGAAGGGGAAAGGCAAAATCAGAAGGGACGAAACCGATTGCAAGCCTGGTCAGTCAAAGGCTGGCAAGCAAATGGAAGACCAAGCGGATCTTAAGACGGTATCGGCTGGGACATTATTATAAAAAGAGACCGACAGTTCGGGATGCAAGGAGAATGATCAGCAATCATCTGATCTTTGCCCAGGCAGGTGCGACAGAGGCCAGACTTTCAATCGAGTACGGAGTAGTACGGCGCGATCCCACAAGGGATAAAAGGGTGGTAGAATTCTGTATGTCTTTGCCTGCGGAACAGTTTGTCAGAAATGGGATGGAGAGAAGTCTGATCAGAAGATCCATGAAAGGGATTCTGCCAGATATGATACGAATGAACATGAGAGAACGAGGAAGACAAAGTGCCGATTGGATTCAACGGCTGCAGCAGGAATGGATCAGTATCAGGAAAGAATTTGACCAGGCGCTTACTGAGGACAGGATCAGGTCCTTCGCGGATACCGCTACGTTGAAAAACATGATATCCAGGATGGGAGAATTGCCTTTGGATGAGGAATATTGTGAGGTGCAGGCTATCATGACAATCATTGTTTTGTCCCGCTTTCTTAGAAAGAGTGCACCTGATAATAGAATTATGACCTGAAAGGAGGGAAAGAAATGAAAGAATGGAACAAGCCTGAATTAATCAGTCTGAATGTACAGTTAACAAATGCCGGTGGCTATGGTCTTCCGGTTGATGGTGTTGTATATCAGGTCGGTACGAACCTGTTGGTAGGTACCAGCGGACCGGCTCTTGATTACCCGATTGCCGAGTAAGATAAAACATGTGGATAAGATTTTATAAGAAAGGATGTCAACTGACGATGAGGTATTATCATCTGCTTGGCATCCTTTCTTATGATCGTGAAGGATAGATTAGGACAGCGGTTGATCATAGCGCAGATCGATAGGATAATGGGAGGAATGAGTGGTATCTCTTGGCAGCAGCTGCTAAGGGGTACCTTTTTTGAGGCTGCAAACTGTCAACAGGGTATAGAAAGCTCTTACTTCGTTAAAAAGAAAACACAAAAAAATTGGAAGTATATGGCTGGGCTTGTACCTGAATCATATTGACGCTGGGGGGTAGGGGTTCTATAATGGGACTATAAGAGAGGCATATGAAACGAAAGCTATGTATATTGACCAAAACGACATATTTTTTTATTGTTTTTAAGTGCAATTTGTCTATTTTTTATAGCAGATACATTTTTCATCTGTCAGAATAAGTGAAAATATGCTATAATAAAGATTGTGTGCTTAGGGTACAGAACATTGTTTTTTATTTAACAGCGATAGAATTATGAAAAGGAAAGAGGGTAAAGGTTATATGGCAAGGTCAACATTTTTGGGCGGAATCCATCCCTATGACGGAAAGGAATTAACGAAGGATAAGCCCATCACTGTCCTTTTACCAAAGGGTGATCTGGTGTTTCCCATGTCCCAGCATATTGGCGCTCCCGCAAAGCCGCTTGTCGCCAAGGGGGATAAGGTACTGGTTGGCCAGAAGATAGGTGAGGCCTCCGGATTTATATCCGCAGACGTTATCAGCTCGGTTTCAGGAACTGTAAAAGCAGTTGAAAAACGCTTGACGGTATCAGGAAGATTGGTAGAAGCCGTTGTTATAGAAAATGACAATGAATACCAGACAGTTGAAGGTTTTGGCAGTGATGAAGATTATAGAAAGCTATCGAAAGCCGAGATCCGGAATAAGGTCAAGGAAGCCGGAATCGTGGGTCTGGGTGGTGCAGGCTTTCCCACTCATGTGAAGCTGGCACCGAAGGAAGAAGATAAGATCGATTATGTCATTGTAAATGGAGCGGAGTGTGAACCCTACCTGACCTCAGACTACCGCTTGATGTTAGAGGAGCCTGAGAAGCTGGTAGAGGGTCTTAAGATTATCCTTCAGCTCTTTGACAAGGCGAAGGGTGTGATTGCGATTGAGGATAATAAGCCCGAGGCAATCCAGCTGCTCCGGGAGTTAACTGCCAAGGAAAGCAGGATCGAGGTCAGAGCCCTGAAGACCAAGTATCCCCAGGGTGGTGAGCGTCACCTGATTTCCGTTGTGACCGGAAGAAAGCTGAACTCAAAGAAGCTACCTGCGGATGTCGGCTGCATCGTAGATAATGTGGATACCGTTATTTCCATCTATATGGCAGTTGCGAAGAATACACCCTTGATCCGCAAGATTATTACCGTGACCGGTGATGCGGTCTCTCAACCCTCGAATCTGAATGTCAGGATTGGGACCTCCTATCAGGAGGTAGTGGAGGCAGCCGGTGGGTTTAAGACTCAGCCTGAGAAGATCATCTCCGGGGGACCCATGATGGGTACTGCACTTTTCACCCTGGATTTACCGGTCGGCAAGACGACCTCTTCCCTGCTCGCACTCGTGAAGGACAAAGCGGCTGTGGAGGAAACCCCCTGTATCCGCTGTGCCAGGTGTGTGGAGGCTTGCCCTCTGCAGCTGATGCCCTTTACCCTGGCTGAACTGGGCAACCGTTCCGATGAGGAGGGCTTTATGAAGCTGGATGGGATGGAGTGCTGTGGCTGTGGCTGCTGTTCCTATGTATGCCCGGCAAAGAGAGGACTTACCCAATCAATCGTCCAGACCAAGAACAGCATTCTTGCGAAGAGGAAAAAGGGATAAGCCTTAGGATATATGGTATTAGCAGCAGATGTATCAGACATCTGAATCAAAAAGAAAGAGGTGTAAGCTTTGAGTGATTTATTCCATGTATCGGCATCTCCCCATACCAGGAGTTCGATCACAACGAAAATCATTATGCTGGATGTATTGATTGCATTAATTCCTACCAGCATATTCGGTATCTATAATTTTGGTTTAAATGCTTTATTGTTGATTTTAACTACGATAACAGCAAGTGTACTGACAGAGTACGTCTACTGTAAATTTATGAAGAAACCGGTAAGCACCGGAGATTTAAGTGCGGCAGTCACAGGACTGATCCTGGCACTGAATCTACCTTCCACCCTTCCCCTGTGGATTGCTGCTTTGGGTGGTGTCTTTGCGATTTTAATTGTTAAGATGCTGTATGGCGGACTTGGACAGAATTTTATGAACCCTGCACTGGCAGGCCGTGCCTTCCTGCTGATCAGCTTCTCCAAAAGAATGACGGACTTTGTGGTGGAAAGCATCGCTGAGCCCTCTTTCACGGACTATCTGCATAAGGGAAGAATGGCACTGGATGGAGTATCCAGCGCAACTCCTTTACAGTTGCTGAAGAATAACGAAAGCGTTGACCTGACGAAGATGTTTCTAGGTAATATCAGCGGAACCATCGGTGAGACCAGTGCCCTTGCGATCTTAATGGGTGCGGCATATCTCTTATACAGAAAGGTGATTTCCTTAAGAATTCCTCTTTCCTATATCCTTACCTTTGCGATATTTGTTCTGCTCTTTGGCGGTAAGGGCTTTGATATGGAATATCTTCTGGCACAGGTCCTGGGAGGAGGTCTGCTTCTGGGTGCCTTCTTCATGGCAACGGATTATGTTACAAGCCCCGCAACCAAGCTTGGTCAGCTTATATTCGGTATCCTCTTGGGTCTGTTTTCTGGAATCTTCCGTATGTTTGGTACGGCCCCGGAGGGTGTATCCTACGCGATCATCTTCTGTAATCTTTTAGTACCTCTGATTGAGAAGGTAAGCAGACCGAGAGTCTTCGGGAAGGAGCGTGTCAAAAATGCAAAATAAAAAGAAATCCTCCTTGTTGAAAGATGCGCTTGCGCTCTTTCTCATCACTCTGGTTTCCGGTCTGGGTCTCAGCTATGTATATGAGATCACGAAGGAGCCGATTGCAATACAACAGGCAGAAAAGACCCTAGAGGCTTATCAGCGGGCCTATCCGGAAGCAGCCAGCTTCGAGAAGGATGAAGAGCTGATGAAATTGGCAAATGAGATTGACTTGACCTCCCTGGATCAGTCCTATCAGGGAACAACGATAAAAGAGATTAATAAGGCCTTTGACGGGCAGGGAAATGGGATCGGCTATCTGGTTAAGGTCGTTACGAAGAAAGGCTATAACAAATCAACTCCCATGGAGCTTGCAGTCGCTTATGCCAAGGACGGAACCGTGATGGGTATTGATCTGATTACGATCAAGGAAACCGTAAACTTAGGTATGCTGGCAGCCGAGCCTGAATTCAAAGATCAGTTCTCCGGTAAGCAGGCAGAACAGTTTGCCTTGGTAAAGAGCGGCGCCACAGGGGATAACCAGGTGGATGCGATCGGCGGTGCCACCATCACCTCCAAGGCGGTTACCAATGCGGTAAATGCCGCAATCGGCTTTATCAGGGAATATGCCACTGATTTGGGAGGTGGAGCAAATGAATAAGTATCTTGAAAGAATCTATAACGGTATTATTAAGGAAAACCCGACCTTTGTCATCATGCTCGGTATGTGTCCGACCCTGGCAGTAACGGCAACAGGTAATAACGGTTTATATATGGGTCTTACCACAACAGCCGTATTGGCAGCCTCCAATCTGCTGATTTCAGCGCTCCGGAAGCTGATTCCGGATAAGGTGAGAATTCCGGCATACATTGTGGTAGTAGCTTCCCTGGTTACGATCGTACAGCTTCTTTTAGAGGCCTATGTTCCTGTGGTAAACGAGCTGCTGGGCATCTATATCCCACTGATCGTGGTGAACTGCATCATCTTAGGAAGAGCAGAAGCCTATGCGGCAAAGCATTCCATAGGCCTGTCCTTATTTGACGGTATCGGTATGGGCCTTGGTTTTACGGTTGCCTTGACCATCATCGGCTCTGTCAGAGAGCTGATTGGTGCAGGAACGATTTTCAGCTATAAGATTACTCCTGCTTCCTTTGAGCCGATCTCCATCTTCGTACTGGCTCCCGGAGCCTTCTTCGTATTGGCAGTGCTTACTGCCCTTCAGAACAGACTTAAGCTGCCCTCCGCGACGAACGGATCCGTTCCGAAGTCGGAATTATCCTGTGGTGGTGATTGCGGTAATTGCTCCGGCAGTACTTATGCTGCCTTCCATGGGAAAGAAACCGGTTCGGAGCCTGCAGCGGCAAAACCGGCTCCCGCTAAGAATAAGGAAGCTGAGAAAGAACAGAATTAGGAGGATTGATTTAGATGAAAGAGTTGTTAATTATTTTAATCGGCGCTGCCCTTGTAAACAACGTAGTACTAAGTCAATTCCTTGGCTTATGTCCCTTTGTCGGAGTTTCCAAGAAGACAGGAACTGCAGCAGGCATGGGCTCTGCGGTTATCTTCGTTATCACCGTAGCGTCAGCTTTAACCAGCCTGGTTTTTAATTATATACTGGTTCCTCTGGATATGGCTTATCTTCAGACCATTGTATTCATACTTCTGATCGCCTGTCTGGTACAGTTTGTGGAACTGGTATTAAAGAAATACAGCCGTGGACTTTACAATGCCTTAGGTGTATACCTGCCCTTGATCACAACAAACTGTGCGGTGTTAGGTGTAGCACTTCTGAACGTTCAGAGTGAATATGGCTTGTTAACCAGTATCGTAAGCGGTTTCGGTACAGCTGCCGGCTTCACCATTGCAATTATTATCATGGCCGGTATCCGTGAGAGAATCGAATTCAATCATGTCCCCAAGTCCTTCCAAGGCTCCCCGATCGTGCTGATCACAGCAGGTCTTATGGCAATTGCCTTCTTTGGATTTGCCGGCGTATTATAAAGGAGGGATAAGTTATGTTTCTACAGGAATTATTTGCAGCTAATATCCTTCCGGGTATGTTAGGGGCCTTAGATCTGGCAGGTGTAGGAATTGCTACAGCTGTGGTAGGTGGTACCGGTCTCTTCATCGGACTCTTCCTTGGAGTAGCAGGAAAAAAGTTTGAAGTAGAAGTGGATGAAAGGGAGATTCAGGTCAGGGAGCTGCTGCCAGGTGCCAATTGCGGCGGTTGCGGCTATGCAGGCTGCGATGCCCTGGCAAAGGCTATCGCGGAGGGAAAAGCACCCGTGAATGCCTGCCCGGTTGCAGTTCAGGCTGATTATGACAAGATTGCACAGGTAATGGGAACAGAATCTGCGGCAGAGAAGGATGAGGTAGCCTTCGTAAAATGTGCAGGTACCTGTGATAAAACGGTAAACAACTATGAGTACAGCGGTGTATGGGATTGTAAGAAGGCATCTCTGGCACCGGGAAATGCAGGTAAGAAGTGCAGCTACGGCTGCATGGGCTTCGGCTCCTGTGTGAAGGTATGTAAGTTTGATGCCATCCATGTAGTAGACGGTGTTGCAGTGGTGGATAAAGAGAAGTGTACCGGCTGCAGCATGTGTATCGCAGAATGTCCCAACAAATTGATCGAGCTGATTCCCTATGAGGCAGAAACAAGAGTAGCCTGCAGCTCCAAGGATAAGGGCAAGGATGTGAAGGCAGCCTGCTCCACCGGCTGTATCGGTTGTAAGCTCTGTGTGAAGGCTTGTGAATTCGATGCGATTCATGTGGAGGATAACCTGGCCTATATCGATTACAGTAAATGTACCAACTGCGGTAAATGCGCTGCTGTCTGTCCGGTCAAGGTAATCCATATCCAGAAGTCAGCGAGGGTCCCTGTATAAGACCTGACAGACCTTGTGAATCAGGTGATATCAAAGCTGGGATCGAAGGGTCATTTATAAGCTGCTGTTTCCTTATGGCTTTATAGAATCGGGGCATCATTAAGCTTTACTCCTACTGCGGTCAGTCAATGAACTGAGCAGTAGGGAAGCAGAGGATGCCCCTTTCATGATATAGAGTTTATGGAAACGGCATTTTTCAGCCCTATTAGGGAATACGTTTTCGTAAAGGGGGGATACGCCCATTTTCCCCCTTGAATAAAGTGGTTATATACTATAAAATGGTATTGAATGTACACTAAGGGATAAAAAAGGGAGAAGACTATGGCAACTATTTTGGAGCTATCAGAAAGATGCGGTGTTTCAGTCTCCACTGTAAGTAAGGCTTTGAACGGCTATTCCGATATCAGTGATAAAACCAGGGAACTAGTGATTAGGACTGCCAATGAGATGGGGTATTTTCCGAATGCCAATGCCCGGGCCTTGAAGCTGAAGAAGACTTATAATATCGGTGTATTATTTGCAACCTATACGAGTATGGGTTTAAGGAACGATTATTTTGCCCATATTTTATCCGCCTTTAGGGAAGAGGCTTCCCAGGGAGGTTATGACATCACCTTTATCGAGCATCATGTCGGACGCAGAAAGATGACCTATCTGGAGCATTGCCAATATCGTCATTTCGACGGAGTATGTATCGTCTGTGCCGATTATGAGAATGAAGAAGTGATCCGGCTGGCTGAGAGTGATTTGCCGGTGGTTACCATTGATCATGCCTTTCAGAAGTCTTATTCCATTATTTCAGATAATTATGGCGGGATGAAGCAGCTTGCCAATTACATAGTAAGACAGGGACACACCAGGGTGGCTATGATTCACGGAAACAGGACACTGGTGACCAGAAACCGTATCGATGGCTTTCTGGACGCCATGAAGGATAATCATATCACAGTGCCCAGAGAATATGTGGTGGAAGGCTTATACAGGAACCAGCAGCTGACAGAGGAACTGGCCTCCAATCTGCTGAAGCTGAAGCAGCAGCCCACCTGTATCATTGCTCCGGATGATCTGTCGTCAGTCGGAGTAATCAATGCCGTCAGGAAAAGCGGCTTACAGGTAGTTAAGGATATCTCGATCGCTGGCTATGACGGACTGGAGTCCCAGCAGATGATCGGTGTGAAGCTGACTACAGTAAAGCAGGAGAGGGATAATATCGGACGGGAAGCAGCCAGAAAGCTGATCCAGATGATCGAGCACCCGCAGGAAAAGTCTCAGGACACCGTGTTTATGAAGCAGACGCTGATCGTTGGGAATTCTGTCAGAAGAATCTTAACCTAACGAGGGTGTAGCTTCATACGAGAGGGGGATTCTTGTATGATTCAGGCATATCAGCATGTGATGGAAAGCTACCTGCCTAAGCCGGTGGCTAATCATCATGTCCATAAGAAGAATGATATCAGGAAAGCATATGAGAATATCCTTAAGCTCACTAAGAATTCCGGTTTTTATAAGCTGGACATGTCAAAGGAGAATCAGGCTTACACCCTCGGTGTGAAGGAACTGGCGACCCGATTAACGGACGGGGTTGCAGAGCTGACGGATCCCTGGCACCCGGTATATCATCAGAAATTCATGTCTGTCAGTGATGAGAGTATCTTGGAAGCCAAGCTGGTAAGTAAGGATGTCTCAAGACTTCCAGATCAGATATCAATCACTGTACAAGCCTTAGCTGTTCCGCAGGCGAATAGAGGAAGAGACATCTTTCTGCCCTCCCGAAGCCTGGAGGGAGGCACTTATAAGTTCATGGCCAGGGTTATGGATCGTGATTATGAGCTTTCCTTTGAAATGAGGGAGAGGACCAGTAACGGAGGCGCCTTAGTCAAGTTGACAGAATATCTGCAGAAGGAGCTGCCGGGCCTTTCTGTTTCGGTGGAGGAACCAAAGAGAGACTACAGTAATATTTATATTGAATCGACTGTAACCGGTGCATCCGAGGACAGAATATTCTTCTTTGAGGCAGAGGATCCGAAGGGAGAAGATCTCATAGAATTCTTCGGCTTGAATCAAATGACTCAGGCCTCGGACAATGCACATTTTATCCTGAACGGTCAGGAGAAGCAGACCTATTCCAACACCTTTCAGATTGAAGGCAAGCTTCAGGTTACCCTGTTTGAGGCAAGTGATAAGCCGGTTGCCCTAAAGCTTCAGAATGTTTCGGAACAGCTGCTGGAACGGACAGATGCAATCCTGGGCAGCTATAACGAGCTGATCCGTCTGGCATCCAACAGAAATGCTTCCTTAAGCAGCAGCTACAGCGCAAGGAAATTAATCAATGAGCTTAGGAGGATAGGAGAAGCTTACCGGGAGGAGCTGGCGGAGAATGGTCTGTCTGTGTCCAATGACGGAACCCTGATCAGAGATGCGGCAATCAGTGACGAGGCGGCAAAAGACGGAAGAATGCAGGAATTCTTCACCAATAAAAACGGATTCATCGCAACTCTTCTTGGGAAGGCAGAAGAGATTGCAATCAATCCGGTGGAATATCTGGATAAGACCATTGTAACCTACCCTGACAGTACGAGACCTAGGACAAATCCTTATACAGCATCTCTGTACAGTGGCCTCTTCTTCAGTTCTTACTGCTGACATAGGTTCTGTTCTTAATATATTCGCTGGGAGTTATCCCGATTCGTTTCTTAAAGATTCGGCTGAAATAATTGGGATCCTTATAGCCCACCATGAAGCATACTTCCTTCACGGTATAATTGGAGTTGGTCAACAACTCCTTTGCTTTTTTTACACGAAGCATGGAGAGCCAGTCAATAAAATTAAAGCCGGTACTTTTTTTAATCAGCTTGCTGAAATACTGCGGGCTGATATTTACTTGCTCTGCGATATTCTCCAGGGAGATTTCCTCTGCATAGTGAGCCTCCAGATATTCCTTGGTTACCTGCACAATTCTGTTGGAATAATCTATGGAGGTCTGTGGCTTCACATAGCCGGTGATATACATGAATTTCTTGTAAGCCCATTCGATCAGATCCTGTCCGGTCAATTCCAGGATCGTTGTAATCTGAGCCGTATAATTGAAATAATCAGACTTACCCTGCCCGTCCAGCTGTGCTGCATGAGCGGCTATGATCAGGGCTTCTATGATCTTATTCCTCTTGATATCATCGTTTAAGGGCTTGATGTCGTTCATCATAAGTACAAAATAATCATAGGCCTCAGTCTTCTTAAGGCGGATTGCCTCCACCATATGCCTCTCGGCCTCGGCATAGTCATAATAATGATCTTCGGCCAGCTCTTCCATGGCTGTGACATGGAGTGCCTTTCCCGGCTGGCAGTGGTACATGCAGGACAGGGCATCCAAGAAGGAACTATAAATGGAGGACAGGGAATAGCTATTGCCGATACCGGCAAAGGCCGATACCTGATACTCCTGCCTGATCGCCTCCACCAGCTTCCGGGACAAGGCGATGCTGCCATAGATCCTATCTGCTTCGGACAGGCTGGAGGGGGCTGAGACTAAGATGCTGATCCGATTTGAAATCAGCGGTCCGATGGTGTTCACATTATCGGGTCCAAGTACTTCTTTTAAGAAAAGATAAAAGTCATATTCATCAATATCAAAATCCAAAAAGCTGGGCTTGTTTTCGGGAAGAAGCGACAGCAGAATTAAATAGGCATTGTCCTCCATTCGGAACAGGGTTTTATAGCAGTGAAGCTCCTCATGGGAAGTACCCCGGAAGAAGAGGGAGAACATATAATTCTTCTCCACAAAATAAATGATATCCTCCTGTGTATACCTCCGGCTTGAAGACAACATCTCTGACTGCAGGCTGTCCCAGAATTCTTTCTGGATAATATGATTGTGCTGTGATTGTTTTGCGTGATGATTATCCATAAGCATGCTCCTTATCTTAAGACGATATCCGATTAATTTATCTATGTATCAAGCTGACACGGCGTGTCATAACATGCACCATAGTATTCATATATTTTCTATATGTATTATACCATAATATGTTATCCGATGCACGATTTTTTTAGATTTATCACTAGATGTTGACAAATTCATACTGAATATAAAATTTTTGTAAACTGCCACAGAAATGCCAAGATAAGAGATTACGATAACTATGATAGGATGATAGGACACGAAATTAGTACATAAAGGTCGAGGATGCGAATGAGAAGCAGAAGAGGGTTAAGATA
This sequence comes from Bacillota bacterium, assembly GCA_023441965.1. Lineage (GTDB taxonomy): Bacteria > Bacillota > Clostridia > Lachnospirales > Lachnospiraceae > Mobilitalea. Next base: position 20,498 of record JAEZNB010000077.1, read on the forward strand.
TATCATTCTCCCGGTATTCCTGATTGCTTTAGCCCTGGCAGGAGCCCTGTTATGGTCTTATATCAGGAAGGAGATGCAGACTGTAAAGGCATTCAGGCAGTCGGAGGGAGAAATCGTCACAATTTTCAGGGAGAAGCTTGAGGAAGAGGAAGTAAATGCCTTGATGGCATCCTTAAGCATACCGGTCAGAGTACTGCGGCATATTGAGGATTATGCCCTGATTAGTGCCGGGAATCCGGAAGAGCAGCAAATTGCCCTGATGGAGCTTGAGGACCATCCGCAGGTTAAGGCGGCAGAAGCCAATGCCGTGCTCATGTCAATGAGTGTAAGCAACGATACCTATGCTGACAGTCAATGGGCTTTACATAATCCGGGCAACTACTATTCCTATCATAATACCGCTCGATCTCTGGTTAGGTCTACGGCAGATGTGGATATGAACGTTCCGGAAGCCTGGGAATATCTGAGCAGTTCGGGATTAAGTAAGAGGGAGGTACTCATAGCCCTGATCGATACCGGTGTGGATAGCCGACATCCTGATCTGGAAGGGGTCATCTGGGAAAACAGCGGAGAGATCGCGGAGGATGGACTGGATAATGATAATAATGGCTATGTGGATGATATTCACGGGTGGGACTTCTATAATGGAGATAATACCATAGGCCATTATCAATATAATGAAAAAGCAAAGGCCTACTTGGCTGATCCCAAGGACAATGATGACCATGGCACCCATATCGCCGGGATCATAGGTGCAAGGGCGAACAATAACCAGGGAATTGCCGGCGTGGCTTCCGCGGTGAATGTAAAGCTGATGATACTGAAGATCAATGGCGGTAAGGATGGCACCGGCAATATCTCAGGAGCAATCGAGGCCATCAAATATGCGACCAAAATGGGAGCGGATATCTGTAACCTAAGCTGGGGTACCTATCAATATACAACAGCATTAAAAGAGGTCATAGCAGAATCGGATATGCTGTTTGTAGCTGCAGCAGGCAATTCCGGTGATGATAATAATAAGAAGCCGATCTATCCGGCAAGCTTTGGGCTGCCGAATATCATATCGGTTACCTATATCGATGCCGACGGAAAGCTGGCCAAGCTTTCTAATTACGGAAGCACTTCAGTGGATATCGCCGCACCCGGTAATGAGATTCACTCTACGATCGTAGGAGGCTATTCCACCATGAGCGGCTCCTCCATGGCAGCCCCTCATGTAACTGCTGTGGCAGCCCTCCTATACTCCTATGACGAATATCTCTATCCGGAAAACTTAAAGAATCTGATGCTTAGTTATATTAAGCCAATGCCTAAGCTGGAAGGCAAGGTGATCTACCCCGGAATTCCGGATGCCCTCCGACTGGTTTTTGAAGCTTCCACGGAGCTGCTTACGGATACCATAGCACCAACAATTGAACTTAGCACCATCTATGATAAGGGGATATTGAGGGTGCCGGTGAAGATCACGGAGGAAGGTGGTTCAGGGCTTAGGGTGGTAAGATGGCAGAGCGGGACAAAAACCCTAGCTGACTTTCAGCATGGTATGGAGGGAACGGTAGTAACAGGTGATGCTGCCGAGCTGGATCGGGCAGGTATCTACACCTTCTATGCCGGTGATTATGCAGGGAACGAAGCCATAGCCGTTTATAAGGTAGTGGATGATATTACACCACCTAAGATTACCGCTACCTATACGGTAGCAGCCTCCTATAATACCAGGACAATAACCATCAAGGTGACCGATGAGCAGAGTACGGTAAAAAGAGTGAAATATATGGCCGGAAGTAAGAAGGCTGCAGATTTCCTGCCTGCCGGAGCCGGTACAGAGATTGAACTGAAGAATGGCAAAGCAAGCTTTAAGGTGACCAAGGACGGAACCTACAGTATCTATGCGATTGACCACCGGGGCAATACCGTTGTTAAAAAAATCAATGTCAAGACCATACAGGCAACAGAGCTGAAGCTGCCCATCAGTGCGAAAACAATGAAGATCGGAGAGGAATTCCCTCTGCAGCCCAAGGTCAATCCGGCAGATACTACCGATACCATTACCTATACGAGCAGCAACCCAGCCATAGCAACCGTGACCACGAATGGAATCATCAAAGCCCATAAGGCGGGAAATGTCACAATTACCGTAAAGACCAGCAGCGGCAAGAAAGCCGTGATAAAGGTGACGGTAAAGAAATAAGAAAGAAAATCATGTTAAGAGAGAGCGAGCCGGAAACGCTTGCCTAGAAAAACGGCTCGCTCCCATAGAATAAGAAGCTCCCATAGAATAAGAAGCTCCCATAAAAGCTCCCATAAGAATTCCATATAAGTTCCGACAAGAAGCTTCCATATGAAGATACCACAAGAAGCACCATAACAAATCCCATAAAAGCTTCCATAAAATGCTCTCATAAAAGCTTCCATAGGAATCATATACGGCGCAAGAAAAAACAGTTGACGGAAATACCCGGGTATGTTATATTGGATGAGCAGAGAAAGAGGGCTTTTTTTTTATGCCATAAAAGTCCCTATACGAAGCGGGCTATTAAAGTACAACCGATCGGCCTAGCCGGTAAGGGTTGGAGCGCTACAAGAGAAATCGGAGGTGGAAGTTGTGCGCGTAAAGATCACATTGGCATGTACTGATTGCAAGCAACGCAATTACAACATGACAAAAGAAAAGAAGTTGCATCCCGACAGAATGGAAACAAAGAAGTACTGTAAGTTCTGCAGGAGCCACACACTGCACAAGGAAACAAAATAATTATATCTGAAAGGGAAGTGAAGACATGGGAGAAATGGCAAATACAGCCGCTGAAAAGGCTCCGAAGAAAAGCTGGTTTAAGGGCGTTAAGGCAGAGTTCAAGAAGATTCTCTGGCCGGATAAGGAATCCCTGACAAAGCAGTCAATAGCTGTCATTACTGTTACCGTTGTATTGGGTATAGTTATTTATTTGCTGGATTACTTAATTGAACTCGGTATGGGAATCTTATTTGGATAAGGGTGATGTTATGTCAGAGGCGAATTGGTACGTTGTTCACACCTATTCCGGGTATGAGAACAAGGTAAAAGCAACCATTGAAAAAACAATCGAAAGCATGAAGCTTCAGGATCAGATCTTGGAAGTATCTGTTCCGATGCAGGATGTCATCGAAGTGAAGAATGGCGTCAAAAAACGCGTGCAGAAAAAGATGTTTCCCGGCTATGTACTGCTCCATATGGTCATGAATGATGACGTATGGTACGTGGTTCGAAATACCAGAGGTGTAACAGGTTTCGTAGGCCCGGATTCCAAGCAACCGGTTCCATTAACTGATGCAGAGATGCGCGGAATGGGAATTAAGAGCAATGATGTGGTCGTAGATTTTGAAATTGGTGACACCGTAACGGTTATCTCCGGTGTATGGGAGAATACCACAGGTGTGATCAGACAGATCAATACCCACAAGCAGATCGTAACCATCAGTGTCGATATGTTCGGACGTGAGACACCGGTTGAGATCAGCTTCAGTGATGTAAAGGTCAACAGATAATCTAGGACAGCAAACCGAACTGCAGGTTACGCTGTTTCAGGCATCATGGCTTGCACAGGCAGCAGCTGCTGCCGGAAGTGCACCGTATAGGGAAGTAATTCTATACGTTGTTAGGCAGTTTTCGCTTTACCGTGGGAGGGAAATCCCCGTAAACACCACATTTATCAGGAGGTATGCTATAATGGCAAAGAAAGTATCAGGTTATATCAAATTACAGATCCCTGCTGGGAAGGCAACACCGGCTCCCCCGGTAGGTCCCGCACTTGGACAGCATGGCGTGAACATTGTACAGTTCACCAAGGAATTCAATGCAAGAACAGCTGATCAGGATGGCATGATCATTCCGGTAGTAATCACAGTATATGCAGACAGAAGCTTCAGCTTCATCACAAAGACACCCCCGGCAGCTGTTTTACTGAAGAAGGCTTGTAATTTAAAGTCCGGTTCCGCAGTACCGAACAAGACCAAGGTTGCAACCATAACCAAGGCTGAGGTTCGTAAGATTGCTGAGCTGAAGATGCCCGATTTGAATGCAGCAAGCGTTGAGACAGCGATGAGCATGATCGCCGGCACCGCCAGAAGCATGGGTATCACCGTTGTTGACTAATATGAACACAACAGCAGGATTGAAAGAGATCTTGCGATTGAGAATCTATTAATGTGGGAGGAAAAAATTCGTTTTCTTCCGATAAAACCACTAGGAGGTTTATAGAATGAAAAGAGGAAAGAAATATATCGAAGCTGCGAAGCTGGTCGACAGATCCGTTCAGTATGATGCAGCAGAAGCAATCAGCCTGGTGAAGAAGGCTGCGGTTGCTAAATTTGATGAAACAGTCGAAGCTCACATCAGACTTGGTGTTGATGGACGTCATGCTGATCAGCAGGTTCGTGGTGCGGTAGTATTACCTCACGGAACCGGTAAGACCGTTCGTGTGCTGGTATTTGCCAAGGGCGACAAGGCAAATGAGGCACAGGCAGCCGGTGCTGATTATGTAGGCGCAGACGAGCTTATTCCCAAGATCCAGAATGAAAACTGGTTCGAGTTTGACGTAGTAGTAGCAACTCCTGACATGATGGGTGTTGTAGGTCGTCTCGGCCGTGTTCTCGGTCCTAAGGGCTTAATGCCGAACCCTAAGGCCGGCACCGTTACCATGGACGTTGCGAAAGCAATCGCCGATATCAAGGCAGGTAAGATCGAGTACAGACTTGACAAGACCAATATTATCCATGTTCCTCTGGGCAAGGCTTCCTTCTCCGAGGAAATGCTGACTGACAACTTTACCACACTGATCGGTGCTATCATCAAGGCGAAGCCCGCTGCAGCAAAGGGTCAGTATTTAAGAAGCGTTACTCTGGCATCCACCATGGGTCCTGGCGTAAAGCTGAACACAGCAAAATTAAGCTAATCAGAATCATAAAAATGCAGGTTGACAGGAGTTTAAAGTTCGTGTTATAATGCGTTTTGTGAATAACTGCCGAAGACAGTAGGTGCCGCAAGGCGTAAGGTGCTACCGCCTACCGAGGAAAAGTTGGTTTTTTGATTGATATCAGAACCTCTTTCTGCTTTGGCAGGAAGAGGTTTTTTTTCGCATAAGCTAAGTTCCTCCACAGGCTGATTGCCGGAGGGATGAGACAGCTTATGCAGTAACTAAGTTAAGGAGGTGTACGAATGGCTAAAGTAGAATTAAAGCAACCCATCGTTGAAGAGATTTCCGGTTACGTGAAAGAAGCGAAGGCTGTCGTTCTGGTAGACTACCGCGGATTAACCGTAGCTGAAGATACAGAGCTTCGTAAGGCTTTAAGACAGGCTGGTGTAGTATACAAAGTTTACAAGAACACAATGCTTAACTTTGCTTTCAAAGGAACAGAGTTCGAAGCATTAGCTAAGGATCTGAACGGTCCTACCGCTGTTGCCTTCGGTATGCAGGATGCTACCGCTCCCGCAAGAATTCTGAACGATCTCGCGAAGAAGATGCCGAAGTTAGAGTTTAAGGCTGGCGTTGTTGAGGGAACCTACTACGATCAGAAGGGTATCCAGGTTATCGCAACAATTCCTTCCAGGGAAGTTCTTATTTCCAAGTTACTTGGAAGCTTACAGTCACCGATTGCAAATCTTGCTCGTGTGCTTAAGCAGATTGCTGAAAAAGCAGCATAATAACCAGAAACTTTGCAGGCAGAGCTTAAGAATGCCGCCTGTCATTAAAATTCATATGGAGGTATATTAAAATGACAACTCAAGAGTTTATCGAGGCAATTAAAGGCCTTAGCGTATTAGAATTAAATGAATTAGTAAAAGCTTGTGAAGCAGAGTTCGGCGTATCCGCAGCAGCAGGTGTTGTAGTTGCAGCAGGTCCTGCAGCAGGCGCAGCAGAAGAGGAAGAGAAGACTGAGTTCAACGTAGAGTTAACCGATGTTGGTCCTAACAAGGTTAAGGTTATCAAGGTTGTTCGTGAAGCAACCGGCTTAGGCTTAAAGGAAGCTAAGGATCTCGTTGATGCAGCTCCTAAGATGGTTAAGGAAGGCGCAAGCAAGGCAGAGGCTGAGGATATCAAGGCTAAGCTTGAGGCAGAAGGCGCTAAGGTTACATTAAAATAAGTTTCATGATTTTTATGAAGAAAAAGCAGAGGGTGATTGACTGTTCAATCCCTTGTAAGCAATAAATACCGGCAGGCATTTGTAGGTTTAGGACGTAATTCCTGAACTCAAGGATGGCTGCCTTTTTTATAATAAAATATGTTATGATAAATAGTAAAATATTGGTATACAATGTCTACAGAGAAACCCTAAAAAATAAATATATAATAATGAAAATTCACCATGAGAATCGACAATAGAGAAATAATAATAGATATTTATTAGATGAAGAATGAATAAAACAATATTTTCCATATACGACATGTTATAAATGATTAATGTATGCTATTATTATATTACCACCCGGGGGAGCTATTAATCATAAATAATATAAAGAAAGGATTGCGTATATGAGAAGTTAAAGAATATTTTTGCTATGTGCTTGGTTTGTATAATGATTTTTACAACAGCATCAACTGGTTTTGCATCATCAGAAAATGATAAACCATTCAAGAATTTTGTCACGGATGATGGCAGACTGACGGAAAGTGGATATACTGAAATTAAAAACAATGCTACTAAGTATGTTTATACTGAAGATAAGAGAGTTGATCAGATTGAAAATTTAATGAGTAAAAGAAATGAAGTAATAGCTGAAATCAACCATAATTCTGATCTAACATATAATGATAAAAAGAAACTTGAGAGTGAATTAAAAAAGCTAAATAATCAATTAAAGAAACTCGGTGTTATGGATGGTGTTCCAGAGGAAATAAAGAGGGTACCATCAACAAGTCAGGTATATTCATCCATATCAACACAGGCCGTACCACCTATATCTTATTTTGATTTTTATTCGAGCGCCTTAAATGTAACTTCATGGGAAGCATCATATACATATAACGGAAAAAGCTATAGAACCTGCACGGTAAATCTACAGGATAAATCCGGGGGCATGAAGTATTTATCAAAAGTCTATCAAACGGATAAAGTTGTTAAAGGGAGTTTATATGATTTAAATCAAGTGAATTCGTTTCTACTATCTGGTATTAAGATGGCTGCAAAGAAAGCGAATTCATATAATCCATTTATACAAGCTAGAATAGGAATTAATATTCTCATAAGTATGATTCCGAATTATCAGCCGCAATATTTGATTACTGGAAGCGTTGTTCATACTATACCAAGCGTATCAAAAGATGAATATATTCAGTATGTTTATGTCTATGATGATAGTGTTGGTGATTGGAGATTATGTGGTGCTGGAAATTATGCTTATTGTACAATTAGTAATATAATTTATACACGACCAGGGAGTGTGATAATACCTAATTATCTTACTAAAGTGCAATACTTTTATGGTACCTACAATACATTAAGACAGGAATCTGTATACTGGTTTGCAGCTCAAAAGCAAGCGGGCATTCAAGGTGCACCACTAGATGGTGTCCTAAAGACGATTGATATAGATTACGAAGAGAATTCATCATTAATGCGTATAATAAGTATCAATTTAGCTGCAGACCAATATCCCGGATTAATTAATTTATACTGATTTTGAAGGTTATTATGTAGTTAAAGTGCAAATTAATAGTGACTATAAATGTACAAAAATTATCATCGATAAAATATTTATTATGGGGAGATCTTCTATGGCAAGAAATATAAAGAAAATTTTATTATTAATATTACTTGCGGGCCTGATATTATTTATCCTGTACCGGATATCATTTATTCCCAAGCATATTGATCTGTCCTATGATGGAATTATGTACTCAACAGAGGCTTATTTGGCGAAGGATTATGATAGTCTGAATATGCAGAAAACAACATTACATATGAGAGGGAAGCTCTATAAACCATGGTTTAAAAAGCAGACCTTTGAAGGCTTTATAGATACTGATCTCGCTCCTGTGGATGATAAGACTATACACCCAGCATTTCTTCATCACTTTGAATCAATACCAATATACATACAGTATTATATCAGACCCCAAAAAACTATACAAACGGTAAGCTATGCTAATACGTTCATCTACAAGGATTTGAGCGGAATTTATCTAGAGTTCAAAGAATTTTCAGGACTTGAGGGATACTCTGTTGTAGCACCTGGTGAAGCTATTGAAGACATAGACGAAGTCTGGCAGGATATTTTAGATATAATCACTGTTGATGCTGTCCCTGCTGAGACAGATTAATAGGAACAGATAATAAATATATTGAGAAACACAGGAAGGGCTTATGTCATAGCTTAAAAGCTATAGAACATAAGCCTTTTTTATGTAGACCTTTGTGGAAAAGCAAAGAAGATAGCTCTGGTGGGCTATAACGGTGCCGGTAAGACGACTCTGACCAAGCTTTTGATGAGGTTATATTATACGAAGGAAGGCAATATCACTCATATACCGCACGGATATCCGGGATTATGATGTGGAGGGATACCGCAGCAGTATTGGTGCCGTGTTCCAGGATTACCGGATCTATGCAGCCAAAGTCCGGGAGAATGTGGTCATGGACCTGCCGGACTCTGGGAGCAGCGATAAGGTACTGACCTCTTTAAAGCAGAGCGGCTTTGTTGAGAGGCTGGAGACACTAAAGGATGGGATCGATACACCGCCGACAACGGAATTCGAAGAGAACTGAATGGACTTATCCGAGTGTCAGAAGCTGGAAGTTGCCAGAGGCTTCTATAAGGACATGAATCTGATCATCCTGGATGAACCCTCCAGTGCCCCGGACCCGATTACAGAATATTACGTAGGCAGACCGAATCTTCATGCTGGAGAAGGGAAGAATTATCGAGGAAGGAACTTATAAAGAACTTCTTGCCAGGAACGGTAAATATGCCAAGATGTGGGCTGCCCAGGCCGTAAATATGCGGACGGTTAAGATTAACAACTAACAATATAATTACGAATTAGACAAAAAGAACGATGTCCCCGTCGTTCTTTTTTGAGATATGTAACTATGAACGTAAAAACCGTTAAATTTTTGGGAATAATAGTACTAACCTACGAAAATGGTAATAATTTACTGAAATCTACAATCATTTAATATATTATTCCGAAAATTAAAAAAAGTCAATAAATTTTTTATTGACAGTAGAAAAAATATGTGCTAGTATGAAAGATGCACTATTGTGGTGTTATATGCCTAATTAGTATTATTATAGCATATATACCTAAAAAAGAAAAGCGGTTTTTTACGCGATAAGTGGAATTGGCTTGCCGGTTCTGCTTGCATAAACATAAGATCTCCGGAGCCAAGGAAAGCCGGAGTTTTTATGGACATATAAAATTCAAGGGGTGAAAACGTCAATGGATAGAAACAGAATGCATCCGGTTAAGGTTGGAAATAACGTTAGAATGAGTTACTCCAAGCAGAAGGAAGTTTTGGAGATGCCAAATCTAATTGAAGTTCAGAAGGATTCCTATCAATGGTTTCTAAACGAAGGACTCAAGGAAGTATTTGATGATATCTCTCCTATCGCGGATTACAGCGGACACTTAAGCCTGGAATTCGTTGACTTTGTACTATGCGAGGATGACATCAAATATACGATTGAAGAGTGCAAGGAAAGAGATGCAACCTATGCAGCCCCTTTGAAGGTTAAGGTAAGGCTTCATAACAAGGAAAACAATGAAATCAACGAGCATGATATCTTCATGGGAGACCTGCCCTTAATGACAGAGACAGGAACCTTTGTCATCAATGGTGCGGAGAGAGTTATCGTAAGCCAGTTGGTACGTTCTCCCGGTATCTATTTTGCGGTTGATCACGATAAAATCGGTAAAAAGCTTTTTTCATCCACAGTAATTCCGAACAGAGGCGCATGGTTGGAGTATGAGACAGATTCCAACGATGTGTTTTATGTGCGTGTTGACCGTAACCGTAAGGTTCCGATCACGACCTTTGTCAGAGCACTGGGCTATGGAACCAACGAAGAGATCAAGCAGCTCTTTGGTGAGGAGCCGAAGATTTTAGCGAGTCTTGCCAAGGATCCCAGTACGGCGAAGGATCCGTCCGGAAGCTATCAGGATGGTCTTCTTGAGCTGTATAAAAAGCTCCGTCCCGGCGAGCCTCTTGCAGTGGAAAATGCAGAGTCCTTATTGAATAGCATGTTCTTCGATCCCAGACGTTATGATCTGGCTAAGGTGGGCAGATATAAATTTAATAAGAAGCTGGCCTTCCGTAACAGAATCGTGGGCTATGTCCTTTCAGAGGATGTAGTGGATAAGTCCACTGGTGAGATTATCGCTTCAGCCGGAACCCAGGTGACCAATGAGCTGGCAATCCAGATTCAGAACGCAGCAGTACAGTCTGTTATGGTACAAGCGGATGAACGGAATGTGAAGATTATCTCCAATATGATGGTAGACCTTTCTTATTATGCTCCGGAGTTAGACAAGAGGGCTCTGGGAGTTACGGAAGAGGTTTATTATCCGGTTCTGAAGAAAATCCTTGCTGAGCATACCACTGCTGAGGAGCTTAAGGAAGCCATCAGGAAGAATATCAGCGAGTTAATACCCAAGCATATTACCAAGGAAGATATCATCGCTTCCATTAACTATAATATACATCTGGAATACGGTATCGGCGGTCCGGATGATATTGACCATCTGGGCAACAGAAGAATCAGGGCGGTTGGTGAGCTCTTACAGAACCAGTACCGCATCGGTCTGTCCAGGATGGAGCGTGTGGTCCGTGAGAGAATGACCACTCAGGATCAGGAGGGCATCAGTCCCCAGTCCCTGATTAATATTAAGCCCGTAACTGCAGCAGTGAAGGAGTTCTTCGGAAGCTCCCAGCTGTCACAGTTCATGGACCAGCATAACCCTCTCGGTGAGCTGACGCATAAGAGACGTCTCTCCGCACTGGGTCCCGGCGGTCTGTCCCGTGACAGAGCAGGCTTCGAGGTTCGTGACGTTCACTATTCCCATTACGGAAGAATGTGCCCGGTTGAGACCCCCGAAGGTCCTAACATCGGTCTGATCAACTCTCTTGCAACCTATGCAAGAATTAACGAATATGGCTTCATTGAGGCACCTTACCGTAAGGTGGATAAGTCGGACCCGATGAATCCGAGGGTAATTGATGAGGTAGTTTACCTGACCGCAGACGAAGAGGATAAATATGTCGTGGCTCAGGCAAATGCCGAGCTGGATGAGGACGGCTACTTCGTAGAGAACTCAATCTCCGGCCGTTATAAGGAAGAGACCTCCCAGTATGAGAAGTCCAAGATTGACTTAATGGATGTGTCTCCGAAGATGGTATTCTCTGTGGCAACAGCCTTAATTCCTTTCCTGGAGAATGACGATGCGAACCGTGCCCTGATGGGTGCCAACATGCAGCGTCAGGCTGTTCCCTTGCTGATGACCGAAGCACCCGCAGTCGGAACCGGTATTGAGGCGAAAGCCGCGATCGACTCCGGTGTATGTGTTGTTGCGAAGAAAGCCGGTGTAGTGGAGCGGGTTTCCGCGAAGGAAGTTGTAATTAAGAATGATGACGGCAGCAAGTCCACTTACCGTATGATTAAATTCTCTAAGAGCAATCAGGGTACCTGTATCAACCAGAGACCGATCGTAGGCAAGGGCGAGAAGATTACGGCAGGTCAGGTCATCGCAGATGGTCCCTCCACCTCCAATGGAGAGCTGGCCTTAGGTAAGAATCCTCTGATCGGCTTCATGACCTGGGAAGGTTACAATTACGAGGATGCGGTGCTCTTAAGTGAGCGTCTGGTACAGGAAGATATTTATACCTCGGTTCATATAGAAGAGTATGAAGCAGAAGCAAGAGATACCAAGCTCGGTCCCGAAGAGATCACCAGAGATGTTCCCGGTGTCGGTGATGATGCCCTGAAGGATCTGGACGAGAGAGGTATTATCCGTATCGGTGCTGAGGTCCGTGCAGGAGACATCCTGGTCGGTAAGGTAACACCGAAGGGTGAAACAGAGCTGACTGCGGAAGAGAGACTGCTTCGCGCAATCTTTGGTGAGAAGGCCAGAGAGGTAAGAGATACCTCCCTTAGAGTTCCCCATGGTGAATATGGTATCATTGTTGATGCCAAGGTATTTACCAGAGAGAATGGGGATGAGCTGTCTCCCGGAGTCAATGAGACGGTTCGTGTCTATATTGCACAGAAGAGAAAGATCCAGGTTGGTGATAAGATGGCAGGCCGCCATGGTAACAAGGGTGTAGTTTCCCGCGTATTACCGGTGGAGGATATGCCCTTCCTTCCCAATGGAAGACCTCTGGATATCGTGCTCAATCCGCTGGGCGTTCCTTCCCGTATGAACATCGGACAGGTACTTGAGATTCATCTCTCCCTGGCGGCTAAGGTTCTGGGTGTGGATATTGCAACCCCGGTATTTGACGGAGCGAACGAATTTGATATTATGGATACCCTGGAGATCGCCAATGATTATGCGAACACTACCTGGGAGGAATTTGAAAGTAAATATAAGGACCAGTTAGATCCCGAATTCATGGATTATTTACAGAAGCATCCTGAGAACAGGGAGGATTGGAAGGGCGTACCGATTAACCGTGATGGTAAGGTAAGACTTCGGGACGGCAGAACCGGTGAATACTTCGATGGTTCCGTAACCGTAGGCTTCATGCATTACTTGAAGCTGCACCATCTGGTTGACGATAAGATCCATGCCCGTTCCACAGGACCTTATTCCTTAGTAACACAGCAGCCTCTTGGCGGTAAGGCACAGTTCGGCGGACAGCGTTTCGGTGAGATGGAGGTTTGGGCACTGGAGGCTTACGGTGCCGCTTATATCCTTCAGGAGATCCTGACTGTGAAGTCCGATGATGTGACCGGTCGTGTGAAGACCTATGAAGCAATCATTAAGGGTGAGAATATCTCAGAGCCCGGAATTCCGGAATCCTTCAAGGTTCTGTTAAAGGAGCTTCAATCCCTGGCTCTGGACGTTACGGTTCTCGATGAGAACGGTGATGAAGTGAAGATGACAGAGAGCATTGACTATGGTGATTCAGACCTGACCCCGTTCATTGAAGGCGATAATAACTTCAGATATGATGAAAGCTATGAAGATGCCGGCTTCACCCAGACATCTGCCGAGGATTTGGATAGCGACATATTCGATATCTATGAGGAAGAACCCGACGATATACTGGATGATGGATTGTATGAAGAAGATGAGGAACCTGCAGAGGATATCTGCCCTAACTGCGGTGCAATTATAGCAGAAGGGGCCAGAAGGTGTAAGGCTTGCGGGCAATCTTTGAACCAGTAGGCAGATATCAGATATCATAATGAAAATCCCGGTGTAGGAGGAATGAGAATTCCTCTTACCGGGTAAAAGCATTAAGCGAAGGGAGAGCCAAAAGATGCCTGAAATAATGAATAATAGCGTCCAGGAGATCACCTATGACGCAATTAAAATTGGTTTAGCTTCACCTGAAAAGATTAGGGAATGGTCTAAGGGAGAGGTAAGAAAGCCCGAGACGATTAACTACAGGACTCTCAAGCCGGAAAAAGACGGTCTGTTCTGTGAAAGAATTTTTGGACCCAGTAAGGACTGGGAGTGCCATTGCGGTAAATACAAGAAAATCAGATATAAGGGTGTAGTCTGCGACCGTTGCGGTGTTGAAGTAACCAAGGCAAGTGTACGTCGTGAGAGAATGGGTCATATTGAGCTTGCTGCTCCGGTATCCCATATTTGGTACTTCAAGGGAATCCCCAGCCGTATGGGTCTGATTTTAGACCTGTCCCCGAGGACTTTGGAGAAGGTTCTTTACTTTGCTTCCTATATCGTATTGGATAAGGGCAGCTCGGATCTTCAGTATAAGCAGATTCTGAACGAGAAGGAAAGACAGGAGGCCATTGAGAAGTATGGCATCAACAATTTCCGTCTCGGTATGGGAGCAGAGGCGATTCAGGAGCTTCTGCAGGCAATCGATCTGGAGAAGGAAAGCAAGGAGTTAAAGAGAGGCCTTAAGGACTCCACCGGCCAGAAGCGGGCAAGAATTATCAAACGCCTGGAGGTAGTGGAAGCCTTCCGTGAATCCGGAAATAAGCCGGAATGGATGATTTTATCCGTCATTCCCGTAATTCCGCCGGATTTACGTCCCATGGTACAGTTGGATGGCGGACGTTTCGCAACCTCCGACATGAATGATCTGTACAGAAGAATCATCAACCGTAACAACCGTCTGAAGAGACTGTTGGAGCTGGGCGCTCCGGACATCATCGTCCGTAACGAGAAGAGAATGCTCCAGGAGGCAGTGGATGCCCTGATTGATAACGGCAGAAGAGGAAGACCGGTTACCGGTCCCGGAAACCGTGCGCTTAAATCTCTGTCTGATATGTTAAAGGGTAAGCAGGGACGCTTCCGTCAGAACCTGCTCGGTAAGCGTGTTGACTACTCCGGACGTTCCGTTATCGTAGTAGGACCCGAATTAAAGCTATATCAGTGCGGTCTGCCGAAGGAAATGGCAATCGAGCTCTTCAAGCCCTTCGTTATGAAGGAGCTTGTGGCCAGAGGCACCGCCCATAATATAAAGTCTGCCAAGAAGATGGTGGAGAGACTTCAGTCAGAGGTCTGGGACGTTCTTGAGGAGGTTATCAAGCAGCATCCGGTTATGCTGAACCGTGCTCCGACCCTTCACAGACTCGGTATCCAGGCATTTGAACCGGTGCTCGTAGAAGGTAAGGCGATCAAGCTTCATCCCTTGGTATGTACCGCTTACAATGCGGACTTTGACGGTGACCAGATGGCGGTACATTTGCCCCTGTCCGTAGAGGCACAGGCTGAATGCCGCTTCCTGCTGCTTTCACCCAATAACCTTTTAAAGCCTTCCGATGGCGCACCTGTTACCGTTCCTTCACAGGATATGGTTCTGGGTATCTACTACCTGACCATTGAGAAAGAGAATCCTGACGGAGTCGTTCATTCCTTCAAGAATGTGAATGAGGCAATTCTTGCTTATGAGAATGGTGCCATTTCTCTTCATGAGCCGATTCTTGTCAGAAAGAGCGGTATCAACCTTCAGGGAGCTCATGAGTTTAAGATGGTGAAGTCCACTCTGGGCCGTTTCATTTTCAATGAGATTATTCCCCAGGACTTAGGCTTTGTTGACAGAAGCAAGGAAGAGAATTTCCTGGAGCTGGAAATCAACTTCCTGGTAGGTAAGAAGCAGTTAAAGCCGATTCTGGAGAAGTGCATCAATATCCATGGTGCTACCCAGACAGCGGAGCTCTTGGATGCCGTAAAATCCTTAGGTTATAAGTATTCTACCCGTGCCGCCATGACTGTATCTATCTCCGATATGAAGGTACCGGATGAGAAGAAGCAGATCATTAAGGATGCGGAAACTACCATAGAGAATATTTCCAGAGAGTACAGACGAGGCAGGATGACGGAGGAAGAGAGATATAACACCGTTATCGAGACCTGGAAGGAAGCCGATAAGGTTCTGACCGATACCCTGCTCGAGGGTCTGGACCGCTTTAATAACATTAAGATGATGTCCGACTCCGGTGCCCGTGGTTCC
>JAEZNB010000024.1 GCA_023441965.1 Bacillota bacterium
GACCACATGGAACACTTGGAATGATGACACCTAATGAAAAAGAAGAACTATACTGGGAGCAGGCCTAGGCAACTGTTCTCAGATATATTTCTTTACAATTTGTGTCCACTTGCTTGACTATAGTGCATATTATACTATAAAATTTACTGAATATTATGCCTCTTCAACTGCTTTATAAATATCCTCAAACATACTATCTATTTTTGTTTTCTCCTCTTGTGATACACTTCCTTTATATATTACCTCATCAAATTTTTTATTTTTGTATAAATATTTAACCATATATATATAGTCAAATTTATATTGTTGTTCTCCATTATCAAAATATATTATTATCTCATTAGTCTCAGTTCGTTCTATCACAATTTTCATAGTTACACCTCCCTAAAAGATTTTAAATTATATTTTTTCACACGTTTCTTGATAGCAGGCTTTCCTCCATCTGTTATATCAGCAATTTGATCTACCATACTCTTATCATCCATATAATCTTCCATTGCTGCAGATCTAATACATATTTTACTATTCTTATTTAGACATAATATAATATTTTGTGCATCACCAAGCATAGGAATAGTTGCATTATGAGAAACTAGAATCACTTGCTTTTTTGACTTAGTTTCCTTTATTGCCTTAATTAATCCATTATTGATATAGTTTGTAGCTAAATTATCTTCAGGCTGATCAATAATTAATGGAGCAATATCACCTCTAAATCCTAATATCAAATCTAAAATTACAGATGTTTTCCACCCTGCACTCAATGTATCAAAATTACGTCCATCACTAGTTATTATTTCGAACTTTCTACTATTTAATTTTTCAAAGTCAGCATATACCTTTAATACAAAATCATTATAATCATGCACTTTAGGGCTACTTTTCCTATATTTATCTTGAAATAAGTTCTCTGGTACTATTTTATCAAAATCAGTTATTCTATGCTCTGTCTTCAAATACTTATTTAATATTTCAAGAAACCTTGCTTTATTAAGTGAAAAACTATTCTGTATATATAAATGATGCCCCATAGCTTCAATTGTTTTGCTTGCGCAATTAATATTATATTGGGAAATAGTTTCAACTGTACTATAGAAACCTTTTATAGCTTTACAATAATCAGTGATATATTGCAATAATAGTTCATAATTATGCCTTTTCATACGCATCTCAGTCCCTTGCTGAGACATTTCAGTATCCACAGTAGTTTTACTTTTCTTTATAAGATCTCGGATATTCTGTTCAAACACTGAATAATCGTATGCAATTTTAAGAGTATCTTTAATTTTTTTAATTTCTGTTGTAACACTATCAACAAAAGGGTTCTTAAATATTAGTAATTCAATTTCATCAAGTATAGTATTATGTTTATCATATGAAGTAGATGAATAGTCCATACAAGTTACCTGTTCATTATCGGGTAAAAGCTTATTTAGTATATTTTCCTTGACATCACCATTTACAATTAGCCGAGTTAAGATAGGTATACGAGATAATTCCTTGTCTTTTTCTTCGATCTCTTGTACATAAACAATAAGACTATTCAAATCACTTTTCAGTTTAGCTAAAGACTCATTTACTTTAATACTTATTTCCTTATCTTCCGGAAATACTCTTTTTATTATTTCAATATTATCTAAGTTATAATCGTCATTATTAGGGTCAGCAACTTTCATAATAAAATTTTGAGATATATAGTGTGGCAAACAATTAGCTGGATTATATACACATAAATTATCAACACCATATTTCATATATACACTACCGGAAATATCACCACTAATCTTTCTATATAATGAATCTACAAATAATGTTTTTCCACATGAAGATCCACCTATCACCACATTTAATCCTGGTTCTAAATCAACATCAATATCAATTGTATCATTATGTAACTCTACACGACCTATAAACTCACTCCAGTTTTGAGGTTTTTCTTTCATATATATTAATCTTGAAGATTCAGACAAAGATAATCTTAACCCATCAAAAGTTGGCTGAGCTAACATCCATGTTGGTATAAATGGACTCGCTTTTGGATCTTTTGCCTCAGGGTAACGTATAGGATCATAATTATCTGTACATGTAATGAGATTTACAAACTCATTTATTCCTAAGCGCTTGAAATATTTTATAGTTTCTTCTAATCCTCCATTACTTCTTGCAGTAAACCCATCAAACTGATTAAAATAAATGTTCCTCTCTAATGTTGTATCAAATTTTACCCCTGGAGGTATAGATACATCAAATGTAGAATGAGATTGTCCACCATGAGGTAACAGCATATATTCATATTTATCAAAAGCCTTTGTTATTATCTCTAATGTTGGTATATTCTCTGTAGTAGGCTTTATTTCTTTATCCGGATAAAGAGAATCTAGTATATTATTAATATCATCAATAGAAGATAATATATCTGTTTTTAAATACATATGACAATGATAAGGTGGTCTACTTTGATAGTTTCTAATATGTAATTCTACTCCTAATAACACATCTCTAGTTATTTCCATTAAATCACAGTATGCTTTTTTGTTTATAGTATTATGATCCGTTAATGAAATTAAAAATCTTGTATTAGAAGAACATATATCTATATTTTTAAGCAATGTACCAACATCATAATTAGTATTTAATTTATTAGGATTTTCTGATGTATGTATATGTAAATCTAGATAAATTGGTTCCATTTCTCTTCCTCCCCTACTTTGTATTACCATATTATCTCATTTTATTACAGAACTTACAAGTATATATTAAACAAATACTTATATATCGACTTTTTATTATGGAATTTTTAGTTATTTTAAAACTATAAAAGTTTAATAATTTTATTCCTCTCTTCCATTCTCTTCTCCTCTAGCAAATGTGTATATATTAATGTAGTATTATAATTTGCATGTCCCATTATACTTTGTACAAAAACTGGTTCTAATCCCTTTTCAAAACACCTTGTAGCAAAAGTATGTCTAAACACATGTGGATGGATATTTTTATTTCTCTTGGTTGCCTGTTTTCTCTAGTTGCATTAAACACTTCCTTCAGTCTCATATTTTGTACTACACTACTAATATCATGGGATAAGACATATCTAGTTACAGGAGACCCCATTGTACTTGTAAATACCAGTTCTCCATATGAATCATTTGCTCTCCATCGGTCGCCAAGTTTTCTCATATATGTATCTTGTTTCTTTTTCCAAGTTTTCAAACACATCTCCAGGTCATCAAAGAAAGGAATACTTCTATATGAATTTCTTGTTTTAGGGGTAGTTAGTTCTTCTATTTTCTTTCCATATATATAGGTAGTAGACATAGCCCTATTAATATTAATTACCTTTTTGTCCCAATCAATATCATTCCACTGTAATCCAGAAAATTCACCTATTCTCATCCCAGTAAGAAGCAATACTTTATAAGCCTCATAATAGTAGTCATTTTTCGTTTCGTTTAAAAACATTTCTTGTTCCCATCTATCTAATACTCTAATCTCTTTAGGTTTTAAGTTAGAATCCTTAAAAACTATACCTTTACACGGATTTACCAATACAATTTTATTTACAATTGCTATCTCAAAACATTCTCGTATAATACTTAATGCTTCTTTAACATATCTATCTGTGTAACCATTCTTAAATAATTCATTAGTTGCAGCTTGTATATTTAGTTGTGATATGTCCTGAATTTCCTTCTCACCCAACATCTTACAATATGTATTTCTTACTTTTCTATCATAGACTCTTCTACTTGCTTCACTTTTTAGTTGTGGTGATTTACATT
>JAEZNB010000103.1 GCA_023441965.1 Bacillota bacterium
GTCTATACCTCCTTTAAACTAATCTATAATATCATATTAATTTAAAGTTCTAACGATACTATTCCATAGAATCCCGTTTCTTATTCTATGGAATCACGGTATGCCACCAGGCGATTAATTGGTTTCCCCTCAGATACAAATTTCGCCTCATACTCTGTCATAATATTCCCTTTCACATACTCACTATGATGTAAGTCAAAAGTATAGTTCTCTAGCTTCCAGCCAGCTTCCTTTACCTCGTCTAAAGAAAAATCAAACAGTGTACGGTTATCCGTTTTGAAAATAACTCGCCCTTCCGGTTTTAAAATATGGTGATAGCGAGCAAAAAATTGCCGGGATGTCAACCTTCTCTTGGCGTGCCTATCTTTTGGCCATGGATCTGAAAAATTAAGGTAGATACGATCTACTTCTCCTTCTTCAAAGACATCCTCTATGTCCTCTGCATCCATTCGGATAAATAATAAATTATCTAACTCCTCCTGCTGCCTTTTTTCAATGGCCCTAATCAAAACACTAGAATACTTTTCAATTCCCACATAGTTAATATGTGGATTGTCCTTGGCCAGCTGAATTAGAAACTGTCCCTTACCCATTCCTATTTCAATACGGAGAGGCCCTTGATTAGGAAATAACGTTTGTAGCCTTCCCTTCCATTTTTCTGGTTCATGAATTACAAACTCGCTAGTTGCAATATTTTCTCTAGAACCCTTTACATTTCTAAGACGCATATTTTTCTCCTCTAACGTATATGCTTTAAACATTTGAATACCAATATAAGTTGTATGCGAATTCTAATGTCAATTAGATTATAAAAGTTACTGAATTACTAGTCAAATAGTTTTATCACTACTATAAGAATTCTCCATAAAATTCATTATTATGTTTACTTATATCATCTCTTTACTTTATAAACAATATTTATCTTTATATAATATTTATAATTCTTAATTTTATCTAGAATATTTGTCATTTTGGGGGGAATGAGCTACAATGGGGTATATTACTATATTTATAATAAATACACATATAAATATTGTAAAACAAGCTTTTTTTCTACATATTTACTATAGCTTTTATTAAAAAATGGTGTATTATGGTATAGTGCATTTTATTTATAATTCTTTACATACTAATGTACAGTATACAAAAAAGGCAAGCATAGGTTCACTGATAGGAGGGCTAATATGGAAAAAGTCATTAATGTGTTATACGAAATAGAAGAAAAAGCAAATCGTATCCTAAATCGAGCCACGGAACAGAAGCAAAAGCTTTAAGACCAATTAAATAATGATCTTTTAGAATTAGAAAACAGTATAACAGCTGACACCAATAATAAGATTAATAACATGAAGTCTACTATGTTGTCTGAGATCGAGACAGAAAAAGAAGCTCTTACAAGAGATTGCAAAGAGCAGATACAAGCATTAGAAATAAACTATTCTTCTAACCATGATAGTTACGTGGATAAGGTATTTGAAAATATAATAAAAGTTTAATACATGCATATTTATTACTTCCATTTAGCATCGACAGGTTTCGCACATGCGAACTGAATCCACCAGATTCAGAAAGGAGGTCTATATGTCTGGCTTATTAAGCTATAGCGGCATTATAACAAAAACAAAGGCAATGCAGAAAAATGTCCTTACGAAAGACGACTATGAGAAGATAACTAATATGGAAACCACCTCTGACTTAATTAATTTTTTAAGAAACAATCCAGTTTATTCTCCTATCTTACAAAATAGAGATGAAAATGGACTACATCGAGCCCAGGCAGAGCAGATTCTAGCGGACTCCATTTACTTAGATTTTGCCAAACTATATCGGTTTGCCAATCAAAAACAGAGAGAGGTATTATCCTTAATCTTCTTTCGATTTGAAGTATCCATCCTAAAAAGTTGTCTTCAGAATGTATTTAGTTCTAGTGATACGTATCACTTACTTCTATTTGAACCATTTTTTTTAAAGCACTCAGATCTTAAGGTCAAAGAGTTAGCAGCCTCTCGGTCCATTGAGGAATTTGTTTCAAGTCTAGAAGATACTCAGTATTTTGCATTATTTAAAAAATTACAAGAAACAGGTCATACTACCTTGCATGATTTCGAGATACAGCTTGATATCTATTATTTTGAAACAGTATGGAGGCTAAAGGACCATAAGTTTCGTGGAAAGAATTTAAAAGTGGTTACCATGATTTATGGTACCCAGATTGATCTACTTAATTTACTATGGATTTATCGTTCCAAGAAGTTTTATGATGTTGAGACTGGTAAGATATTAGCTAATATCATACCGATCAACTATAAATTACAGAAACAAGAGCTTACCGCATTGGTTGAGGCTACTTCAGTGGAAGAGTTTATGAAGCTAGTACAAACTACTTACTACGGAAAGTTAAATGATGCATCTGATCCAGATTCACTAGAACTCTTGTATCTTAAGATGTATCGTCAGTTATATGATACCTGTAGCGCCAAGTTTTCTACCTCTATGGCTCCAGTCTTACGATTTCTTTATTTGAAGGAATTAGAACTGGATATGTTAACAACTTCAATAGAGTGTATTCGATATAAATTGACGCCAGCAGAGATTCATAGTTATTTAAGAATTTAAATTTTACAAGCAATATAAACGGGAGGTGCGACTTGTGATAGAGAAAATGCAGTTTATCAACATCACGGGGCCAAAAAATGATATAGACCGTGTGGTAAACATCTATCTTAACAAACATGAAATACACCTTGAGAATGCACTATCAGAGCTAGATAACGTAAGAGATTTAAGACCTTTTATTGAACCAAATCCCTATAAGGATATGCTTCTAAAAGCGGGGGATATGGTAAAGAAGGTTAATAATCTAAATGAAGTGCCTTCTAAGGATCTTACAGCTGATGAAGCTATTGCAATTGTTACCGACATGTCTAATAACTTAGCTGAGTTAAGCAAAACAAAGTTACAATTAAAGGATAAACGAAATCATCTCCGTGATTTATTAAAACAAATTGAGCCATTTCGTTTGCTTGACTATGATTTAAGAAAAATCCTTCATTTTAAATTTATTAAGTTTCGATTTGGACGTATTTCTAGAGAATATTTTGATAAATTCTCTAAGTATATTTATGACAACTTAAATACCGTATTTTATGAATGTCATATGGATAAGGACTATGTTTGGGGTGTTTACTTTGCTCCACATTCTTCTGTAGTTGAAGTAGATGCCATCTACTCTTCACTCCATTTCGAGAGGATTATGCTTCCAGATGAATATGAAGGGACACCAGAAGAAGCTTATCAATACATGACAAAGGAATTAAATCATGTTTTAGAAGAGGTTAAAGCAACTTACGAAAAGATTAGTGAATACATTAATCAATACTCTGTTGATTTAGTTAGTTCCTACAACACATTAGAACGTCTTAGTAGTAACTTTGATATTCGTAAAATGGCTGCTCTTACAGAAGATAAAAATAACAAAGCCGTGTTCTATATATTATGTGGCTGGATGTCTATGAAAGATACGAAAGACTTCTTAGAAGAGATTGCAGAGGATAAGAATGTATTTGTAATAACAGATGCTAAGCCAGATGAGTCTGTGACTATGAAACCACCGACTAAGCTTAAGAATCCTAGTCTAATAAAACCTTTTGAGATGTTTGTGAGAATGTATGGAATGCCTGCTTATAAAGAACTGGACCCAACCTTTTTTGTTGCTATTACTTACTCCTTCCTATTTGGAGCTATGTTTGGTGATGTTGGACAGGGCCTTTGCTTAATGATAGGTGGCTTTTTACTGTATAAGTTCAAGAAAATGAACATTGCGGGGATTATATCTCTAGCTGGTATCTTCTCAACATTATTTGGTTTTGCCTACGGATCTGTATTTGGTTTTGAAGATATTCTAGAAGGCCTTTGGCTAAAGCCAATGAATAATGTAATGACGGTGCTTATTGTTTCTGTTGCTGGCGGAGTTGTATTGCTATTAGTCTCCATTATACTTAACATTGTGAACTCTATTCGAACAAAAGACAAAGATAAACTTTTATTTGACCCCAATGGGATTGCTGGATTACTCTTCTACGGGGGTATAATTGCCTGTGTGGTTGCCATCTTCTTAGGTGCCGCTTTACCTGGAACTATACTATTAGTAATTCTACTTGGCTTACCGCTTCTTGCTATCTTTTTAAAAGAGCCTCTCACTCATATACTTGAGCACAAGAAAGCGATACCAGGAAGTAAAGGTATGTTTCTTATTGAAGCGATAGTTGAACTTTTCGAAGTCGTGTTATCCTATGCAACTAATACAATTTCCTTCCTTCGTGTTGGCGCTTTTGCTCTTAGCCACGCTGGAATGATGGGTGTAGTGCTCTTGTTAGCTGGAGCAGAACACGGTGGTGATCCAAACTGGATTATTATCATTATTGGTAACATTATTGTTGCTGGTATGGAAGGTTTAGTTGTGGGTATACAGGTACTTCGTTTAGAGTATTACGAGATGTTTGGTCGTTTTTACAGAGGTACAGGAAAAGAATTTAAAGCATTTAACCATGAAAGATAATTTAGAAATATATTAATATTTAGGAGGATTATACTATGTTGATTAAACTTATTTTTGTAGCAGCTCTTATCTTAAGCATTATCGTTCCTTTTGGAGCATTTTTACTAAGTGAAAAAACTAAGGGAGGTCTTAAAAGGACTCTCGCTTGTAACGGATTTTTCTTCTTTGGTACATTAATTATTGCAGATATCTTACTATTCTCAGGTAAAGCTTTTGCTGCTACCGATGCTGCATCAGCTGCAGCTTCAGCAGAAGGTTGGAAGTATATCGCTGCTGCCTTATCTACTGGTTTATCTTGTATTGGTGGTGGTATTGCCGTTTCCAGTGCTGCTTCTGCCGCTTTAGGTGCTTTATCAGAGGATTCTAGTATTATGGGTAAAGCTCTTATCTTCGTAGCACTTGCAGAAGGTATTGCACTCTATGGACTATTAATCTCCTTTACCATCTTAGGTTAAGTAAGCAGGTGACTAAATGCAAATGTATCTAATTAGCGATAATGTTGATACCTATACTGGAATGCGTTTGGCCGGTGTTGATGGCTGTGTTATCCATTCTAAAAAACATTTAAAGGAAGAGCTAGAAAAGGTTATGGCTAACAAAGACGTCGGTGTAGTACTTATTACTGAAAAACTCAGTAGCGAATTTCCTGATATCATTGCTGAGATTAAGCTCCACCGCCGTCTACCATTAATTGTAGAAATTCCGGACCGACATGGTTCTGGTCGTAAAGCAGACTTTATCACTTCCTATGTTAGTGAAGCAATTGGTCTAAAATTATAAGTGGAAAGGACGTGATGGCCTGTGAATTTAGACGTAAAACTTGATCACTTTTACCAATCCGTTATTGATGAGGCTACCCATGAAAGTGAAAGCATTCTTGTGGAGTATCAGGCATCCTTAAAGAAGATCTATGATGAGAAGAAAGCTGAGCTAGAACAGAAGGCAGCGGCTCGTATAAAAGTGGAGACGGATAATCTATCTCGTGAAAAGAACAAGCAGCTATCTAATGAAGCTGTAGAAATAAGAAAAACAATCAGCTTAAGAACAGAAGAATTAATTAATAGCTTATTTGATGATATACAAAACAAGGTCGTAGAGTTTATGAAGACTCCCGAATATGTAAAACTGTTAGAAGCTCAGATAACAGCTGCCTATAACTTTGCAAAAGGTGAAGAAATCGTTATCTATATTAATGCTTCTGATTCTGCTAAGTTGGAAGAATTGCAACAGGCAACAGGTACTACTCTTACCATAAGTAACATTGACTTCATGGGGGGTACCCGTGCTGTTATTCATTCCAGACACGTTTTAATTGACAATTCCTTTGCTACTAAGTTAGCGGAAGAAAAACATAACTTTCAATTCTAATTGAGGAGGTTTGCTCCATTATGCAAATAACAGGTCAAATTTATGGTATAAATGGACCAGTTGTTACCATAAAGGGTAATACCGGCTTTCGTATGTCTGAGATGGTTTATGTCGGTGAAGAACGACTTATCGGCGAAGTCATCGGTCTTACGAAGGACCTTACTACCATTCAGGTTTTCGAGGAAACAACTGGACTAAAGCCTAATGAGTTGGTCTATGGTACCGGCACTCAGATGTCTGTTACCTTAGCACCTGGTATCATTAGCAACATTTTTGATGGCATTGAACGTCCATTAAAAGAAATTGCAAAGCAAAGCGGTGACTTTATTCCAAGAGGCGTAAATGTTACCAGTTTGGATAATGAAAAGCTCTGGGATGTACACATTACAGTAAAACCAGGCGACAAAGTGTTTGGTGGAACTGTGATTGCTGAGGTTCAAGAAACCTCTGCTATCCTACACAAATCTATGGTACCTCCAGCAATAGATGGTACCGTAACAAAGGTTGCACCCGATGGAAAATATAATATCACTCAAACAATTGTTACGGTTGTAACAGATCAGGGAGAAGAGAAAGAGCTATCTCTTACTCAAAAATGGCCTATTCGTATTCCAAGACCAACGATTAAACGATATGCTGCAGATAGACCTCTGCTTACGGGACAACGTATCATCGATACCTTATTCCCTATTGCAAAGGGTGGTACTGCTGCCGTTCCCGGTGGTTTTGGTACAGGTAAGACAATGACCCAGCATCAGTTAGCAAAATGGTCTGACGCAGATATTATTGTATACATTGGTTGTGGCGAACGTGGTAATGAGATGACTAACGTATTGGAGGAATTCTCAGAGTTGGTAGACCCTAAGACTGGAAACCTTTTGTTAGATCGAACTACGTTGATTGCCAATACCTCTAACATGCCTGTGGCTGCCCGTGAGGCTAGTATATACACAGGTATTACATTGGCTGAATATTATAGAGATATGGGCTACCATGTAGCCATCATGGCTGACTCAACCTCCCGTTGGGCTGAAGCTCTTCGTGAGCTATCCGGACGTTTGGAAGAAATGCCTGCAGAGGAAGGTTTTCCAGCTTATTTGGCCTCTCGTCTGTCCGCTTTCTATGAAAGAGCTGGATTTATGCAGAATCTAAATGGTACAGAAGGTTCTGTCTCTATTATTGGTGCTGTATCTCCTCAGGGTGGTGACTTCTCCGAACCTGTAACCCAGAACACCAAACGATTTGTTCGATGTTTCTGGGCACTAGACAAATCACTGGCATATGCAAGACACTTCCCAGCTATTAACTGGTTAACAAGCTACTCTGAGTACATGACTGATTTGGCACCATGGTACTTAAGCAATGTGGGTCCTAATTTCATAACCTTAAGAAATCAGATGATTAGTATCCTAACGCAGGAGAATCAATTAAATGAAATTGTTAAATTAATTGGTGCTGACGTTCTTCCGGATGATCAGAAGTTAGTTCTCGAGATTGCCAGAGTAATTCGTCTGGGTTTCGTTCAGCAGAATGCCTTCCATCCATCCGATACTTATGTCCCAATGGATAAGCAGTTAAAGATGATGGAGATTATTAACTATCTCTACGAGAGATCAAAACAGTTGATTACACTAGGCATGCCAATGCGTATCTTAAAAGAAAATGATATCTTTGAACGTATTATCTCTATCAAATATGATGTAGCAAATGATGAATTAAAGAAGTTTGATGATTATAAAGCTGCTGTAGATGTATATTATAACGATGTCATGGCTAAAAATGCATAAGGAGGGAATCTGAAATGTCTATTGAATATTTAGGCTTAAGTGAGATTAACGGCCCTCTGATTGCCTTAGAGGGAGTTCAGGATGCTTCTTATGAAGAAATCGTTGAACTAACCGTAGATGGAAAAGAGAAAAAATTAGGTCGTATTGTAGAGTGCTATGAAGATAAAGCTGTAATTCAGGTCTTTGGTGGTACTGATGATATGTCCTTAAGAAACACCCATACAAAATTAACAGGCCGTCCAATGGAAATCAGCTTATCTCCTGAAATTCTAGGTCGTACTTTTAATGGTTTAGGACAGCCAATTGATGAATTAGGTCCAATTGTGTCAGATGTGAGACGTAATGTAAATGGACAGCCACTTAATCCAGTATCCAGAGAGTACCCTCGTAACTATATTCGTACTGGTATCTCTGCCATTGATTGTCTTACCACTCTTATTCGTGGACAAAAGCTGCCTATTTTCTCCGGTAATGGTCTTCCACATGATGAACTGGCTGCGCAGATCGTACGCCAGGCTTCCTTAGGGGGTGACTCTGATGAGGAATTCGGTATCGTTTTTGCCGCCATGGGTGTAAAGCACGATGTTGCAGATTATTTTCGTCGTGCATTTGAGGAAAGCGGCGCGGCTTCCCACGTTACTATGTTTTTAAACCTAGCAAATGACCCTGTTGTAGAGCGACTCATTACTCCAAAGGTAGCTTTGACTACCGCCGAGTACCTGGCATTTGAATGTGGAATGCATATCTTGGTTATCTTAACCGATATGACCTCTTTTGCCGAAGCTCTTCGTGAGGTATCCTCCTCTAAAGGTGAGATTCCTTCCAGAAAAGGTTATCCGGGTTATTTATACAGCGAACTGGCTACCATTTATGAGCGTGCCGGTATTGTCGCAGGCAAGAACGGTTCTGTAACCCAGATTCCTATCTTAACCATGCCAAATGACGATATTACACATCCTATTCCCGACTTAACGGGATATATTACAGAGGGTCAGATTGTATTGGAAAGAAGCTTGCATCAGACTGCTATTTATCCTCCAATCAACGTACTTCCTTCTCTGTCTCGTCTGATGAAGGATGGTATCGGGGCTGGTTACACTAGAGAGGATCACAACGATCTTGCCAACCAACTTTTCTCCGCTTATGCTCATGTAGGAGATGCTAGAAACTTAGCAAGTGTTATTGGTGAAGACGAACTTTCTCCTCTGGATAAGAAGTATTTAGCTTTTGGTAAGCGTTTTGAACAGGAATTTGTCGGACAGGGCAAAGAAGATAATAGAACTATAGAAGAAACCTTATACCTAGGTTGGGACCTATTATCTATTCTTCCTAGAGAAGAACTGGACCGTGTAGACACCAAGATACTTGACAAATACTATCATTCTGCCGAAGTAGAGGAACAAACAGAAGCAGACGATGAGGAAGCTTAAAGGACGGTGAGTTTATGAATCCAAATACCTTTCCTACAAAGGGTAATCTCATATTGGCAAAAAACTCCCTGGCCCTAGCAAAACAAGGCTTTGAGCTAATGGATAAAAAGCGTAACATTCTTATCCATGAACTAATGGGACTGATTGATGATGCCGCTGTGATTCAAAAGGAAATTGACGTTACCTTTAGCTCTGCATATCGTGCGCTCCAACAAGCTAATATTGAAATGG
>JAEZNB010000109.1 GCA_023441965.1 Bacillota bacterium
TTAATAATATTCCAGTCGGCTTTACCGCTGTAGAATTGATTTCTGGTCCGGCCGTGAACAGCTACCGCAGAAGCCCCGGCCTCCACCACTATCCGGGCAAATTCAACGGCATTAACGGAATCGGTGTCCCAGCCTTTACGCATTTTTACGGTAACGGGAAGACCCGGAACAGCCGTCACCACCGCTTCAACAATCCGGGCTGCCAGTTCAGGCTTTCTCATCAGGGCGCAGCCTTCCTGATTCTTCACAATTTTGGGCGTAGGACAACCCATATTAATGTCCACCATGCTGGCTCCCCGCTCCGCCACCAAAACAGCGGCCCGGCCCATGGTCTCCGGGTTAGATCCAAAAATCTGCACGCTGAGGGGAGGCTGCTCATCCCGGAAATCCAGCATGCGGTAAGTTCTTGGATTGGCGTAAATCAGCGCCAAATCGCTGATCATTTCGGTCACTACCAGCCCGCACCCGTTCTCGCGGGCCAGGATACGGAAGGCCCTGTCGGTAACCCCGGCCATGGGAGCAGAAACAATCCCGTTGGCCAATTTTATGCTGCCTATTTGCATGGCTGCCCCCCGGAAACCGGGTGATTTTGATTTCTTTCATAGATCATTCTTAGTCCTGTCAAAGTGAGAGATGGATTGATTTTGTCAATCACGGTAGTTTCCGGGGCAATCACCTTGGCCAGTCCTCCCGTAGCAACAACCTGGGTTTCCGGCCCCAGTTCCTGCTTCATGCGTTTTACCAGTATTTCCACCTGTCCGGCAAAACCAAAAACAATCCCCGACTGCATGGCGCTGACGGTATTTTTCCCAATCACCCCCGGGGGCTTGTTTAATTCCACCCGCGGCAGCTTGGCCGCCTTGTTGAACAGCGCCTCGGTGGAAATACCGATGCCCGGTGCAATGGCCCCTCCGAGATATTCTCCTTTAGCCGTTACACAGCAAAAGGTGGTGGCTGTACCAAAATCAACAATAATCAAAGGGCCGCCGTAAAGGGAGTACCCCGCCACAGCATTCACAATGCGGTCCGCTCCTAGTTCCCGGGGATTATCTAATTTAATGGAAATTCCTGTTTTAATTCCCGGTCCCACTAAAACAGGACTCAGGTTAAAAAACTTTTCGATCATGGATTCAATCAGGCTGTTTACCGGGGGTACCACGGAAGAAATCACCACGCCGTCCACCGCCCTCATATTGAGTCCCGACAAGCCAAAGAGCTCTTTCAACAGGACTCCGTATTCATCGGCGGTGCGGTTACGGTCGGTAGACAGGCGCCAGTTGGCCGCCAGGGTTTTATCATCAAAGACCCCAAAAACAATGTTGGTATTGCCGATATCTATGGCCAGTATCAAGGTTCTCTTCCTCCCTTGAGTCTTATGGAATTAATTTTTAATCAAAAGCAATTCTACCAGATTTAATTGGAAAAGTACAACCGTATCACCCTTTCATCCATTGCTTCATTCCGCATTCGGCAGTGCAAATTTTCTTTTTCTTCGGACTTTATGGATAGGGGCAGGGACAAAAATTAAGCTTGTCGAATAGATGTAAATTTACTAATTCTTCAGGAGGAATATACGATGACCCAGTCCCCCAAAGGAGCCATTTTACAGCGCGACGGAACCTACGCTATCGTACCGAAAACCACGGCGGGCCTGCTGAATGCAGAAATCCTTAGAAAATTGGCTGATGTGGTGGAGAAATACCAAATTCCCGTAGTTAAGCTGACCGCCTCCCAACGGATTGCCCTGGTGGGAATCAAGGGTGAAGATGTAGACAATCTCTGGACTGATTTGGGTATGGACCCGGCTCCTGCCACCGGACTCTGTGTACGAAGCGTCCAAGCTTGTCCCGGAATCAGTTTCTGTAAATACGGAAAGCAGGATTCCCTGGCCTTGGCCACCCAGCTGGACCGGAATTTCAGCGGCATGATTTTGCCGAACAAGTTTAAAATAGGAATCTCCGGCTGTCCTCTAAACTGTGCGGAAGCCTGGATGAGGGACCTGGGCGCCTTTGGCAAACCTAAGGGCTTCAGTGTGGTGATCGGCGGCAATTCCGGTTCGGTTCCTCATATCGGGCAACTGCTGGCGGAGGACCTAACCATGGATGAAGTGGTCGCCCTTTCCCAAAGGCTAATTAATTTTTATAAGGAAAACGCCAAAACCGGTGAACGAATGTTCAAGTTTGTAGAGCGACTAGGTTTGGAGGAAATCAAAAGGGCCGTACAGGCTTCATAAAGATATCGCATCATAAAAAGTCCTGCCCTGGCAGGACTTTTTATGTGAATAAAGGTAAGAAACAGAATACATGTAGATTGTATTTCCCATTAGCCAGCGTATTGGCAAATATTTTTTAGCATTTGTCGCCTTCACCGTGCCATATCCCTTCTTATCCCATGAAACGCCCTATTAACAGCTTTTATAAGGTTATAATAATTCAGGCAATTAATGATAAAATAAACTATAAAATGAATATGGCTTTCGCTTAATCTCTCTTTTTGAGAGAGCGGGGGAACCAATTAATTGGGGTTAATACAGTGTGCTTACACTGTTAGGGTTATACTTTTCAATCCGAACCCGTCAGCTAACTTCGTAGGCGTAGAAAAGTTAAGCATACAGCCAGATTTTTGGCTATTTTGTTATACATTTTTATGCCCTTCTCCCCTGGATAATATTTCCGGGGATTTTTTATTTCTTACGATAGGCTTCGGGCAGCCCTTATTTCCGGTTCAAAGTCATTCGATAAACCCATTTTTATTCAACAATCTATACAAGGGGGAATTTTGTGAGGGAAAAAAACGAGATTTTAGAGAAATGGAATGTTACGGAAGAACAGTGGAACGATTGGCGCTGGCAGATCAGCAATCGCATAACAGACGCTCAAGAATTATCCCGGTTTATTCGCCTCTCCAAGGAGCAAATGGAGGGAATCACAGTCTGTCTAAAAAAATTCAGGATGGCCATTACTCCTTACTATCTGAGTCTGATTAACCCTACGGAACGATACTGTCCTATTGCTTTGCAGTCTATTCCGAATCCCAAGGAACTGGTCTATACCAGAGGTGACATGAGGGACCCTTTGCACGAAGACGTGGATTCTCCTGTTCCCGGTTTAACACACCGCTATCCCGATAGGGTCTTGCTATTAGTTACCGACTGTTGCTCTATGTACTGCCGTCACTGCACCCGCCGGCGGATGGCCGGTCAGCATGATCAATCACTGCCCAAAGACCAATTGGACCGAGCCTTCAACTATATTCGCAATAAGCCTGCCATTCGGGATGTGGTTATTTCCGGCGGCGACCCTTTCACACTTACCGATAAGCAATTGGAGTACATTCTAAAGAAACTTCGCTCCATTAAACATGTGGAAATTATCCGTCTGGGCACCCGAACCCCGGTGGTGCTTCCCCAGCGAATCACCCCGGAACTGTGCTCTATGCTGGAAAAATATCATCCGGTTTGGGTTAACACTCACTTTAATCATCCGTCGGAAATTACTCCTGAGGCTACCGGGGCTGTGGCCCGTTTGACCAAAGCCGGTATCCCCGTCAATAACCAGTCTGTTCTACTCCGGGGTATTAACGACCGTCCGGACATCATGAAGAGATTGGTGCAGAATTTACTAAAGATCCGTGTCCGGCCTTATTATCTCTACCAGTGTGACCTTTCGGAGGGGATTGGACACTTCCGGACCCCGGTCAGTGCCGGCATAGAAATTATTGAATCCCTGCGTGGCCATACCTCCGGTCTGTCCATTCCAACCTATGTAATTGATGCGCCGGGCGGCGGTGGAAAAATTCCCCTTGGCCCCAATTACCTGCTGTCCCAGGGTAAAGGAAAAATCGTTCTGAGAAACTTTGAGGGCAATGTCTATCTGTATACCGAACCCGGCCAGGAGGAAGAGAAATATTCGTCCGCCAAGCTGGGAGTTGCCGGCTTAATGCAGAGCGGAGAGGTCACCTTAAAGCCGGACGATGAAATAATTACCGTTGGAGGGAGCAGATAATCATGGAACCGGTCTCCAGACATAAAGACGAATTTTCCGTAGACGCCCTAGTGGATAAAGAGAACCTCCGAATCTGGATCCAGGACTATCAGGTCAAAGACCCTTTACTTTTTAGCCAATATCTAACCCGGTGGGCTAAAGAAGAAAGCTTGGAGAAAATTATTCTTCCTGCCCGGGAAGAAGACTTAAAAAGCTTTCAGGAAAACGGCTTTGTGCTGGAAGGCGTTATTGAGGCTTACTATCCCGATTCGAAAGGCTATTTTCTATCGGCCTACCCCTGCATCCGTCGGGGAAAATCGTCATTTCTCCAGAAAGAACAGGCCATGTTAGAAAAAATATTGTCCCAACCCAGGCTCACTAAAGGTTGTTTACCTGAAGAATTCCTTTTGCGCCGGGCCACAAAACAGGATATTAACAGGATGGCCGACCTGTTCCGTCAAGTGTTTGCCACTTACCCGACTCCGATATATACCCCCCGTTACCTGAATTGCGCCATGGAAAAAGGGGATCTCTATATGGTCGTTTATCATGGTCAGCAGCTTGTGGGTGCGGCTGCAGCAGAAATTGACCGGGATTACGGCCGGACCGAGCTGACCAATTGCGCTACTCATCCGGATTACCGGGG
>JAEZNB010000021.1 GCA_023441965.1 Bacillota bacterium
GTATCGATACGGTTCGTGATGCATCATTTCTGATCCATCTCATGAAAATCTATTTTCAGAGCCCATGTGAAGCTCTGAGTTTTTTAGAATTTTCAGGGTTGTTTCACTGTTCAATTATCAAGGTTCAGCTTGCTGACGGTTGCTGGAACCCCCTTAGCGGCTCCAATTTGTAACTTGTTTTCTTAGCGCGTCAGCAAAATTAATAATATCACACACCAACTCCTTTGTCAACAATTTTGTGTTCAAATTTTTTTAATTTTTCAAAAAAAGAATACAACAATCTTTTACCATAAAAAGAGTGCCCGAAAACCGGGCACTCTATCCAAGCAGTTTTTTACCTCAATCTTAAAATATAATATACGCCGTACTATTGCATAGGGTTTACAATTGAGGATGATTCCTCTCATCCATCGCTTAAGGCTGTTGTAATTTTACCTACATCCATCTTATCCTTAAGGCTGCTATGAATGACCCTTACTCCAATCCTCTCATAAGCGCATCTACAATTTCAGGATACTCCCATTTTAGATACATCCGTTTAAGTAAACCGAAAAGTTCTCCGCTTCCGTAAAAGGCTCCGTTATCCCACCATATGCAGGGGATTCCCTTCTCTGTGGCCTTTCTCACATAGTATTCTGCCCAGGCAACCCTGTCCTCCAGATTGTCCTTCTTCGACATGGCTCCAAACTCACCGAGGATGACCGGCTGTCCCTTACTGATAAAATGATTGTATAGATTATTCATCAGCTGATCGATTTCTCTGGTGTCGTTGACCTTCTCTGCACTCCATTTGGAAGTTCCGTTCTTATTTAAGGCAAAATTATAAGGCGTATATGCATGGATACTGACAATTATCTTATCGTCCTCCGGTACTTCAAAATCTGCCCAGGTTTTTGGGTCTGAAGAAGCGGCATAGGTGGGAATCATAAGATGACGTAAGGGATTATTGCCCCCTGAGCTCCGAACTGTCTCTACAAATGCAGCATTCAGCTGATTTATCACGTCCCGTGCCTCTTCGTTGCCTCCAACCCATTCCAGCTGGGTACCCTTCATCCGAGGCTCGTTCATTCCTTCGAAAATCAAATGCTCATCATAGTTCTGAAATTGATCTGCTATCTGAGACCACACCTTCGTCAGAATGGTTTTCGCCTTTTCCAGATTATCATAGGAGGGGAAATGCCACTCCTCATGATGCATATTCAGTATGACATACATGTCATTTTCGATTCCATAATCTACAATTTCCTGAACTCTCTTAAGCCACGCCGGATCTATGGTATACTCCGGTCCCGGCCCTAAGTGGTTCTCCCAGGTGGTAGGGATTCTTAAGGTTTGAAAGCCGACTTCCTTAACGGCATCTATCATTTTCTTAGTTGTACGGGGATTTCCCCAGGAGGTTTCCGAGTTCAGAGTGTTGTTGCCCCCGGTGGCATCCATGGTATTACCCAGATTCCAGCCGATGATAAGCTCCTTCACCAGTTCTGTGGAGGGAATATCTCTGATCTCCTCCGGACGACCGATCTTATCCTCCTGAGGATTGTCCTTAGTCGTTGCATTATCTGCATTATCTGTTTTATCTGTCTCATCAGAGTCCTGAGGTTCTTTCACCTCATCTACTGACTGTGTTACTGCCGGTGTAGGTCCGGTTTTCGTAGGATCTTCTTGCGAGGATCCGGACACACCGAGGTCTTTCCTGCCACAGGCAAATAAGAAAACCATGGATAGCAGTACTGTAAGTATGAATATCCGCCACCTATTCCGTCTCTTCATGAATATCTTCCTCCAGTATTTATATGAGAATACCTTCCTCTACCTCCTAAATTATAGCACAAATGTCTAAAAACACCACATGTATAAATTTTATATGATCCAATTAATCACGCTTGTTCTGCATTTTCCTTACGGTACAGGAAGATCGATATTACGCTTAGGAAGCCCTGACGGGTAAATATATTGATCCGTTCCGTTAAGCCGGTATACGGTATCTCATTCGCCATAAAGATCGGAGTCATTGCTCCGGATATCGTAATGATGATTGAGCAGATAAGGATAAATCGTCCCGGCTT
The DNA here is from genome assembly GCA_023441965.1 of Bacillota bacterium. Lineage (GTDB taxonomy): Bacteria > Bacillota > Clostridia > Lachnospirales > Lachnospiraceae > Mobilitalea. The sequence continues at coordinate 2,067 of JAEZNB010000021.1, forward strand.
CCTGTAGGTTGCTTCCTTCATCATGCCGATTCTCTAGAAGTATCCTGTACCTATGGTACACAGCACAACTACTGCCGTCACTGCCATATGCATAAATTTCTGAAAGCCGGATAAGTTATCGGAGTTATCCAGTATATCGCCTCTACTTAACTCATTTATACACTAAAAAACCTGCTTTACATTCAGTAAAACAGGTTTAGACGGAGAAAGAGGGATTTGAACCCTCGCGCCGGTTGCCCGACCTACACCCTTAGCAGGGGCGCCTCTTCGGCCTCTTGAGTATTTCTCCAGAAACATAAGTTAGTAAACTGTCAATATAATTGTTGTCTCTCATGTATTCGCAGAGACAAAAAATAGTATAGCAAATGCCCTATCTTTTGTCAACAGCTTTGCCGAACTATTTCATATAAATTATTACCATCCGCATCAATAACGACGATTACAGGAAACTCCTCCACGTAAAGCTCTCGGATTGCCTCTGTTCCTAGCTCCTCATAGGCAATGACTCTTGAAGCTTTGATTTTCTTGGACAGTAAGGCTCCTGCCCCTCCGACGGCTGCAAAGTAAACCGCCCTATTCTTGACCATCGCTTCAATGACCTCCTTGTTCCGTATGCCCTTCCCGATCATCCCTTTTAAGCCCAGGTCCAGAAGCATAGGCGTATATTTATCCATTCTGCTGCTGGTGGTAGGCCCTGCTGACCCGATAACTTGTCCCTCTCTCTCAGGGGTGGGTCCCAGATAATAAATGATATTATCCTTCAGCTCCAGAGGGATTTCCTCTCCTGCCAACAGAGCTTCATAAAGCTTCTTATGAGCTGCATCCCTGGCCGTATAGATTGTCCCGGTAATATAGACATAATCGCCTGCTGCCAAGCCGGTCACCTGATCTGTTGTCAGAGGTGTGCTGATATGCTTCTCCACTTTTCTTCCTCTCTTCGTATGAGGGGTAGCTGATCGGACTTCTCTTCATAGCATCCCCTTAATTTTGGTGAAATATGAATACTACTTAAGCTAATTTAATTTCAAAGTCTTCTGGTAACATGTCGGTTTACATGACAGCAGATATTAATCGCCACAGGTAAGCCCGCTATATGCGTCGGATAAGTTTCAATATTCACTCCAAGGGCGGTTATTCTTCCCCCTAAGCCCCCCGGTCCGATTCCCAGTTGATTAATACCGGCCAGCAGCTCCTCCTCCAGCTTTCTTATATGGGGTAGCCCGGAAGGCTGGTCCATACTTCTGGTCAAGGCCTTCTTCGCCAATATGGCGCATTTTTCAAAATCTCCTCCGATTCCGACCCCCACTACTATGGGCGGGCAGGCATTCGGTCCGGCCAAGGACACTGTCTCATAAACCGCCTTTTTAACGCCTTCCTCTCCGTCCGAGGGCTTCAGCATATAGATCCGGCTCATGTTTTCACTTCCAAAGCCCTTAGGAGCAACCGTAATCTCCAACTCCTCCCCGGGAACTATCTCAATATGCAGAATGCCCGGTGTATTATCCTTCGTATTGGCACGAAGCAGAGGGTCCTCCACCACCGATTTTCTTAAATATCCCTCCCGGTAGCCCTGTCGTATCCCTTCATTTACCGCATCCTCAAGAGGTTCTCCGCTAATATGAAGGTCCTGCCCCAGCTTCAGGAAGATGACCGCCATTCCGGTATCCTGGCAGATCGGAATGAGCTCCTCTCCGGCTATATCCAGATTTTCACTCAGCTGGCCCAGTATCTGCTTGCCCAGTAGGGATTCCTCCTGTTCGACGGCACTCCGGACTCTCTTATCTACATCAGAATCCAACTGATAGTTGGCTTCGATGCACATTTCTTTTATTGTTTTTATGATTTCCTCGGTATGAATGGTTCTCATTCGGTCCTCCGTTTATTGCACTTTATCAAAGGAGTTGGAATTCTATTATTCCGTGAAGTCTTGTGGATCAGTACCTGCCTCTATCTCAGGGGCTTCCTGCAGAATATCCTGCTCCTCCTGATTCTCCTCTTCCGTCATCTCTCTTATGGGTGTGTCACTTTCCTCCAACAGCTCCTGTTCCAGATCCTTGATTACTTCATCTCCGGAAACAGCGTTATTACTCTCTCTAACCTTGGCAACACTGGCAACGGTTATATCCTTCTCGGAATCCAGTTCTATCAGCTTTACACCGGAGGTGATTCTTCCGAGTACCGATATATCACTGACCATAATACGAATAATGATGCCTTCTGTGGTGATGAGCATAACCTCATTGTTCTCATTGACTGCCTTCACACCGACCACATCGCCTGTCTTCTCCGTGATCTTATAGCATTTTACTCCCTTGCCGCCCCTCCGCTGTAAAGTGAATTCTTCCAGAGAGGTTCTCTTTCCCATACCATTCTCTGATACGAAGAGCAAATGGCAACCTTGGGTATGGAGCTGCATGCCGATGACCTGATCCTCATCGGACAGGGTCATCCCGATAACACCCATGGAGGTTCTTCCGGTAGGTCTTACATCTCTCTCATCGAAACGGATACACATTCCGTTCTTCGTCACCAGGAAAATCTCCTTTTGCCGGTTCGTGGATTTTACTTCGATCAATTCATCGTCCTCTCTCAGGTTAATTGCCTGAAGTCCGGACTTTCTGATGTTCTCGTATTCCTTGATCGGAGTCTTCTTAACAATACCCTTCTTCGTTGTCATGAAGAGGAAACGGTCTTCCTTGTATTCCTTCAAAGGTATAATCGCTGTGATTCTTTCTTCCGGAAGCAGCTGAAGCAGGTTAACGATTGCCGTACCCCTGGCCGTTCTTCCTGACTCAGGAATCTCATAGGCCTTGAGTCTGTACACTCTGCCCTTATTCGTAAAGAACATGATGTAATGGTGGTTTGTGGTCATCAGCAGATCTTCAATGAAATCCTCTTCGATGGTCTGCATTCCCTTGATTCCCTTACCACCCCGATGCTGGCTCTTAAAATTATCAACCGTCATACGCTTGATATAACCCAGCCTGGTCATGGCAATTACGGTGTTTTCATTGGGTATCATATCCTCCATGGAGATATCGAATTCATCTGCACCGATAGAGGTTCTTCTTTCGTCCCCATATTTATCTCTGATCAGGGTAATCTCTTCCTTGATCACGCCTAAGAGCTTCTTCTCATCTGCAAGGATTGCCTTATACTCCTCAATCTTTGCCATAAGCTCGGCAAACTCCTCCTCCAGACGTTCTCTTTCCAGTCCGGTCAGAGCACGAAGTCTCATATCCGTGATTGCCTGAGCCTGAGCATCTGATAAGCCGAAGCGCTCAATTAACCGTTCCTTCGCTACGCTGACATTCCGGGAGGAACGGATGATATGAATTACCTCATCGATATTATCCAGGGCAATCAATAAGCCCTGTAAGATATGCGCTCTCTCTTCTGCCTTGTTCAGATCATATCTGGTACGTCTGGTTACTACTTCCTTCTGATGCTGCAGATAATAATCCAGCATCTGATAAAGGTTCAGTACCCTAGGTTCATTATTCACCAGTGCCAGCATAATCACACCAAAGGTATCCTGCAGGAGGGTGTGTTTATAAAGCTGGTTCAGAATAACATTGGCATTGACGTCCCTTCTTAGCTCAATCACAATTCTCATACCGGTACGATCTGATTCATCCCTAAGCTCTGTGATACCGTCAATCTTCTTGTCCTTCACCAGTTCAGCAATCTTCTCAATCAATCTTGCCTTATTTACCATGTAGGGAAGCTCGGTAACAAGAATTCTGGGCTTACCATTGGGCATGGTCTCTATCTCTGTCACGGCACGGACACGGATCTTGCCGCGGCCGGTACGATATGCTTCTTCTATTCCAGATAAACCTAAAATCTGAGCTCCGGTAGGGAAATCCGGTCCCTTGATAATTTCCAGCAGTTCCTCAAGCTCTGTTTGCCTGTCCCCTTCAATGTAGTTATCAATCATCTTGAGAACACCATTGATGACTTCCTTCAGGTTATGAGGAGGGATATTGGTTGCCATACCTACAGCGATACCGGAGGTGCCGTTTACCAGCAAGTTCGGATATCTGGAAGGTAAGACCTTAGGCTCCTTCTCTGTTTCATCAAAGTTCGGTGAGAAGTCCACGGTATCCTTATTGATATCAGACAGCATCTCCATGGAGATCTTGCTTAAGCGGGCTTCCGTATAACGCATTGCCGCAGCACCGTCTCCGTCTACGGAGCCGAAATTTCCATGACCGTCAATCAAAGGATATCTTGTGGAGAAATCCTGAGCCAGCTTTACCAATGCTTCATAGATGGAGCTATCACCGTGGGGGTGATATTTACCCATGGTATCACCGACAATACGGGCACACTTACGGTGCGGCTTGTCGGGACCGTTATTCAGCTCGATCATCGCATATAAGATTCTTCTTTGTACCGGCTTTAAGCCGTCCCTTACATCGGGCAGAGCTCTGGCCGCGATTACGGACATGGCATAGTCGATATAGGATGTTTCCATCGTTTTCTTTAGGTCTACGTCATGCACCTTATCGAAGATATTCTCTTCCATTCCTCTTCCTCCGTTATCAGCCTTGCCTTCAACCTTCCCTTATGGACCGGGCAATGCTGTCTCTTTTTTGCAGGTGTGTGATACCCCTGGCTCCTGCTTGTAATTAACTCTTTCGTAGCTTTATCAGATATCTAAGTTCCGGACATATTTGGCGTTGGCTTCAATGAATTCTCTCCGAGGCTCTACCTTGTCTCCCATCAGAGTGGTAAAGGTGATATCAATTTCTGAGGACTCCTCTTCATCCATCGTAACCCTTAGGAGTATTCTTTTCTCCGGATCCATGGTCGTATCCCATAGCTGCTCGGCATCCATCTCACCCAGACCCTTATAACGCTGGATTTTATTATTACCGTCCCTGCCAAGCTCTGTGAGAATTTGGTTCAGCTCCTCATCACTGTAAGCATACTTGACTGTCTTGCCCTTCTCTACCTTGTAAAGGGGGGGTTGTGCCAGATAGACATAACCCTGCTTAATCAGCTCCGGCATAAAGCGGTAGAAGAAGGTCAGCAGCAGGGTGCTGATGTGAGCACCGTCCACGTCCGCATCCGTCATAATGATGATCTTATGGTATCTGAGTCTGGAGATATCAAAGTCTTCCGAAATGCCTGTTCCGAAGGCTGTGATCATCGCCTTAATTTCGTTGTTAACCAGTATCTTATCCAGACGGGATTTCTCCACGTTTAATATCTTACCTCTTAAGGGTAGGATTGCCTGGGTTGCCCTGGATCTTGCCGTCTTGGCAGAGCCTCCCGCAGAATCTCCCTCAACGATATAGATCTCACACTTGGAGGGATCTTTCTCCGAGCAGTCAGCCAGCTTTCCGGGAAGACTGGAGCCCTCCAGAGCGGTCTTTCTTCTGGTCAGATCTCTGGCCTTTCTGGCCGCATCCCTGGCTCTCTGGGCTAGGATTGCCTTCTCACAGATCACCTTGGCTACAGAGGGGTTCTGTTCCAGGAAGTAGGTCAGCTGTTCACTGACGATTCCCTCCACAGCACCTCTGGCTTCGCTGTTACCAAGCTTCTGCTTGGTCTGTCCTTCAAACTGAGGCTCAGGGATCTTGATGCTGATAATTGCTGTCAGACCCTCTCTGATATCCTCACCGGACAGGTTTTGCTCATTTTCCTTTAAGTATTTCTGCCCTCTGGCATAATCGTTGAAGGTCTTGGTCAGTGCATTTTTAAAACCGATCAGGTGGGTTCCACCTTCAGGGGTTGTAATATTATTGACGAAGCTGTAGACGCCTTCGGTATAGGTGGAGTTATGCTGCATGGCTACCTCAACATACACCTCTTCTCTCTGGCCCTCGCAATAGATGATGTCCTGGTAAAGAGGGTCCTTGTGACGGTTGAGATACTCGACATACTCCTTGATTCCGCCTGCGTAATGGAAGTCTCTCTCCTTGATTTCTTCTTCTCTGATATCATGAAGTCTGATTCTTAGGTTCTTGGTAAGGAAGGCCATCTCCCTCAGCCGTTGCTTTAAAATTTCAAAATCATATACGGTTTCTTCGAAGATTTCTTTATCGGGCAGGAAGGTTACCTTGGTACCGCGTTCCGTTGTATCTCCGATTTCCTTCAAAGGACAGGTTACCTTACCTCTTTCATATCTCTGGAAATATTTCTTGCCGTCGATGCTGATTTCTACCTCCAACCACTCGGACAAAGCATTTACAACAGAGGCACCTACTCCATGCAGACCTCCGGATACCTTATATCCCCCACCGCCGAACTTTCCGCCGGCATGGAGAATCGTAAATACAACCTCTACGGCTGGGATACCCTTTTTCTGATTTATGCCGATTGGGATTCCTCGTCCATTATCTACTACCGTAACAGAGTTATCCTTATTGATGGTTACGTCTATGGTATCGCAATAGCCGGCCAGAGCCTCATCCACCGCATTGTCTACGATTTCATAAACCAGATGGTGTAATCCCTTGGAGGAAGTGGAACCGATATACATACCCGGTCTTTTTCTGACCGCCTCTAATCCTTCCAATATTTGAATTTGATCTGCACCGTATTCGTTACTCATAATAACCTCCCTATGCCTTTTTCCGGCCCTTGCCTTTTAAGGCACTCTTCTGCTTTACAGGAATGTCCGTCCTGATCCGTGCGATACCTGTCTGTTAAAAGACCTTCCGGCCTCTTAATTTTCAGTTGTAACCTCGCCATTCATTACATGAAAAATCTTATTATATTCAAACCTGTGGTTCACAAATTCCTCTAAACCTGTACAGGTAATGATCGTTTGAATGTCCCCGATACTGTTCAACAGTTGATTCTGCCTGCTTCGATCCAGCTCGGAAAGTACATCATCCAGTAGCAGTACCGGATTCTCTTTGATAATTCCCTTTACCAATTCAATTTCTGCCAGCTTACAGGATAAAGCTGCTGTTCTTTGCTGACCCTGGGAGCCAAATCTGCGTATGTCTGTACCATTTGCCATAAAGGACATATCATCTCTATGGGGACCGGTATTGGTCATTTTTAGAGCCAAATCCTTCTGGGCGGTCTTCTTTAGCTTATCTTCAAATTCCTCTGATCTGACATTGGGTTCATACTGAAGCAATAATTCTTCTCTATCTCCGGTCAGTTTTTTATGTATGGGCTTCGTCAGCTCGTTCAGCTCAAGAATAAAGCTCTGTCTGGCATGAATAATATAATTCCCATGTTCTGCCAACTTATGATCCCATAAATATAGTGTATCCAATAATTCCCTGTTAAATCCTACTTGCTTTAATAAGTTATTCCTTTGAGCAAGGGCTTTATTATAATTAGCCAGATGGTACAGATAAACCTTGTCCAACTGGCATAATTCCATATCTATGAATCTCCTTCTTTCTCCGGGTCCATCCTTGATGATGCAGAGATCCTCCGGCGAAAAAAACACAAGGTTCAACATGCCGAATAATTCACCTTGTCTTTTAATCGGGATGCCGTCTATAGCAACCCCTTTAGCCTTATTAGTCTTTAGATGCAGATCGATTCGATGGCTTGTATGATTTCTCTCCAGCATAATTCGGACATGGGCTTCTTCACAGCCGAATTTAATCAATTCCCTGTCCTTGTTGCCGCGGTGGGTCTTCGTTGTTCCTCCCAGGTAAACTGCTTCCAGTATATTGGTTTTTCCCTGGGCGTTCTCCCCATACAGGATATTGGTTCCTTCATGAAACTGTATATTCAGCTGTCCATAATTTCTATAGTCCTTCAGTTCCAAGGATTTGACAATCATACCTGCACCATCATTTCTTTACTTCACGATTTTAATCTGCTCTCCGTTAAACTCTACCAAGTCTCCATCATAGAGCTTCTTACCCCTTTGGGTCTCAACGGTACCGTTTACCTTCACTCTTCCATCCTGAATCTCCAGCTTCGCATCTACTCCGGTATCTACAAGTCCCGCTGCCTTCATGGCCTGTCCAAGCTTAATATACTCATCTCTTAACTTAATCTGATGCATTCTTAGGCTCCGTTCTTTTATGATACAACATTAATATTGACAGGTAAAATCAAATAAATGTATGACTGCTCCTTGTCCCTGATAAAGCAGGGAGCCTTTGCATTGATCAGATAGATGTCTACGTTCTCGTCTTCAATCACACGAAGCGCATCCAATAAAAATTTAGGATTAAAACCGATGACAATATCCTTACCATCCTTCGATATATCAATCTCTTCATTCATGGAACCGATGGCAGTATTAATCTTAAGCTCAAAATTATTATTACGGATATCTATGATAATAGGCTTCTTATCTGTCTCTCTGATGAGAAGGGAAGCTCTCTCGATACAACTCTGCAGCTCCTTCTTGTTGATCGTAACCTTAGTTTCATAGTCACTGGACAGCATCTGATCGATCCTGTAGTATTCACCCTCAATCAGTCTGGATAATACCAGAGTATCATCAAACTCAAAGAGTACATGCTTATCCGTAAAGAAAATATGAACCAGGGAGGAAACCTCTCCTGATAATATCTTACTGATTTCATTTAAGGTCTTACCCGGTACAATCACCTTCCGTTCCTCATAGGAATCCTTCATGATGATCTTCCTGATTGAGATTCTGTGTCCATCCAAAGCAATGACCCTAAGTTCATTCTTCTTAATTTCGAATAATTCACCGGTCATGATCTTATTGCTCTCATTATCAGAGATGGAGAAGACTGTCTGGCGAATGATTTCCTTTAAGGTGAATTGTGAAAGGATGACAGGATTGTCCTTCTCAATTCTGGGTAAGGCAGGAAACTCCTCTCCGGATCTTCCGGAAATCGAAAACTTTGCTTTTTCACAGATGATTTCCGTCATAAAGCTGCTGTCTGTCGAAATATGAACCTCATTCTCCGGAAGCCTTCTTACAATCTCTGAGAACACCTTAGCATTTAAGGCAACTGTTCCTGTTTCAGATACATTACCTTTCACCATGGTTTCTATACCAAGCTCCATATCATTGGCAACTAATTTAATTCCCTGCTCCTTCGCCTCTATGATCAGACACTCCAATATAGGCATGGTGGATTTGACAGGAACTGCTTTCAGAACAATATTTACACTATTGAGTAAATCAGCTTTCTGACATTGGATTTTCATATGTGAATAATCTCCCTTCGCATGTGATAGATAAATATATAAAAGATTCTTAGCAGTAATATTATTAAGGGATGTGAATTTGTTGAAAACCTTGCTTCGCCCTTATAAATCAGCCCTTCCGGCCCTTGATAAGCCTGTAGGTTTCCTTCGGATGAAAGGTGGATAAGCAGGATTTCTTTCACATACACAAATTGGAAGTCAAATAGTTCACAGTTTATCTACAAGCTATCAACCACATATCAACAGAAAATCAAACTCAGAAATAAAATTGTTATTCCGGATTAATCTTCTTAATTAATACATCAATGGTATTATGTACGGAAGAATCGTTTCCGATATCAGTATTTACTTTATCATAGCCATGTAATACTGTCGAATGGTCTCGGTTGCCTAAGGTTTTGCCGATATCGGTAACGGACATATCCGTCAGTCTGCGGCAAAGGTACATAACGATCTGTCTGGGATAAGAGATATTTCTGCTCTTATCCTTGGAATAGATTTCTGCGGGTGTGATATTATAATGTTCAGCAACCACGTCGACGATCAGCTCGGGAGTGATCACCTTCTTCTCATTCGGTGAGATGATATCCTGCAGAGCTTCCTCTGCCAGCAAGAGATTAAGCTCCCTCTTCTTCAGACGGGAGAAGGCTACTATCTTGGTTAAGGCTCCCTCCAGCTCTCGAATATTGGACTTAATGTTGTTTGCAATATAGCGGAGTACTTCCTCGTCAATCTTATATCCGTCCAGTTCCTCCTTCTTCTTGAGAATGGCCATTCTGGTCTCATAATCGGGAGACTGGATGTCTGCCATCAGACCATGCTCAAATCTGGACCGGAGCCTGTCCTCTAAGGTAAGCATTTCCTTGGGAGGACGATCACTGGAGATAATTATTTGCTTCTTGGATTCATGTAAGGTATTAAAGGTATGGAAGAACTCCTCCTGGGTGCTCTCCTTTCCTATTATAAACTGAATATCATCGATCAGCAGAATATCGATGCTGCGGTACTTCTCCCGGAACTGTGTTGTGGTCTTCTTTTGAATGGAATCAATCAACTCATTGGTAAATTTCTCACTGGTGACATATAAGACCTTGGTATCCGGATTCTCACTCAGAACAAAATGTGCGATGGAATGCATCAGATGGGTCTTGCCCAAACCAACTCCACCGTAAATAAAGAGAGGATTATAGATTTCTCCGGGATTTTCTGCTACAGCAAGCGCAGCGGCCCTGGCAAATTCATTGTTTCCTCCGACTACAAAAGTGTCAAAGGTATATCTGGGATTTAAGAAGGTGGGGATATTACCGGTCTTCTTCACTACTACGGGTTCAGCCTTCTTGTCAGAGGAATTCAGCTGACTGACATGTACAAACTTAATCTCATATTGCTCATTCAGAATTTCTTCTATGGAAACCTTCAACAAAAGCTCATACTTATTACGGATAATGGTCAGGCTGGTCGGCCCGATTACATCATCATTGATCAGTATCGTAATCACACGATCCTTAACATCGTATACCTTCAGCGGTTTCAGCCAGGTATTATAAGAGACATCCGTTATGCCATACTCGGATATCATATATTTTAATATTTCTTCCCATTTAGACTCAATTATGTTTTTCATTACTACACTCCATGCTGCCCTATGGCATATTCTAGGTTGGATCGATAAAGAGCTTTCCTTATAGATACTCACATAGATATATATTATAACATAATGATTAAATTTTCAATGGTTATTATGGCATTCTTCTTTCAGCAGGATTACAGCACAAACAAGAGAAAGCGTAGGAGCAGTAAAGAGAAAGTAGGGCTGCTTAAGAAAGGCAGCTTCCATTCAGAAATAACATGTGGATTTATGGATAAAGGTATAAACATTAAGAACAAAGGAAAAATGTTAATAAAGGCAGGAATACAGGAACAGTCTAAGACAAAATATCACAGCTTATCCACAGAATGTATCAAGTTATCAACAAAGCCAATATATATAAGGAAGAAACAGCCATTTAGCCGGGAGAGGGGGAACCGTGATAGTAAAATAACTACTTGACGTAAGTTTGGAATACGAATATAATAGACGTGATATTCCTTAATACAGAGTAAAATAGATGAATTTCGCTTATCAGAGTGCCGGCTTAAAAAAGGAGGTGCATATCGATGAAAATGACATTCCAACCGAAGAAGAGACAGAGATCTAAGGTTCACGGTTTCAGAGCAAGAATGAGTTCTGCAGGTGGCAGAAAGGTTTTATCTGCAAGAAGAGCAAAGGGAAGAAAAAAGCTTACTGCTTAAGTCTAAACACAGGTCGCAATTTTTGTGACCTTTTCTTCTAATGTCAGGTAGAAAATGTTGGAAGCTTTTATCGAATCCATGAAATGAACGGCGAGGGCTGTCAACTGCCGGACAGCGGCAGTATGGAAGGTTTATATAAGACATGAAGAAGACGGAAAGCATAAAGAATAATACAGAATTTAAAGAGGTATATCAGAACGGCAAATCATATGCGAATAGGTTTTTGATTATGTATGTCAAAAAAAATGGATTTCATAATAATCGTCTTGGAATATCGGTGAGTAAGAAAGTCGGTAACAGTGTTGTAAGACACAGGGTTACCAGATTAATCAGAGAAAGCTATCGGCTGTCGGAAGATCAGATAATGAGCGGATATGACATAGTAGTTGTCGCAAGGATCAGTGCAAATGGCAGGAGTTACAGTGAAATTGAAAGTGCATTCATGCACCTAATAAGGCTCCATAAGCTTGGAATAAGTTACAGCGGTTCAAGGGAAAGCGCCATGAATCAGAGGGATGAAATTGATTAGAAGAATATTTATCGAATTGATTAGAATATATCAGAAATATATCTCTCCTCTTAAGAGAAATGCAAGCTGTATCTATACACCCAGCTGCTCCGCCTATGCAATCGAGGCATTGGAAAAGTATGGAGCAATAAAAGGAATGTACTTGAGTATCAGAAGAATATTGAGATGTCATCCCTTCCATAAGGGAGGATATGATCCGGTTCCGTGAAGACGGCTCTAAGGAGGAAAAAACATTGCAGGTTACAGTATTAGCAAATATATTATCGCCGATTGCATATGTATTAGGACTGATTATGAATGGCATTTATGCCTTCTTCAGTCTCTTCGGCATTGAGAATTTGGCATTATCCATCATCATTTTCACCTTAATCATGAAGGTGCTGATGTTGCCATTAACCATTAAGCAGCAGAAATTTACCAGACTGTCTTCCCGGATGAATCCGGAGATACAGAAGATACAGGCAAAGTATAAGGGCAAAAGGGATGAGGTTTCTCTTAGAAAGCAACAGGCAGAAACCCAGGCTATTTATCAGAAGTACGGAGCTAGTCCTACTTCCGGATGTCTGCCCATGTTGATCATGCTTCCGATCATGTTTGCTCTGTATCAGGTAATTAATAATATCCCTGATTATGTAACGATTGTCAGAGATCAGTACCAGACAGTGGCAGATGCGATCATGAACAACCAGCTCTTTGATCAGGTAGCTGCTATCGCAAATATTGATGCAACAAAACTGGTAGACAGCAATAGCCTGATTGATCTGCTGTCAAACTTTAAGACCGGACAATGGAAAGAATTGACCTCTCTGGTTCCCAATGCAGGAGAAGCAATTGGTTATATTAAGAATGTGAACGGCTTCTTTGGCTTAAGTGTAACGGACATTCCCAGCTGGAAATCAGCAAGTATTTTAATTCCGATTTTGGCGATGGTTCTACAGTTTGTCCAGAGTAAGCAGTTATCCGTTAAGACAGATAAGAGCAATCCGACTGCCAATGCGATGTCCTCTATGAATTATATTATGCCGGTGATGTCAGGCTTCTTTGCCCTGATGCTTCCGATCGGTGTAGGTATCTACTGGATAGCAAACAGTGCCTTCTCTATCATTCAACAGTACTTTGTTAACAAGTATATGGACAAAGTGGGCTTGGAAGAGATGATTGAGAAGAGCAGTGCGAAAGCAGGGAAGAAATATGCCCCGAAGTCTGTACCGGCCGGTACCTCACTTCAGGAGCTAGCCAGAAAGCAGACCAAAACAATAGATACAAATGTCTCAGATAAGGTGAAGGCTTCGGATGCAGAGAATTCTTCAGAGGACGAGGAAACGTCTTCGGGTAAGAATGGAGAAACCTATAGACCGTCCAGCATTTCTGAGATAGCAAACCTTCTTAAAAACAGAAATGAAAAGGGGGATAAATAGGTATGGAATGGAATGAGTTTTTTGCCAAGACCGTGGACGAGGCGTTAACGAATGCCATGCTTGAGCTTAATACAACAATAGATAAGCTTGAATATGAAGTACTGGAAAAGGAATCCTTCGGCTTTTTTGGAATGTTTGGTAAACCGGCCAGAATAAGGGCCAGACTGAAGCCGACCCTTGAGGGGTCTGCCAAGGAATTTCTAGATAAGGTATTTGCGGCTATGGGAATCGAAGCCAATACCGAGGTAAGCTATGATCAGGAAAATGACAATATAGAGATCAACATTGAAGGTGACGAAATGGGAGTCCTGATCGGTAAGAGGGGACAAACCTTAGACTCCCTGCAATATCTGGTCAGCCTTGTTGTTAATAAGAACAGTGAAAACTATATAAAGGTAAAGCTGGATACGGAGAACTACCGGGCAAGAAGAAAAGAAACCCTGGAAAACCTCGCAAAGAATATTGCCTTCAAGGTGAAGAGGACCAGAAAGCCTGTATCTCTGGAGCCGATGAATCCTTATGAGAGAAGAATTATTCATTCTGCCCTGCAAAATGACAAATTTGTTGAGACCTATTCCGAAGGAGAGGAGCCTTACCGTAAGGTTGTAATTAATGTTAAGAAGACCTATAAGGATTCCAGGCCGAGTAATACAAGCAGATATGGCAAGGATCACAAGAAGGACTTTCATAAGGGAGGCTTTCACAAGGATCTGGGTAAGGGCAAAGAATACAGTAAGAATTACAGCAGGGATTATATGAAGGACTACAAGGAATATAAGGAAAGCAAAGAGAAAAAGATCTCTGCTGAGAACATGTGATAAAACATCCCTCTGTGAAAAACAAGGGTATTGATTTCTTAGGAATTGTCGGATGCACAGTTCAAAGAGAAGGGCATGTTAAGTAGTATGAGATGAGGGGTGTCTTAAGGTAGCGCTTATACTTTAAGGCACCCTTTATTGTAAAAGAGGAAACAGATTGGAAATTATGATATATGGATAATCCTGAATATCGTGTGAGAGAAGCTCTCACTTTTAATAGTGATGACACTTAATAGAGGTGTCGGAAGCATGGAGGGACAGAATGAACACAGATACGATTGCTGCAATTGCCACCGGCCTAAATAATGCCGGAATCAGCATTATAAGAATCAGTGGGGAAGGTGCCCTTCCGATCATCGATCGAATCTACAGACCGGCGAAGGGGAGTAAGAAGCTGTCACAAGAGAAGAGTCATACCCTTCATTACGGATTTATCATAGAGGAGGACCAGATTATTGATGAGGTAATGGTTGCGATTATGAGAGCTCCTGCCTCCTATACCCGGGAGGATGTGGTAGAGATTGACTGTCACGGCGGAATAGTCGTAACGAGAAAAATATTGGAGACGGTTCTGAGACAGGGAGCAAGAATAGCAACTCCCGGTGAATTTACCAAAAGAGCCTTTCTAAACGGAAGAATAGATCTGTCCAGGGCGGAAGCAGTTTGTGACATTATCAATTCTAAGAATGAACATGCTCTGAAGAATTCCATCAAGCAGCTGCAGGGGAAGGAATATGAGCTGATCCGGGAATTAAGGGAAAGGCTATTAAGGGATATCGCCTATATTGAAGCAGCCCTGGATGACCCTGAGCATATAAGCCTGGAGGGATTTATAGAGGAGCTGAAGGAACACCTGGAACAGGAGATCAGGCAGATTGAGAAGCTTTTAAAGGAAGCCAAGAATGGAAGACTTCTGAAGGAAGGAATCAAAACGGTAATCGTCGGTAAACCAAATGCCGGTAAATCCAGCCTGATGAATTTTCTGGCCGGAGAGGACAGAGCGATTGTGACGGATATTGCCGGTACCACCAGGGATACCCTGGAGGAGACAATTGAACTGGGAGGAATCACGCTCAATATCATTGATACGGCGGGTATTCGAAGTACTTCGGATGTGGTCGAGAAGATTGGTGTGGAGAAGGCAGTCAGGACTGCAGAGGATGCGGATCTGATCATCTATGTTTTAGACTCCTCCACCCCCCTGGATGAAAACGACGAAGCCATCATGGAGATGATACAGGGGAAGAAGGCAATCCTTCTTTTGAATAAATCGGATTTGGAACCTAAGATCAGAACAGAAGCGCTTAGGGAAAGGACCGATCAGCCGATTCTTAGTATCTCTCTGAAGGAGAACTTAGGCCTGGAGGAATTTACTGAACAGGTGAAAGAGATGTTTTTCCGAGGCGAACTAAGTCAACATGATGAGATCTATATTACAAATGAGAGGCACAGGGAAGCCTTTGCCAGTGCTCAGGAAAGCTTAAAGCTGGTGGTTGCAAGTATAGAAGCCGGAATGGCAGAGGATTTCTATACCATTGACCTGATGAGCGCCTATGAAACCCTCGGTAGAATCATCGGAGAGAACGTCGAAGAAGACCTGGTAAATATGATATTCAAAGAATTCTGCATGGGAAAATAACAGAAGAAAGGCTGTAAGGGATCTGCCCGGAAGCCTTCATAGGATACATGCTTTGCCGATGACGGAAGGAACAGCCTTCTTCGGCAATCGGATCAGAAGGGGAAGGAAAACATGTCTTTACTATATGAAAGCTATGATGTCGTGATCATAGGGGCAGGACACGCCGGCTGTGAAGCGGCCCTGGCCTGTGCCAGACTCTCTATGAATACGGCTATGTTTACAATCAGCGTGGACAGCATTGCCCTGATGCCCTGTAATCCCAATATCGGTGGGACCTCTAAAGGACATCTGGTCAGAGAAATTGATGCCTTGGGCGGTGAGATGGGGAAGAATATCGATAAGACCTATATTCAGTCTAAAATGCTGAACTTGTCCAAGGGACCGGCAGTCCATTCTCTCCGCGCTCAGGCAGATAAGCAAGACTATTCCAGAGCAATGCGGCAGGTACTGGAGAATACAGAGAACCTTACGATAAAGCAAGCGGAGGTCGTGGAGATACTTACGGAGGGTTCTAAGGTATGCGGGGTTAAGACCTATTCGGGAGCAATCTACCCTTGTAAAGCAGTTGTATTATGTACCGGAACTTACCTGAATGCCAGATGCATCTATGGGGAGGTAGTGAATCATACCGGACCCAATGGTCTGATGGCAGCAACCCATCTGACAGAGTCCTTAAAGGCGCTTGGCATAGAGATGTATCGCTTTAAGACAGGGACACCGGCCAGAATAGATAAGAGAACCATAGACTTTTCAAAGCTGGAGGAGCAGAGAGGGGATGACAGAATCGTTCCTTTTTCCTTTACAAATCAGCCGGAGGATATCAGGAAGGAACAGGTCTCCTGTTGGCTTACCTATACAACTGAACAAACCCATGAAGTTATCAGAGATAATATCGGGCGGTCCCCTCTATACAGCGGGGAAATCAAGGGAACAGGACCCAGATATTGCCCTTCCATAGAAGACAAGGTGATGCGTTTTGCGGATAAGGAGAGACATCAGGTATTCATCGAGCCGGAAGGCAATTACACCAATGAGATGTATATCGCCGGTATGTCCAGCTCTCTCCCGGAGGATGTCCAGATCCGGATGTATCGGTCTGTTCCGGGACTGGAAAAAGCAAATATCGTCCGTAATGCTTATGCGATTGAGTATGATTGCATCAATCCCATGCAGCTCAAACCCTCTCTGGAATTTAAAAATATAGAGGGGCTGTTCAGCGGAGGCCAGTTTAATGGCAGCTCAGGCTATGAGGAGGCCGCTGCACAGGGACTGATTGCAGGCATTAATGCCTCTATGAAGCTAAAGGGGAGGGACCCCTTGATTCTAGATCGTTCAGAGGCCTATATCGGAGTTTTAATCGATGACCTGGTTTCAAAGGAAACTCATGAGCCTTACCGAATGATGACCTCAAGAGCAGAATATCGCTTGCTGTTACGTCAGGATAATGCCGATCTTAGATTGACCCGTAAGGGCTATGAGGTTGGTTTGATAGAGGAAGGCCGTTATCAGGATTTGCTAAGGAAGGAAGAGCTGATCCTTAGAGAAAGGAAGCGGTTGGAAGAGAGTGTCATCGGAGCCAGAAAGGAGGTCCAGGAGTTTCTGGAGAAAAACCAAAGTGCAGTATTAACGACAGCAACGACTCTGGCAGAACTGCTTCGGAGACCTGAGCTTAATTATGAGCTGCTGGCACCCTTGGATCCGGATCGTCCAAAGCTTCCGCAAAGTGTAATCGAGCAAATAGAAATCAATATAAAATATGACGGATATATCAGCAGACAGCTGAAGCAGGTAGAGCAATTCAAGAAGCAGGAGAACAAGAAGATCCCGGAGGAGCTGGATTATAATGAGGTTCACAGTCTGCGACTTGAGGCTAAACAGAAGCTGGCCAAGTTCCGGCCTGCTTCCATCGGACAGGCCTCCAGAATATCCGGTGTATCACCGGCAGACATCTCAGTACTGATGGTGTATCTGATGCAGTATAACCAGAGAGCCGGACAAGTGAGCAAGGAAGAGATATAATTACCTGTATCAATAAAAAAGCTTTGGGTTAAGTCCAGACGGAAGTGAAGGGAAAAGGTCAGAGAAAGGATAGAGAACATGACAGACGAAAGGGAGCAGGGACTACAGCGCTTCTTAAAAGGAGTAGAGGAGCTAAAGATCCAACTGAAGGAGGAGCAGCTACAGCAATTTATTAGCTACTATGAATTACTGGTAGAATGGAATAAGGTAATGAACCTGACTGCGATTACTGAGTTTGAGGATGTCGTTATCAAGCATTTTCTTGATAGTTTATCCCTCGTAAAGGTTATGAAGCTAAGCTCGGAGCGTATTCTTGATATGGGGACCGGTGCCGGCTTCCCCGGAATACCCTTAAAAATTGCATTTCCCGGACTAAAGGTGGTTCTATTGGATTCACTGAAAAAAAGAATCCTATTTCTGGAGGAAGTGATTCAGGCATTGAATTTAAAAGAAATCAAGGCAATTCATGGCAGGGCAGAGGATTATGGCAGAGAGAAGGATTACAGGGAGAGCTTTGATCTCTGTGTATCAAGGGCCGTTGCAAGACTATCCGTACTTTCTGAGTATTGCCTTCCTTATGTAAAACAGGGTGGATACTTCATACCTTATAAATCGGGTAGGATGGAGGAGGAAGTGAAGGAGGCAGATCAGGCCCTGAAAATTCTTGGTGCAGAGGTTGAACGGACAGAAGAGTTCCTCTTGCCGGGAACAGATATCGTCCGAAGTTTGATTCTGGTCCGTAAATCAAAGACGACATCTTTAAAATATCCGAGAAGTGCCGGAAAACCGGCGAAAGAGCCGTTAAGGTAAAACGGAAAGCAAGAAGGAATGAAATAGGGGAAAAAAGATGGTTCAAGGAAGAGTTGTTTCAGATATCAAGGAGCAGGAAGCTGTACGGGATATATTTCGTAAGGTATCCTTGTGCTTGCAGGAAACAGAGGAGAAAGACAGTCTGATACAGGTTCTTGCATATGAGGGAGTAAGCGATTTATGCCCCGTAGCTGCCGGCTGTATGAGGTTGGGGGAAGAAATGGCCAGGCTCCTGGCAGTGGCTGTATTACCTGAGTACCGAGGAAAGTCATATGGAGAGTTACTGATCCGTATGCTGATCGATAAGGCAAAAACCGGAGGAATACAAAGAATGGAAGTCAACTGTGAGAGCAACATGACCGCATATTTTAGAAAGCTTGGCTTCAAGAGTGTTGACAACACAGAGATAAACGGAAATACTGTTACCAAGTTAATCTACAACATAGGTGACAGAACTTGCTGCTGTAAAACAATATAATGTATAAGAAATTACAATATAATGTAAAAAAATACTTTCAAAAAGATAAGAATTGTTATATGATATAAGCAGAGAATGAGCAAAATTAGGTATAATAGTGAATAATAACAAGGACGGATACGACTTGGTTAAGGATGAAGAATTATACAGAGCTGAGGAATCTATAAAATTCCTACAGGAGCTCGCCATAGAATATCAGAATATGGAGGAAGAACTTCTTAATCAGAAGAAGGCAGTCATGGTTCAATTATCTGAGTGGGAAGAAAAGCTATCCTTAGCAAGGCAGTACTATGCGGATAAATTGAATTTGTTTTCACCGAATAATAAATCCTATGACCTGGAGGAGATCAACTCCGGTATCTTAAGGGAGCAAGAACGACTGGAACAAATTTCATCAGAGCTCGGGAAGATGCAGGAGATGGAAATGCAGCTTTGTTCCGCATCTACTTTGATGGAGAAGTGCTTTAGGTATCAGAATGATCTGGGATTAACCATATTGGAGAGACAGGAGAAGGACAGACAGAGAATTGCCAGAGACCTTCATGATTCCACCGTTCAGAATCTGACCAGCCTGGTCCACAAGATAGAATTATGCTCCAGACTGGTTGAAATGGATCCCCCCAGGGCAAAGCTGGAGCTGTCCGTATTGGAAAACAATGTAAAAATGGTTATTAATGAAATGAGAGAAATCATTTATAACCTCAAACCCATGTCGCTGGATGATCTCGGCCTGTCTGTTACGATCGAGCGTTATGCGAAGCAACTTATGACAAGCCATGATATTAAAGTATATGTGAAGCATAATCCTGAGATTGAGAACATACTGCCTGTAGTAAAACTATCCTTGTTCAGGGTTGTGCAGGAAGCTTGCCATAATGTGATAAAGCATGCAAGAGCAAAAAGAATTGATATCAATGTTTTATATGATATAAATTACATTACCGTATCTATAAAGGATGACGGGATAGGCTTTGACTCACACAAACAGATGGATATGCTTCCCGAGCGAAACTCAGGATACGGCTTATCCATTATGAAGGAAAGAGTATACTTATTATCAGGCACAATGAAGATACACTCTGAGATTAGTAAAGGTACAAGTATTACGATCAGAGTACCTTTCACAAAGGGCAAGGGGGAAAGAAATGAGCAGACCGATTAGTATCGTAATTGCGGATGATCATTCCATGGTCAGAGAGGGCATTAAGCAGATTTTAGAGTTAGACGGAGACATTGTTGTAAATGGAGAAGCCGGTGATGGAAAGCAATGTATCGATTTGCTGGACAAGGTTTCAACAGATGTACTATTACTCGATATTAATATGCCTAATATGAATGGATTGAAGGTTCTGCAGCATTTGCGGGAAAAGAAGAAGAACATTAAGGTATTAATTCTTACCATTCATAATGAGGTTGAATACCTGGTAAGAGCAGTTGAGATCGGAGTAGATGGTTATGTCTTAAAGGATTCCGATTCCTCTGTTCTAAAGAAGGCAATCTATAGTCTATATAGAGGAGAGACTTTCATTCAACCGGAATTGACACCTATGTTAAAGGAAAGGTTGGAGGAGAAGAACTCCCTATCAAGCAGCTATGATGATTCTCTTACCAGAAGAGAGATTGAGGTACTCAAGCTTTTGGCTGAGGGATTGTTCAATAAAGAAATCGCCTATACTTTAGATATCAGCGAGAAAACAGTTAAAAACCATGTATCTAATATATTTAAGAAGATTAATGTTTCTGACAGAACACAGGCAGCTGTATATGCGATTAAAAATAATTTGGTTGATATTTTCTAACACAACAAATGAGGGATGTTTCACGTGAAACATCCCTTTTTTTTATAACATATTCCGATTGTATCTTAAAGAATGGAATTAGCAAACCGCTGTCAAAATGTGAGTCTGGTAAGGCAGACTCTTTTCCTTAATAAATTGGAAATTCGAGTTATCTTGAATTTGATATAGAGCTTATGGAAGAACTACTTATGAAAGCAAGCTCATAAAACCAAATACGTATGAGGTCAGGATCATATAACGCCTAGTACAATCAAAGGAATGAATAAGGAATAGTACAACACAAGAATAGTAATACAATAATATATCCAAGGTCTCTATAGGAAAAACCACTTTATATGATACTTTTGTAAGGTATGATAAGTATTAACTCAAGGAGCATCTTTGTGATACATAAGATACATGAGATACCCAACTATCTTTATACAATAATCAAACGAGACATTTATTAAGCAATAGAGCCATAGGTATTCAGATATGTTTAAAGGGTAGTTACTGTTTATTTGATTGGTAAATATGTTTCACGTGAAACATTGATGTAATAATGCAATTTTGTTTACATTGTTATAGATATATGGATTATTTAATGATATAATGTAAATCGTGTAATATGCTTACGTAAGAGCAAGGGTACGATTAGAAAAGGGGGAGGGTTAAGATATGGCCAGGGTGATCGCTATTGCAAACCAGAAGGGCGGAGTAGGTAAGACTACTACGGCAATTAATCTATCTGCTTGTTTGGCAGAGAAGAAGAGGAAGGTACTTACGATTGATATCGATCCACAGGGCAATACCTCCAGTGGCTTAGGAATTGACAAGAATAAGCTGAAGAATACGATATATCAGATGATTATAGGGGATTGTACCCTAGAGGAATGTCTGATCAGCAGTGATATCATAGATCATCTGGATGTTCTACCCTCTAATGTTAATCTGGCTGGAGCTGAAATCGAGCTGATTGGTATCGAAGGACGGGAGTACATATTAAAGAAGCATATTGATCGAATCCGGGATAATTACGACTTTATTATTATTGATTGTCCCCCCTCATTGAATACCCTCACTGTGAATGCCATGACAACGGCGGATACGGTTCTGGTTCCCATTCAATGCGAGTTTTATGCTTTAGAAGGACTGACACAGCTGATACACACCATTAACCTGGTAAAGCAAAGACTGAATCCGCAGCTGGAGATGGAGGGTGTGGTATTCACCATGTTTGATGCCAGAACAAACCTATCCCTTCAGGTAGTCGAAAATGTGAAGGAGAATTTGAAGCAGAATATCTATAAGACCATCATTCCCCGAAATGTGAGATTGGCTGAAGCTCCGAGTCATGGACTACCGATCAATCTATATGATCCAAAGTCTGCCGGTGCGGACGGATACCGACAGCTTGCGATTGAGGTAATAGAGAAAGATGAAGCAGAGATGTACGCAAAGAATGAAGTCAGTGAGCTGAAATACAGAAGACATAAGTAGAGGGAAGAACCCTTCCGAATAGAGGGAAGCCACAGATAAAAGAGAAGGAGGAGGAGAGCAATGGCCGCAGTAAAGAAGGGGTTAGGAAAAGGATTGGATATTATGATACCTGAGCGGATCATGGAGACAGAAGCTACAAAAACCGAGCATGTTTCACGTGAAACATTGATACCCATCAGAGAGATTGAACCGAATAAAGCTCAGCCTCGAAAGAGATTTGATGAGGATTCACTTCAGGAGCTTGCAGATTCGATTAAGCAATTTGGAATTATTGAGCCTTTGATTGTTCAAAAGAGGGACAAGTATTATGAGATTATTGCCGGGGAAAGACGATGGAGAGCAGCACGAATAGCAGGCCTGAAGGAAGTTCCGGTTATAGTAAAGGATTATACCCCACAGGAAATTGTAGAAATTGCGTTGATTGAAAATATACAGAGAGAAGATTTAAACCCGATTGAGGAAGCTCTGGCCTATCAAAGGCTGATACAGGAATTTCACTTAAAGCAGGACGAGCTGGCGGATAGAGTTTCAAAGAGCCGGGCTGCAGTGACGAATTCCCTTAGGCTTCTAAAACTGGACAGCAGGATTCAGCAGATGCTGATGGAAGACATTCTATCAAGCGGACATGCCAGAGCCCTACTTCCCTTGGAAGACCCGGAGGTGCAGTATCATACAGCCTGTAGGATCTTCGATGAGAAGATGAGTGTTCGTGAAACAGAAAAGCTGGTCAAGCAGCTCCTAAGTGATAAACCCAAAAAGAATTATGCTGTAACGGATGAGAATGAGTTCATTTATCGGGAGTTGGAGGAGAAGATCAGGAATATCATCGGAACGAAGGTGTCTATACATAGAAAGCAAAGGAATAAGGGCAAGATTGAAATTGAGTACTATTCCAATGAAGAGCTGGAACGTATTATTGAATTATTTGAAGGCATGAGCCTATAAGAATGTAAATTTATGTAAATACAAAAGGATATGATGGAGGAACGAAGAGATGAATCTCAAAGAAATCATTAGTAATAATCTCGATCTGTATATTATCGGCCTTGCCGCCCTAAGTCTTCTTCTTTTAGCCCTGCTGATCAGCTGTATGGTAAGACTGCATAAGATGAATGTGAAATACAAGAAGTTTATGACAGGGTCGGACGGAGTAAATCTTGAATCTAAAATCCTCGCCAGATTCGCAGATATAGACGTTCTGAAGACAGACTCCCAACAGGTTCATGCAGAACTGGATGATATTAAGGAAAACCTTATGATTACATATCAGAAGATCGGAGTAGTGAAGTACGATGCGTTTAAGGAAATGGGAGGAAAGCTAAGCTTTGTCCTTGCCCTTCTTGACAAGAATAATAACGGTATTCTGCTGAATTCGGTTCACAGCAGCAGAGAAGGCTGTTATACCTATCTGAAGGAAATCATTAAAGGGGAATCCTTCCTGGAGTTATCAGAGGATGAAAGAACTGCTCTGAATCAAGCAAAAAATAGCAGTAAATATATGGAATAAGGTAAAAAGCTTATTCGATTTTAGAGTACGGTGGATGGATATCTGCCAATCACCGCTACTGATAAGTAAGAAGGAGAAGAGCAAGCGGTTATAGAAGTATAAATATAAAGAAAAAAGAGGAGCCATGTGCATGATCTGATATGCTCCCCCTAAGTAGATAAGGGGCATATCAAGCTGTACGATGGCTCCTCTTACATGAATCTTATATATAGAAAAGGAGAGAAGGCATTAAGTCACTGATGAAGGAACTCACTATATCCGTATTACTTCTCCTTCTTGGTCATTCCGTTCTTGCCATAGTAGGCAAGCATGTATAGCTCCTCCAATTCACTGACCAGAGGTAATCTCGGATTTGCTGTGGTACACTGGTCTCCAAAGGCCAGGTCAGCCAGCTCAGGAAGCTTCTTCAGGAAGTCCTTTTCGTCAATACCATATTCCTTCAGGGTTGCAGGAATTCCAAGGTGACTGTTCAGCTCCTCCACATCCTTGGCGAGCATTTCCACAGCATCTGCCTTATTCTTCGGATTCTTGCCCAAGCGAAGCATCAGCTCGTAGATCTTATCACTCACGATATAGCTTTCGTATTTTGGCCAGGAGGTAAATTTGGTCGGGCACTCTACACCGTTATAACGAATGACATGAGGAAGCAGGATGGCATTGGCACAGCCATGAGGGATATGGTACTCACCGCCAAGCTTATGGGCCAGGGAGTGATTGATGCCGAGGAAGGCATTTGTAAAGGCCATACCGGCAATCGTAGAGGCATTATGCATCTTCTCCCTAGCAACCGGGTCCGCAGCACCCTTGTCATAGGAGTCCTTCAGGTAACGGAAGACCATATCGATTGCATGAATGGCGAGTGCATCGGTATAATCGGAAGCCAGGATGGAGATATAAGCTTCAATTGCGTGGGTTAATACGTCCATTCCGGTCCAGGCTGTGGATTTCTTCGGCACACTCATAACAAAATCAGGATCAATAATGGCAACATCAGGAGTCAATTCGTAGTCTGCTAAGGGGTATTTCTTATTCTCCTTCTTATCAGAGATAACAGCAAAGGAGGTTACTTCAGAGCCGGTTCCGGAGGTTGTGGGAATTGCTACAAACTGAGCTTTTTTACCCAGGGCAGGGAACTTATAGGCCCTCTTTCTGATATCCAGGAACTTAAGGGACATATTCTTGAAATCTGCTTCCGGATGCTCATAGAAGAGCCACATGCCCTTAGCTGCATCAATCGCGGATCCACCACCAAGAGCGATAATGACATCAGGCTTGAACTTATTCATCTCCTCAACACCCTTTATAATGGTGTCCAAGCTGGGATCAGGCTCTACCTGATCAAAGATCTCACAATGAACATAGTCCTCCCGCTTTCTTAACTGATACAGCACCTTGCTGACGTATCCTAGCTCTGTCATGGAGGGATCGGTAACGATGAAAGCCTTGGTGATCCCGGGCATCTTCGCTAAATAAGCGGTAGAACCGGACTCAAAATAAATCCTGCTGGGAACCTTGAACCACTGCATATTTACCCTCCTCTTAGCAACCCGCTTGTAGTTGACTAGATCGACTGCCGATACGTTATGAGTCGTGGAATTACCGCCATATGAGCCGCAGCCCAGGGTCAGGGAAGGCATATTTGTATTATACAGATCACCGATTGCACCATGGGTGGAAGGTGAATTTACAATGATTCGTCCGGTTCTCATTCTGGCAGAGAAGTCGTTAATTACTTTACTATCGGTGGAGTGGATTACGCTGGAGTGACCCAGACCACCCAGTTCAATCATTTTCTCACAGAGCAGGAAGCCTTGCTCTACATCAGCAGCCTTCAGAATGGCAAGTACCGGAGACAGCTTTTCCTTGGATAGGGGATAATCTTCACCGACTCCATCAATCTCTGTGCAGATGATTTTCGTGTCTGCAGGAACTTTAATTCCTGCCATTGCGGCGATTGCAGCAGGAGACTGACCGACGATGGCCGGATTTACATGACCGCTTTCCTTATTGATGACAACAGCCTCTAATTGTTTGCTTTCTTCTCTCGTTGTGAAGTAGCAGCCGGCCTTCTTCATGAGATTAACAGCCTCTGCATAAACCGGGGCTTCAATAATAGCGGCCTGTTCAGAAGCACAGATCATACCGTTATCAAAGGATTTGGATAAGACCAGGTCATTAACGGCACGCTTTAAGTTGGCAGTCTTTTCTATAAAGCAGGGTACATTACCGGGGCCTACGCCAAGTGCCGGCTTTCCTGCAGAGTAAGCCTGCTTCACCATACCGGAACCACCGGTAGCCAGGATCATGGATACGCTCGGATGGTTCATCAGCTCTCTGGTAGCATCAATGGACGGGAACTCAATCCATTGAATACAATGTTCGGGAGCCCCGGCTTGTCTGGCAGCTTCGTAAAGGGTTCTGGCAGCCTCTGCTGAGCACTTCTGTGCACTGGGATGGAAGCCAAAGATGATCGGGTTTCTGGTTTTGATACAGGTAAGGCACTTGAACATGGTTGTAGAGGTGGGATTAGTTACAGGGGTAACACCGGCTACCACGCCGACCGGTTCTGCTACAATCATGTAATCCTCTTCTTCGTTATCTTCTATAATTCCAACCGTCTTCTGATACTTGATGGAATGCCATACAAATTCTGTAGCGAAGATATTTTTCGTGATTTTATCCTCGTAAATTCCTCTGCCGGTTTCCTCGACAGCCATTTTGGCCAGCAGCTGCTGTTTTGCCAAACCAGCCAGGGCCATCTCATGAACGATTTTATCTATAGCCTTCTGATCCATCAGAGCAAATTCGTCGAGAGCAAGCAGAGCGTTCTTCACTAATTGATCCACATGTTCCTTTGGTGTAGGTTGCGTTAAGGTTTTCATAGACATCCTCCATGTTAAAAAATTAACAACTGCTTCTGAGATAAATATAGCAGAAAGGCTTTTATTTGTCAAAGTATATTGTTAAATAAATAACAATAAAAATTTTAGCTAGATTTCTTTATGTTTGTAGGAAATACACAAAACAGTATAGTATAATAGTAAATAAGAAGCATTAGCGTAATATATAATACCAATTTGTTTATTACCCTTTTTTATCCCTATTTTTCCTACAAATAGGGTATAGAACTATTGTATGATTGAAAAAAAGTCAAAAAAAGAGGATTATTATATCAGAACTATAGAAAAAGTACATGAAATATGGTATAAATACATGGCATACGTTATGCAGTGAGATAGAGCTGGGAACAAGGAAGAAAGGGTTTATAATGAGGGTAATCTCAATTGATTCCATTAAAGGGAACGAGTTATTGGCGAAAGATATCTTAAACAATAATAATTCCGTTCTAATGGCAGCCGGGACGGTAGTAAAAAGAGAATATGTGGATAGATTAAAGGATTTGGATATAGAGTTTATCTATGTGGACGATGAGTTTGGACAGGGAGTCAATCTTACGGAAAGCCTGGAACTTCACATTAAGGAGCAGTGTCAGGAAGCTGTCCGTAATATTCTTCTGAAATATTCTTATCACAATGACCAGGAGCTGGAGGAGATCCGGTCAATTGCGGATGAGATTATTTATGATATCATAAATGAGCAGGAGGTTATGTATAATATCTCCTGTATTCGGAATAAAAGTGAAAGCACCTATTCCCATTCCTTAAATGTCTGTGCCCTATCTGTTATTTTAGCTTTGAAGCTTAAGCTGCCAAAGACAAGGGTTAAGGATATCGCCATAGGCTGCCTTCTGCATGATATCGGGTTTACCTTTATGAGTATGGATTATAGCAGCCTTCGCCTTGAGGACTGTTCCGAGAAGGAGCGGAAGGAAATCAAAAAGCATATTATCTATGGCTATTCAGCTGTGGAGAAGGTGGACTGGCTTTCCCCCATCTCCAAGGACATTATTATCAGCCATCATGAGAGGCTGGATGGATCCGGCTACCCCTTCCGTCAGAAGGATGATAAGATTAAAATCGGCAGTAAGATTGCAGCTGTATGTGATGAATTTGACAGCAGGGTCTATGGCAATCTGACCGCCAAAATGAAGGTACATGATGCGATTGATTATATTGTCAGCCAGGCAGGCGTCAAGTTTGACTTCAATGTGGTGAGAGCCTTCGTTGCTTCTGTTGCGGCATACCCGACAGGTGCTCTTGTTATCACAAATGAGGATGAGGTAGGAATCGTCCTAAGGCAGAATACGAAATGCCCGACCAGGCCGGTGATCCGTATTATTAAGAATAAAGAGGGTGAGAAGCCCAAGGAGTGGATTGAGAAGGACCTTACCAAGGAGCTTACCTTATTTATCACGGATACCATCATGGATTAAGCTTTATCATAAACATATTAATATAGGAGGAGATCCATCCGGATTTGGTGGATAACCTCCTTATTTTTATGTCTTATCGTGGATATCAGCACGGTTCTCTGCGTTTGAGGCTTGCGCTTTCTCTGTGAATATGATATATATATTATCACATGATTAGGAATAGGCAGACGTAACTTAGGAATAAAATTAACATACAGGCAATACTTAAGATGGGGATTATCCTTATCTAAAGCATATGATACTGTAGGGTATAGATTGGCAGGTGAAAGTAATGCATAGCTATTTGAGAGCCATCGGCTTCAGTGAAATCCATAACAGAACGGACCTAAACCAGTTATTGGACCTGGTAAAGGAAGAGGCGACCGGAATCAGATCCGTACAGACCGGTAAAAATACAGAGTTAATCGAGATATCCAGAGTCTTCGGAGAGGGCTTAGGAATTACACTTCGAGGAGAATATGACAGAAGCGGAGTGTTCCATATGGAGCATTATTTTCCATATCTGATCGGTCATACCATTAGTACCAGTGAAGAGGTCGGGATTAATAAAAGGGTTGATACCGAGGCTTATACCGGTATGTGCGATGATTACAGACTGGGTGTATCTCTGATCTTTTATCTGCAGAATGTGGTGGAGTTTCTTGAGAAGAAAAATCAGAATATGCCGATGAATACGAATTTTCCGATTTCTCTGGCTGCTCTGTCCTTGGAGGGGAGGACCCTGCTTCCGATTGAGAAGGATGAGGTTCAGGTACGAAACATTAAGGCGGAGACCAAATATCGGAATAATTTGATTGCTGAAGCAAAGAAGGGCAACCAGGATGCCATCGACAGCCTGACCATTGACGATATCGACACCTATGCCATGGTTTCCAGACGGGCCAAGAAGGAGGATATCTATTCGATCGTAGATACCAGCTTTATCCCCTTTGGATCAGAATCTGATAATTACTCTATTATCGCTACGATTCAGGAATGTAATCTGATTGTAAATGAATATACCAAGGAAGAGCTTTATGACTTACTGCTCTGCTGTAATGATATCAGCTTCCGTCTCTGTATCAACAGGAAGGATATGCTGGGGGAACCGGCAGTTGGCCGCAGATTCAAGGGTAACATCTGGATGCAGGGGAATATCGCCTTTTCAGGGCAGACCGCAAACCAATAGTACTGTGTAAGCAAGCCGGAAGAAGCCCTACCGAGGGCTTCTTCCGGAGAAAAACGTTCATGTGTCAGCTGGCTTACGGTGTGAAAGAGGATCAGTGTGACAGATTAGGATTAGGTTAGCGAACGTTAAAATCAAACGTCAGCAAACGTTAAATTCCTTCTGATAGGATATTGACTTAGGAAGAAGGAAATAGTAGAATAAATACGTTGTTTGTGCTTGTAGCTCAGCAGGATAGAGCGTCCGCCTCCTAAGCGGAAGGTCGTGGGTTCAAATCCCGCCAGGCACGTTAAAAATGTAAAAGAAGAAGAAAAGCTTTTCCGGAAGAACCCGATCACACGAGATCTTCCGGAAAAGCTTTTTTACTATATACACATTAGTAGCAAAAAGAGGGGGAAAGGATAATATGTATCCTATTTAATGCCGATATAGTATTTAAGTACTAAAATTTTATAGAAGCAGATAGGAGCTAAGATGAAAATTAAATTGAACGGAGTTTTTTTTGGCTGCTTTTTTCTGATGGCTTTTCTGGCAGAAATATATTTTCTTCTGCGTCCGGAAGCAGATCTCTTTACCATAGGCAGCTTGGGTATCGTTGTACTGATCAGTCTATACCTACTGATAGATTCCATACGCAACCAATGGAGGCAGAGCAAGGAAAAGACCTTATTCTATCTTGAGAATATGTACCGGGAAGAAGTAGAGAGAGGTAATGTCAGGTATACGGAGCAGATGAATCTTCAGAAGGCTTCTTATACGGCCGGTAAAAAGAATGCAGCAAATCTCGAAGATAAGCTGGAGGAGCTTATGCTTAGGCTCCAAGCCATGGAGAAAAGCAATACCGAGGCGCTGCGTAAAGTGGAAGAGCTTCAGAAAAGACTGATGGAGGGGCAGAAAAATGCCTTGAATATAGAGGTAAACTATCAGAAGGATAATACCAAGACTCTGATTGCTGCCATCAGGGAGGAGGCCGAAAGGCTTCACTCTGAGGATAAGCTGGACTTGATCCTTGAGGCTATAAAGGAGCTGAAAGAGTTACCGCTACAAGTGGATCGAGGGAGCATCTCCCGAAAGCAATATATAGAGGATAGCTTCACGGAAGAGGGAACAGAGTCGGAAAATATGCTTTCTGAAGTTGAGACTTGGGAGCAACCGGAGGAGATAGAAACTGAGTCAGAATCCTGGGAGGAGATCGGGTCATATGCTTCAGAGGCTGAGACGGAAAGTGTGTTAGAAGCCATACTGCAGGAAACACTGCTTGGGATGGAACAGGAAGACCAATTACCAGAGGATGAGATCGGAGAAGAGCCGGTAGTCATGCTGGCAGAGGCAGAAAACCCGGGGGAGCAGGAAGCCATATTGCCTGTAGTTGAGACCTGGGAGGAGCAGGAAGCTATATTGCCTGAAGTTGAGACTTGGGAGGAGCTGGACGCCATACTGTCCGAGGCAGAAACCAGGAAAGAGCCGGAAGCCATGTTGCCGGAGGGAGAGACCTGGGAGGTGCCTGGGGTGAAGCAATCAGAGGTAGATACTTGGGAAGAGCAGAGCATGGAAGAAGCGCCGGAGGTGACACCCTCTATGGAGGAACTGACAGAGGAGAAGCTGACCGAAGGGCAGTGGACGGAAGAGGAGGACAGGACCGAAGAGGAGGAGCTGAAAGCGGAGCAAGAGCAGATGGAAGAGCCGGTGACAGAAGCTATGATGGAGACGAGTGAACCAAAGGTCGTCCCTCTGTATGATGACCCCTATAAGAGCCTGACCACGGAGGAGATTGCGGCCATGTTTGCTTCCTACGGAAAATAACCTGAGAATAGGTAAAGATTAAGCCACCGTTCCAAATGATATGCCCCCTGTCAAGTAGACAGGGGGCATATCAACAAGCTGGAAGGGTGGCTATTTTTTATAGATCCAGAAAGTCATCATCCTGAAAGGAGGCTTTTCTTAAGGCCCGCTTTTTATAATAGGCATTTCTTCGTTTCAAACGGGGCCGTTCCACCAGGACAAAATACAGACCGATGATTAAGGCAAATAATCCGACGAGCAGCCCGATAATGATCGGCCGATAGCTTACCTTCTCCTCTTCTTCCGGTGGTTCTGCCGGAGCCATGGTGGGTTCGGGCTTCTCGGCCTTCTGATGGAAAAGGGAAGGGCGTTGCACATCCTTATAAAGAATATCCGCTCCTCCTACATATTTTCCGTTGTAGGTGTAGGAGATCGAACCGATGACATTATCCTCACCGGATTTGTCCGGCGCCGGAAAGAAGGAAACCTCCTTGACAGCATCCTCAAAGGAGGCAGTGTTTGGTAACACCAGATAGCCCTTTCTGTCCGTGGTGATAGAGCCGTCGGTTTTACTTAATAAGGTATTGTAGCGGGTAAAGAAGGGAGATTCCTTTAATACAGGAGAACCCTCCAGGTCAGCAATAGGATAAATTGAGAAATTATCAAAGCCAAAATTCAATAGCTTGGTGGTATCAGAGTACTGATGCTCACTGGTATCATCTCTCATGACGACACATATCAGCTCCAGATCACCGCGTTTTGCCGTTGTAACCAGGGTATAGCGGGAGACACTGGTATAGCCGGTTTTGCCCCCGATACAGCTATCATAACTACGGTTTAGGATAAACTTGTGATGGTTGGCCAAGTAGCGTGTCTCTTTCTGAATATTTGTCGGGGGAATGGAAGAGGTCCTTGTGGCAAAGATCTTTCGAAAAGCTTCATGCTTCATGGCTTCCTGGGTAATTAAGGCCATATCATAGGGGGAGGTATAATGGTTGTCGTCATGAAGACCATGGGGATTGACGAAATTGGTGTTTTTACAGCCTAAGCTGCGGGCCTTTTCATTCATCATTTCCAGGAAGACATTGATGTCTCCGCCACCCACATGCTCTGCCACTCCATAAGATACCTCATTGGCTGATTCCAGAAGAATCGCATAAAGACACTGCTGCATCGTCAGCTGCTCGCCGACATCGATACCGATTCGGCTGCTCTTCAAGTCAACATCAAAAATGGCACTCCTTGAGAAGGTAACAATCTCACCGGGTGTTGAGTTCTCAATTGCCACCAGGGCGGTCATGATCTTTGTGATACTGGCCGGATAATACGCTTCATTCATATTCTTAGAATATAATATTAACCCGGTTGAGGCCTCCATGACAATTGCCCCTTCCGCATATACGCCCGGTCCTTCAGGCCAGCTGCTGTCTGCAGTTGTGGCAAAAGCAAGCCGGGGTGTCACAAGAAGAGTGAAACTATATAAAAATAGGAAACAAAACAGATAAAGCTTCTGTCTCTTCATAAATAAATCTCCATTCTGCCGAAGCTCTGGCCTTCAGCACAATATTTGCATAGGGAATCGGCTATGATTCACTGTAATACGAGATAGCATACGGACGGCTGAAGCTCCGGGTTAGTACGCATCGTCTCCGGGACCGTCATTGCTGTCCGTATCCTGACCGTAACTGGCAAACCTGTCATGCTTTCTGCTGTAATGGCGCTCCAGCAAATCCTTCTGCATGGGTACCAGATACTTATCAGGCAGAGCCATACAATGCCAAGCCATAAGGGCAACCTCCTCCAGGACGACCGCATTATGGACAGCCTCCTTCGGATTTTTACCCCAGGTATAGGGTCCGTGGTTGCAGACCAAAACGCCGGGCATCTCCTCCGGGTTAAGCTTCCCCTTTTTAAAACGCTCCACAATCACCGCACCGGTTTCTTTCTCATAATCACCGCGTATTTCATAAGCCCTAAGCTTACGGGTGCAGGGAATCTCCCCATGGAAATACTCCGCATGGGTTGTACCGAGAGGCGGAATCCCCATTCCCATCTGGGAGAAGATCGTTGCCCAGCGGGAGTGAGAGTGTACAATTCCCTGGACAGAGGGGAAGGCATGATAGAGCTCGATATGGGTGGGAGTATCCGAGGAGGGTTTTAGTTTGCCCTCCACCTGACGTCCCTCTAAGTCAACAACGACCATATCCTCCGGTGTCAGCTGCTCATATTCAAGCCCGGAGGGCTTGATGACAACAAGCCCATTTTTCCTGTCTATACCGGATACATTTCCCCAGGTAAAGGTGACAAGCTTATGGTATGGGAGAAGGAGGTTCGCTTCATATACTTCTTTTTTTAAGCCTTCTAGCATCAGTCACACTCCCTTATCGTTTCCTCCGCAGTACTTGAAAGCATCCTTATTTGCTCTGTTCTTTCTTGATTTCCTTCAGACGCTTCATCACATCATTGGCACCTTTGCCGAAATAGTCGTGCAGCAGGGAATATTCGTTGTAAAGCTTATCATATACAGCAGAGTTGGCAGGAATGGGGTAATATACGGTATCCTTCAGCTTGCCCATCACCCGTGCAGCTTCAAATACGTCATCATAACCGCCCCGATCGGAGCCTGCTGCTACGGCTGCGAAAATCGCACTGCCCAGGGCCGGTCCCTGTAAGCTTCCTCCGATCTTGATCGGAACCTTGATAATATCGGCATAGATCTGCATGGCCATCGGATTCTTATAGGAAATACCGCCGGAAGCGTAGAATTCCTCCACAGGTACACCGTTCTCCCGGAAGGTCTCAATGATTTTCCGTGTTCCATATGCGGTTGCTTCTATTAAGGCACGGTAGATCTCTTCGGGCTTTGTCTGTAGGGTCATGCCGAGTAATAGGCCGGTCAGGTCCACATCCACCAACACAGACCGGTTGCCGTTCCACCAGTCCAGGGCCACAAGTCCGCTCTCGCCTACCTTCAGCTGTTCTGCCTTCTTCGTCAGATATTGATGGATATTCAGGCCCTCTGCCTTAGCAGCTTCATAATACTCCTGACCGACGCAGTTCTCCACGAACCAGGCAAAATGATCACCGACACAGGACTGTCCCGCTTCATAACCGAAATAACCGGGGCAGACACCATCCTCTACCACACCGCACATACCGGGAACGGTCTGTTCCTTGGTTCCGAGCAGAATATGACAGGTGGAGGTTCCCATAATGGCAAGCATTTTTCCGGGACCGTCAATCTTCACGGCAGGTACTGTCACATGAGCATCTACATTGGCAACAGCTACTGCGGTGCCGGGCTTTAAGCCGGTCAGCTTAGCAGCAGCTTCCGTGATTTCACCGGCCCTGCTGCCAAGAGGCGAAACAGGACAGGACAATTTATCTTCCACCACATTCTCGAGGCGGGGATCCAGGGCCTTGAAGAATTCCTTATCCGGATAACCCTCCTTCTTATGCCAGATCGCCTTATAACCGGCGGTACAGGAATTACGGGTCTGAACTCCGGTCAGCTGCCAGATCACCCAGTCAGCCGCTTCAATAAAATAATCTGCTTCCTGATAGACCTGCGGAGCCTCATCGAGGGTCTGCCAGATCTTCGGAACAGCCCATTCGGAGGAAATCTTGCCACCATAACGGGAAAGCCACTTTTGTCCTGTTTCGGCGGCAATCTCATTCAGCTTATTTGCCTTGTCCTGAGCTGCATGATGCTTCCACAGCTTGATATAGGCATGGGGCTCATCCCGATACTGCTCTAAGAAGCATAAGGGGGTGCCATCCGACTTTACGGGAATAAGGGTACAAGCGGTAAAATCAATTCCGATACCGATGACGTCCTCACCGGCTACGCCGGACTCCTTCAATACAGCCGGAATCGTGTGGGAAAAAACATCAAGATAATCCTGTGGATGCTGCAGTGCCCAATCCGGAGGTAATACCTTCCCGGAGGGAAGAGCCTCATCCATGACCCCGTGGGGATATTCATAAACGGCAGTTGACAGCTCTTCTCCGCTTTCTGCATTTACCAGAAGAGCTCGTCCTGATAAGGTACCAAAATCAACTCCAATTACATACTTTGCCATAGTTATCTCTCCTTTACTTAATAGACTGCAAAGAGCCTTAGAAAGGCTCTATAATGAGGGATATCGCTTGTTTTCACTTATCCTCATTCTACTATTTCTATAGGGTATTGTAAACTAAAAGATGGAAATCGATACGAAATACCACGACTGATCTTAAGCATTTCTGATGAAATTCATCCATTCCCTGGGGTAGGGTTCGGGCAGAGGAAGGGACTCCTTTGTAGCCTCCTTCAGCTTCAGCATCCAGGCCATATTCTGAGCCAGATTGTTTAAGACACTCATTCCCTCTTTATCTGAAAGCACCTCACCGGGAGCACCTCCATGGATTACATTCCAGTAATAGGAGGGGACGATCAGCATTTCAGAGATCAAAAAATAATGATTCAGCTCATTAAAGGTGGTCATTCCACCACTTCTCCTGGGTATGGCGATGGAAGCGCCTACCTTCAGGCGGAGTCTTCCATGACTGGCATAGAAGAGACGGTCCAGAAAGCTTTTAAAGCCTCCGGCGATACCGGCATAATAGACCGGACTTCCAAGAATCAAAGCGTCTGCGGCATAGATCCGATCGATGATTGCCTTAAGCTTCTCATCGGAATGAACACAATAGCCATCCTTACAGCGGCCACAGGCGATACAGCCCTTGATATCCATATTACCTACATGGAGGAGCTCTGTCTCAATGCCTTCTCTTTGGAGCGCTTCACAGACGGTATGTAGGGTATGCCAGGTATTTCCTTTGGGCTTGGGGCTGCCGTTCAATGCGATTACTTTCATTATGATTCTCCCTTCTGACCTAATATAGACTGCAAATAGTATACTACATGGAGGGCATATTTGAAATAGAAATATGAGGTTACAGGCTAAATTTTTGCACGCTCTGTCCCCCATATTCGCGCTTTTTGTGTAATTCCATACGGAATATTGACGAAGGCTTACTTTATCCCTATAATTTAGATAGGACAGAGGATACCGGAAGCTGTATAGCGGGAAGCCCCGGTATGGAGTAAAAGGAGATAAGACATGAGACTAAGGAATATCAGAGGCTCCAGAGAAGCGGTAGCTGCAAATGAATATGTGGTGCAGGAGCCGGAGAAACAGAAGGGAAAATGGAAGACGCTCTTTGGAAATACAGCCCCGATCCATATCGAGGTTGGTATGGGAAAGGGCAGGTTCTTAATGGAGCTGGCTGCAAGAAATCCGCAGATTAACTATATCGGAATAGAGAAATACTCCAGTGTATTGTTGCGGGCCCTGGAGAAGAGACAGGAAACAGAGCTTTCCAATCTATATTTTATCCGTTTTGATGCGGAGTATATCACTGAGATTTTTGATACGGAAGAGGTAGACAGAATCTATCTGAACTTTTCTGATCCCTGGCCGAAGGACAGACATGCAAAGAGACGGCTGACCTCCAAGGAGTTCTTAGGTAAGTATGATAAGATCCTGAAACGGGACGGAGAAGTGATGTTCAAAACGGACAACCGGCCCCTGTTTGATTTTTCACTGGAGGAGGCGAAGCTTGCAGGCTGGGAACTGAAGGAGGTTACTTATGATCTCCATCACAGCGAATACGCCGAGAGCAATATCATGACAGAGTATGAGGAGAGATTTTCGGCAGAGGGCAATCCCATTCACCGACTGGTATCCTATCGGACCACAAAAGAGAAATAAGAAAAGCGGAAAGAGTGTTTTTTTCTTCCCAACTTCATACAATGGTAAAAAAAGCTTAAGGTGGTCATGGATGAAGAAGGGCATAAAATGGAAGCTGGCCAGGGCAAGCGGAGGTAATTATAAGTTAAATAAAAAGGCCTTACAGCTGAAGCGTTCCTGGGAGGAAGTGCAAGGTATCCTAAATAATGCTATGAAACGTAAAAAAAGGTAACAGGGGACTTGTAAAATGAATGGTATCCGTGTATCATCACATAATATAGAGGCATCATGAGATACTATACATTAAGATAAATTTATCTGACGGATGGATTACTTGAACGTAAGAAATCTTTTAGGGATAAAGGAAACGGAGGAAAATATGGCTTTTCAATTTACCGATGCGAATTTTCAAAAAGAAGCATTAGAATCAGATATTCCGGTACTTGTTGATTTCTATGCAGACTGGTGCGGACCCTGTAAGATGATGGCTCCGATCGTTTCTGAGCTTGCTGAGGAGTATCAGGGTGTGATAAAGATCGGAAAACTGAATGTGGACGATGAACCGGAGACGGCCGGAAAATATCGTGTGATGTCCATACCTACAATGATTCTCTTCAAGAACGGTGCTGCCGTGGAGACCATCGTAGGAGCAGTCCCGAAGAAAGCCCTTCAGGAGAAGCTGGAGGCTCATAAAGCATAATCCCGGATCCTGAAGACGAACAGGAAATCATAGGAACCATAAGCCTGGAATACGCAGTAAATCCCAGCGTATTCCAGGCAATCTGAATAAAAGTGAAGAATATGATATAATTTTTAAAAAAAATAAAAAAACTACTTGCAATTTGTTTTCACGTCCTATATAATAACATTTGCGTCCGAGAGATATGCATCTCTAGCTCAGTTGGTAGAGCACCTGACTCTTAATCAGGGTGTCCAGGGTTCGAGCCCCTGGAGATGCACTATAGAAGTCCTAATTTGGCAGACATAGGAGCTGCTGGGTTGGGGCTTTTTTCTTCAATTTTCATCTTACCTAAGTCGAGATAGTTCGGTTACATTCATGCAGATCAAAATAATCCCATCTATCTTTTTGTACGGATTTGTGATAATATTTTGGATTGGAAGGATTGAGATACAATCCTTAAGTTTGCTTGCCGTAATGGAAGGAGAGAGTACCTTGAAGATAGGCTTATTGGATTCCGGTATGGGCGGTCTGAACGTGCTAAATCAGGCGATGCGTGTATTACCGGAGGAAGATTACATATATTATGCGGATACGGAGCATGTTCCTTATGGAACGAAGACCAAGGAAGAGATTATCACCTATGTGGATGAAGCAGTCGCTTTTCTCGTCGGTTGTGGAGTAAAAGCCATCGTGATTGCCTGTAATACGGCAACCAGTGTAGCCATAGACTTCGTAAGGAAGAAGTACCCGCTTCCCATTCTCGGGATGGAGCCTGCCGTAAAGCCGGCGGTCAAGATCTGCCAGAACGGGCGGGTCATGATTGCGGCAACCCCCCTTACCATTAAGGAGGAGAAGCTGAAAAATCTGTTGGAGCAAGTGGATGGAGAGCATAGAACGGACCTGCTGCCTTTACCCAAGCTGGTCCTGTTTGCTGAAGCAGGCCGTTTTAGCGGGAAGGATGTGGAGCAATACCTCAAGGGAGAATTGGCCCGTTATGATATGTCAGAGTACACTACCTTTGTGCTTGGCTGTACCCATTTTAACTATTTTAAGGATACCTTGAGAAGGCTGATGTCGGATCAGGTTGAGTTTATTGATGGAATCGGCGGAACGGTAAATCATCTGAAGGACATCCTGCAGAAGAAGGAGCTGCTTGGGGGCGGAAGCTCTAAGGTAGAATACTATATTACAGGCAGACCGGTTACGGAAAAGAGAAAGATCAAGATGTTTAATCAGATGCTTCAGCGTGCTGCACAGGTACAGGAGCTTTAAATACAGGGCATCATTTTAAATTTTGGAAGAGAGAATGTTTTTCTTGCAAAACTGAAATCCTGTGATATACTAAGCTTACAAAAAATAAAAAAGCAGAGTAGGAACATGAGCGTTAAGTGCCGGGTGAACAGGGAGTTGTCATCCGGACGAAAAGGAAACTTGCGGTTCATGGTCCGCATCCCGCTGCTACAGTATGATAATCAAATATATTATATTTGGTATTATCTCTTATTGTAGTACAAAGGTCTGCAAAAGGAGGTATTTTTTTATGCTTAAAAAGAAGTCCTTGTTCCTTCAGTCTCTTCAGGAGATGAAGAAAGTAAGCTGTATCACCCTGCTGGCAATGATGGGGGCGATCTCCATCGTATTGGGTTACTTTACCTTTATGCCGGTTGAAACCATCAAGATTACCTTTAACTTTTTACCCAATGAATTTGTCTACTATCTGTTTGGACCGGCGGTAGGGGCCTTATATGGTGCCGCCCTGGATCTCCTGACCTTTTTTATCAGGCCAACGGGAACCCTTTTTTATGGCTTCACCATCAGTGCTATCTTGACAGGCTTATGGTATGGAGCACTTCTTTATCAGAGACCCTTAAGTTTGAAGAGAATCCTTATCACAAAACTGATCTTCTCCATAGCGGTACACATTTTCCTGAACACCTACTGGCTGACAATACTATATGGATATGATTTCTTCGCATTACTTCCGGTCAGAGCCTTAAAGACAGCCATTGTATTTCCATTTGAGACCCTGCTTCTGTATTCCCTGATCAACAGAGCGGAGGCTACCGGAATCATCAGAAAAATCAAGGGTGCCGGCGCCCATTAGAACGGAAAAGAATACCTCCTTATGTATTCCATACGATACCAGGGCTGTAGATAGTCAATACTTTCCTGCAAATAAGGTATTGACTAATACTTAATTTACAGCTATACTTTATCCATTAAAAGCGTTAAAGCCTTAAAGCGCAACGCTGATGAGTGGTATTGTGTTCGTATGGTTTAATATGAGGAGGATGTTTTATGAAATTCAGAAAGCTGACCGGAATGATGATAATAGCAGCCATGATGGCGGGACTTCTTGCCGGCTGCGGTACGAAAGAAGATTCTGTATCGACAGGGAAGGGAGCCTCGGAAGAGGGAAAGGTGTATCGGATCGGAGTGAACCAGCTGGTAACGCACGCCGCGCTGGATGCTTCCTATCAGGGCTTTGTAGATGCGCTGGAGGAAGCTGGCTATGTGGATGGTAAGAATATAAAGATTGATTACCAGAACGCTCAAGGAGACCAGGCGACAGCCAATACCATCGCGACAAAGCTGGTAAATGACAATAACGACCTGATCCTGGCAATTGCAACACCCTCTGCCCAGGCGATGGCCAATGCCACAAAGGATATACCGATTTTGATTACGGCAGTGACCGATCCTGCGGGTTCGGGTCTGGTGGCTTCGAATGCCGCACCCGGAGGAAATGTATCCGGTACATCGGACCTGACACCGGTAAAGCAACAGATTGATCTGATCAAGAAGCTGCTGCCGGAAGCGAAGACCATAGCTATTCTCTATTGCTCCAGTGAAAGCAATTCCAAGATACAGGCAGAGATGGCAACAAAAGCTGCAGAGGAGAGCGGCCTTACAGCATCGGAAGCTACCGTATCCAACACCAACGATATACAGCAAGTGGTTCAGTCCCTGGTCGGCAAGGTGGATGCGATTTATGCTCCTACGGATAATACCATTGCTTCCGGTATGGCAACCGTAGCTATGGTTGCAAACCAGAACGGAATTCCCGTCATCTGCGGTGAGGAAGGAATGGTGGACGAGGGTGGTCTGGCTACCTATGGCATTGATTATTACAAGCTTGGCAGACTGACCGGTGCTCAGGCAGTGAAGCTGATCAAGGGAGAGACGACCACAGACAAGATGCCGATCGAATATCTTCCCGATGCGGAATACACCCTCAAGGTGAATGAGGAAGTAGCAGCTCAGCTCGGTATTACGATTCCTGCAGAGCTGCTGTCGAAATAATCGAATTTTTCAGGGTGCCAGGGCCTCTTCAAAACATGGCACCCTTTTTACAACAAGGGAAGTACTAAGCCGCTTTTACCTGTTTCCATGAGGGGAAGGCTTTAAGTGAACACAGAAAGGAAACATCAGAATGAATATCATGAGTATTATTATGGCTATTTTTGGGGCGACCGCTCAGGGACTGACCTGGGCTATTCTTGCCCTGGGAGTATATATCAGCTTTCGAATCCTGGACTTTGCCGATCTGACCTGCGAAGGAAGCTTTACCCTTGGTGGGAGCATCAGTGCCGTACTCGTGGTGGTACTGGGCTGGGACCCCTTCTTAAGCTTAATTATTGCTGCAATAGCGGGTATGGCAGCGGGAGGAGTTACAGGGCTGTTACATACGAAGCTGAAGATTCCAGCTATCCTGTCCGGAATCCTAACCATGATCGGTGTTTATTCGATTAATTTAAGAATCATGGGGCAGGCAAATATAGCGATACTGAATAAAAGAACGGTGATATCCACGATCAAGGGACTGTTTCCCAAGGCTGCCGATCTGGGCATCCGGGAGGGAACTCTTCAGACCTGGGTTACCATACTGGTGGGAGCTGCATTGACCTTTGCGGTCATAGCCCTTCTTTACTGGTTCTTTGGAACGGAAATCGGCTGCTGTATCCGTGCCACGGGTAATAATTCTGCGATGGTGAGGGCACAGGGAGTCAATACGGACAGAGTTACCATCCTGGGCCTGATCATCAGTAACGGCCTGATTGCCATGTCCGGAGCCTTGGTTACGCAAAGTCAGGGCTATGCGGATATCAACATGGGAGTCGGAGCCATCATCATCGGGCTTGCTTCCATCATTATCGGCGAAGTGATCTTCATGAAGGCCAGGAACTTTGCGAAGAAGCTGATCGCAATTATGGTAGGAACCGTAGTTTACAGAATTATTATTGCTGTGGTATTACAGTTTGGTCTGGATACGGATTATATGAGACTGCTTACAGCAATCGTTGTGGCAGCGGCACTGTCCATACCGGTATTAACGAAGAAGAAGACAAGCAGGCTTAAAGGAGGGAAGGCATAATGTTAAGGATGACGAACCTCTATAAGACCTTTAATCTTGGTACCGTCAATGAGAAACAGGTATTGAACGGCTTGTCCCTGGAATTAAGGACGGGTGATTTTGTAACCGTCATCGGCGGTAACGGAGCAGGAAAATCCACGATGCTGAATATGATTGCCGGAGTACATCTTCCCGACCAGGGATCCATAGAGATTGACAAGGTGGATGTAACCTCCTATCCGGAATATAAACGGGCCAAATACCTGGGAAGAGTATTTCAGGATCCGATGATGGGCACTGCGGCGAACATGGAAATTCAGGAGAACCTGGCCCTGGCCTACCGCAGAGGAAGAAGAAGAACCCTGAACTGGGGGATAACAAAAGCGGAAAAGCTCTTTTATGAAGAGCGTCTGAAGACCCTGGGACTCGGACTGGAGACCAGAATGACCACGAAGGTAGGACTTCTATCCGGAGGACAAAGACAAGCCCTGACCCTTCTTATGGCAACCCTACAGCAGCCCAAGCTTCTGCTGCTGGATGAACATACGGCTGCCCTGGATCCGAAAACCGCAGCGAAGGTGCTGGAGCTGACTGAGCAAGTGATAAACTCCCACAAGCTGACCACGCTTATGGTAACACACAATATGAAGCATGCCATTCAGTATGGAAATCGGTTAATCATGATGCATGACGGCAGAATCATTTATGATGTATCAGGAGAGGATAAGAAGAAACTTAAGGTAAGCGACCTGCTTGAGAAATTTGAGACTGCCACCGGCAATGAGCTGGCCAATGACAGGATGATTCTTTCTTAATTTATGCCCAAGAGCTGCTGCGCCCGGTTAGGGATACTCACAGAGTATTCCAAGCTGGGCGCTTTTTATGAGAAGACCGTCTTTATGTAGCAAATCCGACTTTACCAAACGAAACAGTATCATAAAAGACAGGAAGGAAATGTAGTATCTTATAATATTGTGAAAGATATTGTTTTTTGTACTAATATGTTATATATTAATATTGATAGGACAAAAGCCTTATATACTTTTATGATAGATTATGCTAAAGCATGTTTTGGAAGGACAGGAGATCTGTACATGTTAGATAATGGTAGGAAAACAATCGGTGTTTTTGTATCTCAGGTAAATTCTGAATTTCAGGAGATCGTAAGCAAGGGAATCCAGACCCGCGCGAAGGATCTCAATTATAATGTTGTCTTTTTTACCAATTTCGGGGGCTACGGACAGCCCCGATATGATGCCGGTGAGATTCAAATCGCAGATGTTCCCTATTATGAGGACTTTGACGGAGTGATTCTGGTACCGGATACCTTAGCCATAGAGGGGTTGGAATCCAGAATACGGGAGCATATTCAGAACCGCTGTAAATGTCCGGTTGTAAGCATCCGCAGAATGATTGAGAGCTACTATAATGTCCTGATCGATGATGAGACTGTAATTGAAGAATTAATCCGTCATCTGATCAGAGATCATGGATATACAAGACTGAATTTCCTGGCAGGTCCGAAGGATTTCCCGGACTCGGAGAAGAGACTGGCATCCTATAAGAAGGTCTTAAGCGAATTTCAGATTCCCATCGAAGAGGAAAGAATATATTACGGAGACTTCTGGAAGAATGCGGCGGGGCCGGCCATCGACCGTTGGCTGTCAAGCGCTCTGGAACGGCCTCAGGCTATCGTCTGTGCCAATGATTATATGGCAATTGCAGCCAGCAATGCCCTGGCTGCGAAAGGGGTATCCGTTCCGGAGGAGATAGCGATTACCGGCTGTGATGACATCATTGATGCAGCCGAATACAGTCCTGCCATCACAACGGCCAAGATGCCCGCTTTTGATATGGGAACGGAAGCTGTGGAGAAGATCCATAAGCATATATGTGGGATCGATCAGCCGATGAATTCTTATATAAAGACAACACCGGTGTTCCGGGAATCCTGTGGCTGTAAGTATAACCAGCAGGAAATGAACAAGGAACGGAAAAGATATTATATCAATATGACAGATTCCTTACAGCGGGCGGTTGCAAGAAATGCCTATATGTCAGGAGATCTGACCGGACTTACGAAGCTGGATGAGATAAATGCAAGACTCATGTACTATATCTATGAGAATGTAGGATTTTCTGATTTCTATATGTGCCTGCATCCCAATTGGCAGAACTATCGGGACGAGAATACCAAGGAAGCGGCAGATGATGACGACTATATGATTATGGAGGCAGGGAATAAGAACCGGGAGGGCTATTATAAGATTCGTTTCCCAAAGAGAGAGCTGATCCCCAAACAGTTTATGGACGATGAGCCGACGACTTATTTCATTTCCATGCTCCATCATCATGGGATTATATTCGGTTATGCTGCGATCCGTTTCCGGAGTATTCAGGTGTATATGCAAACCTTCCAGGCCTGGCTGATTAATGTAAGCAATGCCCTTGAGAATGTCAGGGTCCATAGTGAGCTGAACAGACTGGTATATAAGCTGGAGGATATGTACATCAGGGATGATCTGACCGGTCTCTATAACCGGAGAGGATTGGAAACCCTGGGTA
Organism: Bacillota bacterium; assembly: GCA_023441965.1. Lineage (GTDB taxonomy): Bacteria > Bacillota > Clostridia > Lachnospirales > Lachnospiraceae > Mobilitalea. Next base: position 46,591 of record JAEZNB010000021.1, read on the forward strand.
AGAAGTATCTGCGGCAGGCAGTGGAGGAACGGGTCAAGCTAATGGTATTTACTGCAGATATGGATAAGCTGAAGATGATCAATGATAATTACGGCCATATCAGCGGTGACATTGCCATCAAGGTTGTGGCGGATGCCCTTCAGAAGGCAGCGGATGACGATGAGATCTGTATACGCTGCGGCGGAGACGAATTTACGGTCATCGGGCTGGAATATGACGAGAAGAAGATGAATCATTTCGTCAAGAAGTTCGTGGAGGAGCTGGATAAGTTCAACCAAAGCGGGAACTATGAGTTCAATGTATATGTCAGCTATGGCTGGAGTTTGGTTACACCGGATGAGAATACGACTGTAGAGGATTGCATGATCGTGGCCGATTCACGTATGTATCAGCAGAAATATGAGAAGGAATCGCTGCGCTTAAGAGCGAATCTGGTCAGATAAGCTAATTTAGAAAAATAAGCCGGGGGCTGTTTGATGGTAACTATACTGCTACTCATGTAGCAGCATGGCTATAAGAAACAGCCCTCTCATTATAATATTTTAGAATATCCGGGCAATTTCGTTATAGGTATAGCTTTATCAGTATATTTTTGTATTATTTGCAAAAAGTTAACTGCGAATCTTGTTTTTCATGTATAATATATTATATAGTAAGCTTGTACTTGGTTATGGAAGAACGAGGAGGATTCATATGCTGGGCAACGGAAGAAAAACCATAGGGGTTTTTACAACTGAAGCATATCAGGAATATCAGGACATCCTTGGCAGAGGGATCAGTAAGCAGGCGAAGGAACTGGGCTATAATGTAGCCTTTTTTTCGAACTTTGTCGGATACGGAGAGCTGAAATATGAGCAGGGAGAGCGCAATATGGCTAACCTGCCTAAATATGATAAGCTGGACGGTATCATTCTGATGCCCGACACCATGTTTGTGAGCGGCTTCAAGGAAAAGGTCATAGAGAATATCAAGAAATACAGCCACTGTCCTGTCGTCAGTGTCCGTCAGGAGATAGAGGAGTATTATAATGTGCTGATTGATGATGACACTGTCCTTGATGAGATTATTACGCATTTTATAGAAAAGCATGGATATACAAAGATTAATTTTCTTACGGGTCCGGAGGATAATCCGGTATCACACCAGCGGCTGGATGCCTATAAAAGGATCTTAAGAGGGCATAACCTTCCCTTCGAGGAGGAGAGGACCTACTTCGGTGACTTCTGGAAGTTTGCAGCCTATGACGCAGTTGAGAAATGGGTAGCGGATCCTGAGAATCTGCCGGAAGCCATTATCTGTGCCAATGATTATATGGCAGTTACCGTATGCAACGCCCTGATGGAGCGGGGGATTACAGTGCCAAAGACCATCGCAGTGTCCGGCTGTGATCATATAGAGCTGGCGGAGGACTTCAGCCCTTCTATCACTACTGCGGGCATGCCGATTTTCGATATGGGAGCAGAGGCCGTAAAGAAGATCCATAAGCATAATCAGGGCCTTGAACAGGACAAGAATACCTATCTGAAGAGCATCACTTATTTTAGGCAATCCTGTGGCTGCAAGGTAAGGGGCAGCATGGATGAAATGATAAAGAGACGTAACCATATCATTCATGAGGTTGAGAATAAGGAAAAGGCAATATCAAACAATGCCTATATGTCCATCGATCTTACCGGGGTTACCCAGCTGGATAATCTGGATAAAAAGCTGGCCTCCTATACCTATATGAATGAGGGCTTTTCTGCTTTCCATATGTGTTTATATAAGGGCTGGGATAATTATCATGAAGATGTGACAGAACCCTCATATTTTTCGGAGATGGTAATGGAGGTAGGTGTGAAGAACGGAGAGTGGCTGCAGAAGGTGAGCTTCAGTCCCGAAGTGCTTCTCCCTAGGGAATACTTAGATGACCAGCCTCAGGTATTCTATTTTAATATGCTGCATCATCAGGAGAAATGCTTTGGATATACGGCGATCAGCTTCCAGACCCCCAGAGCCTTCAAACCCTCTTATCAGGGTTGGCTGATTAATATTTGTAATGCCTTGGAGAATATCAAGATACACAGCGAGCTGAATCGCCTGGTCTACAAGCTGGAGGACATGTCTATCAAGGATGAGATGACAGGCTTGTATAACCGAAGGGCCTTACATACCCTGGGACAAAAGTATCTACAGCAGAGCATAGAGAAGCAAGGCGGCCTGATGGTATTTTCAGCCGACATGGACAATATGAAATATATTAATGATAATTATGGGCATGCCAATGGAGATGTGGCGATTAAAACCGTTGCAGAGGCTTTGATGAGTGCCGCTGAGGATGATGAGATCTGCATCCGTATGGGAGGGGATGAATTCTCGGTAATCGGACTGGAATATGACGGCGCGAAAGTAAGGAGCTTTATCCGTAAATTTGAGGAAGCCATTCAGACCTTCAATGAGGAGACAAAGAACGGTTTTCGGGTAAGGGTCAGCTATGGGTGGAGCATCACCCGTCCCAACGAGCATACCCGTATAGAGGATTGCCTTAGCATAGCGGATGCCAGGATGTATCAGCAGAAATATGAGAAGGAGGCCCTTCGTTTGAAGCATATGGATGGCCGGATCTGAGTTCCCAGATAGCTTTGGGAGGGCTTTTGCCGGTTGCTGCAGGGCGGGAGCGCTCATTTGTATCACATACTTGGAGGTTGCTGCGTGAAGGGTCTTTATCAGGCATTAACGGAATATGGCAAAGAGAATTATTACCCGATGCATATGCCCGGGCATAAAAGGAATACAGGTATGCTTCAGATGGTAAATCCTTATTCCATTGATATTACGGAGATCGAGGGCTTTGATAATCTTCACCAGCCGGAGGGAATCCTGAAGGAGCTTTCGGAGCGTCTGCAGAAGCTATACGGAGCAGGTCGGTCCTTTCCCCTGGTGAATGGGAGCACAGCCGGGATTCTGGCCGGTATTTCTGCTGCCCTAAATCCCGGAGAGAAGCTTCTGTTAGCGAGAAATTGTCATAAGGCAGTATATCATACCCTCTTGCTTAGAGGCTTGGAGCCGGTCTACCTTTATCCCGAGGAAATCCCGGGCTTTCCGGTGAACGGCGGAATAGCTGCATCAGAGGTGGAGAAGCATTTACGGATGGATTCGGATATCAAACTGGTAGTAATAACCTCACCAACTTACGAGGGAATCGTATCCGATATCAGAGAAATCGCAAGAATTACCCATCAGGCCGGAGCCTTATTGCTGGTGGATGAAGCGCATGGAGCCCATTTTGGCTTTCACGAAGCCTTTCCGCGCAGTGCTGTGACCTTGGGAGCAGATATTGTCATTCAGAGTCTTCATAAGACCCTACCCTCCTTTACACAGACAGCAGTGCTTCATTCCAACCATCCGGAATTAAACACGAAAATTGGTCAGTATCTCTCCATCTATGAGAGCAGCAGTCCCTCCTATCTTCTGATGGCAGGCATGGAGCTGTGTATCCGCATGCTGGAGGAACAGGCAAGGACCTTGTTCGGGGAATTTGATAAGAGACTAAAGGGCTTCTATGAGGAGCTGAAGGCTCTGAAGCATATGCGGCTGCAGGACCGGAGCCTGGTTGGCAGCGGAAGCGTATTTGCGTTGGATCCGTCCAAGCTGGTTATCCGTATACTTTCTGAAGCTATGAGCGGACCCCGGCTGGCAGAGAGGTTGCGGAAGGAATACCATATTGTGATGGAGCTGGAGAGCCGGGACTATGTTCTTGGAATGACCAGTATATGTGATACAGAGGAGGGCTTTGACAGGCTAAGCAGAGCGCTTCTATGCATAGATGGCGAGCTGAAGGGTAAGAACAGGATCGGTGATACGGATGGCTACAGACATGTACCCCAGAGGGCCCTGTTACCCCATGAAGCGGCTAAGTTAAGTTCGGAGTGGGAGGAGCTTTCCGGGGCTAAGGGCAGGATCGCGGCAGACTTTATCAGTATCTACCCGCCGGGAATCCCCCTGCTTATACCGGGTGAGATCATCGATGAGATCAGCCTTCGGGTTCTAATACAGGCCAGGGAGCAAGGCCTTAAGGTAACCGGCTTGTCGGGAGAAGACAGGGAGATGCTTCAGGTCATAAGGAAGGAATAATCATGGCGAGGATATTTATCATACTAGGAAAAAGCTCTACGGGAAAGGACACCATCTTCAAGCGGCTCTTAGCAAATCCCGAACTTCAGCTTCAAACAGTGATCATGTATACCACCAGGCCGATCCGTGTAAACGAGACAGAGGGAGTGGAATACCATTTCGTGGATGAGGAAAGGCTTAGGCAGCTCAAGGAGCAGGGCAGGGTGATAGAGCATCGGTCCTATCAGACCGTTCATGGAACCTGGCATTATTTCACGGTGAATGATGATCAGATCAATCTGGCAGAGCATGATTATCTGATGCATGGTACCCTGGAGAGCTTTGAGCAGATCAAGAAATATTTTGGTGAAGACAGGGTAATACCAATCTATATCGAAGTAGAGGACGGCGACAGACTCTTCAGAGCCCTGAAGAGAGAGATGAAGCAGGAGCAGCCGAAATATGCAGAGCTTTGCAGACGCTTCCTTGCCGATGAAGAGGATTTCTCTGAGGCGAATATCATCAGGGCAGGGATCCGAAAGAGATACTATAATCGGGAGATTGAAGTCTGCCTCAAGGAGATTGAGGATGACATGAAAAATATACTGTAAACAGACAGAGATTTATGCTATACTTTTATGGTGTAGCGATAAGAGCGCTTTTTAGGATGGAGTGGCCAAGATGGATATTAAGGTAAATCAGATTCAGCAGGTAAACCAGACCGTTCAAAAGGCACCCGTACCTGAAGCGGACGGGTCTTTTAAATTTACCCTGGTATCCCATATCGAGGAACAGGAATTGGCCGCCAGACTGAACATGATGCTGGAAGAGATCTCATCTCAGGGGAAGAAGCTCTTAAAGCACATGGATGTGAAGGATATGAAGCATTACCGGGAGCTGATCAGGGAGTTCATGAATGAGATTGTGAATAGGTCCCATAAATTCTCCAGAGAGAATTTTCTGGACAAGAAGGGGCGGCACCGGGTATACACCATGATCAAGCTGGTGGACAAGAATCTGGACGAGCTTGCCATGGAACTGATCAAGGACGAGAAGGATCATATCGCAATTCTTAATAAAATTGACGAGATCAGGGGATTATTATTAGATATCCTGACTTAAGTATGAAGGAATGGGCAAAGGGAGGCTGTATAGATCAGTATGCATGATTTTCAGCAAATCATCGGACATGAGAGCATCATAGAGCATCTTCAGAATGCGATTCAGGCAGGCAAGGTATCCCATGCCTATATTCTTCATGGGGAAGAAGGGATGGGAAAGAAGCTGTTGGCTTCTGCCTTCACCAAGGTCCTGCAATGCGCAGAGGGTGGAATACGGGCCTGCGGTAAGTGCTTGTCCTGCATGCAGATGGATACAGGAAATCAGCCCGACGTCATCTGGGTGACCCATGAAAAGCTAAGCATCAGCGTTGACGATATCAGAGTGCAGGTGAATGGGGATATCCGAATCAAGCCCTTTAGCAGTCCCTATAAAATATATATCATCGATTCGGCAGAGAAAATGACTGAGCAAGCACAGAACGCTCTGTTGAAAACCCTGGAGGAGCCGCCTGAATATGCCGTAATTCTGTTGCTGGTAAGCAATATCAACCTAATCCTTCCCACGATCCTGTCCCGGTCTGTTGTACTACATCTCAAGCCTGTGGATAAGAGGCTGATCCGGGAGTTCCTGATGGAGCAGCACCGGGTTCCGGACTATGTGGCTGATATGGCTGCGAATTTCTCAGGTGGGAATGTGGGTAAGGCAATTAAGTATGCCTCTTCCGAAGAGTTTGAAAGAAAGAAGGAGGAGGTACTCCATATCTTACGCTATATTGATGAGATGGAGCTATATGAAGTAATTGCCGGCATTAAGACCATCTCCGAGAATAAGCCTGCCATCGAGGACTATATTGACCTCATGCTTCTATGGTACAGGGATGTCCTGATGCTGAAGGCGACCAATGACCCCAACCTGCTTCTGTATAAGAACGAATTTTCCTTCATAAAAAAGCAGGCGAGCCTCCGCAGCTATGAGCAGGTAGAGAAGATCATCGCTGCCATGGAGAAGGCGAAGATAAGACTGAAGGCAAATGTAAACTTTGATATTACAATAGAGCTTATGCTGCTGAAAATAAAGGAGAACAGTAATGGTTAGAGTAATTGGAGTAAGGTTTCGCAGTGCCGGAAAAATATATTATTTTGACCCGGCCGGTTATGACATAATGCAGGGGGACAATGTGATCGTTGAGACGGCCAGAGGCATCGAATACGGAAAGGTCGTACTGGGGCCCAGGGACGTGGAGGACGATAAAATCATTCAACCCTTAAAGCCGGTAATCCGCCGGGCTACAGAGGAAGATAATGCCATCGAGAAGAGAAATAAGGAGAAGGAGAAGGAAGCCTTCCAGATCTGTCTGGATAAGATCAAAAAGCATGGCTTGGAGATGAAGCTGATTGACTCGGAATATACCTTTGACAATAACAAGGTCCTCTTTTATTTTACTGCCGACGGCAGAATCGATTTCCGTGAGCTGGTAAAGGATCTGGCTTCTGTTTTTAAAACCAGAATTGAGCTTAGGCAGATCGGTGTCAGGGACGAGACCAAGATTGTCGGAGGCATCGGCATCTGTGGCAGACCCCTATGCTGTAACACCCATTTATCCGAATTCGCGCCGGTATCCATCAAGATGGCGAAGGAACAGAACCTGTCCTTGAATCCGACGAAGATATCAGGGGTATGCGGAAGACTGATGTGTTGTCTGAAGAACGAAGAGGATGCTTATGAGGAGCTAAACTCCAAGCTGCCCAACGTCGGTGACTATGTATCAACCAAGGATAATCTGAAGGGTGAGGTACAGAGTGTCAGTGTCCTGAAACAACTGGTTAAGGTGGTTGTCACCATGGACAATGATGAGAAGGAAGTCAGAGAATATAAGGTGGAAGACCTAAGATTCAAACAGAAGAAGAAAAAGGAGAAGTCACCGGCCGCTTTGGATGAGGAGCTCAGGGTATTGGAGCTGTTAGAAAAGAGGGAAGGGAAATCCCTGTTGGATGATGAATAAGAAGGCTTTGGCAGAAGGCTTGCTCCAGCCCGGAGAACGGCTGGACGACCTCCATAGGAATCATTATCAAATCATACAGAATACAAAGAAATTCTGCTTTGGAATGGATGCGGTGCTGCTCTCCGGCTTTGCCAGGGTAATGCCGGGAGAAAGGGTTCTGGATCTGGGAACAGGTACCGGAATCATCCCCATTCTCTTGGAGGCCAAGACCGAGGGCAGGCATTTTACCGGCCTGGAGATTCAGGCAGAGAGTGCCGATATGGCAAGGCGCAGTGTAGCCATCAATCAATTGGAAGATAAAATTGATATTATTACAGGAGATATCAAGGAGGCCTCTAAGATCTTTGGATTGGCTTCCTTTGATGTTCTTACCAGCAATCCTCCTTATATGAACCATAGTCACGGTCTGGTAAATCCCGCTGAAGCGAAGGCAATTGCCAGACATGAGCTGCTCTGTACCCTGGAGGATGTGATCCGGGAGGCATCCAGATGTTTAAAGCCGAACGGAAGATTCTATCTGGTACACCGGCCCCACCGCTTGGCGGAGATTATCCGGACCTTGAGTGAATACAAGCTGGAGCCTAAGAGGATGAAGCTGGTTCATCCCTATCTGGAGAAGGAGCCCAACATGGTCCTTCTGGAGGCGGTCAAGGGCGGGAGACCCAACCTGATTGTAGAAGCACCTCTGATCGTCTATAAGGAGCCCAAGGTATATACGCAGGAAATCTATGATATCTATGGATATTAGGCCCCAGAAAAGACTGAGATAGGTACAGCAGGGGAGATATCGGTCAGGGAGCATACCGTAAGAAAAGAAGGAACTTAGAATAAGCGGAAAGGTTTAGGAGTATGTCCGGGAGATTATATCTATGTGCAACACCGATCGGGAATATGGAGGATATCACATTCCGGGCCATAAGGACCCTGAATGAGGTAGATTTGATTGCCGCTGAGGATACCAGGCACAGTATCAAATTATTGAACCATTATGACATTAAAACTCCGATGACAAGCTATCATGAGCATAATAAGATAGAGAAGGCCAGGCAACTGATCAGGCAGCTGTCAGAGGGTAAGAATATAGCTCTGATTACCGACGCCGGAACACCGGGGATCTCGGATCCGGGGGAGGAGCTGGTTCGGCAGGCCTATGAAGCGGGAATTGAGGTTACTGCTTTACCAGGTGCCACGGCCTTGATTACGGCTTTGATCCTGTCCGGGCTGAAGACCCGACGCTTTTGCTTTGAAGCCTTTCTTCCGACGGACAAGAAGGAGAAAGCACAGATACTGGAGGAGCTTAAGCAGGAAACCAGGACGATCATCCTTTATGAAGCTCCGCACAGGCTGATCAAGACGCTAAAGGAGCTGGAGGAGGCTTTGGGAAACAGAAAGCTTACACTGGTCAAGGAGCTTACCAAAAGGCATGAAACCGTATGGCAGACCTGCCTCTCCGAAGCGGTTACAGCGTTAGAAGCACAGGAGCCAAAAGGGGAATATGTATTAGTGCTGGAAGGAAGGTCAAGCAGTGAGCTTCTTGCAGAGAGGATGGACCAATGGGGGACGGTCAGCCTCTTGGAGCATATGAAGCTATATATGATGAAGGGGATGGATAAGAAGGAGGCTATGAGAGCGGTTGCAAAAGATAGGGGGATAAGCAGGCGTGATATCTACCAGCAGCTCATCCGGGAGGAGAATGGTTCGGAAAGCTTGTGACCAGGTATGGTTCATCTTTCTTTTGGAGGTGTGGGGATGCAATTTGGGTCATTACGTACGAAGGAGAAGCAGATCCTGCTGGCACTGATTGCGATTATTCTGATCATGGCAGGGATTTTCGCTTTTTTGGGTTATGTTACAAATAAAAAATACAGAGAACAGGCTGTTATGGCTGAGGAATATCTTAAGGCGGGAGACTATGAACAGGCCGTACAGGCCTACCTTAAGGCAATGTCCATGAAAAACAGCAACCAGGAGCTTCTGTCACTCGGTCTGGCAGAGGCTTATGTTGCTATGAATCATTATGATAAGGCACTGGAGGTCCTGCGCAATCAGTACATAAAAAAGGGAGCTAATTCTATCAAGGAAAAGATAGAAGAGGTAAGTGCCGGGAAGACGGATTTTGAATTCAAACAGGTCATTGATCATGCAGAAACCTATTATACCAATGGGGAATACGAGAAAGCCATAAACGAGTATAAGAAGGCAAAGCTGATCAAAAGCAAGGAGGCAATCTCCTATCAGCGAATCGCCGAGGCTTATATTGCCTTGGGCAATTATAGTCTGGCCCGGATCGAGATTCAGGAAGGGCTGGCTCTGACCCAGAGTGAGCAGCTTACTGCGATCCTGAACAGGGTGGAGCGCTACCTTAAGGACACCCAGTATGCTGAGATCATAAATGCAGCTTCTGAGTACATATATCAGGAAAACTATGAGGATGGTATTCTGAAATTGAAAGAGGCCATCGCTCTGCTGCCCAGGGAGGAAGCTGCCTATAAAAGCCTGGCAGAGGTATATCTGCAGCTGAAGGACTATGAAAGCGCGGTAAATCTGCTGGAGGAGATACTGGCAGTGAGGGAGAGCACGGCACTGAAGGAGATACTTACCTCGGCCAGGAGCTTGAGAGATGAGCAGAGAGAAAGGAAAAGGATTCTGCAGGAGCTGTACGATGCTGTCAGAAACGCGGATACAGACCAGATCCTGGCCCTTATGGAGCATACCTTCTTTACTGAGAAAATCGTGGGGACAGACCCGGTTTATTACAGCAGCAATGGGGAAGATCGGATAGATAACAGCAACGGAATGGTAATCATCGATCAGAACCGCATTTATGCCGGAGGCTTTCAGAATGGACTAAAGAATGGGGTCGGAAGCTACTTTGTCCGTGAGCAGAAAAATCAAGGCTGGAGCCTTTATGAAGGGGAATGGAGCAATGACTTCCCCAATGGAATGGGAAAACTCACAGAGGAGACTTTAGCCAAGGATTCCGATGGAAAAGTACATAGCTATCGTACGATTTCGGAAGGAGAATTCTTAAGCGGGCTGGAAACAGATAACCATCGCAGAAGCTTCTACCGGGATGGAGAAGAGTTGGGGAGTATTCAGTATACTGCCCTGAAGGGGGTTCCCAAACCCCTGACGGATGAGAATGGGAAACCGATTCTAGGTAAGATAAGCGGTACCTATGTGATCGCGAAGCTTATGAAAAGCCAAGGGACAAACGGGACTTATTATACCGTAGAAGAGGGAACCGTATGGGGCTTTGCCCCTTATATGAAAAAATAATGAATTCCGGCACAGTCAGGCGAATAAAAAAGAAGCGAAAGTTTTCACCCTCGCTTCTTTTTTGCTATGTAGATTATTCGATAATTCCAGCAAGCTTAGCAAGCTCGATAATGGTTTCCTTAGAAACCTTCTTATCATGATAATCAACTAAATTATCCTTGCTGCCGGTGAAGATGTCTGCCGGTTCATACTTCTGAAGAATGATCTTACCTTCGTCCGTATAGATTTCAAGCTGGTCTCTCTCACCGATATCCAGTGTCCTCCTAAGTTCGATCGGAAGTGTGATCCTTCCCAGTTCATCCAGCCTTCTGACAATTCCTGTGCCTTTCATAATTGGCCTCCTTTTCTCAAGTGTATTGGGGAATAAAATCTATGTTTGCCGAAATACAAAAATCGTTCGTGTGGATGACAAACGTCTTACATTTTTTGTATATGGCATTACTATAAGATATCATAGGGTATTTCATTAGTCAATTGAAATAATTGTCAAAACATAGCACTATTTAAACAATAAATGTAAATAAGTCATATTTATGTCTATAATATGTGCAAGGAAGGGACATTTTTATCATATTTCGGCATATAGTTTATACAAGGATACCTTGTTTTCATAAAAAGCAAATCTTACAATCCCGCTCGAATTACTAAATTTTCGCTAAAATGCAAACCAATGCACCCATGAGTTTCCAATAAGAGCTTGGATTTGTAAGTATAAAGTGAAAGGAAAGGTGGTAGGAACAGATGCTGAACTATCTATGGGGATTTATGATTGTCATTGGAATCATCGTTGGAGTATTCAGAGGAACGATTACAGAGGTCAGCAATGCCACGCTGACCTCTTCCAAGGAGGCAGTGACCCTATGTATTACGATGCTGGGGATAATGGCTATGTGGACAGGGCTGATGCAGGTGGCAAAGAAGAGTGGCTTGGTTGCTTCATTTACAAAAGCCCTGCGCCCGATCATCCATTTTCTCTTTCCGGAGCTGCCAAGGGACCATATTGTGAATGAATACATAGCCTCCAATATGATCGCGAACATCCTGGGTCTTGGGTGGGCAGCTACTCCCATGGGCCTGATGGCGATGAGGGAATTTAAGAAGCTGAACAGGGATTCAGAGCTGGCCAGCTGTGATATGTGTACGCTTTTGATTATTAATATCTCCTCCTTGCAGCTGATACCGGTCAATATCATCGCCTACCGAAGTCAGTATGGTTCTGTGAATCCGGCAGAGATCCTGATGGCAGGGCTGATAGCGACCGCGTGTTCCACCGTGGCAGGAATTACCTTCGCAACCTTAGCCAGAAAAAGCTACTACAGGAAAAGAAGACGTTAAGGGGGAGAGCTATGAAGTTTATGATCTATCTGTCGGATTATATCATTCCCTTTGTATTCTTCTATATCATAGGGCTTGGCTTACTGATGAGAGTCAATATCTATGATGAATTCATCAAGGGAGCAAAGGAAGGCTTTCAGGTGGTCTTTGATATTCTTCCTACCCTGATCGGCCTGATGGTGGGAATCGGGGTCCTACGTGCTTCAGGGGCCTTGAATATCCTATCGGACCTGATTAAGCCTGTTACGGACCTGGTCCACTTTCCTTCGGAGGCTGTTCCCTTGGTGCTGGTGAAGATGTTCTCCTCTTCTGCTGCCACGAGTCTGCTTCTGGACATCTTCAAGGAGCATGGCCCGGATTCCTACCTGGGACGGCTGGTTTCCATCATCCTTAGCAGTACGGAAACCATTTTCTATACCATGGCAGTATATTTTATGGCTGCAGGAGTGAAGAAATCCCGTTATACCCTGGCCGGAGCCCTGACCGCAAACCTCGTGGGAGTCCTGGCCAGTGTGATCATTACGAATCTGGTATTCTGATTGTTGAGGGACAGCTCAATCTATCGTTGTTTTACAGCACGGCTGGCTTATGGTAACATAGAGCTATCACTTATGGGAAGGATGAATTCTATGGGAATGAAGGGTTTTGAGGAAAGACTTTCCACAGCTAGGAAGGATAAGGGATACACGCAGGAGGAGCTGTCAGCAAGATTGGGAGTGACACCGCAGGCAGTCTCAAAATGGGAAAGAGGAGTAGGCTATCCTGATCTGGAAACCTTACTGTATCTAAGCGAACTGTTGGATTGCTCTACAGACTATTTGCTAAACAGAGATCATAAGAAGCAGCTTTTGACGGAGGACGGGGACGAGGTACAGAGGAGCCTTCTGTTAAGCAATATCCTGGCAGAGCCCCTGGTACTGGAAGCCGGCAACGGTCTGGTCCCCCTCCTGGAGGAGGAGAACAGAAGCTGCTTTGACAGCATCCGTAAGCTAAGAATGAAGCTGGCTGCCGGCTATGGCGTACTTCTGCCGCTGATCAGGATTAGGGACAACGATCAGTTGGGTCCCCAGGAATACCGAATCATGATCTATGATAAGCCAATCTACTCAGCAGTGGCAGAAAGAGAGCAGGTCACCTTCGGTGATATCTGTGATAGGGTGGAATCGGTTTGCCTGGCCCACTATGACAAGATCATCAATCATCAGATCGTACAGATCCTCCTGGATAATCTGGCAGAGAGCTATCCGGCTGCAGTCAAGGGAATCATACCGGATAAGATATCTCTGGGACTGATTCAGAAGGTACTGGCCGGTGTATTAAGGAAGAAGGGAAGTATAAGGAATCTGCTGAAGATCATTGAGCATCTGGAGGAGGAGCTGCTTCATACACAGGATGCAGAGGAATTGAGCGAAAGAATTGTCAGTAAGCTATGATCATAAGTCGTGTTTCAAAACCAAGCGCAGGGATTGGCTTTGAAGCACGTCTTTTATTTTGTCATAAACCGGTAAAAGCCGGCAGGCAGGTAAGCAAACGAAGCAGGGAAACAGAAACGGGAGGAAAGAAAGATAGGGTAGGGTTGCATATCCTGTGGATTAGAGGTAAAATCTAGAGGAATACTGATACTATGTTCATATCTAAGGAAGGAGAATTCGGATGAGCTTATTGGGTGCTTTTATCGTACCTCACCCGCCCTTAATTGTGCCAGCGGTGGGAAAGGGGCAGGAAGAAAGGATAAGGAATACGGTGAACGCCTATCAGGAGATTGCCAGGCGAATTGCTGAACTAAAGCCGGATACCCTAATCATAAGCACACCCCACTCCATCATGTACTCGGACTACTTCCACATCTCACCGGGAAGCAGTGCGAAGGGGAACTTCGGCAGGTTCGGAGCCAGGGAGGTGGCTTTCCGGGTAAGCTATGACGAGGAATTCGTAACCCATCTGGAGCTGGCCGCAGACCGAAAAGGGCTGGAGGCCGGAACCCTGGGAGAGAAGGAGACGTCCCTGGATCATGGGACCATGGTGCCGCTTTACTTTATTGACCAATATCTGAAGGAATATAAGCTGGTCAGAATCGGTCTCTCCGGTCTGCCGGTGACAGATCATTATAAGCTGGGGCGGTGTGTAGCCGAGACGGCGGATAAGCTGAACAGAAGGATCGTGTTTGTTGCCAGCGGAGACCTTTCCCATAGATTAAGAGAGGATGGACCCTACGGGTATGCGCCTGAAGGTCCTAAGTTTGATCAGGAGCTGACCTCAGCCCTGATAAGCGGTGACTTTCTTCAGCTCCTTTCCTTCCGGTCAGACTACTGTGAGTCGGCCGCGGAGTGTGGCTTAAGATCCTTTATCATTATGGCGGGAGCCATAAGCGGCAAGGCAGTGAAGCCGGAGCTCTTATCCTATGAGGGACCCTTCGGTGTAGGCTATGCCGTCTGTGATCTGCACCCCGGTGATGAGGAGGAAAGCAGACACTTTGATCTGATCTATGAAGCAAAGCAGAAGGAGTATGCCAGGGAGAGGCAGAAGCTGGAGGATGCTTATGTAGGCCTGGCAAGATACTCCCTTGAGACATATATTAAGACCGGAAGACGGGCAAAGCTGCCGGAAGGGCTTCCAAGAGAGATGACAGAACAAAGGGCCGGTGTCTTCGTATCTCTGAAAAAGTTCGGAGACCTAAGGGGCTGCATCGGGACCATCTCTCCGGTAACTGACAGCATCGCCAGGGAAATCCTTCGGAATGCGGTCAGTGCGGGCGTGGAAGATCCGAGATTTCCCCCTGTAGGTGAGGAGGAGCTGGATGACCTGGTCTACAGTGTGGATGTCCTCTCAGAGGCAGAGCCGATCAGTGGAAGGGAAGCGCTGGATGTGAAACGCTACGGAGTGATTGTATCCTCCGGACGTAAACGGGGTCTCCTGCTCCCGAACCTGGAGGGTATTGATACGGTGGAACAGCAGGTTGCCATCGCAAAGAAGAAGGCAGGAATATATGATAACGAACCGATTCGGCTGGAGCGGTTTGAGGTGGTGAGACATAAATGAAGATTACCTGTGAAATCTGTCCCCACCACTGTAGGCTGGAAGAAGGTATGCTTGGGCTCTGCCGCGGAAGGGTGAACCGTAAGGGGCAGGTGGTCAGTGAGAATTATGGAAGGCTGACAGCGATGGCCCTAGATCCCATTGAAAAGAAGCCCCTATATCATTTCCATCCCGGCAGTAGGATCTTGTCCATCGGAAGCTACGGCTGCAATCTGAACTGTCCTTTCTGCCAGAATTGTGATATCTCCATGGTGGGAGGGAAGGAGATCGAGTATCAGGAGGCAAGCTGTGAGGAGCTGGTGGAAAAGGCGCAGCAGCTTAGGAGCAGGGGGAATATCGGAATAGCCTATACCTATAACGAGCCTCTGATCGGCTATGAATTTGTCCGCGATTGTGCGGGGCTGATGAAGGAGGCAGGACTGAAGAATGTGGTCGTAACAAACGGTTATATAAACAGTGAAGCTTTGAAGGAACTGCTGCCCTTAATTGATGCCTTTAACATAGACCTCAAGGGCTTCACAGAGGAATATTATCATAAGCTAAGAGGTGATCTGGGGACGGTGAAGCAGACCATTGCACTGGCAGCCTCGGAATGTCATGTGGAGGTCACGACCCTGATTGTACCGGGGGAGAATGACAGCGAGGAGGAGATGGAGGCCTTATCGGGCTGGCTGGCATCGGTAGACCCGGACATTCCCCTTCATATTTCCCGCTTCTTCCCCAGGTACCGAATGCAGGACAGGGCTTCGACTCCGGTGGAGCAGGTATACCGCTTGGCAAGGATAGCCAGAGGGAAGCTGAAGCATGTACATGAGGGGAATGTATAAAGGAATCCAAAGGTGTTCGTATGGATAAATAATTCTTATAAAGTGTAGCATACTAACCCTGAGGTGAGATGTATGAACAAGGAAAAACGGGAAAAGCTTCATCAGAAAAAATCACAGGAGAGGTTCAACAGTGTAACGAATTCTGTGAAACCCAGGAATCAAAATCAGGAGCATAATGTCCGAAATGAGGGCATTCAGCCTCCCAATAACAAATTCTAAGCCGAAGGTACACAAGCGCCTACGGCACCTTAAAAGTATGGTTTGGTAAAAAAGTCTCGTATATCACACAGATCCCTCATGAGAGTGCCACAAAGTACTTCCCTTTGCAGCACTCTCATTCCATGTTTTTAGCAAGCAGAGAAAGGGAGTTGTCTGGGGGAATACTTATGTTGTATAATAGGATGAATCTATAGAAAAAAGAGGGAAACAAATGATTTTTGAAACACATGCCCATTATGAGGATGAGGCCTTTGACAAGGACCGGCAGGAGCTTCTGACTTCTCTGCCCAAGCAGGGAATTGAATATGTGGTGGATGTCAGCTCATCGGTATCATCCATAGACAAGGTATTGGAATTGACAGAGCAATACCCATATATCTTCGGTACGATAGGAATCCATCCCGGCGACTCCATGTATTTAGATGAAGACCTGCTTTCCCGGGTTAAGGAGAAAGCAAAGCATCCCAAGGTGGTAGCGATCGGGGAAATCGGACTCGATTACTATTGGGATACGCCGGACAGGGAAACGCAAAAGAAATGGTTTGCCAAACAGCTGGAGCTGGCGAGGGAGCTTAGGCTTCCTCTGGTGATTCATAGCAGGGACGCTGCCAATGATACCTTTCAGATAATGAAGGAGGCCGGGGCAGAGGAGCTGGGAGGCATCATTCATTGCTTCGGCTATGGAGTTGAGCAGGCCAGACAGTACCTGAACAAGGGCTATTACCTTGGGATCGGCGGTGTCGTAACCTTTACCAACGGGAAGAAGCTGAAGGAGGTCGTAGCCTATGCACCGATCGAGCAGCTGGTGCTGGAGACGGACTGTCCTTATCTGGCTCCTGTCCCCCACAGAGGAGAGAGAAACAGCTCTCTGTATCTGACCCATGTGGCCAAGGAGATCGCGAAACTGAAAAATCTCACAACCGAGGAAGTCATCCGGATTACGAATGAGAACGCTAAGAAACTATATTTTGCTGGGAGGTAGCAGATGGCCAACCTTGGCAATCCAAAGAATACAATTGAAATCCTGAATAAACACAAGCTGGTGTTTCAGAAGAAATTCGGACAGAATTTCCTGATCGATACCCATGTCCTGGATAAGATTATCCGGGCGGCACAGATCACCGAAGAGGACCTGGTGCTGGAGATTGGGCCCGGCATCGGAACCCTGACTCAGTACCTCTGTGAACATGCCAGGGAGGTCATCGCTGTCGAGATTGACCGGCAGCTGATCCCGGTTCTTTCGGAGACCCTGTCCCCTTATCAAAATGTCACCGTACTGAATGAAGACATCCTAAAGGTGGATCTGAAGGCTCTGGTAAAGGAGAGAAACCAGGGTAAGCCGATTAAGGTGGTAGCGAACCTGCCATACTATATCACGACCCCCATCATCATGGAGCTGTTTGAGAAGCATGTTCCCTTATCCAGCATCACCGTTATGGTTCAGAAGGAGGTTGCGGACCGGATGCAGGCGAAACCGGGCTCCAAGGATTACGGGGCTCTGTCTTTGGCAGTCCAGTACTATGCAAATCCCTATATTGCAGCCTTTGTCCCCCCCAACTGCTTTATGCCCCGCCCGAATGTCGGCTCCGCTGTGATCAGGCTTACGATTCATGAGAAGCCCATAATCACGGTAAAGGATGAGAAGCTGCTTTTTACACTCATCCGGGCTTCCTTTAATCAGAGAAGAAAGACCCTGGCCAACGGGCTTTATAACTTTACCGGCTTGTCCTTTACCAAGGAGGAGATTCTAACTGCTCTGCAGGAGGAGGGTTTGATGGAAAATGTCCGCGGAGAGGCTCTGACCCTTAGCCAGTTTGCGGGCCTGGCAAACCGTTTAAGTAAATAATATTAATTTTTATGCATAAGAGTCACAGATGTCGGATAAAGACAGCAGTGGCTTTTTGATAAAACTAAAAATATTTCTTGCATAAATATTAATAATAATGTATGATAATACTATAGAAGTTCTGCTAATCCGATTTATTAATAATAATGTTGAATTTTTGAAAGATATTTCTTGCGTTATGCCGAGCTATCGATTATCATATTCAAAAGAACCAAGGCGGTATTCTTATCAATATGATTAACGGGCGGAAAGAAAAGAAATTTACAAATTTTTTTTGCCCTTTTTTTGAAGAGAATACAGCGGTTTCAATCATCAGTGCTTAAGCGATGGGGCTTAGGATCTCCTAGGAGGAATCTGTGACAGGATACTTAGGGGGCTATGCCTCCGCAATCACCTGAAACAGATTCTTAATTATTAGGAGGTTAATATGAAGAAGAGAGATGACATTCACAAGGTACTAATCATCGGATCGGGTCCGATTGTAATCGGCCAGGCATGTGAATTCGACTATTCCGGCACCCAGGCCTGTAAAGCATTAAGAAAGCTGGGATATGAAATTGTCCTTGTTAATTCGAATCCCGCTACCATTATGACTGATACCACAACGGCAGATGTAACCTATATCGAACCTCTTAATGTAGAAAGACTCACACAGATCATTGAAAAAGAAAGACCCGATGCTCTGCTCCCTAATCTGGGCGGACAGTCAGGTCTAAATCTTTGTGCGGAATTAGCAAATGCAGGTGTATTGGAGCAATATAAGGTCAAGGTTATCGGAGTACAGGTAGACGCAATCGAGCGCGGTGAAGACCGGGTAGAGTTTAAGAAGACCATGAATTCTCTGGGAATCGAGATGGCGAGGAGTGAGGTGGCCTATACGGTGGAGGAAGCTCTGGCCATCGCAGAGGAGCTGGGCTATCCGGTAGTTATCCGTCCGGCCTATACCATGGGCGGAACCGGCGGCGGCCTGGTTTATAATGTAGAGGAGCTGAAGGTGATTGTAGACAGAGGTCTCCATGCCAGCCTGGTAGGGCAGGTCCTGGTCGAGGAATCTGTTCTGGGCTGGGAGGAGCTTGAGCTGGAGGTAGTAAGGGATGCAACCGGTAAGATGATCACGGTCTGCTTTATTGAAAACATTGATCCCATGGGCGTCCATACCGGAGATTCCTTCTGTTCTGCCCCCATGCTGACCATTTCCAAGGAGGTACAGCAGGAGCTGCAGAGACAGGCATATAAAATCGTAGATGCGATTCAGGTAATCGGCGGTACAAACGTACAGTTTGCCCACGACCCCAAGAGCGGTCGTATCGTTGTCATAGAGATCAATCCCAGAACCTCCCGTTCTTCCGCTCTGGCATCGAAGGCAACCGGTTTCCCGATTGCCCTGGTATCCTCTATGTTGGCCTCAGGACTGAACTTAAGCGATATTCCCTGCGGTAAGTACGGAACCCTGGACAACTACGTTCCGGACGGGGACTATGTGGTAATCAAATTTGCCCGTTGGGCCTTTGAGAAGTTCAAGGGGTCTGAGGACAAGCTGGGAACCCAGATGAGAGCTGTCGGTGAGGTGATGAGCATCGGTAAGACCTATAAGGAAGCCTTCCAAAAGGCAATCCGGAGTCTTGAGACCGGACGCTATGGCCTGGGAAATGCCAAGGATTTTGGTACCCTTACAAAGCAGGAGCTGTTAAATAAGCTCCATATCCCCACCAGTGAGCGCCAGTTCATTCTATATGAAGCCTTAAGAAAGGGAGCCACCGTGGAAGAGCTCCATGAGCTGACGAAGATCAAGCCCTACTTTATCGAACAGATGAAGGAGCTGGTGGAAGAGGAGGAGTCCCTCAAGGCTTATCAGGGCAGCCTTCCGCCCACAGAGGCCTTAAGGCAGGCGAAGCTGAACGGCTTTGCGGATAAGTACTTAAGCCAGCTTTTAGGGATAGCGGAGAAGACGATCCGGGAGGCCAGATACGCAGCCGGTATTAAGGAGGCTTGGGAAGGAGTCCATGTCAGCGGTACGGAGGATGCCAAGTACTATTATTCCACCTATCACCTGAAGGAGGATCTATCCCCCAGCAGAGATAAGCCGAAGATCATGATTCTTGGCGGAGGACCCAACCGTATCGGCCAAGGCATTGAGTTTGATTATTGTTGTGTTCATGCTGCCTTTGCCTTAAAGGAAGAGGGCTTTGAGACAATTATTGTGAACTGTAATCCCGAGACCGTATCAACGGATTATGATACCTCGGATAAATTATATTTTGAACCTCTGACGGCAGAGGATGTATTGAGCATCTACGAGAAGGAGAAGCCCCTGGGTGTGATCGCCCAGTTCGGAGGACAGACACCTTTAAATCTGGCAGCAGAGCTTAAGGCGAACGGAGTGAACATTCTTGGTACCACACCGGAGACCATAGACCTGGCTGAGGACCGGGACCGTTTCCGCGAGATCATGAATAAGCTGAATATCCCCATGCCGGAGGCAGGTATGGCTGTCAATGTGCAGGAAGCCCTGGAGATAGCGAATAAAATCGGTTATCCGGTCATGGTCCGTCCTTCCTATGTGCTTGGCGGACGGGGCATGGAGATCGTGCATGATGATGAAAGCATGGAGATCTATATGAAGGCAGCTGTTGGAGTAACACCGGACCGACCGATTCTCATAGACCGCTTCCTCCATAATGCTCTCGAATGCGAAGCCGATGCAATCAGTGACGGCAACGATGCCTTTGTACCTGCTGTGATGGAGCATATTGAGCTGGCAGGCATCCATTCCGGTGACTCTGCCTGTGTCATCCCCTCCTTAAATATCACAGAGGAGAACCTGGCTACCATCAAGGATTATACGATAAAGATTGCCAAGGAGATGAAGGTATGCGGTCTGATGAATATGCAGTATGCCATAGAGGATGGGGTCGTATATGTGCTTGAAGCAAATCCCAGAGCATCCCGTACCGTGCCGTTGGTGTCCAAGGTCTGCAATATCCAGATGGTGAAGCTGGCTACCCAGATCATCACTGCCCAACTGACAGGCAAGCCCTCCCCGGTTCCCTTCCTGAAGGAGAGCAGGTTTACCCATTATGGAGTGAAGGAAGCCGTATTCCCCTTCAATATGTTCCCGGAAGTGGACCCGGTGCTGGGACCGGAGATGCGGTCTACCGGTGAAGTGCTGGGCTTGGCAGGCAGCTTCGGAGAAGCCTTCTATAAGGCACAGGAGGCCACAAAAACCAAGCTTCCCTTATCCGGAACCGTATTAATCTCCGTCAATGACAGAGACAAGGCAGAGCTGGAGGAGGTTGCCAGGGGCTTTGCAGAGTGCGGCTTTAAGATACTGGCCACCGGAGCCACCTATGAGCTGATTGTAAAGAAGGGTATTCCTGCGGAGAAGATTTTCAAGCTCTATCAGGGAAGACCGAATATCTTGGATGCTGTCACGAACGGACAGATCGACATCATCGTGAATACACCGATTGATAAGAAGAGTGTGAATGACGACAGTTATATCAGAAAAGCAGCAATCAAAGCGAAAATCTGCTACGTGACAACCATGGCGGCTGCAAAGGCAACCATTGCAGGTATCAGGGAAATAAAGAATAACAAAGCCGTAGGTGTGAAGTCCCTTCAGGAATTCCATAAGGACATTCGCTAGACCCGCAGGAAAATGACAGCCGAGGTTATTTCAGAGATCGCTTCTAAAAAAAATTATCACATAGGATCGGAGCCCCTCACCGGGAGCCGGTCCTTTTTTATGTTTCTTCTTCCTCCCGGACTAGCATATTGACCGTCTGATCGGAATATATTGAATAGAATCATAGGTATAGGAGCTTAGAAAGTAAGGGAGTGATATTTTGGCTGAATATAAAAGAATGGTATCGTATATGTATCAGTATGAAAACGGGGTTAAGAAGAAGAATGTAGGCTATGCCCGTATCGAGGCTAAGAACGGAGAGTGCAGGATTACGCTGCATATGCAGCTTCCCGGGCTCTTGGACAGTATCTTTCCGATCTACATGATCCAGAGGAAGAAGGGGGACATGGAGCTGATCTATATCGGGGAAGCCGCCCTGAAGAATCAGACCATGGACAGCAGGCTGTCAGCCAAGGAAGCAAATATCATGGACTCCGGTTACAGCTTATCCGATATGGGGGGCATGCTGCTTTTCTTAAATGAAAGTGTGTTTTATGCAACGGAATGGGATGACAAAGCAGTAATACGGGAAGAAGTCATGGCAGCCTTAAGACCGAAAAACAAGGAAAGCGGAAAGAATAACGCACCACCCTTAAAAGAGTGGACAGAAGCGGATCATAAGGAGGAGAAGAATACCCTGGAGGCGCTCCAGGAGGCTTCTGAAGAGGAAGCTTTAGAAGAGGACGCTTCCGTTCCCTTTTATCAGCTTCCGAGAGGCTGGAAGACGATAGAGCTGAAAAATCCGAGGGAAGAAAGGATGCCGGTTAATCCCTGGGAAACAGTTGAAAGATGGCGCAGCCGGATGGGACAGCCGGAGGAGGAGCCTACCGGCAAACAGGGGGAAGAGCAGTCACCGGATAAGAACAGCTCGGGATGGCAGGAAGAGCAGCCTGCTTCTGATCAGAACAACCAGTCGCCGGACCATGAGATTGGACCGGTGGGGGATACGGATGGTGGACAGGAGGCTGAACCTAAGACAACTCCACAGACCGAACCTGCAACCGATTCCTTTGGCAGACCCCAAGCAGGAGCTTATGCCAGGTCTGCTCCGGAGCAGAGGCAAGAAGCGGCCGGGAATACTGAGAAGGGAAGGGATCAGGAAGCCGGGGAGCAGGAGAAGGAAGAAGAAAGAGCAGAGAGCCCTCTTGCTTGCAAGCTCTTTGAGAGCTATCCCAGAATATATCCCTTTGAGGATAATGAAATTACCATGTGCATCAAGATCGAGCCTAAGGATATCGGATACCTGCCGGCGGAAGCCTGGGTTCTTAGCAATAACAGCTTTCTGCTTCACGGCTATTATTGCTATAACCATCTGATTCTGGCGAAAATCAAGGAAGGCAAGGGTTATCGCTACCTCCTCGGAGTGCCGGGTATTTATCATAACAGGGAGCGCTTTATGGCAAGAATGTTCGGCTTCGACTGCTTCAAGTCCATCCGTAAGAGGGACTTAAGGCAGGGAGATTTCGGCTATTGGTATGTTCCGGTTTCTCTTTGAGCAGAAGTAACCTCCAGAGGATTGATCAGAGAATAGCGCTTATGATCGGCCCAAGTACCATTGATATCGGCATAGGAATAGGAGATGCCCTCATAAAGAAATTGAAGCCGCTCAATCAGGCGGAGGGAGGGTTGATTATCCGGCATGATAAAGGCTTCCACCCGATGGATGGAATGCTTCTCAAAAAGCAGCTCCAAGCCTCTCTGTATACATTCATAAGCATAGCCTTGGTGGTGATGCCTTTTGCTGAATTTATAGCCCAAGCTGCAGCTTTTATAAGGAGCCTTTAGAAAATTTTGAAAGCAGAAGGAGCCGATGATTTCCTCGGGATGGTCCTTTAAGAAGACCCAGTATCGTAACAGCTTTCCCTCCAGCATCTGATGATACTCCGCAGACAGGGAAGCCTTCTGGTAAGAGAGCGTATAGAACCGGTCAGCTCTTTTGGGCTCCCAGGGCTCAAAGAGGTCTCTGTTCTCCAGATAAAAAGCCAGCACAAGAGCTGCGGCATCCTTATTCAGCTGCCGGATGGTCAGACGGTTTGTATCAAAGGATAGCATCATAGGAGGACCTCACCTAAATTAATCAATACCCCTCAGGGAGACATTTCCCAGATAGGCAGAAAGAATGGACTGATACTTCAACAGGGTTTCCTTATCCAAGGCACTTAATCCGGGACACAGGATATCTCCGGAATCCTTATAGGACTGCAGATAATAGGCCCTGGCACCCTTCAGCCATCTGCCTATGGAATGCATATCCTCCTCCGAGTGTAATTCACGAACAAGGGTGGTACGAAATTCATAATCCAGGCTGCCCTTCAGCAGGAAATCAACTGTTTCCATCACAGGAGTCAGCTCCAGCTCGGGGATACCGGTGGCAGCAGAATAATGCTCCGGGGAGCTTTTGATGTCCATCGCCACATAATCAATCAGGCCCAGGCTGGTCAGCTTCTTTACCATCGTAGGCTTCAAGCCGTTGGTATCCAGCTTGATTTTATAGCCAAGGGCTTTGATTTTATAGAGAAAATCAGGAAGCTCAGGATAAAGGGTGGGTTCTCCGCCCGTGATGCAGACAGCTTCCAGTATAGTTCTGCGTTTGGTAAGATAGGCCAGAACCTCCTCTTCCGGATAGACAGGCTGGGAACTCGGCCATAATACCAAGGAAGCATTCTGACAGAAGGGGCATCTTAAATTGCAGCCACCTAAGAATAATGTGGCAGCCAGATGACCGGGATAATCCAATAGGGTAGACTTCATAAAGCCATGGATCTGCATATTGTCACCTCTTCAAGGTTATGTTAAGATACGTATATGCAGATTAGTCCGTGAGTTATCATCTGCATTTATATGCGTATCTTACTAAGGCTAATCATAGCAGATTTATGAAAGCTAGTCCAGATGAAAAGGAATATGGTCATGAATACAGAGGAACGATATATGAAGCTCGCCCTGAAGCAGGCAGAGAGGGCATACCGCCTGGGGGAGGTCCCGATCGGCTGCGTTATTGTTTATCAGGATAAAATTATCGGAAGAGGATATAATAGACGCAATACGAAGAAAACAACCCTTGCTCATGCGGAAATCACAGCCATTGAGAGAGCCAGTAAGGCAATGGGGGATTGGAGGCTGGAGGATTGCACCATGTATATTACCCTTGAGCCCTGTCAGATGTGCTCGGGCGCTATCGTGCAAGCCAGAATCAAGAGGGTTGTCGTAGGAACCATGAATCCCAAGGCAGGCTGTGCCGGCTCTGTCTTAAATCTTCTTCAGATGCCGGAGTTCAATCATCAGGTCGAATTGACCACAGGAATTCTGGAGGATGCGTGTCAGGAAATACTGCAGCGATTCTTTAAAGAACTGAGAATCCGTAATAAGCTGGAGCGTCAAACAGAAGCCCTTGACTTGGATATGGAGGAAAAAGCTTAAGGGTTGACAGACCGGCAGGAATCACGTATACTAGGCATACAGCTTTCTCATATGGACTCATCAGACGGGTTTTCGGAGGAGCTATTATACGGCAAAGAGCAGCAGCTTTGCCACTGATAATCAACCTTGTCATAAAATTTCCGTGCAGCCGGGGAGATAGCGGTGCCCTGTACCTGCAATCCGCTACAGCAGGGGTGATGTTCTGCCCCGGATGATTTACTGT
>JAEZNB010000045.1 GCA_023441965.1 Bacillota bacterium
CTTGTCACCCGTCCCCTTGTCACATACTCATTTACCTCCATCCTGCTCCCATCTGTCCGAATCGTAATCGCACCACTTTCTGTCGTCACCTTCACTTCAGCTCCGTTCCGTTGCAGACGTTCCAACAGATCCTCATTCGGGTGTCCATACCTGTTATCCTCTCCGCAGGATATCACGCTGATTTCAGGTGTGATAAAGGCAAGAAACTCCTCCGAGGTAGCGCTTTTCGACCCATGATGGGCTACCTTCAGAACATCATAATCCGCCTCCCCGATATTACCGGAGACTATGCTCTTTGTAAGTAATCTTTCCATGACCTGCTTCTCCCCATCCGGCTCCAGATCTCCCGTCAGCAGCATATCGAATTCTCCATAGGAAAGGCTGATCACAGTCGAATAGGAGTTACTGCCGGAAAATGCATAGTTCTCCGCAGGATGCAGACATTCCAACCGCAGTTTCCCATCCACTATGATGTCTCCTGCATTGATATATAAGATCTCTATTCCGGAAGCGATCGCCTCCTGTTCCAGTTCCAGATAAGCCTCCTCTGCCTCCAGCTTTTTCTTTGGTATACCCAAATCCATAGCCTTACGTTCATTATCTCTTAGAGTATCTGCCGAATCTGTGTCGGTTAAATCAGGAATCTCTACCCTATTCCTGCTTACTATCCCGATCCCCGGTAGAACCAGGTGCTTAATTAGAATTCTTCCTCCGGCCATCAGCTCCTTCAGACCGCTGATATGATCCTTATCCGCATGGGTTATGATTGCATAATCGATACAGTCCTCACCGGAGGACAGCAGATATGGCTGAAGGCGGTTCCTTCCTACCAGTCCGACATCGGAGCTTCCCCCATCAATCAGATAAGTCCTTCCCCTTTCGTTTCTTAGGACTATGGCTTCCCCCTGCCCCACATCCAGCATGGTTACCGTCAGCCCGTGACTACTCTTTGGCAAGAGCAGTATGATTACAGCAAGCAGGGGTAGGAGGATCAGCCCTTTGTGCTTATATCTTCCGGCTGCCCATAAGAAACCGAATAGAAGCAGGATATAGAGCAGCACTCGGACGGTATCCGGTCTCCCGGTCGTATAGAGATTGCCGGGAAGGCTGCTGCCAAGTCTGCAGATTCCTTCAAAGTATTTCAGGATCATATTGGCTCCTCCGATCAGGAATACACCCAGGGGCATGCAGAAGATCCCAGCGATGCCGGCTGCTATGGAGGATAGCATCAGTAAAGTCATTGCCGGCAATATCAGCAGGTTTATAATTACACTATAGACGGGCAGCTGATAGAAGAAGCCGAGAATGAGAGGCAAGGTCATCAGCTGGGCGCTGATGCTGGTCAATAATCCTAAGAAGAGGGAAGATTTCAATGGAAAAAGCTTCTGCAGGGCGGGAACAAGCAAAGTAATACCAAGAACGGCAGAAAAGGACAGCAGAAAACCGGTTGAAAAGAGCTGTAGGGGATTGTTCAAGAGAATGAGAAAGGCACATAGGGCCATGGCAGAGAGGGAATCATAGGTCTTCCCGATGATTTTGGATAGCAGCATAACAGTGAACATGACCACTGCCCGATTTGTAGATACACTGAAATCGGTCATAAGTCCGTAGCAGTAGATAAAGAGGATGGAGAGGAGGATCGATGGGATGAGACCGGCTTTGCATTTTCTTAAGAGCTGATACAGTGAATACCCGATTAGGGTGATATGCAGACCTGAGATTGCAAGAATATGGGCAATACCGTTATCCTGATATAAGGCTTTCAGCTCCTCCTCCAACAGGTACTTCTCTCCTAAGAGCATGGCGGACATTACCCCTGCTTCTCTCTCAGGAAAGATGGCGGCATAGACGGAGTGAAGCTTCTTCCGAAGCCTTCCCAAGAAGGCATGGAGCCTGGAATAATGATGGTCAGTAACCGTAATCTCCTCGGCTCTCATCTTATAGTCGATCCTTTGGATCCGATAATACAGCGCTTCATTGAACTGACCGGGATTGGTTGGTTCGGAGAATTGAAATATCTGTCCCGAGACTTGAACTTTATTGCCGACAAGAATTGAGCTTTGATCAGAAGTGTAAATAATGATGCGGTCCACCGGATAGGTCTCTCCATCGGGGAAGGTAAGAAAATTATTCTTCGTATATATGGTTCTGCCCGAAGCTCTCTCCGTCAGCATGGTGATCTCTCCGATCAGCATGCAGTCCGCCTTCCCAGTAAAGGCCTGATCCGCTTCCGGCGGTGTGAGCCTCTGGCTCATGGTAAGAAAGCCAAGGAAGAGAATGATGGGCAGGCTCCATAGGAAGCCGTCCCTTCTGCTGATAAAGCTCACCTGAATCCGATACATCAGAAGATAGATCAGAAGGAAAGCCAGCAGGCATAGCAAAAGCAGCAAGAAAGGGGGAACGTGGTACCAGGTCAGGAGCAGACCGACCAGGTATGCCCCTAACAGCCAAATGAAGGGCCTCTTTATCACATCTCTCTCCCCCTTACCTGATCTTACTTTCCGGTTCAAGGATTTCCAGATTCCGCTCCAGAAAGCCATTGAAGGGGGAAAAGTCATGAAAGCTTTCCAGCAGCTTACCATTGATCATAAACTGAACCTTACTGATGTCCGGAAGCTCTGCCAATGAATTCACGATAGAATAGATTGTAGCCTCCTCGGAGATACCCGGTATCGGCTCAAGGAATTTCTCATTAAAGTCTACATAGCAGATTCCTTCCCTGCTGTTCACATTCAGTAAGGTGGTACCGTCCGGAATGGCTTTATACATCCCAAGAGAGATCGGTCCATTGATCAGCTGGTTGATGATGATCTCTTCAATCGAACCGCTTCCGCTGTATTCGATGACCGTAGTTGTGTCCACCAAGGTTTCTCCTCCTTCGGCGGCATAGTAAAGGGTAACCTTATAATTTGTCTGTGCTCCGATCGTCTCGATGAAATCATCCTTGGTCATTAAGCCGATCTTCATCCCGTTGGAGTCGATCAGGGGTTGGCCGTTTACATTGAAGATAATATAGTCCAAGCCGGGAATCTGGCTTAAGGTCTTAACGATGGTGGCCCGGCAAAGCACCTCGGAAATTCCCTTCAGCTCACCATAGCTGGCCTCAAAATTGATGGTCAGGCTCTTATCCTCACTGAAGGTGTACTCCTTAATTGCCACAGTGTCCGGCATAGCTCTCTTATACACAACATTCTGAGGTTCGGTCTTCAGAGCGCGCAAAAGCTCCTCCACCAGTTCCTCCTTGGTTGTTCCCGTGGGCTCATAGGTCTCACTGACGATCCCTAAGGACTTCGTATCCAGGTAATAGATATTATATTTTGCTTTCAGGTCCTGCTGTTTTTCACCCTTACCGCAGCCCGTCAGGCATACGATCAAAACGAAAAGCAAAAGGACCAGGCTTAAGAGCTTCTTCATATTCTCCTCCGTCCAATCAGCCCTTACCGTAAGGGTGATCTGATCCATTCGAATTATGCAATGTAGTTTAAAGGAATTCTGACGTTAAAGGTCGTTCCCTCGCCTTCCTTACTGTACACCTTTATCGCACCTCTGTGCATCTGGATTACATTCTTGGTGATTGCCAGTCCCAGTCCGGTTCCACCGGATTCTCTGGACCTTGCCTTATCCACACGATAGAATCTCTCGAAGATGAAATCCTGGGCTTCCTCCGGAATACCGATGCCGGAGTCCGAAATCTTAATAAAGAAATACTTATGGTCCGCATTCAAGGATACCCGGACCCATCCATCCTCCACATTATATTTGACAGCATTCTCGATCAGATTGGTAATAGCCAGGGATAATTTCACCTCGTCCACCTCAGCCATGACCGGGCGGAAGCTTTCAAATACCATCTCTACATTCCGCTTCTGAGCAATGGGACGCAGGCGCTTTAAGATCTGCTCCAGCAGCTCATTGATATTAATCGTGCTGATGTTCATATCTCCTGCCGTCTTGTCCAGCTTAACAAGGGACAGAAGGTCATTGATGATTTTATTTTCTCTCTCGATCTCATCCGTTATATCCGTCAGGAATTCACGATACAGCTCCACCGGCGCATCCTCCTGCATTATGAGGGAGTCTGCCAATACCTTGATGGAGGTGATGGGTGTTTTCAGCTCATGGGATACGTTCGACACGAATTCCTGTCTGGAATTCTCCAGCTTCTGCAGGCGGGAGACCATGTGATTGAAGGAATCGGAAATCTTCTCGACCTCATAGTAGCCTTGAATGGACAGCTTCTCATCCATATAACCCTCTGTCAGGCGGTCAATGGAATTCACAACGGAGGTCAGAGGCTTGATCAGCTTCGCTGAGAAATAGATGGCGAATACGACGATGATTACCGCCAGAGTAATTAAGAATAAGACAGCCCTTTGCTCCAGGCTGTTCAGAATTATCTGAACGTCCTTTGTAGAGGTGTTCATGACAATAACACCGATTGTTTCCTCGTTTTGAGTATCCTTGATCGGACAGACGATTCGGAGAAATTGGTTCTCCTTGTCATGATATTTGCTTACAACACCATTAAAGCATTGGAGGACTTCTTTGGATAACAAATACTTACCGGTCTCCAACCCGTAAGAATCGTTTACGATATTCAGATTATTATTGATGATCAGAATTTTACCGCGATAAATCTCTGCAATCCGGGCAACCTCGGTATCGATCTCAGGCACCTCCGCAAGGGTCAGGTAGCCGGTCTTCTGTACCATGTTACCAAGTATGTTCGCACGATTTTGCAGCTCACTCATTCTGTTACTGATCGTTCTGTCCTCATAGTTGTCCAATAATAGCCTCGAAAAAAAGCCGAGAGGAACCACACCTACCACAATAAAAATCAGCAGCATGTAGATCCTCATGCTATTTAGGAAACGTAATTTAGTCCTGATCCTGGAAAAAATAGCCAACACCCCATTTTGTATGTATATATTTGGGTTCACTCGGATTGCTCTCTATCTTTTCACGGAGTCTTCTGATATGGACATCCACGGTTCTGACATCTCCCGGATAATCATAGCCCCAGACGATATTCAGCAGGTTCTCTCTACTGTAGACCTTATTGGGGTTGAATACCAGCAGCTCAAGCAGATCGAATTCCTTGGCAGTAAGATTCACTTCCTTGCCCCCAATGTAAACCCTTCTGTTCTCACAATCTATCTTCATATCGCCGAAGGCAATGGACCTGCTTTCTTCCGCTGCAGGTGTATTTCTTCCGCTACGACGCATGATTGCCTTTATCCGGGCTTTTACCTCCAGGATATTAAAGGGCTTAGTGATATAGTCATCGGCACCGTACTCCAGTCCCAAAATCTTATCCATATCGTCACCCTTGGCTGTCAGCATAATAATGGGCATGGTAGAGAATTCACGGATTTGCTGGCAAACCTCAAAACCGGACAGCTTGGGTAGCATGACATCTAACAGTACCACGTCATACTCCTTCTTCCTTGCGGCTTCCAGTGCTTCCTCACCATCATAGGCGCAATCCACCTCCATGCCATCCTGCTCCAGGCTGAAACGAATCCCCTTCACAATTAACTTCTCATCATCCACCACAAGTACCTTCTTCGCCATCTCTTCACCTCATTTTTATGGAGGCTGATTAAGCCCCCAGAAATTTATCATCATGCTATGACTTTGTAACTATCTTCAGTATTCCTATTAGTGTACCGTGATAAAGCTTACCAGCTTTCCGTATAAGCCTTCCTTGATTCCGGGAACCTTCATCAGCTCCTCTATGGCCGTAAATTCTCCATTGGCATTACGATAAGCAATAATACTTTCCGCCTTTGCCTCCCCGATCCCCGGCAGCTCCATCAGCTCTTCTGCATCGGCTCGGTTGATATTCACCAGCTTGGGTCCGGTCTCTGCTTTCTTAGTACTGACTGATCCCACAACATACTGGTCAGAGGTAAGCTCCTCCACCTCATCCTTCCTGGGGATATAGATCCTCTGTCCATCCTCAAGGGCCATGGCCTGATTGATATAGTCCCCGGCAGCATCCTCTGCCAGTCCTCCTGCCAGAATAATCAGCTCTACCAGCCTGCTGTCTGCTTTCAACCGGTAGACATCCGGTTTACGGACCGCACCGCAAAGATGTACGTAGATTCCTTCCTCCATATCCTGTCCGGAGGTGGTATCCCCATCTTCTGCCTTCTTCTGTGTCGGTTCTGACAACCCCGTTTGCTTCGGGACAGTGAGCGCGTCTGTTGTCGTTGGTAAGCTGATGCTGCTCCCCAGTTCTCCGGTTACAGTCTGCTGAAGGTCTGTCTCTTGGTTCGAGAGCTCCCTTAAGGTGGTCCACTCGGAGGCTTTGCTTCCCTGTTCCGTAAAGCTTCGATAATAGCCTGCTCCGGCAACAGCTAGAATAGCGATGCCAGCCAGCATTATCCATGTTTTCTTCTTCATAATCATCATCTCCGATCTATGCATCTTACCCTTCCGGCTATCGATGCATCACATCAAAGACTTAAAAAGTACCCTCTATACCTTTATGATTATTCATTTCTTATTTTACATAATCTGTACAGTGATTACAATAGGCATTTCGGCGATTTGGCAACTTTTTTCTATCCTTTATTTCCATTTAAAAAGGATAATTCCTGCTGCTACCAGGATCAGGCCGATCAGCTTTCTAAGCTCGAACGGAACCCGTTCACAGCCGAATAAGCCACAGAGCTCAAAGAGATAAGCCACAATCAGCTGTGAGCTGACGATGAACATATTTGCCCTGGCCGGTCCCAGAGCATCCACACTCTTTATGACCGTATAGGTAATCATTGCCCCCAGAACCCCTCCCAGGAGCATATATTTGTTATCAATTTTGAACAGGGCTGCAAAGCTGCCCTGCCTTCCGGTGGTATACCAGGTACCCAGACAGACAAGCAGAGCTGTAAATTGGACAAAGCTTGCACAGACCCAAAGACCGGTCTGTTTCGTTACTCCGGTATTGAACACCCCCTGCGTGCTCATCAGCGCGCCGGATAAGACAGCGATCAGAATTCCCCACATTGCATTCAAACCTTTCTGATTAGGATGGTTTTCCGGTCCTGGGACAGAAAACAGGAAGGATAGCCTACTGCTATTCTTCCTGTTTAACATCTCCATAATCCTGACTGTCTATACCGGTCAGTTCTTCTTATATCACATTTTCCTATCCCAGACTGCTGAAAACTGAATCCAGTATAGCAGTCATCTCATCCACATGCTCCTCTTTTATGATGAGCGGCGGAACGAAACGAATGATATTCTTTCCCGCAGCAACCAGTATCAAACCGGCATCCATGGCCTTTATGATGATTTCCTTCACCTCGACCGTAAACTCCAAGCCCTGAATCAATCCCATTCCCCTGTGCTCCTTAATGATGGAATGCTTTTCTGCCAATGCCTTCAGCTTACTCTCAAGGTAAGGGGCGATCTTATCCACACCGGCCAGAATATCCAGCTCATCAAAGAGATCAAACACCTTGCTCACAGCAGCCCCTGCAAAGGGATTGCCACCGTAGGTAGCGCCGTGATCGCCGGGCTCAAAGGCCTTCGCTACCCGCTCGATTGAGGCAAAGGCTCCTACCGGAACCCCACAGCCCAGAGCCTTCGCACAGGTAATGATATCCGGCTTCACCTTGTATTTCTGATATGCGAACATGGCTCCGGTCCTTCCCATGCCACATTGAATCTCATCGAAAATCAGCAGAATATCCTTTTCATCGCAAAGCTTGCGGACTCCCTCGATAAAATCCGGGCTGGCAGGATAGATTCCGCCCTCTCCCTGAATCGGCTCCATCAGAATCGCACAGGTATGCTCAGTTAATACAGCCTTCACACTGTCCAAGTCATTGAAGCGGGCAAAGTCCACTCCTCCGATCAAGGGCTCAAAGGCTTCCCTGTATTTCTTACTGCCGGTAACACTTAAGGCCCCCATGCTTCTCCCATGGAAGGAATGCTCCATGGAGATGATCCGGCTTTCGGCTATCCCATGCTTCTTATAGTAGTATTTCCTGGCCAGCTTAATGGCTCCCTCGATCGCCTCTGTACCGCTGTTGGTAAAGAATACCCGGTCCATGCCCGAAGCCTTACATAGCTTCTCTGACGCTTCTATGTTAGGTACATTATAGAAGAGGTTGGAGGTATGCAGAAGCTTATCGATCTGCCCCTTCAAGGCATCATTGTAGCTTTTGTTGCCATACCCCAGAGCAAATACTGCAATTCCGGCTCCAAAATCCAGATATCTCTTGCCGTCCGTATCATATAAGCAGACACCCTCCCCCTTATCTATAACGATCGGAAAACGTTGATAGAAGGGCATCATCAGCTGTTCTGCCTGATTGATATATTGTTTCATTCCCATCGCTTCCTCCTCCATTCCTGCATCTCTGCATACTGATATATGAACAGAATCTACACATTCACCGTCTCATTCTCGAATATGTTCTCCTTATGGATGATGGCGGTTCCGATGCCTCGATTCGTAAAGAACTCCAGCAGCAGGCAATGCTCCATTCTGCCGTCCAGAATATGTACTCTGGACACGCCGTTCCTGACCGCATCCACACAGTTCTTCAGCTTGGGCAGCATACCGCCTCCGATAAATCCGCTTTCTAAGAGCTCATCTGCCTTCTCCAGGGTCAGGACAGAAATCAGGGTCTTCTTATCCTGTGGGTCCTGATAGACGCCCTCAATATCCGTCAGAAAGGCCAGCTTCTCCGCTCCTATGGCTGTTGCCACGGCACAGGCTGCATCATCCGCATTGATATTATAGTTCAGGAAGTTATCATCCAGACCGATCGGTGCAATCACCGGAACGAAGTCATTATCAATCAGGGTATTGATAAGCTCTGCGTTGACCTCCTTGATATTACCTACCAGACCGATATCCTGACCGTTCACCAGCTTCTTCTCCACCTTCAGGGTAGCACCATCCTTGCCGCTGATGCCAACCGCCTTTACACCAAGCTTCTCCAGCATCTGGACCAGATTCTTATTCACCTTGCCTAGGACCATCTCCGCTACCTCCATGGTCTGTTCATCCGTGACCCTAAGTCCCTCCACAAAGGTGGAGGAATGACCGAGGAGACTGAGCCATTTGGTTATCTCCTTGCCGCCACCATGAACGATGATGGGCTTCATGCCCACCAGCTTTAAGAGGGCTACATCCTTGATTACATTGATCTGCAGGTTCTCGTTGGTCATGGCACTTCCGCCATACTTAACGACTACCTTTTTATTATTGAACTTCTGAATATAAGGAAGGGCTTCGATCAGGGTCTGAGCCTTCAGTAGAATCTGATCCATATGTTCCATGTTGAGTTCCTTTCTATGCTTTGATTTTCTTATTTGCTTGCAGGGTGCCGGCATATGGGCTTGTCAGCCAAGCGCACTCTTCTTTATCTTTATGTAGCTCCTCGCCATATTATGAACGGTAGTCAGCATTGATCTTGACATAATCATAAGTGAAGTCACAACCCCAGGCGGTGGCCGCAGCCTCTCCCTGCTTGAGCTCCACGAGGACCTTCACTTCCTCAGCGGACAGGATCTTGGTGGCAAATTCTTCGGAATAATCGGTTGCCAGCCCATTTTCCGCCAGCTGCAGCTTACCTTCTGTGCTTTCGATGATCAGGTCTACTGCATCCGGATCAAAGCTTACACCGGAATAACCCATAGCGCACATGATACGTCCCCAATTGGCATCATTGCCGAATAGGGCTGTCTTCACAAGATTGGAGCAAATGATGGCCTTGCTTAGGGTAACGGCTTCTTCCTTGGAAGCAGCACCGGTTACGGTAACCTCCAAAAGCTTGCTGGCTCCCTCACCATCTCCCGCTAACATTTTTGCCAGCTTTGTGGTTACGATATTCAGGGCCTTGCAGAAGTTATGATACTCCTCATTCTTCTCTGTAATCTCAGGATTCCCTGCCAGGCCGTTCGCCAGCAGAAAGATGGAATCATTGGTTGAGGTATCGCGGTCTACGGAAATCATATTGAAGGTGTTCTGCACATCCTCGGACAGGGCTGCCTGCAGAAGCTCCTTACTGATGGCCAGATCAGTCGTAATCACACCCAGCAGGGTCGCCATATTCGGATGGATCATGCCGGAGCCCTTGGCCATACCTCCGACCGTCACCTCTTTATCACCAACCATAAAGCTAACAGCGCATTCCTTGGAATAGGTATCCGTGGTCATGATGGCCTGAGCTGCCAGGCTGCCTGCCTCCGGGGTATCGGACAGCTCTGTAACGATCTGCTTGATTCCATTGACTATCACCTCAATCGGCAGCTGCTTTCCGATCACACCGGTAGAAGCGGTATAGACTGCTTCCGTCGGTATATTCAATGCAGCCCCTACAGCCTCTGCCATAAGATAATTGTTCTCCTCACCCAGCATACCGGTACAGGCATTTGCTACTCCGCTGTTGAGGACTACCGCCTGCACATAAGTACTTTCCTTCGTCACCTTCATATCCCATTTTACCGGAGCCGCTTTCACCACATTGGTCGTAAAGGTCCCCGCTCCTTTTGCAGCTACTGTGGAATAAACCAGAGCCAGGTCCTTCCTCTTCCTCTTTATTCCTGCATAAATACCCGCTGCCTTATATCCTTTTGCGGCTGTTACGCCGCCTATAATCTCCTTCATATTCTGCTCCCTTCTGCCGACCTTCTCGGCTCTTCCTTTTCTTATTCCAGGCTGTAGGAATACATGTTCAGGTGATCCCTTCTCTCCCAGCCCAAACTGCTCCAGAAAACATTTCCCGCTTCATTATCCTTTAAGGCTACCAGAATCAGCTTTGTAATTTTTTCTTTCTTCATGGCAGCGATCACACTTTGAAGCAATTCTGTTCCGATCCGTCTTCGTCTGTACTCCGTATCTACACCTGCATGGTATATATAGCCTCTTCTGCCATCATGCCCACTAAGGATCGTTCCGACGATATGTCCGTCCTCGACAGCTACAAAATTGGATGCCGGATTACGGAGCAGAAATCTTAGAATGCCTTCTCTGGAATCATCCAGGCTGTTCAGTCCAAGCCCTGGCGTCTTCTTCCATAAATGGATTATTTCATCATAATCATCAATTGTCAGCAATCTGATCATGACATCACTCCTCCCATCAACCCGTATGCCAATCTCCCCTTTTGCTCTTATGCCTTATGCCCATATACTGATGCACTAAGCTATCCCCTAAAGGTTATACCACGCTCCGGAATTTTTATAATTATACATTACAACTAAATTTTATGCAATACCTATTTTAACTTTTTTATATTTATTCCTTCCTCCAGGAGCTTCTCATATATTCCGGCAATCGGAAATCCCACCACATTGTAGTAATCACCGGAGATTTCTTGGATGTGGATACCGAATTTGCCCTGTATGGCATAAGCACCTGCCTTGTCCATCGGCTCTCCCGTAGCGATGTAATCCTCGATCTGCTCCGCTGTCAGCTTCTGTACCGTGACCCTCGTATCAACAGCAAAGCTGATGCTTCTTTCGGAGCGATCCCTTCTTATTATAATGTGAACACCGGTAAACACCTCATGAACCGCATCGGAAAGCATGGTCAGCATCCTCACGGCATCTTCCTTATCCTTCGGCTTCCCGAGCGCATGTCCCTCAAAGAATACCATGGTATCCGCTCCGATTAAGATCAGGTCCCCGGCATCACACTCAAAGGCTTCCGCTACTGCCTTCACTTTCATCCTGGCCAGGGCTTTGACCATCTCGGCGGGCTCGGACTCCTCTGCGACCTCCTCCACATTGGCCGGGTAAGTCTCGAAGGGGATGCCCATCGTCTCCATGATTTCTTTACGGCGGGGTGATTCTGATGCGAGAATGATTCTGTACATGCTTCTCTTCCTTCCTATGATTTATAAGTATTCTGTTGTTCTATTCTGATTTCTGTTTCTGCAACAAGGCTATATACTATATAGAAGTAATACAGGATCTGAACGTACTGATCCTTATTATACTTCAATCGAACTGATTATCTTCACTCTACTATCAGCTCCTATCACATGTTTTTTCCCAGTTACTTCATATCTTCCATTATAAATCATCCAAGAAAACTGTAAAGGGGGCAGGTATCCTCCTGACAGGAAAGGGATGTGTATTTTTATACTTTTTTTATTTTCTCTATTGCATAATAATAATATTTGTTGTATATTTAATCAAACAATAACATTAACACCGTATCTAAAGGAGGTTTTCATATGAAAGAAAAGGTCATACTTGCTTATTCCGGCGGTCTGGATACAACCGCAATCATTCCTTGGCTCAAGGAAAATTATGATTATGAAGTAATCTGTGTCTGCATCAATGTCGGCCAGGGCAACGAATTGGATGGTCTGGAGGAGAGAGCCAAGCTTTCCGGTGCAACAAAGCTTTATATTGAAGATGTAGTGGATGAATTTGTCAATGATTATGTTATGCCCTGCCTGAAGGCCGGAGCTGTCTATGAGCATAAATATCTTTTAGGAACCTCCATGGCAAGACCGGTCATTGCAAAAAGACTGGTCGAGATCGCAAAAAAGGAAGGGGCTACCGCCATCTGTCACGGTGCTACCGGTAAGGGTAACGACCAGGTCCGCTTTGAGCTCACCATCAAGGCTCTGGCACCGGAGCTGAAGATCATCGCTCCCTGGAGAATCTGGAAGCTGTCCTCCCGCGAAGAGGAGATTGAATATTGTGCCCAACATGGAATCCATCTGCCCTTCTCTGCCGATAACAGCTATTCCCGTGACCGCAACCTCTGGCACATCAGCCATGAGGGACTGGAGCTGGAGGATCCCGCAAATGCGCCGAATTATGACCATCTGTTGGTGCTGGGTGTATCTCCCGAGAAGGCACCCGACCAGGGTGAGACCTTAAGCCTTTCATTCGAGAAGGGTATTCCGACTGCCTTAAACGGCAAGAAAATGTCTCCCACTGAGATTATCACGGAGCTTAACCTCCTCGGCGGCAAGCATGGTGTCGGAATCGTGGATATCGTAGAAAACCGTGTTGTAGGCATGAAATCCCGCGGCGTATATGAAACTCCCGGAGGCACCATCCTGATGGAAGCCCATACTCAGCTGGAGGAGCTGATTCTCGACAGGGCTACGATCACAGCCAAGAAGGAGGTTGGTAACCGCTTTGCCGACATCGTGTATGAGGGCAAATGGTTCACCCCCTTAAGAGAGGCATATCAGGCCTTTGTGGACGTTACCCAGGAGTATGTCACAGGAGAAGTAAAGCTGAAGCTGTATAAAGGAAACATCATCAAGCAGGGTACCACCTCACCCTATTCCCTGTATAACGAGAGCATCGCTTCCTTTACAACGGGTCAGTTATACAATCATCAGGATGCAGAAGGCTTCATAAATCTGTTCGGCTTATCCCTAAAGGTTCGTGCCATGAAGATGGCTACAGCCGCTGAAAATGACTAGGCATAAGGAGTTTCCGAAATAAGTCATGGGTTTTGTATGCTATTTAGAGTACTATACAACATTTTGTAGCAAATAAAAACCAATAAAGGAAAGTTTTGTGCAATATACACAAAAAAGTAAAAAATACTTATTCGTTATGTTTATATACAAGTTATCCAATATTTGATAAAATATAGAAGTGATTTAGCAACACAAAATTATTAAGGAGGAGTTCAAAATGAAATTGAGAAACAAGATTTTTGCTGGTTTCGCAGCAACTGTTTTAGCTCTGTCAATGATGATTGGCTCAGCTATGGCTTCTACCGACAAACTGCCTTTTGCTTATCCCAATGAGGCAAATGCACCCACCAATAATGATGTTTGGGTAGTTCTTTATGGTGGTACAGCAGCTACACCTTTAACTGATGACACCGCTATCCGCGATGCTTGTAAGTCAGTTGATATCATTGTTACCGGTAAGTGCTCTTTCAACCCTGAGTTAATCGCTAATTTCTCCGGCGGCTGGCTTCCTTCAAGCCCTGGCAATCAGACCGTTGATGGCGAGTTAGTTCTTAGCATGCCTTACATCGTTAAGGATTCCGGTTATGCTGAAGTAGTTATTAACTTAAAGGATAAGACCGAAGGCCCTCTGGAAATCACAAGAATCGATTTCAAGGATGCTGATGGTGAAGTTCTCATCTCTACCGGCGGTGCTGAAGAAGTAGTTGAAGAAGCTGCAGCAGCTGCTCCGAAGACCGGTGTTGAGTCCTTAGGTTTAGTATTTGGATTAGGCGCAGCTGTACTTGGTTCAGGTGCTGTTGTTCTTAAGAGAAAAGAGAAATAATCTAATAGACTCCTAACATTACATAGGAATTAAAGCCCCGGCTGTATCACAGCCGGGGTTTTTGTACAGATTGTATATATTTAGTAATTAAACTTATCCCTTTTGATAATATCCATAATTTTCTACTTTTGTTATAATTATCCTACGGTATTTGAAAAAATATCAAAAAAAGGGAGGATTTGAAAATGAGGTTAAGAAACAAGCTATTAACAGGTTTTGCCGCAACCCTATTGGCTCTGTCCATGATGGTGGGTACAGCACTGGCTGCTACCACTCCCATCTACGTTTATGATGTGGCTGCGGGCGCTAAGGAAGCCTCCAAAGACTTAGTAATCTGCGAATTACTAAGCGGCGGTGGCAATCAGGACGGCTTTAACGGTAAGATTTACAAGGAATTACAGACTCTGTATGCTGATGTAGCATCGATCGATGTTCTGCTTACAGGCAAATTTACCGGAACAGCTCACCTGAATTTGGTTGGTGACTTTACTTTCACACCCAGCGGTGACGGATATGATAACAAGACCTATGCGAACAAGGAGATCACTGTGGATGGCTACCTGGTATATTCCGGAGAAGTCGGCGCGATTACATCTGATGCCAGATTTGCTTTCCTATTAAGAAACAAATCAGAGGGTGAAGCAGTCCTTGAGGCATATATCTTAAGGAATGCAGACGGCAATATCATCGGTGGTATGGATGGTAACGGTTACCTGGATGCAGCTGTAGCAGAAGCTCTATATGATACCATAACCGGTGCAGCAGTTACAGAGGCCCCCAAAGCAGCTGCAGAAGCAGCTCCCAAGACCGGTGTGGAATCCTTCGGTCTGATCTATGGACTTGGCGCAGCTGTGC
>JAEZNB010000050.1 GCA_023441965.1 Bacillota bacterium
AAATATCTCTTTAGCTGCTACGGCAGACTGCTCGGCCAATTTGCGCACTTCTTCGGCTACCACAGCAAAACCTTGGCCATGAGTTCCTGCACGTGCAGCTTCAATCGCTACGTTTAAGGACAGAGGGGTCATGTTGATAAAGAACTATGGGGTCGGTATTCATTATATTCTAATCTCCAAGCCTCAATTTTTTGCCGCGCATCTTCCAGGGATAAAAACCAGTTTACATTGAGGCATTCATTCCGGAAACTTCCGTTGAAGGATTCGATAAATGCATTGTCCGTAGGTTTGCCTGGGCTGGAAAAGTCCAGTTCTACACCATTTTCATAGGCCCATTGGTCCAGTGCTTTGGATACAAATTCAGGGCCATTGTCCACCTTGATCGTCTTAGGGGTTCTATATTTGCACTCCCCTATTAGATGAATTCAATGATATACTCCTAGCTTTAAGTAACTCATATAATTTCATATTATCTCAACGAAAAATACCAACCCACCAAGGTTGGTATTTCTAAGCAGATCATAAAGTGTAAATTTTATCTGAGCTGCATAAGGGAACCCGGCTTGCGCCAAGTCCTTGAGACACCGGCGCAAGCCGGGTTTCCAAACTAAATTATTAGCCAAAATATCTTTTTAACAGGCCTTTGAAAGCTGAACCATGACGTGCTTCGTCTTTACACATTTCATGAACAGTATCGTGAATAGCATCATAACCAAGCTGTTTAGCTTTGGTTGCCAGATCTTTTTTGCCTTTACAGGCGCCATGCTCAGCATCAACGCGGGCTTGTAAGTTGGCCTTAGTATCAGCATCTACCACCTCACCCAAGAGCTCAGCAAACTTGGCGGCGTGTTCTGCTTCTTCCCAGGCAATTCTTTTATAGGCTTCGGCAACTTCGGGATAACCCTCGCGGTCAGCCTGTCTGCTCATAGCTAAGTACATGCCTACCTCAGTACATTCACCCATAAAGTTATCTTTAAGGCACTGAACTACTTCTGGGTCTAAGCCTTTAGCGACGCCAATTTTGTGTTCATCAGCCCAAACCAATGTTTCATTTTCGTTTTTCTCCACAAACTTATCAGCAGCAGCCCTACATTGTGGGCAATTTTCCGGTGCAGCTTCCCCGGTGTGGACATAACCACATACAGTGCAAACAAATTTTTTCATGATAATTCTCCCCCTTATTAATGATTAATTTTATTTTTATTAAGACATCTATTACAGACGCCTTTAAAATAAATGTGCTGTTCATCAACCCTATGAGTTTCCAGCTCAGTTAAATCTAGGCCGGATAAATCGATTTTTATATCATAGACCTGACCACATTCTTCACATTTAAAATGGCCATGAGTTGAGATATCAGCATCATATCTTGTTTCATTTTCCTCTATCACCAGCAACTGTACGATACCTTGTTCTAAGAAAAGCTTTAAGGTATTGTAAACCGTGGTTTTAGAGAGAGTCGGTATCTCCGGCACCAAGGCTTTGAAAATACTGTCAACTGTGGGATGATTCTTATGCTGAATAAGATAATCAAAAATCCTAATCCTTTGATAAGAAGGTTTTATGCCATTTTCTTTGAGATATTCTTCGATGGACTTATTAGCAAATTCCATATTTTTCATCCTTCTAATAATCATTTACATTTAATTTAAATTTGTAATGATTACATTTTTATTATAGTTTCATTTTGGCGCTCTGTCAACAGGTTATTTGAATTTTTTCATATTATTTTTTACTTATTAAACAAAATGGCTATTAAATAAATGAACTCCCTGTAAGGGGAGAAGGGAGTTAAGGTTAAAAATACGTACTTCTGCTGATTTCTAATTGAAATCTTATGTATTTAGTTTCCTAACCCGATGGGCCTCTTTTTTTTGCGCATTTTTGATTACTACGCCGTAAATGAACTTATAGAAAAAATTAAAGGAAAGCAAATGTAACAAAAGCTGCCCAAAGTCCATAGACCGGCAAATACTTAGTAACGGCATCTTGGATGGCAAACGAAAAGGCCACCCGTAAAGGATGGCCCTAGAACAACTAAGCTATATTAAATTTTCCGGCCAGCGT
Source organism: Bacillota bacterium (assembly GCA_023441965.1). GTDB lineage: Bacteria > Bacillota > Clostridia > Lachnospirales > Lachnospiraceae > Mobilitalea. Next base: position 2,068 of record JAEZNB010000050.1, read on the forward strand.
CTGAAGCTCTTTTGCCAGATCAGCTAGACTTTGGCCGGTAGCACTGATTTCCTCTACAGATCCCGTTTGTTCTTCAACAGTCATCGTTACATTCTGTACTGCTGAAGAAGTTTCTTTGGCGGCTGCAGCTACTGCCTGGATATCGTTCGCTAATTCCTGGACAGCATAAATTATTTTCTCAAATGTAGTCCCTACTCCTTGCACCAACAGCGATCCAGATTCCACTTGATCCTTTGCTTCGTCCATGGTTTGCACTGCTATTTGGGATTCGTGTTGGATGGTATTGCTCAGGGAAAATATCTCTTTAGCTGCTACGGCAGACTGCTCGGCCAATTTGCGCACTTCTTCGGCTACCACAGCAAAACCTTGGCCATGAGTTCCTGCACGTGCAGCTTCAATCGCTGCGTTTAATGCCAGAAGGTTGGTCTGATCAGCGATGTTGGTAATTAATACAACAATCTCAGATATTTTAGCTGCCGAGCTCTTTAATCCCTGGATTACTTCTCCATTCTGATTCGTTGCCTTCGCAATAGCGTCCATCTTCTCGAAAATATTCTTTATTCCTTCGTTGCCTTCCAAGGCATAATTGGCGGCCTTGTTAGATGCATCGGCCACGCACTGGGCATTTGCAGCGACCATTTCTACCGTTGAAGCCACCTCGGTAACGGTGGAAGAAGTTTCGTTCGTACCGACCGCAACATTTTCAGCATTGGAGGATAGCTGAAAGGCTGATGATGCAATATCCTGAGATTTTTCATGCAGTTGGCCCACAAGTTCCCTGAGATTGACCAGCATTGCGTTAAAAGAATCTGCCAATCGACCAACCTCATCCCTGGACCTGACTTTAATTGGTTCACCGGCTAGATCGCCGGAAGCAATCCTGGCCGCTGCCTTGTCCACGAGGTTAATTGGTTTAACCACTTTACTTATAATCCAAACACTTAATAGACTAATCAATACTATCATAATTAATCCGGCTAGAATCATGTTCTTTAGTGTGGAATTAGTCATTTTGATGTTTTCTGCAAGGGAAAGCCCGGCACCAACTACCCCGATAATTTTACCTTCGGGGTCCTCAAGGGGAATATAGCTAATTATGTATGGTTGGTTTCCCAGGTCTACATTTTCTTTGATGCTGTCCCTTCTTTGCAGCACCTCGGCTTGCACTTTTTGGCTGATAGAACTGCCTATTTTAACATCCTTGAAACTGCTGCTTACCACTTCGCTCTCTTGTGAGATTAGGATATTGACGCCCAATAGCTCACTGATTTCTTCAGCGACACTGTTCTGACTGAAAATATACCCGGCTGTGACCACGCCGATGACGGTTCCCTTTTCGTCCTTAATCGGTACGCCAGACCGGATTGATAATTTCACTATGTTACCGGTTTCTATTCCCACGTTCGCCTGGCCCACTGTGGCTTGCTTAATAGCACTTTGTTTAATTATGTTGTCGCCATAACTGTCTGGCTGGTGGGCTTTAGCGATAGTGTTTCCCTTTTCGTCGGTGATCACCAGGTATTCTAAGCCGGATTCTTTCATGAGAGGGGTAGTAACGGACAGTAAGTGTTCTCTGCTTCCTGACTTAACTCCTGCAATCACATCTGGATTGAGTGCCACAATTTTAGTTTTCTCTAGGGCCTCTTTTTTTCGCTGCTGAATAAATG
>JAEZNB010000079.1 GCA_023441965.1 Bacillota bacterium
ATAGTGAGGACGGTTATCCTGAAGGAATATATTACGGTACCGTATACACACAGGAGCAGATCAACCAGGCTCTGGCCAGTGATGATCCCTATGCAGTGGTACCCAGCAGGGATGAAATCGGCCATGGGACCATGCTGGCCGGAATTGCCGCCGGTGCGGAAATACCCGAGGATAATTTCAGTGGTGTGGTTCCGGACTCCAATTTAGTGGTTGTTAAGCTAAAGCCTGCCAAGGACTCGGTTCGGGAAATTTTTGCGATACCCCTGGATGTGCCTGCATATCAGGAGAATGATATCATCTGGGGGGTGCAGTATATCATCGGTGTCGCCCAAAGATTGCGGATGCCGGTCTCCATCTGCATCGGACTAGGTACCTCTCAGGGCCCCCATGACGGCAGAGGTATCCTGGGCTCCGTACTGTCAGTTACTGCGGATTTCGCAGGAGTTACCATATCGCTGTCCGCTGGAAACGAAGGGAATATGAGACGGCACTTCTACGGAGAAATCAATCAGGATATCGGTTATACTACAGTAGAGCTGAATGTGGCCGAGAATGAAGGAGGCTTTACAATGGAGCTTTGGGGTGCTGCCCCCAGCACCTACTCCATAGACATCACCACCCCTTCCGGTGAATACGTCCCAAGAATTGCAGAGGGCTTAAGGGTCAGCCGTGAGATTTCCTTCATTTTTGATCCTACCGTAATCCAGATAGACTATAATATGATAGAATCCCTGGTGGGAGATGAGCTGATTCTGATGCGCTTCCGCCGTCCCACTGCAGGGGTATGGACCTTTCAGGTTTATGGCAGGGGAGATATTCCCGGCAGCTTTCATATTTGGCTTCCCATGGGCAATTTCATCTCACAGGATACCTATTTCGTACAGTCTAACCCTTATACTACGATTACTTCACCGGGCAATGCTTCCATTCCGATTACGGTAACTGCTTATAATCCGGCTACATCCACCCTCTATCAAAATGCCAGCAGAGGCTACACACGGCTGAATGAGATCAAACCGGATCTGGCAGCTCCGGGGGTGAATATTCAGGCACCCACAACAGTGCTGGGATTTACGGAGCTGACCGGGACCAGTGCGGCGGCTGCTCATATGGCAGGTATCGCAGCCATGTTTTTGGAGTGGGGGACAGTCAGGGGCAATTATCCGGGAATCGATACCGCTGAAGTGAAAAAGTTTCTGATCCGGGGAGCAAGGCAAAGTCCCAGATTGCAGTACCCCAATCGGGATTGGGGGTATGGTGCGATTGATATCTATAATGTGTTCAATGTGCTTAGATCCGGAGGATAAAAGAGGGGCTTCAGGTCTCCATCGGAAATAGCGGCAGCCTTTGCTGCCTCGACCTTATGGGACAAGCTATGGTGGCATATTAAGATTTCATTAAATATATTAGAGTTTTTCATTCTCTCTTGCAAAAGCACAGGGTTTACAGTATGATAATGTCGTAGTTGACCAAAAAATAACAATTGTGGGAGGAGTTATGAGAAATAAGATATCAAACTCAATTTGGGGTATTATATTCATTGTAATCGGAATCGGCATTGCCGGAAATGTAATGAACCTATGGTATTTTGATTTTTGGGATACGCTTTTTGACCAAGGGCTGTGGACACTGTTCATCATCATTCCATGTGCGGTCAGCATTATTCGCGGAGGCTTCCATCTGGGCTCTGTCATCGGCTTAATCATCGGTATCATGCTGCTGGCTTCGTATCATATCGATTTTACTTTCGATTACTGGGGACTGATTGTTCCTGTTATATTGGTAAGCATCGGAATCAGAATCATCTTTCAGGGATCCAACCGCAGAAGCTACAGATCCGAACATACTGCTCATACAGAGGGGCATTATGAGAGTAATACCGAGAAGACCTTTACCTCCGCACCCAAGGGCGAATATACAGCGGTATTTTCCAGCAATCATGTCAGACTGGACGGCGACTTTGGCGGCACGAACTTAAGTGCGATCTTCGGCGGCTTGGTATTGGATCTTAGGGATGTGGTCCTAAGCGGTGATGTTACCATCAATGCTACTGCCGTTTTCGGAGGAATTGATATCTATGTGCCCAGAGGTGTCCGGGTCAAGGTTAATAATGTTCCGGTCTTTGGTGGTGTTAGTAACAAAAGCGGCTATCAGGCAGATGTAAATGCTCCGGTGATCTACCTGAATTCGACCACCATGTTTGGAGGGATCGATCTGAAATGAACCAATTCCAAAAGGTAACCAAGTATATCGCAATGACCTTTGCAGTTCTCCTGGCAGTCGGCATCATAACAATGGTTGCAGGGCTGGTATTGAATGTAATAGGCTTCATTACCGGCACACCGGTCTTTGGCAGCAGGAACCGAATCGATGCGGCATATGATTTCACCGGAGTGGAGAGCCTGGACATTGATAACTATGCAGGTACTCTGGAGATAATGGTCGGAGATACCTTCCGTGTGGAGGGACAAAAGGTACTGGAAAGCTTCAAGGCAGAAGTAACAGAGGATGGGACCCTGGTGGTGTCAGAACATAATAATAAACGCTTTCTTTGGTTTCGATTCAACTGGTTTGGCTCTCCGAATTCTAAGATCACGGTCTACCTTCCGCAGGATTTTATCGCAAAGGAAGCAAGGATTGATACCGGGGCAGGAAATACCAGGATCGAAGGCTTACATGCTAAGGAGCTTATCCTCTCGGTAGGCGCCGGAAGTGTCAGTGGAGACCGGGTTCTGGCAGAGAAGGTAAAGCTGAATGGCGGTATCGGCTCGCTTACCTTAAGTGGAGTCAGCTTTGAGGATGCAGACATCGATAGCGGAATCGGCAGCACGAGAATAGAAGGTGAGCTGCTCGGGAAGAGTAAGATAGATTGCGGTATCGGTGATGTGAAGCTGGAGCTGATCGGCTCCAGAGAGGATTATAGTCTGGATGTGGATGCCGGTATCGGGTCTGTCAGAGTGAACGGAGATAAGCTCCATGCTTCTGACCATAAGGAGGATGCAAAGCATTCACTGAAGGTAGAAGGCGGAATCGGAAAGATTTACATAGACTTTCGTGACTGATCCAAAGTTATCTTCTCCGATCCCTTGAAATCCGACGGATAAGAGTTGCATTTTATGGTCAATAATATTAAAATAATAAGAAACAGGGGACGTTAGCTTAAGAAATCGTAACGTCCCCGTTTTATCGACTGAATAAGTTAACTTAAGGGATGCTAAGGAGAGAACAATGAACAAAAAGAGTATAGCGGGACTGTTTTTGTTTGGCTGTCTGGTCATGAGCTTATTGATTTATGGTGCTGTGATGATGACCGGAGGCTGGGATGGAGCGGATGCCCACCAGAGCAGTATAGCTGAGGAGAAAGGGACGGAGATCGCCGCTAACCCTAACACATCCCGGAGCTTAGAGGATAGCACTGCATGGGTGGGAGCCGGTCAGGGAGCTGACCTACCTGCTGATGTTCAGCCTGAGGGTGGGAACGCCGGACCGGAGGGTGGAAACGCCGGACCGGAGGGAGAGAACGCCGGACCGAAGGATGAGAGCGCCGGACCGGAGGATGAGAATACCCGGCAGGAGAATCAGGATACCCGGCAGGATCCCCAAAGCATGGCAGAGGCAGGATCGGAGCAGGCGGTGGAGACAACCGATACCGCTTTGGCTTCTGCGATTGAAAAAGGCGCTGTTCTTGAAAAAGAAGTATGTAAGCTGATCGTAGACAGTACCCAGGTGGATTATAGGTCCTATCTGCCTGAAGTGATGGAATCCGACAGAGTACTGGAGGAAGCATTGCAGATAGAGAATCCCAAGCTAAGTATAAAGGCACAGGCTGCGATTCTCTTTGATGCCGATACGATGGAGGTTCTTTTCTATAAAAACCCCTGTGAGGCGGTTTTCCCGGCCAGTACGGCCAAACTGCTGACCTGTCTTGTGGTATTGGACTGGTGCAGCCCGGAGGAGAAGGTCCGGATCTCCAATGAAATCCGAATGATTGCAAGAGATTCTACCACAGCCGGTTTATACCCGGGGCAAGTGGTAACCATAAGACACCTTTTAGAGGGTATGCTGTTGCCCTCCGGTAATGATGCCGCTTATGCTGCGGCAACCTATGTGGGTAGGAAGTCCATGAAGAAGGAAGGAGCCAGGAGGGAGGATGCTGTGGCAGAATTCGTCCGCCTGATGAACGACAAGGCCAAGCAGCTCGGGGTATTGAATTCCTCCTTTAAGACTCCGGACGGATATGATGCCATTGGGCAGTATACAACCGCCTATGATATGGGCTTGATTGGTGTGGCTGCAATGAAGAATGAGATCATTATCGAGATCAGTAAGAAAGGCAGCTCCCATAACAGATTTATCACCGGAGATCAGGTGACCTGGAGAAATACCAATGCTTTGGTCAGAAAGGACAGCGGAAGCTATTACTCCCCATGTATCGGACTGAAGACCGGTACCAGTACCATGGCAGGGAAATGTCTGATCGCGGCGGGAAAATTGAATGGAAAGGAAGTTCTGGGCGTCGTCATGAACTCCACACAGACAGGCAGATGGAGTGATGCCAAGACCTTATTGGACTACGGACTTCATTAGGCTTAGGATTGATACGTAAGATGATTCGAGGAAGGGAAGCATACTTGCTTATGATATAACATGAAATTGATATGAATTAGGGGGAAGGTTATGGAACAGCTTGATATGGACCGGGGTCAGATATTACGTAGGGTAGGTTGGGCTCTTTTTTTGATGGTGCTGTGTAATCTGGCGGCACAGCTTATCCTTCATTCGTTGATACAGAGGTATTTTCCGGCATTTTATCAGTCGGAATATTATGGAGTGGTGATTACCCTGCTGACTGTGGCTGGGGTAGGGTACCCTGTCTTCCTGACAGTAATAAGGAAGGTGCCGGATAGTATACCGATGGGAGGAGGAGCAGCGAAGCTTTCCTTTCGACAGTTTATCGGCTTGTTTTTCGTATGCACGGCTGTTATGTATCTGTCCAGCTTTGCCGGTTCCATCATAAGTCTGTTGCTTACAAAGCTTAAAGGAAGTGAAGTGGGCAATCCCGTAGAGGAATTCCTAAGCAACAGTAACATATATCTGAATGCCTTGTACATTGCCATCATCGGACCGGCCATGGAGGAATATATCTTCCGGAAGGTTCTGCTGAATAAGCTGCGCAGATTTGGAGACCTGCCTGCCATTCTTTTTACTTCCATAGCCTTCGGGCTGTATCACCTGAATCTATCCCAGTTTATTTATGCCACCACCTTGGGCATGATCTTTTCCTATACGGCAATCAGGACCAATACGATTAAGTATACGATCATCATACATATCATGATCAATACGATTGGTTCGGTAATCGCGCCGCTGACCCTGAACAACAATAACGCAATGCTTCTACTGTCCCTGTGGGTAATAGTCTCCATCGTGATCGGGATGACCCTGTTCCAGAAGAATAGAAGGGGAATCCTGCTGGAGGGCGGAGAGGAAGAGGTGGATAAGAAAACGGAATACTATCTGCATATCGGTACGGTGCTTTACTTCCTGGTCTGTGTCATCATGATGGTGCTACAGATCTTATAGCGCTTATTCACAAGGAAGTACAAAAAAACGATGACATAAACCATGGTAATACAGAGCTGAATTGGATATGATGAAGATAGGACCTAAGACCGGAATCTAAAGCAGCTGCAAGAGAAAGGTTAAAAGCTTTCTTAGCTGCATGACATACGTTTAGAAAGGAGAAGCAAATGAATAATTTTACTTTTTACAGCCCTACTTATTTTGCCTTCGGAAGAGGTACTGAGAATGAAGCAGGACATTATGTGAAGCGTTTTGGCGGTAACCGGGTTCTGATCCATTACGGCGGAGGCTCTGTGGTGAGATCGGGGCTCCTGGATCGGGTAAAGGCTTCTTTAGAGAAGGAGAATATCAGCTATATCGAACTGGGAGGAGTAAGACCCAATCCCAGAAGCGGACTGGTTTATCAGGGAATTGAGCTTGCGAGGAAGGAAGCGGTAGATTTTATCCTGGCGGTTGGAGGAGGAAGTGTAATCGATTCTTCGAAGGCAATTGCAGCAGGTGTCTTATATGACGGAGATTTCTGGGATTTCTTTGAGGGTAAGCCTGTTACCCAAGCTCTGAAGGTAGGTACGGTACTGACGATTGCTGCGGCAGGAAGTGAAGGATCAGGGGACACTGTCATCACGAAGGAAGATGGCATGCTCAAGCGCGGTGCCGGCGGAGAGGCCTTAAGACCGGCATTCTCCATCCTAAATCCGGAGCTGACCCAGTCTCTCCCTGCTTATCAGACGGCAGCAGGAGCAACTGATATCATGGCCCATGTATTTGAACGCTACTTTACGAACACCAAGGAGGTCGAAATTACAGACCGTCTTTGTGAGGCAGTGCTGATGACCATGATTAAGGAGGTTCCGAGGGCAATTAAGGATCCGAATAATTATGAGGCAAGAGCCAATATTATGTGGGCCGGTATGGTAGCCCATAATAATCTGGTAGGAGTAGGACGGGAGCAGGATTGGGCAAGCCATGGCATTGAGCATGAGCTGTCTGCCCTGTATGATGTGGCCCATGGAGCAGGACTTGCCGTGATTTTCCCGGCTTGGATGACTTTTGTATATAAGCATGACATCAACCGCTTTGCTCAGTTTGCAGTCAGAGTATGGGGCTGTCAGATGAACTATCAAAATCCGGAGGAGACCGCTCTGGAGGGAATCAGCCGCTTAAAGCGTTTCTTAAGCTCCATCGGAATGCCGATCAATTTCAGGGAGCTGGGTGCCAAGGAAGAGGATATTCCTTATATGGCAGAGAAGATGGGACTTGGCAAGGGAACCCGGGGCAGCTTCATTCCTCTGACCACAAAGGATGTGGAAGAGATCTACCGTCTGGCCCTATAGGGCGAAGCATATTCGGAAGCCTCCTCTGGGTTGGGTCTGTAGAGATCCCCAGGCTGACTGTTCCGGTTCTACCGCTTCCTTGCGATGTGGAAGAGGGACTTACCTGACAGCATTCTGTCCAGCAGCTCGATCAGACTGTCGTTGGTACTGTCGCGGTAGAGGACTTCCTTTGCTAGATATGGATTATCCGTAATAATATTATCCACTCCGAGAGACTTCATCCGTTCCATCTCTCTCTCGGTATTCACCGTCCAGGCATGAATCGCTTTACCTGCCCGGTGCGTGGTTTCAACAAGGGATTTTGTTATGAAGGAGGATTTCATGCTGACAAAATCAATCTCAGCCTTATTGTAGAAATTACCGTAGGCTGCGTTGAGGATGTATCCGGTATGAAGTTCCTCCTTCAATTCTTTTATTTTCACCAGGGTGCTAAAGCTGCTGGAGGAGATAATGCATTGATTCTCAAAATCATATTCCTCGATCAGGCTGACCAGCTGTTCCTCCAGGTTCTTTTCCCGTCCGTGGAGCTTGAGCTCAATGTTGAGCTGAATATTACCCTTGCATAGCTCCAGAGCCTCTGCCAGAGTGGGGATTTTGGCTCCGGCATATTCTTTGCCGAACCAGGAGCCGGCATCCAGTTCCCGGAGCTGTTCATAGGTCATTTCCCACACGAATTTGTTCAATCCGGTGGTCCGCCACAGGCTGTAGTCATGCACCAGCACCAGGGTTCCGTCCTTGGCCTGCTGAACATCGATTTCTGCGTAATCAGCCATGGCTTCAATGGCACTTTCCAGAGAGACCAACGTATTTTCGGGAGCTGCTGCAGAATTCCCCCGGTGTGAGGTGATCCGGATGCCGATCAGAGCCTCCTTCAGACTGTAGGAATCATTCCTTATCGTTAGGTAGAGGTTCAGCATACCGGCACCAAGCAGGCCCAATAGGGTTAGTACAGCAATCCTTTTACGGGCAGTTGTGCGGAGAGGGTCAGGCTCCTTGGGCTCTATCATCGGAGCCTTACAAGCGGAAAGGGAATGATCCTCCTGATATCGGCAGAACATAGTGGAGATCATATTCATATTAATAATAAAGCAGAGCATGCCGGAAAAAATATAGAAATAGGTGGTCACCTTGGGGTAGTAGGATAGGAATACGGATATGACAAGGTTTTTCTCTGCTAATAGATATACCAGCAGAGCAGTAAGAAAGAGCAGGGTATAATAAAGCACATAAAATAGCAGTGCCAGAAGAGTATTTGTTATTCCAAGGGTAAGGAGGATGCTAAGCTTATGCTCCTCAAACAGCCTTTTGGAGGCTTCCAGCCCCTTCGTGAAGCCGGTCCGCCCATGCAGGCAAAAATGCAGCAGGAAGATACCCCGGATGGCGATAAAGCAAAGCAGAAGCAAAAGCAGCAATAAGAGTCCCTTAACAAAGGCTGTATCAGCAAAACCGGCAGGCAGATGGTCCTTCAAATCCAGATTAAGGATGAGGCTGACGATCACCGGTACATTCATGGTGATATAGAGAAGCAGGCTGAAGAGGGGCAAGAGTATATTGCCCTTAAACACTTCCTTTATAGCCTTGAACAGACCAAGAGCCAGGATACGGAGATAATTCGGCTTCTTCTGTCCGGCTTCATAACAGCAGTATTGAAGATGGGTTGACATCATGATCAGCAGAAAAAGAGCGATCAGCAGGAGTAAAGCAACAAGTAACAGAAGAGCAGGGGGATACCGAAGAAAGCTTAGGATATTTTTATCTGTCAGGTAACTATGGCCCCAAAGGCCAAGCACATAGGAGACAAGGACACTGATCAACGGAAGAATCAGCAGGATAAAGAGAAGGAGAAAGAAGGTCTGAAGCAGCAGCATGGGTCTATTCTGTGCATTCATAATCCGGCGGTAGAGTCGATGGATATGCTTCATAAGAATCCCCTCTTATCATAGTAATAATAATTATTATAGTCAATTCGAATGAATTATGCAATCACTCCGGTCTCATAAAACAATTGATTTTATACAGAACTATGCTAGAATGTAGATATTCCAGTATTTGACTAGGAAGGGAGCTGTAAGCTTGACTGAGCTATTGGTCAGATTATTTATTAAAAATAAGGATATGGTTGATAACACCAGGGTACGTACTGCCTATGGCATACTTTCCAGTATCGTAGGTATTATATGCAATGTTATCCTTTTTGCTGTGAAGCTGATTGTGGGGATGATCCTAAACAGTATCTCTGTTATGGCAGATGCCTTCAATAATTTATCCGATGCGGCCTCCTCCGTCATCAGCTTCTTCGGAGTTAAGCTGGCGGAAAGACCTGCAGATAAAGAGCATCCCTTCGGTCATGGAAGATTCGAATATATCGCAGCTCTGGCTGTCTCCTTTTTAATTCTTCAGGTGGGCTTCTCCCTATTTAAGAGCTCCTTTACCAAGATACTGAAGCCGGAGAGCATAAGCTTCAACCCGTGGATGATCGGCATCCTGTGTCTGTCCATCCTGATCAAGGTTTGGCTCATGCTCTTTAACAGGAAGCTGGGGTGCCGGATCAATTCACCCGTCATGAAAGCAACCGCAGCAGATTCCCTGGGAGATGTCATGGTGACAACAGCTACGGTGATCTCCACGATGATCGCGGGACTGAGCGGTTGGAGGATAGATGGTTATATGGGTATCATCGTTTCCGTCTTTGTCATCATTGCCGGTATCCGTATTGCCAAGGATACGCTGGAGCCCCTGCTGGGCCAGGCAATTGACCGGGACTTGTATGAGAAGCTTTCGGCCATGGTGGAAAGCTATGAGGATATCGTCGGAACTCATGACCTGATTATCCATAGCTATGGGCCGACCCACCGGATGGCCACCATTCATGCAGAGGTTCCCAATGATATTCATATTGAAAAGGCGCATGAAACGATAGACCGGATCGAACGGGATGTACTGGAGAGGCTGGATATCTTCCTGGTCATCCATATGGATCCTGTAGAAGTGAATGATGCGATGATTCTGGAGAAGAGAGATATGGTCATCCATATCATTCAGAGACTGGAGCCCAAGGCAGCCATCCATGATTTCAGAATCGTAAAGGGTGAGCTGCAGATCAACCTGATTTTTGATCTGGTGCTTCCCTATTCCTATAAGAAGGATGCGGAGCAGAGGCTGCTCTTAAAGATCGTGGAAGAGGTCAGAAAGCAGGATGCCAGATATAATTGTGTGATTACTCCTGAGAATTCCTATGTGGCAGAGGAGTAACGGAAGAAGACAGAATAGGGGATAGAACTAATGGTGATAGATTTTCATACACACATCTTTCCGGATAAGATTGCAAAGAAGACAATCGAGTATTTGGAGAAGGAGGGCAATGTCAAGGCGGCAACGGATGGTACTCTGACAGGGCTGTTAGGGTCCATGAGGGAGAACCGGATCGATATCTCCGTAGTAATGCCGGTGGTAACTAAGCCGGAGCAGTTTGACAATGTGAATGCCTATGCTGCTGAGATCAACGGGAAGAAGGGGATCTTCTCCTTCGGGGGAATTCATCCGGATACGGAGGATTACCGGGTGAGCCTGGAGCGGATCAAGGAATATGGTTTGCCCGGAATTAAGCTGCATCCTGATTATCAGAGGACCTTTGTGGACGATCCGAGGATGGTCAGAATCATTGATTATGCAACAGAGCTGGGCTTGATCGTCCTGCTTCATGCGGGCATGGATATCGGCCTTCCCGATCCGATCCACTGTACACCGCAGCGGACGGTCCGTATGTTGGAGCAGATCAATCGGCCCGAGGCGAAGATCATACTGGCCCATACGGGAGGATATCAGCTTTGGGATGAAGTGGAGGAGTATCTTGTGGGAAGGAACGTCAGCTTCGACATCAGCTTTTCCTTAGGCAGAATCCCGGACAGGCAGCTCCTGCGCATCATTGAGAATCACGGGGCAGACCGCATCCTATTCGCCACGGATTCCCCCTGGGACGGACAGGGAAGCATCCTGAAGAGGTTCAAGGACTTAGGGCTTCCCAAGGAGGAAGAAGACCGTATTCTGTATCGAAATGCACAGGAACTCCTTGGTTTACAGCAGCTTTAAGCGGTGGCAGAAAATGGTTTGAAAAAATTGAAATTTGTACTTGATAATTCATATCTGATGGGTTATAATATCATTCGTGGCGGTTGAAGAACCGCACAAATCAAATACCTAGGGGTATCGCCAAACGGTAAGGCACTGGACTCTGACTCCAGCATCTTAAGGATCGAATCCTTATACCCCTGCTAAAGGCCCTTGCTTTTCAAAAAAGAGGGTCTTTTTTCTTATGCTTTTTTTGCACTTCAAAATAGATAACATTAATTGACAAAATCCATGATATCAGTATAATGAATCATAACAGCAGGAAAAAGTTAGGGATGGGGACCCGTTTATGAGAATAGCGGTTTGTGACGATACCAGAGCATATCGTGATAGCATTCATAATCTATGCATGGATTATCTGCAGGATCGTAGGGTGGAAGCAGAGATCGTTCTCTTTATTTCGGGCGAGGAGCTTCTATCCTATGCCGATGAAATCAACATATTATTGCTTGATATTGAGATGGAGGGCATGAATGGGATAGAGGTGAAGGAAGAGCTGCAGAGAAAGAGGCAGGATACCGGCATCATCTATATCACAAATCATACCCGGTTCATGCAGGATGCCTTCGGAAGACAGGTCTATGGCTTCCTGTCAAAGCCGGTGAGCAAGGAGAAGCTTTATAAGCTGATGGATCAGGCCTTAAGGGAAATCGAAGAGGATTTCCTTGTATCCACGGAGGACAGGCTCTTCCCTTATATTAAAGCGAAAGGTATCCTATATATTAAGGCAGAGGATAAATATTCCGTCATAGTAACCCCGGAGAGGGAGTATCTGCTTAGAAGAAATATGGTGGAATGGGAAGCCTGCCTGAGCGGGCGGAGCTTCTGCCGTGTACATAAATCCTACATTATCAATCTGGACCATGTCTGCTGTGTGTCAGGGGATATCATCATGGATAACGGAGCAAGGATTAAGATCGGCAGGAGCAGAGTACAGATTTTTAAGGATCAATATATGGATTATTTAAGAAGAAAGGTTGTATAACTTGGATATTCCGGAGGATCTTGTCTATATCACCCTAACCGAACATCTGGAATTCTTGGATTCCCTTCTCGTTCTGGGAGGGATTCTTTCTTGCAGGATAAAAAAGAGAATATTGCCCTATATCCTTGCTTCCGCCGGCCTTACATTGCTGCTGGCCTGTATGATCCTGTGCGGTTATCAGAAAAACCTGCCACCCATATGCTTCCTGGCAGAGCTGGTCCTGATCTGGTATTTCGTTCAGGAAACCTTTTTCAAGAAAATCACCATGTATATTATTTCTTATATTTTCAATTACGTTGTTTGCACCTTGGTCACCTCTCTGCTGTCACTTCTGTCCGGCTATAAGGAATCCGTATTCTGGAGCAGTCATTCCTTAAGAATCCTTATCATCCTAATCAGTATCTCGATCGCAATTGTCGTCATAAGTATTCTCAAGAGATTCAGAAAGCCGGAATCCTCCTGGGCACGAACCGCACCCTTCCGCTACCTGGCCTTAAGCATTCCGGGTCTGCTCTGCTGCGCCCTGGTCATATCCTTTGTACAGATGTCACGGTCAGGAGATCCGGTGAGCTATATTTTTGATAAGATTGCCGTATTCAGCGTCACCTTGATCTGTGTTGTCTATAGCGTAGGCACAGTATTGTTCATCTGGCTGAATGATACCAGAAAGAATTACCGGCTTCAGAATCAACTTAAGGATATGTATCTGAATATTCTGAAGAGCTACTATAAGAATATGCTTGAGAATGACCAGGAGCTTAGAAGGTTTCGGCATGATCTGAAGGCTTACATCGGTTGTATGAGGGTACTGGCAGAGCAGGAAAAATACGAGGAGCTGGTCAGGTATATCCGCAAGGTATCTTCAGAGGCAGACGGATTGACTCCTGACAGAATCCACTGCGGCAATGATATCGTAGATGCCATGATGAACTACCTGCTTCCGATCGCAGATAAGGAAGGCATCAGAATCAGCTTAGAGGGCACCCTGCCTTCGGATCTGGAGGTGGCTGACATAGATTTATGCACCATATTAAGCAATGCCATCATCAATGCAATCGATGCCTGCCGGGAGGCTATGTCAAAGAAGGACATCACCATCGGAGTCACTGTGGGAATGAGAAATGGGATGCTGTATCTGTCAATTGAAAATCCCGTGTCAAAGCCTGTGGACATCAGTATACTGGGGAAAGGGACCATAAAGAGAGATAAGAAGAATCATGGCTTTGGGATCCGCAATCTTCTTGAGGCAGCAGAACGGAATCATGGACAAGTAAGATTCAGTAATCTGGAAGGAAGTTTTCTGGTCGAGGTTTTTCTGCAGACTAAGGTCCTGGCTGTTTCGAAATAAGATCGAAATTTATGACATTCACGACATGAATTTGCGTTTCACGACATAGAAATTGAAAAAATCCTAGTCATATGATAGGGTATGTTTAAAAGGAGGGATTGGTATGGTAGTTGCATACGGATTTTATGATTTGATCAGGTGGATTTTTGGAATCAGGTAACTTGTTGTTGGGGGAATCATCATATACTTAGGTTCATCCTTGTACCGGTAGCACGGAACAAGGATGAACTTTTTCTGTGCTTTTCTTTACGTTAATGATATTACCAGTGTATTTTCACAGGAGAATATAGTAATATAATGGGGAGGACATGCTGCTTTATCTGAGGCTGGGTAAGGAGCCGGACGGAGGAGGGGAGAATAAATGAGATTATTACATACTTCGGATTTACATATCGGTAAGAAGGTGAATGAATTCTCGATGCTGGAGGACCAGGAGTATATACTGAAGCAGATCTTACATATAACAGAGGAATATAAGCCGGATGGCATTCTGATCGCCGGGGACATCTATGACAAGGGAATACCCGGAGTGGAAGCAGTCACTTTGTTTGACTGGTTCCTGACTGAGCTTTATAAGAGGAAGCTGGAGGTCTTTATGGTCAGCGGTAATCACGATTCCTCGGAGAGGGTCGAATTTGGTGGGCGGATACTCACTGACACCCGGATCCATATAGCGGGAACCTATCAGGGAAAGCTGGAGAGGATTGCCCTGTCGGATGAGCATGGTCCCCTGTATATCTACCTGCTGCCCTTTGTAAAGCCTGCTTTGGTCAGACGGTATTTTCCGGAGGTCATGACCTATCAGGAGGCAGTGGAGGCAATCCTAAGACAGGAGGAGATAGATGAGTCTCTGCGGAATGTCCTTCTGGCACATCAGTTTATCACCAGTGGGGATACACAGCCGGAGCGCTGCGAATCGGAGACTGTCTCGATCGGAGGACTGGACAATATCGATGCCTCTGTTTTTGATGCCTTTGACTATGTGGCTCTGGGACATCTGCATGGACCGCAGGGGATCGGAAGAGATACGGTCCGTTATGCAGGCTCACCTCTGAAATATTCCTTCTCTGAGGCTAGGCAGATAAAATCGGTTACCCTAATAGAGCTGGGGAAGAAATCAGAGCTAAGCTATCAGAAGCTGCCGCTGCAGCCCCTTCGGGACCTTAGGGAAATCAAGGGACCGATACAGGCCCTGACCGATCCCAAGGTCTACAGCCGGGCCAATACCCTGGATTACATCCACGCTACCCTGACGGATGAGGAGGAGCTTTATGATGCCATCGGCAAGCTCCGCAGTGTTTATCCGAATATCATGAGACTGGACTTTGAGAACAGCCGGACCGCATGGAATGCGGAGGCCTTACTTGCCGCAGCCAAGGTGGAGGAGCGCAGCTCACTTGAGCTATTTGAGGAATTCTATGAAAACCAGAACAATCAGCCGATGAATGAGGAGCAGAGAGCCATCCTGCAGAGGCTTTTTGAAGAAATGGCAGGTGATGTGGAATGAAACCGATCAGTTTAATCATGAGTGCATTCGGACCCTTCCGGGAGGTCACTCACGTACCCTTCTCGGAATTGGGAACAGGCGGGCTGTTCCTGATCAATGGAGATACCGGCTCGGGAAAGACCACCATATTCGATGCGATTTCCTTTGCTCTCTATGGCAATGCCAGCGGAGAGAACCGAACGTCAGATTCCTTTCGCAGCGATTATGCCTCGGAAGAAGAGGAAACCTATGTGGAGCTGATCTTTCATCATAAGCAGAGGGAATATAAGATCAGGCGGAATCCCAGCTATCTAAGATCGAAGAAACGGGGCAGTGGGAAGACAGAACAGAAGTCGGATGCCACCCTGATCCTGCCCGACGGGAGGGTGATCAGTGGCTATGCCCAGGTAACCCAGGCAGTAACAGAGCTTCTGGGGATTGATTGGAAGCAATATAAGCAGATATCCATGCTGGCACAGGGAGAATTCCTTCGATTGCTGACAGCGGGAAGCGATGAGCGGGGCATGATCTTCCGCAAGGTATTCGGGACACAGAGGTATGCATATCTTCAGCAGAGGCTGAAGGACATGACAGGAAAGCTAAGGGCACAATGCGAGGAGCTTGACCGAGGTATCCTGCAGTACCTAAGCGGGATCAGCTGCGGGGAGGACTGGATCCATAAGGCTGCCCTGGAGGAAGGGATAAAAGCAGGGGATATCAATCAGGTTACCAAGCTTATGGAGCTTCTGAAGGAATTACTGGCGGATGATCAGGTCCTGTATGAGGAATTGAGCGGGAAATATCAACAGATCAGAGAAGAGCTTGAGAAGGTTTCTGCCGAATATTCCCTGGCAGAGCAATTTAACCGGATGCTTGCAGAGCTAAGGACGGCAGAGGAGGAGTATCATAAGCTGACCCTGAAAACAGAAGAGATGCAGAGGATAGAAAAGCGCTGCCTCAGAGGAGAGAAGGCCCTGCATTCCGTAAAGCCACTGGAGGATGCCTATGTAAGATTTGCCAAGGACCTAAAGGAGCTGGAGGTGGATATCGAAAGAGAAAAGGCAGAGAAGGCGAAGCTGGAGGCAGAGGAAGAGAGACGGAAAGAAGAGGTTCAGGCCAGGGAAGCCTGTAAACCCAGGATAGAAGAACTGCTGAAGGAAGAGAACCGTCTGGAGGAAGAGATACATAAGCACGAGGACCTTCTTGAACAGGAGAAGCAGGGTAGCCTGCTGGAGCAGAAGAAACAGACACTGGAGAAGAAAATCAGCGAGCTGCAGGCAGGGAAGGAAAGACTGAAGCAGGAGCAGGCGATCAAGCAGGCAGAGCAGGAGCAGGCGGCAGACTGTGAGAAGGACCTGGCAGTCTGTGAGAGTAAGCTGGAAGCATCGAAGCAAGCGATGGAGCAGCTCCAAAGGCTCTTAAAGGAAGCAGGAGAGATAGAAAGGGAAGAGAAAGGCTACCACAGTCTGACAGAGCATTATCAAACTGTGGAAAGAAGGTATCTGGAACAGAGCAGAAGCTATGGGGAGATGGAGGCTGCTTTCTACCGGGAGCAGGCGGGCATTCTGGCGGCAGCCCTGGAGTCGGGTAGGCCTTGCCCGGTCTGTGGCTCAACAGAGCATCCCCGGAAGGCGGCGCTGACTGAGGGAGCGCCCAGTGAAGAGCTCTTAAAGAAGGAAAAGCATCGGCTTGAGACAGTGCGGGAAGAGCTACAGGCTGCCGGCAGTACCTGTGAAGCGCAGAAATCCAAGCTGGTAACACTGCAGAAGACCCTGCTGGACCATGGGAAGCTCTTGCTGTCCGACAGTTTGATGGTTGACTGTGGCGATGGACAGTCCGCCGGTGATGAGGTAAGCAGAATATCAGGACTGGCTGACCGGGAGCTTGCCAAGGCCTTGGAAGACTTCCGTGAGCTGGAGAAGAAGAGGGGGATGCTGAAGGAGGAGCGAAACCGTAAGGAGCTTCGCATGAGGAGACTGCTGGAGATAGGAGCAGACCTGCAGAAATCCGAGGAGAGCATCACTGTCCTGAAGGAAGAGCTGGATACGGTAGTCATGGATCTGAACAGGGCGCTGGGAAGGATCCAGGGTCTGAAGAAGGACCTGAAATTTACCGGGAAAGAGGAAGCAGAAGCTGCCAAGAGAGTGCTGAAGGCAGAAAGAGAGCAGCTTCAGGAGCTCTTACTTGCGGCAGAGCAGGCTTTACGAAGCTGCGAGCTTGGACTCGGCAGGATCAAGGCTGTCCTGACGGATCATGAGAAGAAGCATGCCCTTAAGCTTAAGGACTGTATCCGGGCGAAGGAGCTATATGACAGTAAGCTTCTGGAGTGTGGCTTTCAGTCAGAAGGGGCAGGGAAGGAAGAAGCATACCGAGAAGCCCTGCTGACAGAAGAAGAGCTTCAGAGCCTGAAAAATTCGCTTGATACCTATCATAAATCGGTAGAAGCCGTTACTAATCGGATCCTGCAGCTGAAGAAGAATACTGAGGGCAGGCAGGAGAAGGATCTGCAGCAGCTCTTGTCCATACAGGAGGAAGGGAAGCGACAGTATCAGGAGGTTTATGATCGAATCAGCCAGATCTTTGGCAGACTGAAGAATAATGAAGTCATCCTAAGAAAGGTTGGGGAGCAGAGCAGGCAGCAGGAGAAGCTTCGCTGGGAATATCTTATGTTAAATAATCTGTCCCGTACGGCAAACGGAGACCTGACAGGTAAGAGTAAGCTGGCCTTTGAGCAGTATGTCCAGGCCTTTTACTTCGAAAGAGTGATTCGGGAAGCGAATAAACGCTTTTATCAGATGTCCGGCCACCAGTATGTGCTTCAGAGAAAGAAGGATGCTACAGACCTAAGAAGCTCTGCCGGTCTGGAGCTGGAGGTTATGGATTATTATACCGGAAAGGCCAGATCCATCAATTCCTTGTCCGGCGGTGAATCCTTTAAGGCTGCGCTGTCTCTGGCCCTGGGCTTATCTGATGTCATTCAGTCCTACGCCGGTGGGATCGAAATGGACGCAATGTTTGTGGATGAAGGCTTCGGTACGCTAGACAGCGAATCCCTGGAACAGGCAATCGAAACCCTGAATGCCCTGACAGCCGGTAACAGACTGGTCGGGATCATCTCCCATGTGGGAGAGCTGAAGGAGAGGATCGACAAGAAGCTCCTGATTGAGAAGAGCATGGAAGGCAGCAAACTAAAGCTGGTGAAATAGATATAAGGCGCTGTATCATTCGTATGCAGGTACAGGAGGCCTCCTATATGTTCCCCTCACACACTAGTTAGAAGACATAACACCACATTTGTATGTTGCTATCGGACCGGACGTCCGCTATCAACCATACAAATATGGTATCATGTCTTCTAAATAGTGCATTATGGGAAACATAAAGGAGGCCTCTTGTACCTCTGTCGATATTGTGATACAACGCCTTGAATTAACTTAGAGTATCGCCTATAAATTCAGAATACTATGCTCCATGATTCTTCTGGTTAGGGTGAGATAATCCTCCTCCAGGGGTACATCCTTATTGGCGATCAGGATGGCGATTCCATGGGCGAGACCCCAGCTGTATAGCAGGAGCTCGCTCCTCTTGATATGAAGATCAGGATAAGACTCGCTATATCTGACCAAGGTATCATAGAAGGTTTGGAAGGGATCCTTGGCATCCGAGAAGTTGGGCTTATACTGATAGAAGAGCTGCATCTTGTCCTTCAGCTTGCTTAAGAAGAGCAGTCTTAAGTATTCCGGGTTTTCTACGAAGAACTTAATATACGCCACCCCCATCTCGGTCAGCTGCTTGTCGGGCTGGTCCGGATACAGCTGTATGGCCTGTTCGAGAGCATCGTTGAAGGAACGCATACCTTCCATGGTGATGGCGACAATCAATTCTTCCTTGTTCTTAAAATGTCGGTATGGAGCAGTCTGGCTGACGTTGCAGGCCTTTGCCACCTTGCGGAGGGAGAAGCCCTCATAACCCTCCTGGTCCAGGAGCTGTAAGCCGGTCCTGATCAGCGCCGCTTTTAGATCTCCATGATGATAGCTTTGGCTCGGCATAAGCAAATCTCCGTTTCAATGTTGTATGTGAATTAGGATACCCATATTATAACATTTTATGTTGACAAAGTAAACATTGAATGCTATATTGAAGTTAACAGTGTAAACATTGAAAGGGGTTATAGAATGAAAGCATTAATATTAAGTGACAAGGAGTATCGGACAGCAGCCTTTGCACAGATCCATTCCGGTGTGCTGGAGTATCTGGCAGAGAAGGGCTTTCAAACAGATGAAATCGAAATAGGCAGAGAGGATCTGGCCTTTTGCATGGGCTGCTTCGGCTGTTGGATCAAAACACCCGGGGAGTGTGTCATAAAGGATCTGGTCGCGCAGATCAATGAGAAGCTGGTGAACTCGGAACTGGTACTGTGTCTAAGTCCCGTGGTGTTTGGCCAGTTCAGTGCCAACATAAAGAATGCCCTTGACCGTTGGATCCCCAATGTTCTCCCCTTCTTCGAGAAAAGGTCGGATGGCTCGACCATGCATCCTTCACGGTATAAGCATATTCCCAGAAATATAATGATCGCTTATGGGGACGGCCTGGAGGAAGAGGATGTACAGCTTTTTACGGACATCAGCTTGAAACACAGAGGTGATGTGGATGTCTTGATTTACCGGGATTCAGTCGAGAAGCTGATCCGAGAGCTGAACAGTATTTCCTTAAAGAAGGTAGGTGCGATGGTATGAAGGAGAAGAAGCTGGTCGTATTCGTAAACGGAAGTCCAAAGGTAAAAGCAGAGGATAGTTCATCAGAGCTGCTGATCAATATGGGACAGGAAGCCTTGAGCTCCGATGAGCTCGAATTCTATAAGATTCAGATCAGGAAAAGCCTGAACAGCAACAGTACCGAAGAGGATTTTGCCATGCTGCTGAAGGCAGACGCTATTGTTTTTACCTTTCCTCTTTATATCTTCTGCCTTCCCGGCATCATGATGAGGTTTCTGCAGGATTTTTACGGATACCTGAAGGAGAAGGGAGGCTTTTCTCATAAGGTAAAGGTATTTGCCATGGTAAACTGCGGCTTTCCGGAAGCCTTTATCAATGAAGAGGCCATTCGGGTCATCCAAAGCTTCAGCAGGCAGACCGGAGCTGAATTTGTCTTCGGTACCATGATCGGAGGCGGAGGAATGCTGCTGGGTGCCATGGAAACTCCCTTTATGAAGCAGGTGAAGGAAAACCTAAGGATTGCTTATGGACGTATGAAGGTGAGTATCCTGCATGGACAGAAGGATTCGGGAGACTTGATAGCGACGCAATCCAGTTTTCCGATGAGACTATATTATTTTATGGGAAGCAGGGGATGGTTTTCCCTTGCCAAGAAGAATAAACTGAAGAAAAAGGACCTCTACCGCAGACCCTATCTGAAAGAGGGGAGAGGCTGATCTTCTATATGAAATTTGGGACTGTGAAACAGTCACGTACCATAATCAGAAGGACTTATCCGACCAAGGCAAGACCAAATTCTCTGATTTTACAGGAGAAATTGGACAAAAGCCCAGACCGGATAAGTCTTTTTTTGAGCAAAATATAAGTGGAATTTCAGAAAATAATATGCTATGATATATCGAAAGCGTTTTAGAATAAGAAAGAAAGTAAGGAATCATCATGTACAAACATAATAATTTATCCAAAGGAAATGTGGTAAAGCAGCTGATCGTATTTGCTTTGCCCTTCATCATCTCAAACCTGATACAGACCCTGTATAGTGTGGCTGATATGATTGTTGTTGGCCAATTCAGCGGTACAGTGAGCATGTCCGGTGTGAATATCGGAGGACAGGTCACGATGATCATGACGAATCTGGCAGTCGGCCTGACCGCAGGAGCAACGGTTCTGATTGCTCAGTCTGTAGGGGCAGAGAAGACAGGAAAGCTTCAGAAGACCATTGGAACCCTTTTTAGTTTCCTATTTATAGCGGCTGTCTTTATGACTCTCTTCATGCTGGTGCTCCATAGGCAGATTTTGACCATAATCCGCACACCGGCAGAATCCTATTCGGAAGCGGCCAATTATCTGAATGTCACAGCCTTGGGAACCGTATTTATCTTCGGTTATAATGCCTTAAGCGCGATTATGCGCGGAATGGGAGACAGCCGGAGTCCACTATATTTTATTACGATAGCTTGTTTTACGAATGTGGTCCTGGACCTGCTCTTTGTCGGAGTTTTTCATACGGGAGCGACCGGAGCCGGTATAGCCACAATCATCTCACAGGGGCTCAGTATGCTGCTGTGTATCTTCTACCTGATCCGTAAGAAGTTTGTATTTGATTTCAGACTGCGGTCCTTTCGGATCGATAAGCCTCTGCTGAAGGCTATTCTTAAGCTGGGCATACCGATCTCGGTTCAGAACCTGATCAGCAACCTGTCCTTCCTCTTTATGACGACCCTGGTCAACGGTTATGGAGTGACGGCATCAGCTGCGGTTGGTGCGGTGGGCAAATACAATGGCTTTGCCATCCTACCTGCCATAGCGATGAATGCAGCGATATCCACCATGTGTGCCCAGAACCTTGGAGCCGGAAGAGAGGACCGGGCAAGGAAGACCATGAAGACCGGACTGCTGATTGCCGCAGCCATTTCCTATACCATCTTCATCCTTACCAGGCTTTTCCCGGAAGAGATTCTTGGGATGTTTGCGAAGGAGGAGGAGATGATTCAGGTTGGATTACCCTATCTGGATGCCTTCAGTATTGATTACCTCCTGGTGCCCTTTGCCTTCAGTATGAATGGTCTATTTATCGGAGCGGGCCATACCACCTACTCCCTGTTCAGTAACATATTATCCGGTATTGTCGTGAGAATACCCATGGCCTATGTGTTCAGTGAGGTCTTTGGGATGGGGCTCTTCGGAGTCGGACTGGCAGTTCCCATGGCAACCTTAAGCTCGATACTCGCGAACAGCATCTTCTACTTCTCCGGCCGATGGAGAAAGCAGGTGGTAAAGCTGGGTGATCAGGCAGCACCGGAAGGGACTGCTGTAAGGAAGGATAAGCTTGCGGAAACAAAAGAGGATGAGCTGCCCGTACAGGAGGAGTACTGCCTGAACGAGGAGTAACAGAGAATATAAGCACAGTAGACTGTCCTAAACCAGTTTGTAAGAAAGAGCACAGACGGGTGAGGGGAGGCCTGCTGTGTTTTTTGATTCCCCAGCCAGGGCGAAAAATAACGAAAACCCATACTTTTTGACTGTTGCTATTTCACGGGAAAAATAGTATATTTTATATACAAAATTCCAACTTGAGGGAGCAAACCATTTATGCCGAGACAGTACACTTCAGAGGAAGGGACCAAAGCGTTTCAAAATAATGTAGTAAATATCCGGGCACTGCGAGGAAGCAGCTTTCCATATATCTTCATCTGGATACTCTACTATGCCTGGGTTGTAGCCTTTACAACCTGGTGGACAGCATCGCCGGCAACAGAGTTGGTCTTCGGAAGCGGACTTCGGAGCATGCTTCATTCCATAAATCTGATTTCCTCGGCGGTATTTATCTTTATAATAAGAAAGAACTGGTTTGTAAAGAGCTCACGAATCGGTGCGCTGCTTATCCTTGCAGGCATGAGTATTTTTCTGCTTGTACCCAAGGGTACGGTGCAGCTATACTCGATCATAGCGATTGGAATTACCCTTGGAATCGTAAATATCAGTATCCTGATTCCCTTTATCTTTGCATTGAACAACACGGAGAAGTTCTATTCCGTTGTTTTGGCGAATATGCTGATCAATCTCCTGATGTTGGTACAGGGCGGTCTGTATCCTGTCCATACTCTGGGAAGTAAGGAGCGGCTCATATCTCTGGTCCTGCTGATTATTCCCCTATGCGCCACCTTGTTCTTCAGGAGCAGCAGCCTGTCAGAGGGAAAGCAGCCGGAGGAGAGCAGGGAGATGAAGCCCAGGGTTTATCTGACCCTCTTATATAATTGCGCGAATGCCGTTCTGTGTAAGGGAGTCGGGAAGGGGGTACTCGATATCACTGCAGGGATGCAAGGCACTTCCATCTACCAATGGTATTATGTCGGAGGACTGATCGGATGCCTTCTCTACATAGGAGTTTATGCCCTCTCCGCCAAGGCAGTCATCTGGTTAAGCAATATCACCTTCAGCTGCATCGCTATGGGACTTTTTTGTAATGCTTTTGTCCCCAGTATTCCCTCCATGGCATATGTTTTTGCGATCCTGCTCGGTATGGGCTGTACGATCGGTATGATCAATGTATACTACATCCTGGCAGTGGTCGGAAAGAAATATAACAGCATGCGATACCTGAGGCTGTCCATACTTCTGATCGGTGTATGCGGTGGGGTAACAGGAGTGATTACCGGGAACATGATCAATAAAATTAATTCCGATCAGATATCCGTTATTTCCTCACTGATTGCTGCAGCCTTTATGCTGATCTTCCTGGTTTTATCACCCTTCCTGTCCCATGCTCAGTATTTTGAGGATTGGGTCAAGGATTCAGGAAAAATGGAGATTGATTACGGTAAGGATGCCCTGTTCCAACGGTATCATTTAACCAAACGGGAAATAGAGGTCTGCAAGCTGCTCTTAGAGGGCTATACCTTAAGGCAGATCGCAGCGATTCTGTCTATTGCTTATTCCACCGTGAATACCTACTGCACCTCATCCTATCGGAAGCTGAATATCAACAGTAAGACAGAGCTGATTATGCTCTTTAAGGATTATGTCAAATAGGCTGTTTTGCGAGCTTTTTGGCGCCTCATTAGAACTAATGAGGCGCTTTTTTCTGTCATCCCTATGAACTAATGAATGGACGATAGCCCTCCTACCGAGGAGAATTATAGTGAGCGAGTATGCTGTAGGTTTTCAGTACGCTTCAGGTCAGCACTGGGTTAGCGCTGATTGTTTATAACAGAAGAATAGAAAGCACCGGGAACAAGAAATAGTAAATGATTGGGAGGATGAAAAATGAAGAGGAAAAAGGGTATAAGCTTATGTATGGCATTTGTTATGGCAGCATCCTTATTCGTAGGGTTAAACCTTGATACGAAGACAGCAAAGGCAGAGGATGGACTGGTACTGCATCTGAAATTTGACGGAGATCTGACCGATGCTTCCGGCAACGATAACAATGGAGAAAGCACCTACGGCAAGATAAGCTATGAGGATGGTATCTTTGGCCAGAGTGCGGTGTTCAACGGCAAGAGCTACATTGAGATTCCGGATAGTGACAGCCTGGATCTGGAGCAGTTCACCATCTCTATGTGGGCTTACAAGGCCAAGAATCAAAAGACGGATTCTTGGGTTCCGTACCTGCAGAAGGAGCATGATGATGAAAGCTGGGCCTCTCCTTATCAGATTTATGAGATCGGTGATAACCAGCCCCTGATTTATCTCCATGATACTGCAGACGGAACAGAGATGGATCAATTCACTGCTTATGGCTCATGCATCGATGTGAGAAAGTGGTTCCTCCTGACAGCCACCTATAATGGGTCAGAGGTAAGACTGTATGAAAACGACACCCTGATGAAGAAGGTTAGTGTGACAGGCGCTCCTGCCGCTACCGTCGGTAACCTTTATGTGGGCATGATGAACGGGAAGTTTTACTTCAACGGTAAGATGGATGACCTTAGGATCTACAATAAGAGTCTGTCGGCCAAGGAGGTTGCAGGGCTGTATGAGAAGGGCTTAGCTGCGAAGCCGGAATTCCTGACCCAGACGGATGCTCTGGTAGCTCACTATAAATTTGATGGAGATTATAAGGATGACACTGACTTCGGGAATGATGCCGAGCTGGTAGCAGGCAAGGTTACCTTCACCGACGGAAAGAATGGCAAGGCTGCCAAATTCGCTAAGAATACCTATCTTGAGGTGCCCAATCATGAAAGCATAGAGTTTGACCAGGGCTTTACCATGACCGCCTGGATCAATAACCAAAAGAAAGCAACAAACATGACCTTACTTCATAAAACCGGTCCCAGCACCCAGGAGTCCTCCAATGAGCTGGGCTTGCGCTTCCATGTTTATGAAGATTTTTATGACTTCAACTATGTTCCCTTTGAATCACAGACCTCTTATCTGACCTCAAGGTATACCTTTGAAAACAATGTGAACAAATGGACCCATGTAGCGGTTACCTTTGATACTGAGGAAATTCGCTGGTATGTAAACGGCAAGCAGGTGCAAAAAGAAGAGGTCCCCGAATTTGAGGGCTGTCAGATCGCACACAGCAATGGCAGTCTTATGATCGGATCCGACGGTAAGTATTACTTCCAGGGTGAGGTGGATGAACTGAAGCTATACAATTATGCCCTGTCCGCCAAGGAGATTGTAAAGGATTATGAACAGGTGGACAGCTTGCTGATCAGCGATGCAAACGCAAAGAGCATCGGCGGACTGAAGGCAAAGGGTACAGTGAATCTGGAGGTAAGCCGCAAGTATATCGAGACCGGCAAGACTGCGAAGCTGACCTCAGGAGTTACCTATAAATCCTCCAATACCAAGGTGTTTACCGTAAGCAATACCGGTAAGCTGACCGCAGTGAAGAAGGGTACAGCGAACCTGACCATCAGTCACGGAGCTATCTCAAAAACCTATAAGGTTACAGTAAAATAAAGCAAAGAGGGTAGATTAGGAAGGAGGTACCTGCCGTTGAGGCACCCTTCTGTATCATAGCCTATAGAGAGCAGAAGCTTATAAAGGAAAAGACCGGGTCCTTGGGGCCCGGTCTTTTCCTTTATAACAGAGTGGATAATGAAACAGGTGGGGGAATATATCTTATAACCGTTTAAATAAGATATAGCTCTTACATTTACATTTTAAACCAATTGTTAATATATGTCAATCATTATTTTTTTATATCGAACCATGGAATATTTGCACAATGAAAGCTTTCAACCGTTCTGGGTTATACTATGCATATATACCATATAACATGGTTGCTATGGGATTATTTAGTAACATTTTTCTCTAGTCAAAATCATAGTGGTATGCTATAATTTAGCTGATGGACGACAGTAAGATTGTGATTAAATTGACAAAAAAGGCTATTGAATGCGTAGTTTGGCCAAACCATTGATGAAGGAGCTATTATGGAAAAGAGAATAGTAATTGTCGGTGCCGGTTACGCCGGTATCCTGGCAGCTAAGAAGTTAGCAAAAAAGCTAAAGAAACAGGAAGTGGATATCACTATTATCGATAAAAATCCATTTCATACCATGCTCACCGAGCTGCACGAGGTGGCTGCCAGCAGAGTAGATGAGGACAGTATCAAAATCAGTCTGAAGAAGGTGTTTGCAGGCCGTAAGGTCAACGTGAAGCTGGATACTGTTACGGGCATAGATTTTAATCAAAGGAAAGTTTTCGCCAGCCAGGAGACTTATGCATATGATTACCTGGTGCTGGCAGCAGGTTCTAAGCCCACATTCTTCGGCATCCCCGGAGCAGAAGAGTTTACGAAGAAGCTTTGGTCCTTTGATGATGCGGTGATCCTCCGTGAACATATTCATGATATGTTCCGTAAGGCTTCCCGTGAGCCCAAGGCCGAGGAGAGAAAGAGACTTCTGACCTTTTATGTGGTAGGAGCAGGCTTTACCGGTGTTGAGATGGTCGGTGAGCTGGCAGAATATGTACCGATTCTTTGTGAGAAATATGACATTAACCACGAAGAAGTCACCTTAGTGAATGTGGATGGCTTAAGCAGAGCAATCCCCAACCTGACAGAGAAGCTCTCCGCTAAGGTAGCAAAGCGTCTGGAAAAAATGCGCGTGAAACTGGTACTGAATACCTTTGTATCCGCAGTCGGTGAGGATTTCATTGACTTAAAGCAGAATGATAAGGTTACCCGCTATTCCTGCGGTACCGTAATCTGGGCAGCAGGTATACAAAGTGCGGATATTACTCAGGATGCAGGCAGTACGCTTGAGCTTCAGCGTGGCGGACGTATCCAGGTGGATACATATCTCCGCTCCGTTAAGGATGAGAGCGTATATGTAATCGGAGATAATATGTATTATATCGCTGAGGGAGATGAGCGTCCGGTTCCTCAGATGGTTGAGAACTGTGAGCAGAGTGCCGATACCTGTGCCCATAACATTACCGTAGCCATTACCGGTAAGGGTGAGATGGAGGTTTACAAGCCCAAGTTCCACGGTGTTATGGTCAGCATCGGTGGCCGTTATGCAGTATGCCACGTTGGTCTGCCGGGTCATTTCTTCAGCATGCCTTCCTTCTTTGCGATGTTTGCCAAGCATTTTATTAATATCGTATATTTTGTCCAGGTACTGGGCTGGAATAAGATCTTCAGCTATATCAAGCATGAATTCTTTACGATCCGTAACCGCAGAAGCTTTGTCGGTGGACATTTCTCTAACCGTACACCCAGCTTCCTGCTGGTAGCCTTAAGAGTCTGGCTCGGTGCGGTCTGGGTATTTGAAGGCGTTATGAAGATTGTTGAGGGTTGGTTCAAGTCACCGAAGCTGAATGAATTCTTTGGCTGGGCCAATGCCTTCTATGATAAGATTCTGAATCCTTCCGCAGCAAATGCGGCTCCCGTAGACGGGGCTTCAGGTGCAACAGCAGCCGCTGCGGATGCAGCAGTGAGAGTGATGTCTTCCGTTGGCAATACCGCAGGCAAGCTGATTCATCTGGCTTCTGATGCAGTATCCGGAGCAACCGCTGCAGCAGCAGATGCGGTGGCAGGAGCAACAGCGGCAGCAGATGCAGTGGCAGGAGCCACCGGCGCAGCAGATGCGGTAACCGGAGCAGTACAGTCCACCGGTACCGTTTTACTGAATTTTGATTTCCTCGGTCTGTTCAGAACGATTTTCGTATCCGGTAAGGATTTATCCGCTTCTAAGATCGGAGATTATGCCTTTAAGCTGGATATACCCTTAATGAACTGGTTCCTGGATAAGCTTGTACTGCCCTATGATGGCATGCAGCTGTTCATGCAGTATTTTATCGTAATCGCAGAGATCTTAATCGGTCTTGCTCTTATGGGTGGTCTGTTCACGACTCCTGCAGCGGCCTTCTCTCTGGTATTGCAGTTCATGTTCGTATGTACGACCGGTCTGTATCTTGGAACCTTCTGGATGATATTTGCCGGAATCGCCGTATTGATCGGCGCAGGAAGAACCTTCGGTCTTGACTATTATGTGATGCCGGGATTAAAGAAACTATGGAAGAAATTACCTTTTGTAAGAAAGTTGTATATCTATAATGACTAATATATTGAAGTTGGATGAAGACAACGGAATAAAGTATGAAGAGGCATTAGGACTTGTCAAAGCGGAATTGGAACATACCTTATCCAAATCACCACTTATCATCCGTGAATACACAAAGCATCTGCTGACCTCCCAGGGAAAGTTCATCCGGGCAATCTCTGTGATTACAGCAGCGGAGGACGCTAACGGTATGGTCCCCCCGGATGCGATCCTGTTGGCAGCAGCGATAGAAATCGTGCACCTGGCTTCCCTGGTGCACGATGATATCATAGATAATGCTGACCTGCGCAGGGGCAATGTCACGCTTCAAAAGAAATATGGCAAAAGAACCGCAGTGATCTGCGGAGACTATCTCCTAAGCATAGCACTCCGCATGGCTGCGTCCTGTAAGCATAAACGGGATTATCTTGATCTCGAGCTCCATGACTATGTCGGTAAGGTTTGCCTAGGTGAACTGAACCAGCATATCAACAACAATAATATCAATTTATCGATTTATCAGTATTTTAAGATTATATCCGGTAAGACGGCAGCCCTGTTTGAGGCTTCCTTCCTGGCAGGTGCCATTACGGCAGGAGTCAGGGGGAAGGAGCTGAACCGCTACAGACAGCTGGGCTATGAGATTGGTATGATTTTTCAGCTGACCGATGACTGCATGGACTTTGAGAATACCCGGGCCGAGGCTGAGAAGCCGGTGCAATCGGATTATGAACAGGGTGTAATCACCCTGCCCCTCATTCATGCATTTGACCAATTGGATGCTTTCAAGGAGAAGGCAGTGAGAGAAGGGGTCAGCAGACAGGAGATCAACGAAGCGGTTGCCAAAACCGGTGGTTTGTCCTTCACACGGTTGGTTGTAAAGAAATATTACAATAAGGCCATGAAGCTGGTCGATGCTCTGGAAGCATCGGATATCAAAAAGGAGAAGCTGACCTATATCCTAAAGAAAGCCTCCCGTCTTGCGTAGACTTAATGGGAATCCTGTTTAATTTTAGAGGAAGTTTAATAGGAAGTGGGGATGGGTGGCCATGCTGGAAAGATTTCTAAGCTATATTGAGATAAGAACAAAGATTACCAGTACCTTTGCCTTCCTGATGACAGTTGCGTATTTACTGTATCAGAAACAGCAGATACGGTGGGGATTAACCCTTCTGTTTTTTGCGGCAATGTTCATATTTGACTTAACAACGACAGCGATCAACAACTATATTGATACGAAGAATAATCACCAGACCCTTCAATTTAAGAGAAGGACGGCCTTGCTCATCATCTATGTACTCTTTTTGCTGGGTGCCGGATTGGGCTTGTATCTGGCCTATCTCACCGATGTGGTAGTACTGCTGGCCGGAGGCTTGTGCTTCCTGTGCGGTGTGTTCTATACCTACGGACCGGTTCCGATCTCCAGGATGCCACTGGGAGAGGTCTTATCCGGGTTATTTTACGGATTATTGATACCCTTTATTCTTCTCTATATCAATATGCCGGCGGGGACCTACCTGACCCTCGACTTAAGCTGGCAGACAGTAAATATAAGTATCGAGGTAATCCCGGTCCTGACCTTATTGCTCCTCTCTGTGATACCTTTCTGTACGACAGCCAATATCATGCTGGCGAACAATATATGTGATCTGGAGAAGGACATCGCTGTAAAACGTCATACCCTGCCTTACTATATCGGCAGAAATGCAATTTATCTGTTCGCGGGCCTCTATTACCTGTGTTATCTGGCAGTAATCGCTATGGTAGCTACAGGGATGATTTCTCCGCTTTGCCTGCTGTCTTTGCTTACGATCCTTCCGGTTCAGAGGAATATTAAGACCTTCTTCGGGAAACAGGAGAAGGCAAGCACCTTTATGACAGCGATTATGAACTACATGCTGATCATGGGTTCCGTA
Source organism: Bacillota bacterium (assembly GCA_023441965.1). GTDB lineage: Bacteria > Bacillota > Clostridia > Lachnospirales > Lachnospiraceae > Mobilitalea. The sequence continues at coordinate 30,003 of JAEZNB010000079.1, forward strand.
ATCCTGATGCTTTTCTTCAGCTCTTTGATTTTTTGACGGCTGATTTGTTCAAAAATTAACAGATAAATTTGTAAATCAAGGGTTTATTCTTCCGGCTCAAAACCCGGCCGGGTTTGAATAAAGATAACTAATCACTAACCTATTCATCAAAAGGAGAAAGAAAGAATGAAAAAAATTATTGCCTTATTACTCAGCTTAACACTGGTAATGTCAATGTTAGTTGCTTGTGGCAAGAAAGAAGCAACAGACAAGAAAGCAGACCCCACTGCAGCACCTACCTCAGCACCTGCAGCAGAGGATAAAAAGGATAATACAGCAAACGATACCGCAGCACCTGCAGCTGCTAAGACCGGTCTTGCTGTAGTTACTTCTTTAACAAGCTCCAAGAATGCGACAGAGGATGCTGATGGTACAGCACAGATCGATTCCACAGTAGCAGCAGTATTGGTTGGTCAGGATGGCAAAATCTTAAAGTGCTCCATCGACGTAGCACAGACAAAGGTTAAGTTCTCTAAGGACGGCAAGCTCCTTACTGATTTAGCTACTGCTTTCCAGTCCAAGCAGGAGCTGAAGGAAGCTTATGGTATGAAGAAGGCTTCCGGTATCGGCAAAGAGTGGAATGAGCAGGCAGATGCATTTGAAGCATATGTAATCGGTAAGACCATTGATCAGGTAAAGGGCATCGCTCTGGGTGAAGACGGCAAGGCTACTGAGGCTGATTTAACCTCTTCCGTAACAGTACATATCAATGAGTTCATTGAAGCCGTTGAGAAGGCTGTTGCAGGCGCACAGGATTTAGGTGCGAAGGAAGGCGATAAGCTGGGTCTTGCTATTGTAACCAACATTGCAAAGTCCAAGGATGCTACAGCAGAAGCTGCTGGCCTTGCACAGGCTTATTCCTATTATACAGCAACGACAGTAGCTGCTGATGGCAAGATCTCCAGCTGTATCATCGATGCTTCCCAGGGTAATGTGAACTTCGATGCTACCGGTGTGATCACAACTGATTTAACAGTTGCTCCTCAGACCAAGCAGGAGCTGAAGGAAGCTTATAATATGAAGAAGGCTTCCGGTATCGGCAAGGAGTGGTACGAGCAGGCGAACGCATTTGCAGCTTATGTAACAGGCAAGACAGTAGCAGAGGTTGATGGAATCGCTATGACCGATGGCGTTCCCAGCGTAGCAGATTTAACCAGCTCCGTAACCGTACATGCAACTGACTTTGTTACTGCAATCGACAAGGCTGTAGCAACCGCAGAGTAATACAAAAATAGGGTTTATCAGTATAAGTAACGAAATTGGGGGGAGTATTGAATCATAATACTCCCCTTTTTATCAGCAAAGGAAGAGGCGGGGCCTACTTTAACAGCCCGTACTCAAAATGAGGTAACGATTTTGAAAAGGAAACTAATATCCATATTATTGCTAATGGTAATGACAGCTACCATACTGGTCGGCTGCGGCAAGAAGGAAGCAGAGCTGAAGCGCTATGAGGCCAGCTTTTTGCAGCTGTTCGATACAGTAACTACAATTGTAGGCTATGCAAAAAGCAGTGAAGCGTTTGCTGATTTTGCCCAGGAGGTCCATGATCATCTGGAGCTTTATCATCAGCTGTATGATATCTATCAGGATTATGAGGGTATCAACAACATCAAGACGATCAATGACAATGCCGGTAAAGCGCCTGTTAAGGTGGATCAGAGAATCATTGATCTGCTGGAGTATGCCCTGGCGGCAGAGGAGCTCACCGGGGGAGAAATCAATATCGCTTATGGAGCAGTCCTCAAGGTATGGCATGAATATCGTGAGGCAGGAGTGGATGACCCTGACAATGCCAAGCTGCCGCCAATGGAACTGCTACAGGAGAAGGTAAAGCATACAGATAAGAGTAAGCTGATCATTGATCGGGAGGCCATGACCGTATATTTGGCGGATACCGAGATGAGCCTGGATGTCGGTGCCATAGCGAAGGGTTATGCAACAGAGCGGGTGGTACAGGAGATGATTGCCAAGGGCTATGATCATGCCATGCTCAGCGTCGGAGGAAATGTCCGCGCCATAGGCTCTAAGCCAGGAGATGAACCCTGGAAGGTGGGGGTACAAAACCCTGATCTGGAGAGTGAACAGACAAATCTTTATATATTAAATCTGAAAGACCTATCCCTGGTCACCAGTGGTGATTACCAGAGATATTATACAGTGGATGGTGTTAAGTACCACCACATCATAGATCCGGATACCCTGATGCCATCAGACTACTTTACGGCTGTTTCCATTGTTACGGAGCACTCCGGCATGGCAGATGCCTTGTCCACCTCTGTCTATAATATGCCCTACGAGGAGGGACTGGCACTGGTTGAGAACCTGCCGGATACCGAAGCAATATGGATCCTGAAGGATGGTGAGCATAGGTTCAGCTCCGGTTTTCAGGCCTACCTGGCCGGGAGAGAATAAGGAAAGATCTGATGGGAAGCCTCGCTTGCACTGAATTATTTTTACTTTTATGGAAATAATGTAGGAAGAAATATTCCAATGCATGCAAGGAGGAAAACCAATGAAAGTAAAAGTAATCATAGCAATACTGCTTCTGTGCCCTTTTCTGCTGACAGGCTGCGGCAAGAATAACGGAGGAGGAAATGCGACCCCGACCCCTGCTAAGCTGGATGAGACAGGGACCACTCCTGCAGTTACAACCCCGCCAAATGCATCGCCGACGGAGGGACCGACAGATGGAGTTACCACAGCATCCATCGTCAACGATGAAGAGGCATTTTTAAATGCAATCAGTGCCAATGGAACCTGGATCATATGTCTGTTAAATGATCTGACGCTCGCTCAGGAGATAACACTGGACGGGAATTTTACCAATGGTAAGAAGGATGATGCCGGTAAGGATATCATACAGCGAAAGATAGCGCTGTATGCTCAGGATGAGAACCGTAATGTTACGGCACGCTATACCCTGACCGCTCCGAAGCTTACGATTAACAGTCCGGAGGCCAGCATTCAGCGAGGGACCTTCATGGGAGATCTCTATGTCAATGCTGAAAATTTTAAGCTGGTGGATGCAACAGTGGAGGGGAACATCTATTTTAAGGATGCCCAGATACAGTCCACCTTCTCCATGGATGAAACCAGTAAGGTGAGCGGAACACAGGGACTACAATGATAAGAAGATCGGTCAGATCCCCGGGCACTTAAGTGACTCCCGGGGATTTTTTATGGGAGGAGCTCCCGATATTGCTTTGAAGTAAGGGTGTTTTCTGTTATAATTCTTACATATCAGGAAAGGAAAACATTTCATGGATAATATAATACTAATCGGTATGCCCGGTGCGGGTAAAAGTACGGTCGGAGTCCTTTTGGCAAAGGCCTTGGGCATGAAATTCATTGATTCGGATCTGTTAATACAGGACAGGGAGAGAAAGCTCCTGAAGGATATCATTGCAGAGAGAGGTCTGGAGGGTTATCTTCAGGTGGAAAACCGGGTAAATCAGGAGATCTGTACAGAGCATTCCGTAATTGCCACAGGCGGTAGCGTGATTTACTGTCCGGAGGCGATGGAGCACCTGGGGAGGATCGGAACCATAGTCTATATCCGTCTGAATTTTGATACCATTAAAGAGCGGCTGGGCAATATCAGACAAAGAGGAGTCGTATTAAAGGAGGGGCAAAATCTGAAATCCCTGTATGAGGAACGGTGCCCCCTTTATGAGAAATATGCCCACCTGATTCTGGACGGGGAAGGCCTGTCCATGGAAGAAGTATTGGATCGGATGATCGGCCTGATCAGGCATAAAAAGGGTTACTTATGTTGACATTTCACACATATCCTGTATAATAAAATTATAAAAAAGTTGGGAGGATAATAGGATGGGATTTTGTAGTAACTGCGGTTCAGAAATGAAAGAAGGCAGCATGTTTTGCAGCAACTGCGGAGCCAAGGCAGCGGATGCCGGTCAGCAGGAAGTGAGTAATGCACAGGGTATGCCGAATTATTCTTCGAATGGATATCCCGGTTATGCTCAGCAGGGGAACAAGCCCAATAATAATAAGATCATCGGTATGGCAGTAGTCGGTGTTGCGGTACTGGCTGTAGTATTTCTTCTGGTGAAGCTCTTTGGAGCCATCGGCACCTCCGGATATGAGACGCCAATCAAGTACATCTGTGAGGGTATGCAGAAGGGCAGCTATAAGACCATGAAGAAGGCTTTCCCTGAGTATATTACGGACCAGCTTGATAGATACTTTGGCGATGACGCGGAAGACACTATGGATGAGCTGGTTGAGAGCCTGAAGGATGAGTATGGTAAGGGAGTAAAGATTACTTATAAGATCATTGATAAGGATAAGCTGGATAAGGATGATATCGAGGAACTGGAAGATGAAGTCAAGTATAGGTATAATAAAAAGGTAAAAATAAAGGAAGCTTATGAGCTTGAGGTCAAGATGAAGGTCAAAGGCTCCGAGGGAAGCGACGAAGATGAGATGGATGTTACGGTAATTAAGGTGGGCTCCAAATGGTACCTGTATGACGATTCTTTGATGGGCTTCTAGTAATTGGGACTTGGGAGGATAAGGAATGGATATTTTCGAAAAAATCGGCAGTAAGATTACAAGCGGAAGTAAGGATGTTGCCAAAAAAGCAAAAGATATTACGGAAGCGGCAAGACTGAATTCCAAGGTCAAGAGCTACGAGGATCTGATTAAGGAGGTTCAGCTTCAGATCGGAAAGATGTACTTTGAGGCAAACAGGGACAACCCGGCACCGGAATACATGGAGCTGTTCCAGAATGTAATCAATGCTTATGCTGCCATCGATAAATGCAGAGAAGAAATATATGCCCTCAAGGGTGTACGGGGCTGCATCAGCTGTGGTGCGGAGATTCCGAATCAATCAACCTTTTGTCCGGCTTGCGGTGCCAGAAATGAAGTGATTGAAGCTACGGCTGCAACTGTGGCAGAGCTGTTCTGCCCGGGCTGCGGTGCCACATTATCCTCTGACACGGTTTTCTGTCCGAATTGTGGGACGAAGGTAAACTAGGCTCACAGCTTCGGATCAGAGCGATGATTTCGTAAATAAGAGCTGTTTCACCGGTCATCAGTAATCGGTAAACAGCTCTTTCTTATTTCAAGCCAAGGAAGCGGTTCGCAGCTTCCTCCTGTAGTCTACTCATCGGCCTCCCATATACAGCCGACTTCCAGGCTTTGGACCAGCTTCTCAAGACCAAGGCGATCCTCCTCATCAAATCTGCTTTGTATGGGACTGTCAATATCCAGAACACCCACCACACGGCCCTTCCAATGGATGGGTACCACGATTTCTGATCTGGAGGCACTGTCGCAGGCGATATGTCCGGGAAAAGCATGGACATCCTCTACCAACAGAGTCCTGTTCTCCGCTACGGCAGTTCCGCAGACCCCCTTACCAATCGGAATATGAATACAGGCTGGCTTTCCCTGGAAGGGTCCCAGCAATAGTTCTCCCTTCTTCATCAGATAGAACCCTACCCAATTGATATTCTCTAAGGCCTGTCCCAGCAGAGCGGAGGTATTGGCAAGATTGGGTATCAGCTCTGTTTCCCCCTCCAATAAGGCGGTCAGCTGTGCATGAAGGAGGGCATAGCATTCCTTTTTGTCCTTGGGATATAGTGCAGCAAATTCTTTCATAGTTCTCCTTATCTATCCAGTAGGCGGCTCATTTTCTCACGGATTCTGTTTTCATTCCCTTTGCTCTCACTCTTCGCCTGCTGATACATTCCATCGGAATCCAGAACCAGGGTATCTCCCACCTTGCAAGCAAGGGGAAGCCGGTACTTTGGAACCTTATGTAATGCCTTCGTATCGTCCTCGCATATGGCATAACTGCCTTCAAAACGGTCAATGACTAGTCTCATTATGATGTCTCCTCCCAGTGTCTGTCCTAAGTTTCATTGAATGTTGTAAGCAATCGCAGCATTGTAATGTATCCGCTCGGAGCTTCTTCCTCTATATTATATCGGCTCGTCATAGATTTTACAATGAGATATGTGGACGAAGAAAGCGGAAAAGGGCATACTTTTTGATGGAAATTATGCTACGGTATGGGTATAATAGGGAATAACCCCTATGATATGGATTGGAGAGTGAGAAATATGAGATTGTTTACAGCCATAACCTTCAGTGAAGAGATGAAGGATTACCTTGCAGCAGTAGCGGACAAGCTTCGCCTGCTGACAGTAAAGGGAAGCTTTACCTTGCGTGATAACTACCACTTGACCCTGAACTTCATCGGGGAGACAGGTCGGCTTGAGGAGGTACAGGAAGCGATGAGGCAAGCCCTTCAAAAGGCAGCTCCGGGAGGCTTTCTCCTTCAGACCGAGGGCTTTGGCAGCTTTCGGCGCAGAGAAGGAGATATCTGCTATATCCGGGTGAAAAAGTCTCCGGCTCTTTTCAGACTTCAGAGGGAAATGGCAAGAAGCCTGAAGGAGCTTGGCTTTGAACTGGATGAGCAGGAATATAGGCCTCATCTCACCCTGTCCAGAAGAACCGTATTTGCAGGGAGATTTGATCAGAAGCTTTTTGAGGATCAGCTGGTGGAGAAAAGCATGGAGGTCAGCCGCATCAGCCTAATGAAGTCTGAACGGCTTCAAGGTAAGCTTACCTATACCGAGGTGTACGGAATTGATTTGGAATAAGCTTTCTTCAGGCCCGGCAGTAGCGAAAGAAACTCTCCGGTTTCAGAATAGAGATAGGATAACGCTCTTTACTTTACATCGACAGGTCTTATCGTATACAATAGGAGTATAACAGTCATCGAAGGATGAAGGAGGTAACATAGGATGAAGAAGCCCGGTTCCGGCGGAAGCTTTACAAAACAGTTCATACTGATAGGGATGATGATCAGCGTCTTTCTGCTTTCAGCCTGCTCCTTGATAGAGCGGGGAGCAAAGCAGGAGGAAGCGGTGAGGTATATCACACCTGCTGTTCAGGAAGAGAAGCAGCCCGATGCTGCTAAAACACCGGAAGAAATCCTTAAGGACATCGTCCAATCGGACTCGTCTCCGGCTCAGGAGGTCGAACCGTCTAAAGAAGCGGAGGGCGAGAACCCTTCAGAGCCAGAAGCTTCTGCGGAAGCACCTATAACCACAGATACTCCGGACTCTACAGAGGCTTCTGAATCTACAGATGCTTCTAAACCAATAGAGGCTTCTGAATCTACAGATGCTTCTAAACCAATAGAGGCTTCAAAACCTACTGATGCGTCAAAGCCCACGGAGGCTGCGAAACCCACAGAAGCATCCAAGCCCACGGAGGCTCCGAAATCCACAGAAGCATCCAAGCCCACGGAGGCTCCGAAATCCACGGAGGCATCCAAGCCCACGGAAGCTCTAAAACCTACGGTTGATCCTAGACCTACAGAAGCCCCAAAGCCCACGGCAACCCCGAAACCTACAGCAGTTCCGAAGCCCACGGAGGCTCCGAAGCCTACGGTCGCTCCGAAGCCTACGGCAGCTCCAAAGCCAACGACGAAGCCTCTTCCCTCCGGGAAGGACCTCACTAGCATGGAGGCCTATGCGGATGAGCTTTTGAAGAGTATCATTACCAAGGGAATGTCAGAGGTAGAGAAGGTGAAGGCTGTCCATGACTATATTGTCTTGCATACGGCTTACTATGAGAATCCCAAGCTTAGGCCAGAGGATTATCCTGCCGAGGTATTTCAAGTGGAGGGTGTCCTCCTGAACGGATCAGCAGTCTGTCAGGGATATGCGGAGACCTTCCAGCTCTTCATGGACCGGCTGGGAATCAACTGCAAGGTCGTAGTCGGTAAGGAGCTGGTTAACCTTGTGGGCCATGCCTGGAATATGGTTGAGCTGGATGGAAAGTGGTATCATGTGGATACTACCTGGGATGACCCGGTTCCGGACCAAAAGGGCAGAGTCCAATATAAATACTTCCTGATTACGGATGAGATGCTGGCAGAGGATCATTACTGGATCAAGGGCAATTACCCTGCCTGTGACAGCAAGGATTACCTGTATTATATCTATGAAGATAATATGATTTCCTCTATAGAGAAGTACGAAGAGAAATTCATTGAGCTTTACATACAGGGGGAGAGAACCATTACCATCCTCTATCCGGAGGAGGGTAGACCGGACCTAAGCTTTTTCTTTGATTACGATTACCTTCATAAGGTCGATGCAGACGGCACAAAGCGTATTGCTTATAAGCATTATCCGACCTGGAGAAGGGGTAATTATACCGTGTATACGGTAATTGTTGACTGACAACAGGAAAATTTCAAAGCACCCACAGAGAACCCAATCCAGATCGCTTGAACAATTATGAAAGCATTACATAAGATGTTAGTAGAAGGATGTAAGGATGGGAGGTTTACCGAATATGGGGAGCGAAAGTAATTTTTTCAACAGTAATACCTTTAAGAATCTTCAGACTGCATATGATACGGAAGCCAAGGCCTGCATGAAGTACCTGATCTATGGCAGGAAGGCCAGAGATGACGGATATATGCAGATTGGTCATATATTTGATGAGACCTCCATGAATGAGCGGGAGCATGCTGAAATCTGGCTGAAGCTGATGAAGGGAGGCAAGCTTCCCTCGACCCTGGATAACTTGAAGGATTCCTATTCCGGCGAGAACTATGAGTGGACCAAGCTATATATTGAATTTGCCCAGGAGGCAAGAAGGGAAGGCTATGATGAGATCGCCGAGCTCTTCGAGGGAGTGGCCGGAGTGGAGCGGCACCATGATGCCCGATTCCGCAAGCTTGCCAGTAATATCATCAACGATACGGTCTATAGTAAAAAGAACAATACATTATGGACCTGCAGGAACTGTGGAAATCTCTATTATGGGGCATCCGCACCTGAGCCCTGCCCGGTCTGCGGCTGTAGCCGGGAAGCCTACCAGCTGAATCAGGATAACTACTAAATATCATGCGATGAGAGATGCTTTTTATATGTGTTTTTAGGAATGGCGTGGGAGTATCCTCCCTAAGGAGATCATTACCGCTATCGTTGCATAAGCTGTGACGCAAGCGGATCGGTCATAGCCTGCTGTACCATGCACTGCGGTGATAGAGCGTAAATGATCACGGAAAGGGGATAAGCCTACGCTTTTTCTGCGCCATATTTTGCTTACGGCAGTACAGGAGAGGAGTGCCATACAAGAACAAACATTCGAAAATCGTATTGCTTTTCCCTTTTTGATATGCTATAATTACAAACATTAATATAGGAAGATACATGGTTAGCCTCATCCTGTAATTGGGTAGAATATAAGCGGATGAGCTGTTTATCCTGTTAGAGTAGTTTGGCGGTGTGAGGAATTCAACAGAGCAGGAGCCATCAGCGGATAGGAGAGTTGTATGGAGTTTAAATTAACGTCGGAGTATTTACCGACCGGAGATCAGCCGGAAGCGATTAAGGCCCTTGTGGAAGGCTTTCGCAGGGGAAATCAGTGCCAGACTCTGTTAGGCGTTACCGGCTCCGGTAAGACCTTTACCATGGCGAATGTAATTCAACAGATTCAAAAGCCGACTCTGGTCATCGCCCACAATAAGACATTGGCAGCCCAGCTGTATGGGGAATTCAAGGAGTTTTTCCCTGAGAATGCGGTGGAGTACTTTGTCAGCTACTATGATTACTATCAGCCGGAGGCTTATGTTCCTTCCACGGACACTTATATTGAGAAGGACTCTGCGATTAACGAAGAGATTGATAAATTAAGGCATTCCGCAACCGCAGCTCTGACGGAGCGGAAGGATGTTATCGTTGTAGCCAGCGTATCCTGTATCTATGGTCTGGGAAGCCCGATCGATTATCAGAACATGGTGCTGTCCCTGCGTCCGGGAATGCTAAGGGACCGGGATGAGGTACTTAGGAAGCTGATTGATATTCAATATACAAGAAATGATATGGACTTTAAACGCGGAACCTTCCGGGTCCGCGGTGATGTCGTGGAGATTTTCCCTGCTTCCTCAGCAGATATCGCAGTGAGGGTTGAATTCTTCGGTGATGAGGTAGAGCGGATTCTGGAGATAGATGTGCTTACCGGTGAACTGAAGAGCATACTGGAGCATATGGTTATCTTTCCTGCCTCCCATTATGTGGTTGCACCTGATAAGCTGGAGAAGGCCATTGAGAATATACAGACTGAGCTGGAGGAACGGATCCGATATTTTAAGAGTGAGGACAAGCTGCTGGAGGCACAGAGGATATCAGAGCGGACCAACTTTGATATCGAGATGCTGCGGGAGACCGGCTTCTGCTCCGGTGTCGAGAATTACTCCAGGCATCTGATCGGTTCGGAACAGGGAGCTCCTCCCTATACCCTGATGGATTATTTTCCGGAGGACTTCCTGATCATCGTTGATGAATCCCATATTACGATCCCACAGATCAGGGGAATGTACGCCGGAGATCGCTCCAGAAAGACTACTCTGGTGGACTACGGCTTCCGCCTGCCCTCGGCTCTGGATAACCGGCCGCTGAATTTTCAGGAATTCGAGAGTAAGATCAGTCAGATACTGTTCGTATCGGCTACCCCCTCTGTCTATGAGAGTGAGCATGAGCTGCTGCGGACGGAGCAGGTGATCCGGCCGACCGGACTCTTAGATCCCGAGGTAATCGTAAAGCCGGTGGAGGGCCAGATCGATGACCTGCTCGGTGAGATTCATAAGGAGCTGGAGAGAAAGAGCAAGGTTCTGGTTACCACCTTAACGAAGCGGATGGCAGAGGACCTGACCACCTATCTGAGGGAGGTCGGTATCCGGGTGAAATATCTTCATTCCGACATAGATACTTTGGAGCGGTCCGAGATCATCCGGGACATGCGAATGGATGTCTTTGATGTGCTGGTGGGCATTAATCTGCTCCGTGAGGGACTGGATATTCCTGAGGTGGGCCTCGTAGCCATTCTGGATGCGGACAAGGAAGGCTTCCTTCGTTCCGAGACCTCCCTGATCCAGACCATCGGCCGTGCTGCCCGTAACGCCGGAGGCCGGGTCGTGATGTATGCGGAGCATATGACAGATTCCATGAATAAGGCCATATCGGAGACCAACCGCAGGCGTAAGATCCAGAGCGAATATAATGAAGCCCATGGCATTACCCCTACCTCCATTCAGAAGAAGGTCAGAGATCTGATCAGTATCTCCAAGAAGGCCGAAGCTAATCTGAAGGATATGACGAAGGATATGGAATCCATGTCCAGGCAGGAGCTGGAGGCTATGCTGAAGACCATCACCCAGCAGATGCATGCTGCTGCGGCAGAGCTCAACTTTGAGAAGGCAGCAGAGCTAAGAGACAAGATGATAGAGCTGAAGAAGAACCTGCTGGAGCTGGACAAGTAGGGAAGGAATAGATACGGAATATAAACTGAATAGAACAGGTGGCAATATGTCAGATAAGAAAAATTATATCAGAATAAGAGGGGCGAAGGAGAACAACCTGAAGAACCTTAGTGTGGACATTCCCAGGGATCAATTCGTTGTATTGACGGGCTTAAGCGGTTCCGGTAAGTCCTCCCTGGCCTTTGATACCATTTATGCGGAAGGACAGAGGCGTTATATGGAATCCCTGTCCTCCTACGCCAGACAATTCTTGGGGCAGATGGAGAAGCCGAATGTGGAGAGCATTGAAGGCTTACCCCCTGCCATATCCATAGACCAGAAATCCACGAACCGGAATCCCAGGTCTACGGTGGGAACGGTGACTGAGATTTATGATTATTTCCGTCTCCTGTATGCGAGAATCGGTATCCCTCATTGTCCGAGCTGCGGCAAAGAGATCAGAAGACAGACCGTGGACCAGATGGTGGATGAGATCATGAAGCTCCCACAGGGAACGAAGCTACAGCTGCTTGCACCGGTGGTAAGAGGCCGCAAGGGTGAGCATGTCAAGCTTTTTGAGCAGGCGAAGAAAAGCGGCTATGTCAGAGTAAGGGTAGACGGGAATATCTATGAGCTGTCAGAGGAGATTAAGCTGGAGAAGAATAACAAGCACAACATAGAGATCGTTGTGGACCGTCTGGTGGTGAAGGAAGGGATTGAGAAGAGACTGACCGATTCCATCGAGAATGTGCTTAAGCTGGCAGAGGGCTTGCTGCAGGTGGACATCATTGATGGGGAGATTCTGACCTTCAGTCAGAATTTTGCCTGTTCGGACTGTGGAATCAGTATTGATGAGATCGAGCCCAGAGTATTCTCCTTTAACAATCCCTTCGGTGCTTGTCCGGATTGTCACGGACTCGGGATCAAGATGGAGTTCGATGTGGACCTGTTAATACCGGACCAGGAGCTAAGCCTGATTGACGGGGCCGTAGCCGCCCCGGGCTGGGCATCCATTACGGATAAGGGCAGCTATACCAGATGTATTATGGAGGCCCTGGCCAAGGAGTACAAGTTTGATCTTAAGACGCCCTATAAGGAGCTGCCGGAGCATGCGAAGGATATCTTCCTGAACGGTACCAATGGGAAGTCTGTGAAGGTACGGTATAAGGGCCAGCGGGGCGAGGGTGTGTATGATGTGGCCTTCGAAGGCTTTATCCGCAACGTAGAGAGGCGTTACCGGGAGAGCGGATCGGAATCTGTCCGTCAGGAGTATGAAACCTTTATGAGGACTACCCCCTGTAAGGAATGTGGCGGTAAGAGATTGAAGAGGGAATCTCTGGCGGTAACTGTCGGAGACAAGAATATATCGGAAATCACAGAATACTCGATCCGGGATCTGGCGAATTTCATGAGACAGCTGCAGCTGACCTCCATGCAGCTAAAGATCGGTGAGCTCATATTAAAGGAGATCAAGGCGAGACTAAGCTTTCTGAATAACGTGGGCTTGGATTACCTGACCCTGGCCAGAGCTACCGGTTCCTTATCCGGAGGAGAATCCCAGAGAATACGTCTGGCCACCCAGATCGGATCCGGTCTGGTGGGTGTCGCCTATATTTTGGATGAACCCAGCATAGGGCTGCATCAGAAGGACAATGATAAGCTGTTAAAGGCATTGAAGGACCTGAAGGATCTGGGCAATACCCTGATTGTGGTAGAGCATGATGAGGACACCATGTATGCGGCTGACTATATCGTAGATATCGGACCCGGAGCCGGAGAGCATGGAGGAGAGATCGTAGCGGAGGGTACGGCTGAGGATATCATGAAGGTGGAGGAGTCCATCCCCGGCGCATACCTAAGCGGCAGACTGAGCATCCCTGTACCGAGGGAGAGACGGAAGCCTACCGGCTATCTGACCATCCGAGGGGCCGCTGAGAATAATCTGAAGAACATCGATGTGGATATTCCCTTGGGTATCATGACCTGTGTTACCGGTGTATCCGGTTCGGGCAAGAGCTCCCTGGTAACAGAGATTCTATATAAGAGACTGGCCAGGGACCTAAACCGTGCCAGAGTGATTCCCGGAAAGCATAAGAGTATGATTGGGATTGAACAGCTGGACAAAGTGATCAACATTGACCAGTCACCGATCGGCAGGACACCGAGATCCAATCCGGCCACCTATACCGGAGTATTTGACCAGATCAGAGATCTCTTTGCCTCTACGCAGGATGCCAAGATGAGAGGATATACCAAGGGTCGCTTCAGCTTTAATATCAAGGGCGGTCGCTGTGAAGCCTGCAGTGGTGACGGTATCATCAAGATCGAGATGAATTTCCTCCCGGATATCTATGTACCCTGTGAGGTTTGCGGTGGTAAGAGATATAACAGGGAAACCCTGGAGGTTCACTATAAAGGGAAGAGCATTTACGATATACTGAACATGACGGTGGAGGAAGCGGTCCGCTTCTTCGAGAACATTCCATCGATCAAAAGGAAGATCGAGACCTTAAATGACGTAGGGTTGTCCTATTTAAGACTGGGTCATCCCTCCACTGCCCTGTCCGGCGGTGAAGCGCAGAGAATTAAGCTGGCTACGGAGTTAAGCAGGCGGAGTACGGGCAGGACCATCTATATCCTGGATGAGCCGACGACAGGACTGCATTTTGCGGATGTTCATAAGCTGATCGAGATTATGAAGCGGTTCTCGGATAGTGGTAATACCGTGGTGGTCATAGAGCATAACCTGGATGTCATAAAGACGGCGGATTATATCATAGACATCGGTCCGGAGGGCGGCGATAAGGGTGGTACCATCATCGCCCAGGGAACACCGGAGGAGATCGCAGAGAATGAGAACTCTTATACCGGTATTTATGTGAAGCGATACCTGGAGAAGGACAGATAAGTGAGATACGAAAGAGCATGGGAGGATGGGTAGTGTATGGAAAGTAATTTTTTTGCGATGCTGTCAAGGATGAAATTCATAGAACGGTGGGCACTGATGCGTAATTCCAGACAGGAGAATATCAGTGAGCATTCCCTTGAGGTAAGTATTTTGGCCCATGCCCTGGCCATCATCAGCAATGAGCGTCTGGGAAATAAGCTGAATGCCGAGAAGGTGGCCCTATTTGGTATTTTCCATGATGCCACAGAGATTATCACCGGAGATATGCCGACTCCGATCAAGTATTTTAACCGAAAGATTCAGGGGGCCTTCAAGGAAGTGGAGCAGGCGGCTGCCGACAGGCTGCTGAAGCTGCTGCCTGAGGACTTAAGGAGCTATTATGAAAACAGCTTTCTGCCCAGGGAGGAGGATGCCTTCCTGTGGAAGCTGGTGAAGGCAGCGGATAAGCTATCCGCTCTGGTCAAATGCATAGAGGAACGGAAGGCAGGAAATACGGAGTTTCACAGTGCTGAGCAGTCGATCCGGGACCAGTTGCAGGCAATGGAGCTAAAGGAGATTGACATCTTTATGAAGGAGTTCCTGCCTGCTTATGATAAGACTCTGGATGAGCTGAACCGCGAGTAAGAGGCAGGGTAGGTTTAAGACAGGAGAAGCTTTGACCCATGGACTGTCAACCGTTGGTATACAAAAGTGCTAATCCCGGTTGGTAGAAGAATTTCTCCAACAGAGCTATGATGGAATTGCAGCTGAGGAAGGGTCTGGTTATCAGACAGTAAACAGCGGAAGGAATTCCGATCAGAGTGATAGGGAGAAACATCAAATACCAAGAAAAAGGCAGGGAGAACAGTATGAAATTCCAGGATAAGATTCAGATCTTAAGAAAGCAGAGAGGATTATCACAGGAGGAAATGGCAGAAGCAGTGGGACTTTCCAGACAGGCAGTAGCGAAGTGGGAGGCAGGGCTTACCTATCCTGACATAGATAATCTGATCGCCATAAGCAATTATTTCAAGGTTACGATTGATAGTCTGCTGAAGCAGGACGAGGGCTGCAATAGCTTCACGGAAAGCACGGGCAGAGTGGAAACGAAGGAGATGGTTGCTTTCCTGTGCCGGGCCAAGAAGCATACCTATGCCGCTCATGGAGCCGAAAGCAGTCCTTCCAGACCTAATTCCCATGATCTCATCTATACAGAGGGGGATTATACTTATATCGATACCTATCTGGGAGGAGAACGCTTCAGCGGAGAAGAAGCGGTATGGAAGGCCGGTACTCCGGTATTTGCCATGAATTACAGCGGTCGGACGCTTACAGCTGACTTTAGCGGAGAATTTCTGAAGGAAGCCTTGATGCGGGTGAAGGAGGATGCTCCTTTCCGGGGACCCTGTGTGTACAGTGCAGGAGATTATGCCTATCACTGTATCGTGAACGGTGATACCGAATGGTTCCAAGGGTATGAAGAAATCTTTTGCCGGGGGATCAAGGTCTTCGAATGTTACTTCCATGGGGGCATGGTGAGATAGGGGACGAGTAGATGGTTACGATTGATGGAAAATGGACACTGGAAGGTCTGGAGAAAGAGGACCCTTCCCGCATCAAAAGCAGCAGAGAGCTGACGGAGTTGGTGGAGGAGCTAGGTTTCCTGCCCTTGTTTAAGAATCATATTCCCGGTTTCTCTGTAGAAGAGAGGACTATGGCCGCTTCCTGGTGGTCAGGTAGGACTGAGGAAGACCCCTGGGAATGGAGGGAAGTGATTGCTTCTGAAGGGAAGATAGCCTATGGGAAGCTGTTCAATAACAGAGCAGGCTTTATTTCCAGGGAATGGTATCCTTATTTTGCGGTTCTACGCAGAGACGGTTATGACTTTGACAGCAGATATGAGGATGGCCTGGCCAGCAGAAAACAGAAGAATATCATTGATGTGCTGGAAGGGAAGGAAGCAATACCTTCCTATGAGCTGAAGAAGGTCGCAGGCTTTCACAGGGATGGAGATAAAGGCTTTGAAGGAGCCATAAGTGCCCTTCAGATGCAGACCTATGTTCTGGTTAGCGGCTTCCATCGAAGGATCAACAGGAAGCAGGAGGAGTATGGCTGGTCAGTAGCAGACTATACCCTCAGTGAGAAGGTTTTCGGAGCGGACCATGTCCGTTCAGCCTATGGGATCGGTTCGGCAGAAGCAATGAACCGACTGATACGCAAGCTGAAGAAGCATTTTCCGTCCATTAGCGATAATGAGGCTGAAAAGGTACTCAGATGAGGCCCTTGCTAAAAGGTTGTAGCTTGCGTTTGTAGGCATTGTAATAAAAAAATTCTAAAATAATACATTATTAAGCTAACTATATACATTGAATTTTTTTGAAATTATGGTAAAATGATACTGTTAAGTTTCTATACTTACATAATTTCATTATTAGAGCTTTTCCCCCTAAATAAAATAACAGCGCCGGATGCCCCCGTACGCAGCATCTGTGAGCTGTTATTTTATTGGCCGAAATTATGATATGCTCCTGACCCTTTCATTGGAGGCTGCTGAAATAACAGGCATTTACCAGGGAATACATGGAATATCCCCAGGAAGGGGTTGTCATTCACTTCCTTAAGGACTATAATTAACATAGCAGATAATTAAGGATTAGCATGCAGAAAGGAAGGGATTTCATTGAAGCAAGAAGTATACGGAGTGAGCAGAGCAGCGATATTTTTACATAGAAATAGGATAAAGCTTCTGACCTTTATTCTCTTTACCTTAGCAATCATGGCGCTCCCGAAAGTAGCGGAAGCCAGTACAGTAACACCGGAAGCAAATAAGGTGAATGTAGTGTTGGACTTCCTGGAGGAAGCAGCAGTCATAACCGCCGGCAGTAATAACAGTACCAAGTTCTATGTAAGCACAGATAATAAGAACTGGGAAGCCTTAAGCTCGAATGTATTGGATATTTCAACATTTCTGAAGCCGAAGGAGACAACGCTGTATTTCAAAGGGAATAAGGATACGGCAGTAAGGGATGTGAAGCTTCCCGGTGAGGATGCAAGCCTTAAGGCCGTCTATCAGGTGGTTGAGGGTATCGGGCGAGTAGCCTTTAGTGGAAACACCCAGCCCGTAGAATTCCGTAAAGGTACGAACGGTCGTTGGCTGCAACTCTCGGCGGCAGCATCTTATTACCTTACAGCTCCTTATGAGACCTATGGAGCAACCCTTTACTTCAGGACTACAGGTACAGCCAACAGACGTCCCGGTAAGATTGTCACAGTTAAGATACCCAAGAAACCCTCTGCTCCGTCAGTGAAGGTAGATGGCAGTAAGCTCTACATATCGGGAGTAAAGCCGGGCGAGACCCAGTATAGAATCGGAGACAGTCTGGAGTGGAGGCTGTTTCCTGCAAATGCAACGATTAAAACAATCGATCTGAAGGAGCTTTTAGGACCGGAGCTTCCGGCTAACACACCTTTACCTGCCGGAACGATCGAATTCAGAACGATCCATAATGACAGTAAGAAGAAGGTGGCTTCCGCAATCAAAATCATCGAGCTGGCAGCTCAACCGATAGCACCGACGAATGTTACCTTAAGTGGCCTGAACCTGATAGCTGCGGATAGCAATAAGAAGAAAAACTATGAATACACCGTGGTAAAGGCCACAGCCACATTGGATCTGAAGAAGGCGAAATGGATCACCTTTACCTCTGCGAAACAGGTCTTGCTGAAGGACCTCGTCGTAGGAGATAAGATCTATGTACGGGCAAAGAGCTATACGGACTCGGCTACGAAGGTGTTGGTACCTGCCTCCGCATACAAGGAGATTGTAGTGTTACCGGCAACATCGGGAAATTAAGAGCAGGGCTGGCGCCCGCTAAAATGAAAATAATTAAGCTTCGCTCAAGAGGTAACTCTTGGCGAAGCTTTTTATTTCTCATATTAGCAGGCTTGTAGCTTTCGCGATCAGTACCACTCGATCGTAGCCAGGTGGCAAAGCCACCGGCCGGTAAGTCTGAAATCACTCCCACTCCCTACTGAGAAAGATATATGTGGTGCTTTTTTAAGTGACTTAATATAATTTCATTAAGTTTGTGTGCGTATTATATGCATTTTACCTTTATTACAGTCTCTTTTAATGTCTCCTATGACATCATTCAACTACTTTATTTAAATATTAGGATAGTTACTAGTATTGTGAAATTAGATCCTGATTTTATCTAATTCATTATTTTGAATACTTTATTTAACCTGATTGACTATATTCATCAAGTAGGCTTGAAAAAATTTTTGGAACGGTGTCATAATTCTAGTTTTTCTCATTTCTTAAGTCTAGTGAAAAGACAAGAGCATGACACTCTTACATTTATCATACACTTGTTTCTTTGGTGTATTATTGCAGCTAATGTTATACTCTGGAAAACCTTCTGTTATATGCATCTGGCGTAATGCTAATTCTGCAACTATTTGAAATTTTCTGGCTTATTAACATACCATTCGACATACCCACATTTTGGCGTATTTCGGTTACTGTTTTTCTGTTTTGTAAATCCGTGTAAGGCTCTTTATAAGCAACGAATTTACCGTCACCACCAAATATTGCGATACTCTTTGTTAAAATAGTATCACATTTAACACATTTTTTATTCACAATAATTCCCCTTTCCTGCAAAATTTAAACACTGTCGAGTACCTATCTTAGAGAATGGTAACTCAAAAAAGTTTAGTATACATGATGACATGGCATGGCTTGACATAAACAAAATGCTGTTCCTATTTTTTGTGACGGCGTTTTAATTTTATCTATGGTTTACATCCTTTAGAGCTTGGTGAACCGCATGGTGGAAAGTATAAGATTGGTAAATTCCTAGATTATATGGTCTAACCTACTATCAGAAATTATACGACATTTACTAATAAATTACAATATTAATAACACTTATAGAATATAGGATACAGAATAAGTACGCAAAAGAAACTTTTTCCGTTCTATTTTTCCTGTATTAGGTATATCATTTAACTTCTCTGTTCGAGACGTAAGAAATCATCTACGGCTTTCTGCGCTCAGTACCAAAACGATGGCTGAGGTATCATTAATGTAAAATTAAAGAATACTAAAAAAATAAATAATTATTTGTGTGAATCACCTTCCCCCAGATACTTGGAACTATCAAGCAAATCTATGATCGCTCTAAGTGTCAGTTCGTATACCGTTTTTAAATTAGACATTTCAACAGGGGTTGGAAGTGTGTCAGCAGTATCACGGGTAAATGCGGTATGCATAGAATAAAGCTGTAGGTATAATTTGCGAATGACTTCAATTAATGTATAGATGGTATCTCTCTTACCTACAACACAGATGCGGTTATAAATACAAGAACGAACAAAGTAATCTCTCTTCATCATACCGCTGGCAAGAATACGTGCTTCGATAGCTTTTCTTTCATATTCAAATACTCTGAAACTAATGGTTGGATTTTTGTGTTTATTGCTCATGGTAGAGTCCTCTTGACTTTCTGCACTTGTGAGTGCTGTGTTTGTGTAATGAGAGCTCTTTTGGTAATCTGACAGGCATATCTAGCAACTATCAGTGAGGATAGTTGCGATTAGTAGCAAAGTAGTAGCAGAAACAAAAGAAAAGTCCGGGAATACCCTATTTATAAGGATTCCCAGACTCGTCGTTATTATTCCCACTCTATGGTGGCCGGTGGCTTGCCGGTGATGTCGTAGCAGATGCGGTTGACATGCTTTACTTCATTTACGATTCTATTTGATATCTTGCCCAGTATATCCCAAGGAATCTCGGCGAACTCGGCTGTCATGAAATCGGTCGTGGTTACGGCTCTTAAGGCTATGGTGTAATCATAGGTTCTCTCATCGCCCATGACACCTACGGAACGAAGGTTTGTCAGGACGGCGAAATATTGTCCGAGCTTACGGTCCAAGCCTGCCTTGGCAATTTCTTCCCGGTAGATATAGTCTGCTTCCTGCAGGATCTTTATCTTCTCCGGTGATACATCCCCGATGATTCGGATGGCTAAGCCGGGACCGGGGAAGGGCTGACGATAGACAAGCTTCTCTGGTATTCCGAGCTCTAAGCCGGCCTTTCTTACTTCATCCTTAAAGAGGTTGCGTAAGGGTTCGATGATTTCCTTGAAATCCACGTAATCCGGTAAGCCGCCGACATTATGATGGCTCTTGATCACGGCTGATTTGCCCAGACCGCTTTCAATAACGTCAGGATAAATGGTTCCCTGTACCAGGTAGTCCACCTTCCCGATCTTCTTCGCTTCTTCCTCAAATACGCGGATAAATTCCTCACCGATGATCTTTCTCTTCTGCTCCGGTTCGGAGACATCGGCAAGTCTTTGATAGAAGCGTTCCTGTGCGTTCACACGGATAAAGTTCACATCGAACTGCTTGGTGAAGACCTCTTCTACCTCATCTCCCTCATTCTTACGTAATAGTCCGTGATCGACAAAGATACAGGTGAGCTGTCTGCCGACTGCCTTACTGATCATGACAGCAGCCACGGAGGAATCTACGCCACCGGAGAGAGCACATAATACCTTCTTATCACCTATTTTATTTTTCAGGGTAGCTATCATCTCTTCCGTATAGGAGGACATGATCCAGTCACCCTTGCAGCCGCAGATCTGATAAAGGAAGTTATGAAGCATCTTGCTTCCTTCGGGTGTATGCACCACTTCGGGGTGGAACTGGACACCATAAAGCTTTCTTGCCGGGTCCTCTATGGCAGCAATGGGACAGGACTCTGAGAAGGCCACAGTATCAAAGCCTGAAGCGGGCTTCTCAATATAGTCGGTGTGACTCATCCAGCAGATGGTCTTTGAAGATACCTCATGGAAAAGCTTTGAGGAATGGCTGACCTCAAGTTCTGTTCTGCCGTATTCACGGACAGGAGCTTTGGAAACCTTACCGCCAAGGAGATAGGTCATCAGCTGGCAACCATAGCAGATACCCAGGATCGGTATTCCCAGAGAGAAGATTTCCTGATCGTAGGTAGGAGCCTCCTCTTCATATACGCTGGCTGGGCCTCCCGTAAAAATGATACCCTTGGGTGCAATTTCTTTGATCCGTTCGAGACTGGTGTAATAGGGCAGTACCTCACAATAAACATTACATTCCCTGACACGTCTGGCAATCAGCTGATTATACTGTCCGCCAAAGTCGAGTACAATAACTATTTCCTTATCCAATTTGAAACCTCCTGATATGAGTGATAGATGTGATAAGCTTCCGAAGTCCGGCTGAAAATGTATGATTTATCATACAACATTTCATTTTAATTGACAAGCCCTCGAATCGCGCATATTTATTCCCTAGTAATGTATTTTGATTTATTTTCTGAAAAATTTTCTATTTACAATTTTACAATATCATGGTATTATTAACTAAAGAGTTACAATATATGGTATTTAACGACTGGGAACGTAGTATTTCGGAGGGGACTTTATGGGGGAAGGTATTACTCGGGAGTTATTTGACTGCATTCCGGAGATAGAATTTAATATCGGATATCGTTATTTCCTGGGGAACATGGAGAACTATCTACAGGCGTTATTGTCTATGTTAAAAAGCATCAAGGCTAAGCTGCCGTTGCTGGAAGCCATGTACCGTACCGGAGAATATACCGGCTTAAGGACGGTTGCCCAGACCCTACAGCGGATGATGAATAAGGTCGGTGCTGTTGACATGGCAGAGCGGTCCTATCAGCTGGAGGTTTCCCTTCTGAATGATCTGCAGAGGGAATTCAACGAGCAACTGGATCATTATATCAGATGCTTATATCGATTTTCAGACCGTCTGGAGAGTCTCTTCCAGGGGCTGGACCTAAGGGACATCAAAAGAGGAAACGAGGAGCAGCCCTCTTTCCTTAAATATGATTTTACCAAGACAATGGAAAGTATTAAACGAACAACGGACCTACTGGAGCGCAGAATAATATAAATTGGCTTTTTATTACCCCAAACAAGCCCTATCTGACAACTGACAATTGAGATAGGGCTTGATTCTTTATGTTCTTTATTATAATTGTGCCTTCTGGCCCTTATCACCGCGTTTCCGGTTGCGGACCTTCTTGGCGCTTAGGACCTTATCATGATATACAAAGGTATCTGTATTGGGACTTAAGGCAGTGGAGAAGCAGACACTGTCGTTCTTGTCCAGGGTTATGGCCTTTACTCCGCGGCTGGTCTTCTTCAGCTCTGAAACCTCAGATAAGGAGAAGCCAAGGGAGAGACCCTTCTCTGTGAGGATAATAACCTTCAGGTTTCCGGATAGAACATCATGGGCCGACAGGAGGGTGATTCCCACTACCTCGTCCCCATCCTCCAGCTTCGTGGCATTGATGACGGAGCGGTTGGTTTCAAACTCGGCTCCGGATACCTGTTTGATAAAGCCTTTCTTGGTGGTAAAGAGAAGCTGGGCCTCGAAGAGCTCTTCAAAGGAGGTATATAGAATGACATTCTCCTTGTCCAGCTTGCATAGGGTATGGATCAGAGCGCCCTTATCCTTCAGCTTACATCTCGGAATGCTCTCCGCCTTTACCTGATACATATTGCCCTCTGCGGTAAAGCAGCAAAGCTTGTCCGTATTCTTCATCTGAATGATATGGACGAATTCCTTCAGATTTTCCTCGGAGGCCCTGGAATAACTGGTTATATCCACGGATTTCGTATAGCCGAAGCGGTCGATCAGGACATAGATATCCTCAATCTTTACTTCCTCCACATAATCCGTACTTACGGCATTCATCAGCTTCGTTCTGCGCTCTCTATGGAAGAGCTTCTTGTATTCTCTAAGACGTCCCTTGATTATCTTATATAATTCCCTGGTATCGCCGAGAATCTTCTTGTACTCATCAATCGAAGAAATCAGGTCGGTATTCTCCTCATGGAGCTTCAGGATCTCAAGTCCGATTAACTTGCTAAGCTGCATGGAGAGGATGGCATCAGCCTGCCGCTCGGTGAAGTTAAAGGTGGCGGCTTCCTTCTTCGATTGCTCGGATTTGAAGCGGATATCATCGGTTATGCCGTCCGTCAGACAGGCTTTGGCCTGCTTGACCGAGGAGCTTCCTCTTAAAATCTCGATAATCAGATCGATTACATCGGTAGCCTTGATCAGACCACCGACAATCTCCAACCTCTTGAGGGCCTTGTCCAGGAGGAAGTTATATTCCTTCGTATACAGCTCCACCTGAAAATCAACGAACTCCTGAATCATGGACTTCAGATTGAACACAATCGGCTGCTGGCTCTTGACTGCCAGGAGATTCACCGTATAGGTATCCTCCATGACTGTCTTTTTATAGAGGCCGTTCAGCAGATTTTCCAGGTCACGGTCCTTCTTGACCTCAATGACGATACGGATTCCTTCCTTTGAGGATTCATCGCGGATATCATAGATCTCATCAAATACCTTGTCCTTCATCAGGGAAGCAAGGCTTTCCACCAGCTTGGTCTTATTACCTGCGACGGTATAGGGGATCTCCGTGATGACGATATTCTTCCTGCCGTTATCTCCGTTTTCGATTACCACATTGGAGCGCAGCTTTATCTTACCCTCACCGGTCTCATAGATCATCACCATGTCGTCCTGGTTGATGATGGTGCCTCCGGTCGGAAAATCCGGTGCCGGAATATATTCCATTAGTCTTCTGACGGTAATAAAGGGATTGTCCATATAAGCGATGACACCATCTATGACCTCATCCGGATTATGGGGAGGAATGTTGGTTGCCATACCTACAGCGATACCGGTGGTACCGTTAATCAGCAGATTCGGAATCATGGCGGGGAGAACGGTCGGCTCCTTCTCGCTGTCATCGAAGTTCGGTACGAATTCTACCAATCCTTTCTCCAGGTGGTCCAGCAAGGCCATGGAGCCCGGTGATAACCTCGCCTCTGTATAACGCATGGCTGCCGCTCCGTCTCCGTCAATGGAGCCGAAATTTCCGTGGCCGTCTACCAAGGGGACCATGAGGGAATAGTCCTCGGACATATGCACCAGGGCTTCATAGATGGAGCTGTCACCATGAGGGTGGTATTTACCCATGGTATCACCGACGATACGGGCGCTCTTTCTATGGGGCTTTGTGGGGTCCAGTCCCAGCTCCACCATGGAGTAGAGGATTCTCCTCTGTACCGGCTTCAGACCATCCCGGACATCAGGAAGTGCTCTTGACAGGATGACGCTCATCGCATAATCCCGGAAGCTGTTCTTCATTTCTTCGGAAAAATCCAGTTGGATCAATTGCTCTGTATTGTTTTTCACGCTAAACTACCATACCTTCCCTTAGAATTCCTTCTCTATATATCAAGCTTTGCATATCTTGCCTCTTCTATAATAAAGGTACGTCTGGGCGGAACATTGCTGCTCATCAGCAGATTGGTGACCTCATCTGCTTCCACCGTATCACTGATGGTGATCTGGGCCAGGACCCTGGTCTCCGGATTCAGGGTAGTCTCCCAGAGCTGATGAGCATCCATCTCGCCGAGACCCTTATATCTCTGCAGGCTTAGGATTTTATTCTCCGTCTTCTTGCGGAATTTCTCCAGCTCAAAATCATTGAAGAGATATTCGGATTTCTTTACCTTCTTATTTCTCTCGGTGGTCTCATAATCTACCTTATACAGAGGCGGCAGTCCTCTGTAGACCTTGCCCTCCAGAATCAGCTCCGGCATGAAACGATAGAAGAAGGTCAGCAATAGGGTACTGATATGAGCTCCGTCCACGTCGGCATCGGTTAAGATGATGATTTTATCATAGTGCAGCTTATTGATGTCAAAATCATCCCCGATTCCGCAGCCGAAGGTGGCAATCATCGCCTTGATTTCATTATTCAGAAGGATCTTCTCTAAGGAGGCCTTCTCGACATTTAAGATCTTACCGCGCAGAGGGAGGACTGCCTGGGTCCTGCGGTTCCTGGCAGTCTTCACGGTACCGCCGGCGGAATCACCCTCTACAATATAAAGCTCGCATTCCTCCGCCTTCTTGGAGGAACAGGAGGCCAGCTTGCTTCTGGTATCCACGTCACTTAGCTGCTTCATAACAGCCGTTCTGGCCTTATCACTGGCCCGTCTGGCATTAAAGGACTTTAAGGAATTGTCCAGAATGCTCTTTAAGACCTCTACATTCTTATCGAACCAGCGCTGTGCTTCGGTAGAGAAGACATCCTCCACGGCACTCTTGGCATCGGTATTGCCTAACTTCGTCTTGGTCTGCCCCTCGAACTGGGGGTCCGGGTGCTTGATGGAGACGATGGCTACGAGACCGTTACGGATATCCTTACCGTCAAAGTTCTCATCCTTATCCTTTAATACACCCAGCTCCCTGGCATACTGGTTCATGACACGGGTCAGGCCGGACTTAAAGCCGGTGACCAGGGTTCCTCCGTCAACCACATTGATACGGTTACAGTAGGCATTGATCTGTTCTGAGAAGCTGTCTGTATACTGGAAGGCGATCTCGACCTCTATCTCTCCGCTCTTTCCCTCCAGATAAACAGGCTCCTGGTGGAGAGGAGTCATCTCACGGGTCAGGTAGGAGATGAAGCTCTTGATGCCCTCTGCCTCCTGATAGGTCTTGGTGATGCCGCTGATCTGATCGTTAAAATTGATCAGCAGATTCTTATTTAAAAAGGCGATTTCCTTCAGCTTCTTCTGAATCATTTCCGCCTTGAATTCCACAGTTTCGAATATGGTATCATCCGGATAAAAGATGACCCTGGTTCCTGTGTCCGACTTGTTGCATTTTCCTACAACGGGAAGAAGGCCGTCTGCCAGGTCTGTGACCGGATGACCACCGTTTACGTATTCATCACGATAGATTTTACCGTCCCTTTTCACCTCGACTACCATTCGCTTGGACAGGGCATTTACGACCGATGCGCCTACACCGTGCAGTCCACCGGCTACCTTATATACAGAATTACCGAATTTACCTCCGGCATGAAGAATGGTATATACGACTCTGACGGTCGGGATATGCTTGGTCGGATGGATATCCACCGGTACACCGCGGCCATAATCGGTGATCTCTATGCCCCCATCCTTAAGCAGTGTAACATCAATTCTTGGACAATAACCTGCCAGATGTTCATCAATCGCATTGTCGAGTATTTCCCAGATCAGATGGTGCAAGCCCCTGGGACCTGTGCTTCCGATGTACATACCGGGGCGCTTCCTTACGGCTTCGAGTCCTTCCAATACAACTATCTGACTACCGCTATATTGTTCCATTGCTTATAATCCCCTTTAATTGAGTATTTTCCGTGAACAGTATAACACATCTGTTTTCATTTTTCCAGTAATTTAATGGGCCTAACTACTTTATAACGTAGTCAGAGATACTGATTCTACTATATTTAGTGCCAATTGCTTAGGTCCCGGACTGTCAGTGATAGGAGGGAGCAGGCAGAAGGAAACAGGTCATAAGACAAAAGGTCAGCATTTTGCTGATTCTATGGTCTGTGATAAAATTATTATTTGAAAATCCGTGAGAATGTTGTATAATAGGAACAATTCTTTATTACAATACCAGAACGACGTAAAAATGCGAAGATACCGACGCGGGTACCGGGCATTTTATTTTTTGTCCCTAGGCAGCTTATGGAGATCTACCATAGAGAGACGGAACTTACGTGCGGGGTAACAGAAAGGCTGAGATTTATGAACCGGTATTTATATGAAACACATTTTCACACCAAGGAAGCAAGCGCCTGTGCCAGCTTGTTTGGCGCGGACCATTCCAGAAAGTATAAGGAGGCAGGCTATAGCGGAATTATTGTGACAGATCATTTCCTGAACGGCAACAGCTGTATTCCCAAGGACCTGCCCTGGAGGGAGCAGATAGAACGCTTCTGTAAGGGCTATGAGCATGCCAAGGAGGAAGGGGATAAGATCGGACTGGATGTCTTCTTCGGCCTGGAGGTGAATTTCAACACAACCGAATTCTTGATCTATGGAGTGGATAAGACCTGGCTGCTGGAACAGACCGATATGCTCTCCTGGTCTGTGGAGGAGGAGTACCGCAGGGTGAAGGAGGCCGGAGGCTTTATCGTTCACGCTCATCCCTTCCGGTCCCGTTCCTACATCAGGGAGATTAAGCTCTATCCGGACCATATTGATGCGGTCGAAATCTTTAATTCCGGAAACAGTTATCGGGAAGTAGATGAGAAGGCAGAGGCTTATGCCGAGAAGCTGAAGCTGCCGGTGACCTCTGGAACGGATGCCCATGGCTTTGAAAAGAGGCTTGGCGGAATGGCATTTCCCAATAAGTTAAACGGTATCCGGGATTTTATTGACCATGTGAAAGACGGGAAGGGCGAGATAATAAGAATTCCATATAATGTATAATCTAAGGAGGACCCATGAAGAAACCTTTTGTTACTCTGGAACAGCTGAAAGAGATTACGAAGAAGTATCCCACTCCCTTTCATATCTATGATGAGAAGGGAATCCGTGAGAATGCCAGGAGGCTGCACAAGGCCTTTGCCTGGAATAAGGGCTATCGGCAATATTTTGCCGTAAAGGCGACACCAAATCCCTTTATCATTAATATACTTAAGGAAGAAGGCTGTGGTGTAGACTGCTCCTCCATGACGGAGCTGATGCTGTCAGAGGCCCTGGGCTATTCGGGCCAGGACATTATGTTCTCCTCCAATGCGACTCCCGCTGAGGAATTCGTGAAGGCAAAGGGCTTGAATGCCATTATTAATCTGGATGATTATACACACATTGATTTTCTGGAGAGGACTGCGGGCATACCGGAGCTGATCTGCTGCAGATATAATCCGGGTGGAGTCTTTAAGACAGCCAATGGCATCATGGATCATCCCGGTGAAGCCAAATACGGCTTTACGAAGGAGCAGATGATCGACGGCTTCAAAAGATTGAAGGAGAAGGGTGCGAAGTATTTCGGAATCCACGCCTTCCTTGCCAGCAATACCGTGTCCAATGAATACTATCCGACCCTGGCAGGCGTTCTGTTTGAGCTGGCAGTAGAGCTTCGGGATAAGACCGGTGTCGAGATCAGGTTCATTAATTTATCCGGTGGGGTCGGAGTACCCTATAAGCCCGATCAGGAACCCAATGATATCCTGGCCATCGGGGAAGGAGTCAGACAGGCATATGAGAGAATCCTAACTCCCGCCGGTATGGGTGAGGTTGCGATTTACACCGAGCTGGGACGCTTTATGCTGGCCCCCTATGGTCATCTGGTAGCAACCGCCCTGCATGAAAAGCATATTTATAAGGAATACATCGGCCTGGATGCCTGTGCTGTCAATCTGATAAGACCGGCCATGTACGGAGCTTATCATCATATAACGGTGATGGGCAAGGAGGATGCTCCCTGTGACCATAAATATGATATTACCGGCTCCCTGTGTGAGAACAATGATAAGTTTGCCATTGACCGGATGCTGCCGAGGATTGACCTGGGAGACCTGCTGGTCATCCACGATACAGGAGCTCACGGTTATGCCATGGGCTACAATTATAACGGTAAGCTAAGGTCGGCTGAGCTCCTCCTAAAGGAGGATGGTTCCGTAGAGCTGATCAGAAGGGCAGAGACGCCGAAGGACTATTTCGCAACCTTTGATTTTTGCGATATTTTGAAGGATTATAAGAAATAATAAGTGAATATGGACAAATCAGGCCTGCTGCCTGCTCGTAAATGAGGAATATGAGAGCATCTTTTATTCATATTTGAGTAGAATATTTTAGAGGGTTTAAAGATAAGATATATTGTAACTTTCGAGCAGGTATTTCACAAACTACGGTTTTTGACCAGATAAATCATATGCAGGAAAGACTCCAGCATCTGGGAATGATGCTGGAGCTTTCTGCCCAATATGCGGCTTGGGGCCAGCCTGGGAGGTTCATGTTGACAAGGAACTATTGATACGATATAATACTTTGAATGTATTGTATGTTTTAAAAAAGCAATATGGAGGAAGGTGTTTTATATGGTTGAAAAGAAAAACATATTGACTTATGCGGGTTTACGACAACTGGAGGAAGAGCTTCATGATCTGAAGGTAAACAGACGAAAAGAGGTTGCTCAGAAGATTAAAGAAGCCAGAGAGCAGGGGGATCTTTCCGAGAACGCCGAATATGATGCGGCTAAGGACGAGCAGAGAGATATTGAAGCCAGAATTGAAGAGATCGATAAGATCTTAAAGAATGCCGAAGTTGTCGTAGAAGACGAAGTAGATGTTAATGTGATAAATATCGGCTGCAAGGTTAGAATTTTTGACATGGAATTCAAGGAAGAACTGGTATATAAAATCGTGGGTTCAACAGAGGCCAACAGCCTGAGGGGTAAAATTTCCAATGAATCCCCCCTGGGAATGGCTTTACTCGGACGCCGGGTAGGGGACGTCGTAGATGTTGCCACTCATACCGGAACGATTCAGTATAAGATTTTAGAGATTCAGAAGTCAAATTAGTTTTACCGGAGGCATTCAAAAGGTAAAATCGTATCAGTATGCGATAAGAGGTGAAGGACGATGGCAGACGAAAGAATACAAGCACAAGCTGAGCAGGAGGATATCAGCGAGCTGCTTAAGGTTAGACGGACGAAGCTCGCAGAGCTTCAGGCAAATGGGAAGGATCCCTTCCAGATCATGAAGTATGAGGTGACCCATCATTCTAAGGAGATTATTGCCGACTACGAGAGTATGGAGGGCAAAAAGGTATCCTTGGCTGGACGTATGATGTCCAAGCGGGTGATGGGAAAAGCATCCTTCTGCAACATCAGGGATCTGGGTGGAAATATCCAGGTTTATGTGAAGAGAGATGAGATAGGGGAAGAGCCTTATGCCGAGTTCAAGAAGTATGATATCGGTGATATCATTGGCTTAGAGGGCGAGGTATTTAAGACCCATTCCGGCGAGATCTCCGTTAAGGCGGAGAAGGTCGTCCTGCTGACGAAGAGCCTTCAGATCTTACCCGAGAAATTCCATGGATTAAAGGATACTGATACAAGATACAGACAGAGATATGTTGACTTAATCGTAAATCCTGAGGTTCGGGATACCTTTATCAAGCGTTCCCTGATCATCAGAGAGATTCGTAATTATTTGGACAGTAAGCAGTTTATTGAGGTTGAGACTCCCGTACTTGTTCCCAATGCGGGCGGAGCTGCGGCCAGACCCTTCAATACCCACCATAATGCACTGGATGAAGACCTTCATTTAAGAATATCTCTGGAGTTATATCTTAAGAGACTGATTGTCGGAGGTCTGGAGCGCGTATATGAAATCGGCAGGGTATTCCGTAATGAGGGCCTATCTGTCAGACATAATCCCGAATTCACACTGCTGGAGCTCTATCAGGCCTATACCGATTATTACGGTATGATGGACCTGGTGGAGGATTTATTCCGCACGGTTGCAAGTAAGGTACTCGGTACAACGACAATTACCTACAACGGAATTGAGATTGATCTTTCCAAACCCTTTGACAGACTTACGATGGTGGATGCCATCAAGAAGTATGCCAATATTGATTTTGATCAGATCAAGGATGAGGCTGCGGCTAAGGCCCTGGCGAAGGAGCATCACATCGCCTTCGAAGCCAGACACAAGAGAGGCGACATCATCAACCTCTTCTTCGAGGAATATGTGGAAGAGAAGCTGGTACAGCCTACCTTCATCATGGACCACCCGGTTGAGATTTCACCCTTGGCCAGCAGAAAGCCCGAGAACCCGGATTATACGGAGCGCTTTGAGCTGTTCATCACCAGCAGGGAGATGGCCAATGCTTTCTCAGAGCTGAATGATCCCCTGGATCAGAGAGGACGCTTCGAGGCCCAGGAGGCTCTCCGCGCCGCAGGCGACGAAGAGGCAAATCAGCTGGACGAGGACTTCCTCACCGCCCTGGAATATGGCATGCCTCCGACAGGCGGTATCGGTATCGGTATTGACCGTCTGATCATGCTCTTAACCGACTCCCAGGCCATCAGAGATGTGTTGTTGTTCCCGACGATGAAGAGCTTGAGCTAACAAATCGGTATTTATACGGACTCGCAAGGGTTATTATTAAAGATAATAAAGAACAAATCGGCATCTTTCTTTAGAGTGGGAAGGATGCCTTTTTTGTTTTATAGATAGAAAAACGAAGCATAAGCTTAGCAGACCATCCACAAATGGGCTTTCCCTATCACTTCCGAAAATTCGTGAAAATAGATATTTCATTTCCAATAACACGCAATGAATGTTATAATTCAAGAGTACATGGAAGGGTTCACTTTTACCATGGTGAGCATGAAAATATGAGGGATTGTGATATGCTGGATTTCATAAAAAGCCGAAGAAGCACGCGAAAGTTCAAAGAGGACATAGTCCCTGAGGATTTACTTCATCAGGTGATTGAAGCAGGAAGATATGCTCCGAGTGGAGGGAATTCTCAAAGCACTCATTTTATAGTTATTCAGAAGAAGGAAGTGCTGGATAAGCTGGCTGATTTGGTCAGAGAAGAATTTACCAAGATGGAGGTTCAGGAGAATACTTATAGGTCTCTGGTGAATTCGATCCATGCTTCAAAGAAAGGTACTTATGTATTTCATTATCATTGTCCGGTTCTGATTGTGACTGCCAATAAGGAAGCATATGGGAATAATATCGCTGACTGCGCCTGTGCGCTTGAGAATATGATGCTAATGGCCAACGCACTGGATTTAGGCAGTGTGTGGATCAATCAGTTAAGATGGTTAAATGATAATCCCGTAATCCTGGAGGCTATGAAAGAACTGGGCCTGGAAGAAGAGGAACGTGTATACGGAGCATTGGCTTTGGGTTATGCTGATACACAGGACGGCTTACCTGTCAGAACAGCCCTGGATAGAATAGGCAATAAAGTAACTTATATTAAATAATTCAATTTATTAATTGATGGTTTAGGAAAGGAGCTCATAAGATGCAAACAATCAATATCGCAAATGGACCGGAAAACGCATCAAGACTGATTTTAGGCTGTATGCGTATGCCTGCACTCTCGGTAGAGGCTGCAGCAAAAATGATTCAGACAGCATATGATTTAGGTGTTAATTTTATAGACCATGCAACCTGTTATGGAGATGGGGAGGCAGAAAGAAGATTCGGCGATGCCATGGCTCTGACAAGCATGAAGCGGGAAGACCTCATTATCCAGTCAAAATGCGGTCTCAAATTCGACCAACAGATCTTTGATTGGAGAAAGTCAAATATTATTGAGAGCGTGGATGGTATTCTGGGGAGGTTAAAAATAGAATACCTGGATGTTCTCTTATTACACAGACCGGATTTACTCTATGATCCCGAACAGATCGCTGAAGCGTTTGATGAACTGGAAGCTGCCGGAAAGGTCCGTCATTTTGGTGTGAGCAATACGATGCCGATGCAGATGGAATTACTGAAGAAATATGTGAAGCAGCCTCTTAAGATTAACCAGCTGCAGCTTTCTTTAGAGCAGTCACAGCTCATTGATCAGGATCTGTATATGAACAACAAAACGACAGATATGTCCATCATGCGTGATGGAGGTGCTCTGGATTATTGTCGTCTTAACGATATTACGATTCAGGCCTGGTCTCCGCTTCAATATGGAATGTTTAGAGGTACGTTTATCGATAGCCCTGAATTCCCGGAGATGAACCAAGTTCTAGGTGAATTGGCAAAACAGTATGGAGTGACAAAGGCGGCAATTGCAATTGCTTGGATACTTCGTCATCCGGCTAAGATGCAGGTGATAGCAGGAACGATGAATCCGGTACATTTAACAGAAATGGCAGAGGCATGCAAAATAGACTTAACATATGAGGAATGGTACAGGTTATATCTGTCATCCGGTAAATTCTTACCTTAAGGAGATTGCTGCGCAGGAGCAGACATCTGTGAGATATTGCTCTTAAAAAAATAGAACATTGTAAAGCCTGTGGTAACAGATGGGAAAGCCGTCTGAGAACAGGAGAAGGAAATAATTATCACGAAGGAGGATTATAGGTGAGTCGTTCATTAGCACATCGAAAAGCAGAGAGAAAAATACGTTTTAAAGACAGGAATGGTAATATACTATCGAATACTTCTGTACAAGTAAAATTGGTGAACCATCAATTTTTATTTGGTTGCGGAGCATTTGATTCTCTTCCGGCTGCAGCAGAAGATGATCAGAAGAAAATTGACATTTATCATGATAAGAATATGCCCAGCAAAAGCTATTTCGAGGATAGAATGGATAAGTGGTTTGAAGTATTTAACTACGGAACACTTCCATTTTATTGGGGAGGATTTGAGCCCAAAGAGGGTGAAGTCCTTACAGACAGCAGAATGCGAGCTGCAAAAATGCTGCAAAAGAAGCATGTGAAGGTGAAAGGTCATCCATTGTGTTGGCATACGGTTTGTGCAGACTGGCTGATGGAATATGATAATGCGACTATTTTGCAGAAGCAGTTAGATCGTATTAACCGTGAGGTTACTGCATTTCGTGGTGTGATCGATATGTGGGATGTGATCAACGAGGTTGTGATTATGCCTGTTTTTGACAGATACGATAATGCGATTACCCGTATCTGTAAGGAGCTTGGCAGAGTCCGACTGGTGAAGGAAGTATTTGATGCCGCCAAGAGCGCCAATCCGGATTCGACGCTTCTGATTAATGACTTCAACCTGTCAGAAAGCTACAGGATTCTGATCGATGGATGTTTGAATTCCGGTGTTCCTATATCAGCGATCGGAATCCAGACGCATCAACACCAGGGATATATGGGACGGGAGAAGCTTGAGGATATTCTTGAGAGATTCTCAGTATTCGGCCTTCCTCTTCATTTTACTGAGAATACGCTGGTGTCAGGTGACATTATGCCCAAAGACATTGAGGACTTAAATGATTATCAGGTTGATGAATGGCCTTCCACACCGGAGGGTGAGGAAAGACAGAAGAAGGAATGGGCTGAAATGTACCGTATCCTTTTCGAGCATCCTTTGGTAGAAGCAGTTACCGGATGGGATTTCGCAGACGGTGCATGGCTTGGAGCTCCAAGTGGACTGATTCGTAAAGATAATACGACAAAACCGGCTTATCATGAACTGAAGCGTCTGATCCACGAAGAATGGCATACAGAAGGGGAACTGCGAACAGACGAACATGGTATTGTACTGCTGGATGGCTTCAAAGGAGATTATGAGATCACCCTTCAGGGAAAGACGATAACCTATACGCTTAATGGTAAATCCAATGAGGATGTAGTGGATATTACGATATAAGCTAAGGCACTTACATTTAGTTAAAACCAGATGTAAGTGCTTTTTTTTCACAATTCTTAAGATGTATGCAATAGAGTTGGATATGTGGATATGTTTAAGGTATTCTCTGAAATTATGCGTTTTCGATACCTTCGATACGAAAAAAATATAACAATATTTACTTCAATGTGCTACAATGCTAATATACATTCGATAAAGCGTATAGAAGGGGTCTATTATGAGAAATGTTCATAGATACTATACAAAATTGTTCTTTGTCATTTTTATTT
Organism: Bacillota bacterium; assembly: GCA_023441965.1. Lineage (GTDB taxonomy): Bacteria > Bacillota > Clostridia > Lachnospirales > Lachnospiraceae > Mobilitalea. Next base: position 64,760 of record JAEZNB010000079.1, read on the forward strand.
CAGTAGTGATATCCAGCGGTTTCATATATTTTATTACAATCACGATTAATGTAAATAACGTCCAACGCCTAACGGAACAAAGTCTACTCTCCAGTGCGGAACAGAAATTGAAAATTTATGATGTGAATATCCAAAATCTTCATACCCTATCAAAAAGTATCGGAAATGATGTAGAAATAAGAAAATACTTTGATCATTTGAGTAAGGGTATAGATGATAAAGAGTTTAATCAAGTCATGCAAGAGGACTTGAAGGAAGATTTGGAATCGTATCCTGGTTTGTTAGAGAATGCCTTTTTTGCATACCAAGGCAAAGTCTTTTTGGATGGAATGGAGGGTAAATCCACCAGTGTCGAAATCAACCAACAGTCTGAAAAATGGTTGACAACCGTGACAACCAGCAAAAAGCATTACCTGGGGAAAATATTAAAGTCTCCGGTTACGGGTATGCCGGTCATGATATCGGCCTACCCCATCTTGGATGATGAGGATCAGGTTCTTGCTGTTTTTGCAATTGCAATTAATCTTAGCGGCTTCTCTAATGCAATCATAAGCAATGTAGAGAGTACCGCAGAAAATACAATCATTATTGATGATATTGGAACGGTGATTGCAGCGAATGATATTGACCTAATCTATAATTATAATATAGGGGTAGAATTGCCTGAACTATATCGTTTTATTGAGACGAATAAAGAAGGCATTACCTATTATACCAAAGAAGGTATTAAGTACATCACTGCTGTGAGTAGATCTGAAATGGGAGTATCCATTATTCAATCACTTCCGGTCAGTGTTTATAGAAATCCAATACTGATTTCAGCTATGATATCCTTCCTTGTATTAGTGATCATCATGGGCTTTGTAGCTGTGATCGCCCTATACGTTGCCAAGAGTATAACGAAACCGATTCAAATACTGGTTGATGAATTTGGTGATATGGCGAAGGGTAATTATGAGAAGGAGATTCCCGAGTATTTAAACAAGAGAAAAGATGAATTTGCTATATTGGGACAAGCTTTGGATTATATGAAAAGAGAAACCAGACAGCTGATTACTAATCTGAGCTTGTCCAACGAAGAGATTGAATCATCGCTGGAAGAGGTTTTAACCGCTGAGGAGCAGCTAAGGAAACAGAATGAATTATTGAGTATCAGTGAAGAGCAATTAAAGAAGAGTAATGAGTATAATAAAGCGATTATTAATGTACTCCCCGATATTATATGCATTGTGGATCGGAACGGTAATTTCACTGACTGCCAGGTAAGTCAGAATAATATGCCTTATCTGGAGAAAATGAATTTCCTTGGAAAGAATCTATATGAGGTTTTACCGGAAGATATCGCAAGGTTAGGATATGAAAAACTTCAGGTTGCCTTAGAAACCGGTCAGCTTCAAAGCTTTGAATATGAGCTGGAGCTGGAAGAACATAAAGAAGTATTTGAGATGCGTATCATTAAGTGCTTTGAGGATGGAGTGATAGCGATTGCAAGAAATATCACAGCTCAGCATAGATATTTAAAGCAGATTGAATACTTAAGCTACCATGATCAGTTAACAGGCCTGAATAACAGGAGATCCTTCGAAGAGGAATTGGTCAGATTGGATCAGGAGCATAATCTTCCCTTATGTATCATCATGTCTGATGTTAATGGTTTAAAGCTGGTAAATGATTCCTTCGGTCATAGAGCCGGGGATGCCTTGCTGGTAAGATTTACTTCCGTATTAAAGGAGTTCGTTCCGGAGAATACCATATCACGTGTCGGTGGAGATGAGTTTGTTGTATTGATACCGAATATGAATGGTGAGCAAGCGGATGCCTTAGTTAAGAGTATGAAAGATAAATGTGATAATGAAAGTGTTGAGGCACTTAGTCTGTCTGTTTCTTTTGGGTGGGACATAAAGGCTCATATGAATGAGAGCATTCATGAGGTACTAAAAAGTGCAGAGGATTACATGTACAAGAAAAAGCTCTTTGAAGGGCCCAGCATGAGAGGAAAAACGATTGACATTATTATCAATACTTTACATGAGAAAAATAAAAGAGAAGAACAGCACTCACACAGAGTTGCTGAATTATGTGAGAAGCTTGCCATCGCATTGAATATGCCGGACCATGACATAAAAATGATCAGAAATGCCGGATTATTGCATGATATCGGTAAAATAGCCGTACAAGACAGCCTACTGAATAAACCGGGTAAACTGACGCGGGAGGAATTTGAGGAGGTAGCCAAACATCCGGAAATCGGTTATCGGATCCTATGTTCTGTAAGTGAAATGGTTGATATCGCAAAGTTTTCACTTTTTCATCATGAGAGATGGGATGGAAAAGGGTATCCCAGAGGACTGGCGGGTGAAGAGATTCCTCTGCAGTCAAGGATGATTGCGATTGCAGATACCTTTGATGCAATGACCAGTTTACGTCCCTACAGAGATCCCGTTTCAGAGGAGGAGGCAGCAAAAGAAATATTAAGAAATGCAGGTACACAGTTTGATCCGGGGCTAGTACATTTGTTTCTCAATACAGTTTTGGGCTATCATTTTATTGAAGAATAAATATACGAGATCAGGGGAAGGTCCCTACCGATCAAGGAGGTTATTATGGGAGTTATGGTAAGACCGGCTGTCAGCACCTTGGCTGACGGAGGCAAGTACTGGGAGCATACGTACGAGAAATTCTTTCTAAAGGCCTATGTGCCTGCCAATGATATTGATGGTCAGACGTTAAACTATTGCTTTCGGGCTCCACTACTGCTGGTTTTTGAAGAAAACAGGCAGAGCAGGGAGGAGGCAATTGATTTTGCCAAGAAGAGCGGATTGGCGGATATTGCGGCCGCAGTAGATTCCGGTGTTCTTTTTATCTATCCGACGGATGAAGGCGGATGGAAGAATGCAACTGAGGAGCTATATGCAGCTGTGATTGCTGCAGTAAAAATGGATCCCCGCTATGCGGATGGAATTGCCGAGATACATAATTTCTTTACACGTGAGTTCAAGGGCTTTTTTGTAAGAGGGGCGATATTCAGAGCGGACATCTACAGCTTTGGTGAGTCGGCAGATTATGTAGCCAAGAATCTGCTGAAAACAATCCAAGGGGAGTTTCTCTGGGGCTCCGGTGAGATTACGCCTGCTATGTGTTCCATGCAGAATCTAAGCGTGGTTCCTGTACCGGAGCGTAAGGATATAGGGATCTTGAGCGTAGGCAATTCTAAGGAGGTAAATGAAGCCTTTCAGGCTTGTGCACATGTGCTCGTTAAGTCAGAGCCGGACTATAGGGCTGATTTTAAAGCCTTTGTCCGCAAGTTTAAAATGTGGTGTGGCAAGATGCAGCTTGAGCCGGATTTTGAAGCGATGCATATGACAGAAGAGGCCGGGATCGTACTTGTAAAAACAGCACCTGACAACAGAGGAGTATTTAAAGCTACAGCAGAGCATAAGGTTGGCTACTTTGCGTATTACAATCATGATCTGTTTGATCAGGGGCCGGTGCCACTGCTATTGGGATTTCATGGTGGCGGTGACTCCGCGATGTATCTGACCTTTGTCTCAGGATGGTATGAAATCGCACACAGATATGGTTTCTTGTATGTTTCACTTGAGAATCATCAGAATGTTACAGCCACTGAAGTGATTGAAGTAATAGAGAAGCTTAAGGAGCGTTATCCTATCGATGAGCGTCGCATTTATGCAACCGGCTTCTCCATGGGCAGTGGCAAAACCTGGGATATGTATCAGGAGTATCCGCATGTTTTTGCAGGTCTGGCTCCTGTCAGTGCTCTGTTCCCGATGAAGGATAATCCATTCAGTCCGCCCCTCGGGGACAGGCTGAATAGAACAGTTTCTGTTCCCATGTTCTATTCGGGTGGAGAGGAATCACCTCTGCCGGAATTACCCTTCCAGGCCGATTCCGCTTTTGAGAGAATACAGTACGCAGCAGAGGTCAATCAGTGTAAGAGCAAATTTGACGTAAGCTTCGACGATAAGAACAAGTGGACAGATCCGATCTGGAGCGTCTCCGGTGATCGAATCGAGAAGCTTTACGATGCGTCCAGAGGGAGCTATCTGACCATCCATTACTTTGACAGTGAGGATGGAGTATGTCGAACCGCATTTGCGAGTGTCAGTGGACAGGTACATGAGTGCAGACATCATACCTGCGAGCAGGCTTGGAGGTTTATATCGCAGTTTACCAGGTGACAGGGATATCATTGATGGGTGGTTGTAACCGGACTGTTTTGATGTAATATAAGAACTTTCCGTTTTATGAAACCATAGGCGAGTGTGTTGATCGTCTATGGTTTTTTGATTCTTGGTGACTGCCAAAACTTATCAATAACTGCTAAGTGTGGTATATTTTACGGTTCGTGCGGTAAAAAGCACGATTCGTGCGATAAATATTTTTTGGGGGTAAAAAATGATATACTTAGTCCATGGTGTAAAAAACATATATGAATGACGAAGGAGGGTTATATGAAGAGGATATTATCGAAAGCGGTAGCATTCCTGTTGATTTTGTCGATGTTTACTGCTACCTTTGCAGCAGTGCCTAAGGTAGCTACTGAGAATGTTGCCATGGCAGCAGAGGCGCCTGCATATTCATCATATGGTTCCTATGATGTTAAATCCTATTATAATACACTCAAGGATTACAAAAAGACCTTGGCTCATAACAAAGAGAAATATAAGAATCAAAGAACTGATGATGATGCAATTAAAAAGCTTGCAATCGATACATACAATGATAAGGATATCATTGCTTTGGCCAAGCAAATTACCGGCTCAAAGAAAAGTGACTATGATAAGATAAAGGCAGTTTACAACTGGGTAACTGAAAATATTTATTATGATTGGGACCTATATAGAGGTACGAAGGGAATAACGGCAGATGTTGTCGATGGTGATCCGGCAGTAATATATGAAAGAAGATATGCAATCTGTGGTGGTTATTCAACCTTTACGGCTGCCTTGCTTCGTGCTGTCGGTATACCGGCCAGATCTATTGGTGGTGTTGTAAGTAATAGCAGCAAGGTTGGACATGCTTGGACAGAAGCATGGGTAAGCAGCGAAAAAAGATGGTTGATTATGGACTCGACTTGGGGTTCAGGGAATAAATACGAAAAAGGTGTCTATAAAAAGGGAAATAGAACAAGTAAGTATTTTGATATGTCGCTTGAGACAATGTCCAAAACCCATATTATCACGAATATATCAGAGGTAATGAATAAGGTCAATTATCACTATAATGTAAAAGGTCAAAAAGATATGTATGTAGCATTACCGTACAAATCTTTCACCACATATAAGAATCCTCCTGCGAATCCCGGCCATACTTTTGGCGGATGGTACAAGGATGAGGCTCTTACAGAGAAATGGGATTTTGAAAAAGAAAAGCTTCTGACTGACGTTCATATTTATGCGAAATGGATTCCTATAATATATACGATAAAATTCGACTCTAACGGAGGCACCCCGGTTGAAAGCGTAAAGGCAAATTATGGGGAGAGGCTGAAAAGGCCAAAGGATCCGACAAGAGAGGGTTATATTTTTGGTGGTTGGGCATTTACAAAAAACGGTACTGATTATTGGAACTTTTCCAGAGAGCCAAATATTCATACCGTTACTAAGAATTTAACCCTATATGCTACCTGGCAAAAGCCATTTACCATCACCTTTGACAGTGATGGTGGGACCCCGGTTCCGAGTGCAAAGACAGGCTATAACGGCTTGGTACCGCAGCCATCCGTAATACCGAAAAAAGATGGATATACCTTTGCGGGTTGGTATTATAAAAAGAATGCCAAGGAATCAGACAGGCCTGTTTATTTTGGAGAGGTTTCTGTAAAGGCCGACACAACCTTTTATGCAAGGTGGGTATCGGGTGGATCAAGCTCAGGTTCATCGAAAGCGACACCCACACCTACCAAGAAGCCGACACCCACAGCATCACCGACTCCAAAACCGCCGACCGGAATTACCCCTGATTATACTGCTGTAGCCCTTGAGAATGGTACCTACAATATTCATCCGGCAAACAATACGAAGTTAAGTATTGATATTGAAAGATCCGGCATGCTGGACGTTACACCCATAATATACTACACGAGTACGACAAATAATAACCAGAAGTTTAATCTCACCAGAGTTGGAGATTATCAATACACAATTACAGCGGTCCACTCCGGTAAGAACCTGACAAGCTCCGGACTATTAGGTGGTACACTTAGACAGAATCCGGCAGACGGTAATTACAAACAGGTATTTACCATCATGAAGTATAGCGATGGGTATTATCGAATCCAGGACTTCGAAGGATATTTTGCCGGTACTTCCGGTGGTAATGCGAAATCAAATACAAGTGTAATCATGTGGGAAGAGGCATTAAATTGCAGTCAGGAATTTGTGCTGACCAAGCTGGAGACTGTTGCCCCGGCTGTGACGACACCTTCACCCACACCTACCCCTACCCCAACACCGGAACAGAATTACTATGCATCATTATATGCAACCGCTGATACAATCGATGGCGGAACCTATTCAGTTCTACCCTATATCAGTCCGAGCCTGGCGGTCGATGTTCCGAACTCAAGCAAGACAGAGGGTACAGGGCTTATCCTATATGGGATAACCGATAATGACAACCAGCAATTTATATTCAAGAAGGTTGGGGCTAATCAATATACCATAACTGCGAAGCATTCAGGCTTAAGCTGGACAAGTCCGGGGGTTGTGGACGGAAAGATAACGCAAAGTGCAGCCAAAAACAGCAGCAACCAAATCTTTACGATTACAACCGGCAGTTCATCAAAGGTGTTTAAGATACAGGACAGCAATGGACTTTATGTAGGATTTCCTAACGGAATGCCTGAAAAGGATGGAGACCTGGTTCTGAAAAAGGACCCGAATGACATGTTCCAGTCGTTTATGCTGCTCGTGTCAGATAAGCCTACACCTACTCCTACACCGACTCCGACACCGAAGCCTACAGAACCGTCACTGATTCCTGATAAGCTGGAAAACATTACTTATAAAACACCTACAAATGACAATACAATTAAGAATGGTTCCTATCACATTGTTGTAAACAATAGATATGTCAGATCAGTGAATGAAAAACCGATAACAGACAAGGACACTTACGTGAATTCTCTCCAAATCGAAAGCCGAGGTGGAAGAATATATGCGATCAGATCCGCGTATGGAGCCTTCCTGTCTCTCCAATACAGAGACATAAGGAATGGCGATCAGCCGATCTTCAAATGGATTGATGATAGCAATCTCATTACAGGATGGCTGATAGAACCGGTTGATCTAAGTAAGAACCTATTTACCATTCGACCAATGGAAAATAAGAATTACATCCTCAGTGCGGAAGACGGCCGCCTGGTATTAACCACCAAGCCGTCAAATGTCAATAACACCAGGTTTACGATCTTCCCGTATAAGCCGTAAGAGGTGACTATGGTGTGACAAGGGGACGTGTGACAAGGGGACGTGTGACAAGGGGACGGAGTTACTGTCACGTTGAATAACGTGACAGTAACTCCGTCCCCTTGTCACCCGTCCCCTCTGTCACCCGTCCCCCGGTATGGTCGCTGTTGTTAAGAATCCATGCGATTATCCCGATATATTCATTGTAATTATAAGCAAATGGATTTGCAGCTGATAGACATCAAGGAAGATGTAATATGCAAAAGGTATAGCGCTTACTATATCTTTTTTCTCATATTCACATGCTCTGCCCCATCTCCCGTGCAAATCCCAACAAAATATGCGAAAGCAATGTGTACAGTAAATGGATTTACTGTATCAGTTGGAAAGGAGTCCAATATGAAGATAGCAAACAGTTCGATTGCCATGGCATCAGCCCACCATGAGACGGCTTATAGCTATAAGGAGTCTGTTACCATGGAGGCAGCTGCTTCCAAGGATCTGCCGGAAGCAATACTTACTTTGTCTGCAAAAGCAGAGGGCAGCAGCTACACAGAGATTATGGCGGCATATGAGAAGCAGCAGCAGGAGGAAATGGAAAAAAGACGTCGGGAGAATGAAGCACATATCTTAGAACAGCTGGCAGAGCAGATGAGAACCGGAGTTAAGAATCAATATGCTCTGCCGGAAGAAACTGACCTGAAGATTAAAGTGTTAAGACGGCTTCTTGCCATTCTTCGTGGAGAAAAGGTATCGGAAGAAGATATGATTAAGCCGTCAGAGGAGAAGGAAGCTTTGGATCTAAGGGCAGCAGCCTACAGAAAGCAGTCAGAGGTAAGCTTCAGTCTGAATGCTTCTGCGACGCTGGCAGTCGGGACAACCGGATCAGGGACTACCTGGCAGAGGGTTACAGCCACATCAGGCTTTATAAATGAATCAGAGAGCACCACCTTTGCATCTCAGGGGACTGTTCAGACCCAGGATGGCAGAAGTATCGATTTTAATATCGAGGTATCCATGTCCAGGGCATTTATGGCGGAATTTAATATATTAGAGACACAGAACTATATTAAGACAGATCCCTTGATGATCAACCTGGATACTATCATAGGACAGGTGTCTGATCAAAAATTCTATTTCGACTTAGATACAGATGGAAAGAAGGAAGAGATATCCTTTGCAGGACAGGGAAGCGGCTTCTTGGCACTGGATAAGAACGGGGACGGAACCATAAATGACGGGTCTGAATTATTCGGGACCAAGAGTGGGGATGGCTTCAAAGATCTGGCGGCCTATGATGAGGATGGCAACGGCTGGATCGATGAAAATGATAACATCTTCTCTAGACTAAAGATCTGGACGAAGGATGCAGAGGGTAGGGATTACCTCATAAATCTGAAGGAAGCAGATGTTGGTGCCATATATCTTGGGAATACAGATACGCAGTTCAGCTTGAAGGATTTCGAGAATCGGCTGAATGCGGAGATTAAGAAAACCGGAATCTATCTGCGTGAGAGCAGCGGTGCGGTAGGCACCTTAAATCATGTGGACTTGGTTGTTTAATTTTTTTCCACCATAGTAAGATTGCCCCAAGTAATGTATAATAATAGATAAGTTCCATTATCGATCGCATAGGAGGTAGTTACATTATGGAGGAAAACGCAAGAGGCAAGAGAAAGCTGGTAAAATGTCAGGTATGTGGAGAGATTTTTGATGCAGAGCTGGAGTATTGTCCCGTATGCGGTGTGGGAAGTGAGTTCTTTGTTCCGTATGAGGAACCAACCGTTACATTTCATAAGAATACCAATGAGGTAATGGTTATTCTTGGAAACGGAGCCGCGGGAATCAGTGCAGCGCAGGCAATCAGGGAAAGAAATGATAGCTGCTTGATCTATATGATCTCCAAGGAACAGGTGTACAGCTATAATCGGCCCAAGCTGACGAAGGCTCTCAGTACCCTAGACAGTGCCGATGAGATCGCCATGCATGACAAGTCCTGGTATGAGGATAATCAGATCACCAATCTTCTGGGTACAGAAGTAACTGCCTTGGACGTAGAACAGCAAACCGTCACACTTTCAGATGGAACTTCTTTATCCTATGATAAATGTATCTATGCCTTAGGAGCAGAGTGCTTCATTCCACCCTTCACCGGTGGTAATAAACCTCAGGTCATCGCCATCCGTAATTTTGCAGATGTGATGAAGATCAGGGAGCTTACCCCCCAGGTAAAAAACACAGTGGTCATCGGTGGTGGTGTCCTGGGACTGGAAGCAGCCTGGGAAATGAGTAAGACCTCCAAGGTGGCTGTCATTGAAGTGGCTGACAAGCTGATGGGCAGGCAGCTGGATGATGAAGCAGGTCTTATGATGGGAGAGATCATTAAGAGCCTTGGCATAGAATTCCGTATCAATGCGAAGATCACTGAAATCACAGGAGAGGATCGGGTAACCGGAATCAAACTGGAGGATGGAGAGTTCTTCCCTGCTGACCTGGTGATCGTATCCTGTGGCATCAGGGCCAATACTGCTTTAGCCAAAGCAGCAGGGATTACCGTAGAAAGAGCGATTGTCGTCAATGAAAGAATGGAGACAAATAAGAAGAATGTGTATGCCTGTGGTGACTGTGCAGAATATCAGGGCGTAAACTATGCCATTTGGCCCGAAGCCCTAGAGATGGGCAAAATTGCCGGAGCCAATGCAGCAGGGGAAGCCCTTACTTACGAACAGGTGCCGGCAGCCCTAACCTTCGAGGGAATGAAGACCTCTCTCTTTGCAGCCGGCGACAATGGAAAGGACCCCAACAGAGTATATGAGACCATAGGATATAAGGATGAAGAGAAGAAGACCTATGAGAAATACTATTTCCATCAGGATCGCCTCGTAGGAGTAATCTTGATCGGAGATACCTCTAAGATGGTTACTCTGACGGAGGATCTGAATAAAGGCTTGGGGTATGGAGAGTTTAAGGGGAAGTATAGCCTATCGTAGTTAAGCTGGTATGATACACTGCAGAGGTAAGATGAATGTCATTTTACTTGCGTTGTGTCGTCAGGTTAGATGGCGAGAATTAGCGAAATTAGTTAATGTCACTCCAATGGCCATCTCGAATTATGAAAGCGGTAAACGGAAGCCTGATATGGAACTGCTTATGCATATGGCAAATGTACTTGGAGTCCGCGTGTCGGATTTTTTAGCTGTCCGTAATGAGAACTTAGTATTCTGCCATGGTGAGTTTAGGAAGAATTCTACGCTTTCTGTGACTCTGCAGGAGTATGTTCGAGAGTCAGTGGAAGAGTATTTTAACCGATTTATGACAATAGTTGAAATATTGGGTGGAGATGTTCTGCCGATTCCTCCGGCTACTAATATACTTGAACTTACCTGCGATAGCGAAAATGATGCTCAAGCGTTGAGGAAACATCTGAACTTGGCTGTTGACGGCCCGATATTTAACCTGATTGAAGTGTATATAAGCAGTGATACAAATGTATGGATTGATTTTTCTGTTATTGGTCGTATCGAGTTGCCATTCCGTCTACCGTATACTTATATGATGAACTCGGATGCATTGATGACGAATTGCTGTTAATCTCTCAGAATAAAATAATATAGATCATTATTTTTAAGAAACTTAAATAAATTGAACAATCTACTTATATCAATTTATAGCTGTTATAAAGGATCACTAGCGATCATTCTATAAGAACCACCTTTCTGTTTGGATTATTCATATCAAATTCATCGGGAGGGTGGTTTTTGCTCACCTAATCCACCCTGATCCTGCCTGGCATTAACAATAAAATGCAATAAACAGCAATTATTTCAAGCTATTGTGTTGAACTATGGGTTATTATGCAATATAATGAGAATAATTGGTTATATTTTATTATAATTAGGGGGGTTATGGTACATATGAGTAATTCTTGTCCGCGTTGTGGGTTGCCCCATAATTGGTTGAAAATCTTTTCCGTCTCAGTGGTTATGGTAGTTGAAAGCAATCTCTTACTTCCTGTCTTTCCCGGAAACTTAGTAAGAGGTATTTTGGGTAATAGTCTTATAAAAAGCTTTTGCACTAAACATACTCCAGAATGCCAGGCATGTGAATATATTAATAGCTGCCCGTATTCTTTAGTTTTTAAAACAGCACATCCAAGAGATTTTTCTGGACGTTCACAAGCCAATCCCTTTGTTATTGATATAGAGAGTGGATACGAAAGGCGTTATGTCAGTGGTGATAAAATCAATTTTACCCTAACGTTAATGGGGAGTGGATGTGATTATTCAGCTGAAATAATACACGCCCTACTTAACTATAACGATTCATGTTTCAGAATCTCTGATGGAACAGTAAAACTATATAGTTTACAGGATGTTTTTACAGGTGAGGAGTTTTATAAGAATGGCGCATTAGGCGTCATCCCTGAACCTTCACTCTGGAGCGATAATATAGAACTGTCTAAGAGTGAATATGTAAACCTTGATATCATTACCCATTCACCAATACAACTATTAAAGGATAAAGTACTTGAGACCGAGCTTTATTTTCCAATATTCATAGACTTCCTTTTTCGAAGAATCGGTGATGTTATGGCTTCCTTCAACGATACACCGTTTCTTATTCCATATCATCTTCTGGAGAGAAAGCCGAAAGTTGAATATACCAGCAACATTTCAAAGGCAATGATACCACAGGGCAAATTTAGTCCTGAAGGTATCGTAGGGCGTTGTACATATTCAGGAGCCATAGTAGAGTACTTACCATTTATTTTACTTGGAGAACTTATTCACATAGGGAAATTAACGACAAGGGGATTTGGTAAATATGTTATGCAAATACATGATTAGAAGGGGTGAGAGATTTGATACTGACTATATACGACATATCAGGAATACAAAGTTTTATATTTGCTACCAATAAGCTTAAAGAAATCATAGGGGCTTCTATTATCGTAAATAAAATACTTCACAGAGAGATTCCAAGGTTATTTGGTGAAGCTGAAGACGATTGGGCAGAGAACGAGTTTACTTTTGATTCCCACGATAAAACAAAGACAATCTATATCGGCGGTGGGAATGCATTGGTTATGTACGATAGTCCGGAAACTGAAAGAAACATGACCCGTAAGCTGCAGGAACGGTTCTTTCATCTAGCAGGTGGAGGGATAAGGCTTTGCAGTGCAAGTATAGAAGCCGATTTATCGCTTACATTAAAAGAAAATCAGGCGAGGCTTATGCCTATTCTGGCTGAGAATAAATATAGGACTTCAAACCCACTTGCAGCTAGGGGTATATCTATTAACGCTCATGATAATCAGACCTTTGAACCGCTTCTTCTATTCGATAAGGTCTACAGTTCGCATACCACTTACTGTAAACTGAATGCTTACAAAGAAGGCCATAAGACCGCTTTTTCAGAGTTGATGCCTGATAATCGGAAGCTTATTTTCGTAAAGGATATAGATTTTTATAAGAAGGAAGACAAGGAAAAATTTCTTGCAGTAATACATATAGATGGGAATACGATGGGAATAAGAATCCGTGAGTTTGTCGACAAACTTAAAGGTAATCTTATTGATGATCTAAACCAGCTAAAAACATTATCTGCCGAGATAAACGGTAAGTTTAAAAATGCTCTTTCAAAAACCATTTCGGAGTTATACAGCAATACTGATAATGACGAAATTCTGTTTCGGCCTATCATAGCTGATGGTGATGACATTACAGTGATTTGTGCAGGAAGTGATGCATTCAACGTGGTATCTACCTTTATAAGGAATCTGGAAGCTGAAAATCTGACAGACAATATGGCTTTCACTGTGGGAGCTGGTATAGCATTTGTTAAATTTGGTTATCCCTTCTATGATGCATATGAGATAGCCGAGCAATGTTGCAAAAATGCTAAAGTAAAAACGCTTAGCAGAGAGCAGCAATACAAAAGCAGCATTGATTTCCAGATTTGCTACAGTGGTATAACCACAGATATCTCCCATTATAGGGCGCGTTATTTTACATTTATCAATAATAAGGAGAAGTATAATCTCCTGTTGCGCCCTTACACATTCAATGGCTCACAGCCTGAATTCAGCTTTACCTCTTTTACAAATCTGCAAAATGAAATATACGGAAATATTACAAGGACAAAGTTAAAGACCTTGAGAAATGAATATGGTAAAGGGGTTCTTTCAGCCAGGACCTATTGCGATTTTCTACTGGGCAGGGCAAAAGATGAGGAAGAGAAGCAATTACTTAAAAAGATTGGTGATCCCTTTATAGAGTATGAGGGTGAATATTATGCCAAGTTATTTGATATTCTGGATATCATGGATATTATGAAAGAAGGTGATTTCGATTAATCATACATTGAAAATCAAACTTAATTCAGACATGTGCTGTGGAACCGGTGAAGGAGACGGAAAATACAAACAAGTTACAACAGCTGTGGATGATATCGGGCTTCCATATATACCTGCCAGACGTCTTAAAGGCTTGTTACGGGAATGTGCTGAGTTCTTACAGACCAACAGTTATATTACAGAAAAGGAATTAACCAGTCTTTTTGGAGGACACAATGGTAAGAGAGGGCGTATACGTATAGGCAACGCGGTACTTCCTGATTATGTCTGCATAAAGGATGAATTATCCTCATTGGATGATAGTTTAACAGGTATTATCACAAAAAGTGCAATCACACAAGAGTTCACATCCCTTAGAACGCAGACAGCAATCAGATGCGAAGGAGTTGTACTTGACAATCTCCTGCGTACCACCGAAACAATACGAAAGGGAATCGTGTTTTATGCAGAGCTGCAAGTATCCGATGAATCTCCAAAAGACACTGATATTCTGCTTAAATGTGCTAAACTTTTAAGGCAGATCGGATTAAATAAGACCCGTGGTTTCGGAGAAGTAGAATGTGAGCTTATAACAGAGTCGGAAAATGTAACGGTAAAAGCTCTCGAATATAGACCAACAGAAAAAGTCATTACAGTTCAGTACAGATTAACTTTACTCGATGATATGACGATCTCTAGGAATTCCAATCAGGCAATCAGTTTTATCAGCGGTAGCATGCTTCTGGGTGCTTTTGCAAGATTTTGCGGTACATATGACTGGTTCAAGGAAGCCATATTACAGAGAACAATCTTCTCTAATGCATATATATCCAACGAAGAAACCATCACATACCCCACACCATCTACCATGAAATGTGTTAAAAACCAGAGCAGTGAGGTTATCAATTCTGCTGATACCGATTCTCTTGATTCAAATAGGCAGTATGTTCCATATGGTGGCTATTCAGCAGTTGTTGGCGATAGGATAATAAAAATACCGGTTCTTACAGCTCACGAATTTCATTACTCCCCCAAACAGAATCTCATCTACAGTTTTACGAAATTATTGAAGAATCAAACATTTTGTGGTGATATTACCGCTGATGAAGGAATCCTTGAACTATTAGAAGGGATTGTTGACCAAAACAACGGCTACATTTTTTTAGGTGGTTCAGTGAGTGCCCAGTATTCAAAATGCAAATTTGAATTCCGTAAGTCAGAGCTTCAGCACAGCATGATCGAAGTAAATGAGACTATGATAATCGAGCTTCTTTCAGACATTATCATCGTCGATAATTATGGCAATAATACCGCTGATCCAAAGTATCTCGAGAGGGAGCTGAGTAGTATTTTGTGCTTTAAGAAATGCGAAGCTTACACGCACACATGTATAATTGGTGGTTATAATGCCCAATGGGGACTACCAAAACGGCAATTTATTGCATTTGCTAAAGGAGGTGTTCTGAAGTTAACTGGATGTGGGAGAACCAAACTCCCCGAGCAAGGTTATATCGGTTTATTTCATAATGAGGGCTTTGGACATTATCGTATCCGGCATGAACAGAAAGCAGAGTTCATCCCGCAAGCTTTGGATATACGATCAAGCCAATTGGATTATCATCATATCACGGATCAGACAAAACACCTGATTAATAAAATTCTGTTGAGTCATATCCTGGAGAATGCTAAAGAGTTCGGCATCAGCAAGGCAAATACTCACTACGATAAAAGCCTATCATCTTCAGCAGCCATGAGATTTCTGGCAGCCTATAAACAGGTTTCTGTTAACAAGGGAGATGAATTCCCGCTATATGACAGACTTTCCTCATTTATTAATATCAACTTCGATAGAAATGAAATCTTGCTAAAGCTTTCTAAAAAGGCTCTTGATGAATATAAGAATTATATGGTCAAGGTTACTGACATGTTCAACAGTCTGAATATAACTCAGGGGACTACCCTGTTACAGCAAAACGCTGACAATATTTTTGGCACTTACATACTTTCTTTTATCAGCCAAATAAAACGAAATTATCAGAAGGAGGATGTACAGTCATGATTGCTTATTTTACAGCAGATATTATCTGCCTTTCTCCTATCAAAATCGGTAGTGGTAAGAACGAAAATACGGATATGGATGTATTGGTTGACAGCGATAATAAGCCATTTATTCCCGGAACTACCCTTGCCGGAATCTGCCGCCACTTTCTTGCCTCAGAAGCTTATACAGATGTCATATTTGGAGGTATTAAGGATAACGGACACTTCGATAAAAGTCTGATTAATTTCTATGATGCTGAGATGATTGGTGCTTCCTTAATTACATTACGAGATGGAGTACATTTGGCTGATGACCGTACAGTATTTGCAGGTGGAAAATGGGATTATGAAATTGTTGAAGCAGGATGCAGCTTCCGCTTTCGGATATCCTTTACTGTCCCTGTTGGGGTAGATTACAATGATATACTTAGCCGGATAATACTCGGCTTCAAAAAGGGAGATATCCGTATCGGCGGGAAAACAACTCGAGGCTTTGGTCGTGTGGCTATGGAAAATCCCAAATACAAACTGTACATGTTACCTGAGGATCTTGAACAGTACATAGATTTTAAGTGGTCAGATATTACTGAGGAATATATACCCAGGGAGATTGACACAACACAATATATAAGATTACGTGTTCAATTCGAGTTAGTCAGCTTCCTATTTATCCGTAACCAACTGACTTTGGCGGTTGATCCCTACAACGATAATAAAGCGATAGATGCAGAGCAACTTAAGGATAACTTTAATCGCCCTGTGATTCCCGGTACAGCATGGGCAGGTGTTTTTCGACACCACTTCAGGAAAGTGCTTAATAAAGTCAATAACGAGCACGCTGACCAGCTAATAAATGAAGTATTTGGTTATGTTGATGAAGGAGCAAAAGGAAAATCTATATCAAAAATAATATTTGCAGAAAGCAGAATAGAAAAATCACACTTCCTTAATCGCACCCGTAATGCAATTGACCGTTTTACAGGAGGTGCGGGAGATAAGAAGCTATTCACCACGCGCCCTGCATATCAAGGACAAGGTAAGCTGGAAATCCTTCTTCATAAGAATACTCCTAACATCGAGTTGGTAAAAAGCTTAATAGCCGTCTGTATAGATGACTTTAATGACGGCCTGCTGACAGTTGGAGGAGAAGCTTCCACCGGCGGAGGGCTTATTAAAATAAACAGGGAGGGTGCTTTGACATGGACATGATGAAATCTTCTATATATGAATATGAGTTCAAGAACATTGAATTACTACTTCAAGAAGTAAAGGCTTATACTTATGCGGTCATCTACCGCCTTGATAAGATTGAAATCATGAAAGCAAACGAGATAACAGACCTATGTGATCTTCTAGAGATACGAGCCTTCTGTTCGGATAGAGAGTTAAAATTGATTAATGATAACGGCAGGTTCATCGGCAGGATACGAGTTGATTTTACAGGAGAAGATACTGAATACCTTGACCAGATACACCTAGTATGGGGTGAACCAGCTTCGTATGAGAATGGTAAAACATTATTGACAGAAGAACGCGGTACTAAACTCCTTATGCCAATTGAGATCAAAAAGGGGCAACGGGCATTTATAATTGTTCGTAATTACCTGAGTGCAGAAGCGTTCGAGTTTACGGATTTCCGTCTGGTTGATTTTATTACAAAGGAGGCCGAGCTATATGAGTTATAATGGAAAAAAGCCAAACAGTAAGCGGCCTGCTACCAATAACGATATATACTCCAGGCTATCAAATCTACAGGGGATTCATCTTACACCTAGAATTAACGAAACAGCGGCAGAGAAATCCTTAATGAAGCAGGATATGCAGACGAAGCTAACTCAACCTATGAAAGAAGATCCATGCTTAAGGGCAGCTATACATATTGATAAGGATACTCATTTCATTAATCCATATACATTTATACCGATAGACAATCGTGAGCCGGAGCGCAAACCGATTGAAAAGGGAGACAAAACAGGAGTGATTGAGTGTTCCATCGAAGTCAGTTCACCTATCTTCATACCCAATACAACAAGAAGATTTGAGACAGATGTTAAAGATCATTATCATCAGGAGTTTTATTCATATGATGATCTATCAGACTGTAAACAGCCAGTTGCGCCTAAGAATCCGGTTATCCCCGGCAGTGAGCTTAGAGGAATGATCCGTAATGTCTATGAGCAATTGACGAATTCCTGCTTTTTGGTGGTTGATGAAAATAATTTACCATATAAGAGATCACCGAAGCCAAAAGAGCAAGGAATCCTTAAATGGAACGGTAAGGATTGGGTGTTGTATACGAAAGAGGATGGTATCATAGTACATAAACTCGGCTTTGATCAGAGGACCAGGACAAGACAGATTGATTACGACATTTCCACTGATTCCTACAAATATGATGGACGTATGTTAAGTTGTGGAGATAAGTTATATATTAAGGCATCCTCTAAATCTGTATTAGCTATTTCTCTAGTGGAACAACCTGATTTTGAAGAGTATACCTTGCATCTTACAGGCCATATAAAATCAAAGAAAAATGTAATTGCATTCAAAGAGTATACCGGAGTATCAAAGGGGATTATAATTGGTGGGAATGATATTGAACGGTTAAAGCAGGTACTTGATTCCTACTGTGATGATAAGATAAACAAGGCACAGCAATCAAGATACTATAAGCAATATAGGCAGATGCTTATTGATCATCGCACTGTATTTGTCTATTTTGAAAGAGTTAACAACAACTACTATTTGTCTCCTTCGTGTATGACCAAAGAATATTTTGTCAATACAATTGCTGATATTCTAAATATGCAGCATAAGCATAGTTGCTGCATAAATAAGGATGAGCTTTGTCCTGCCTGCAGGCTCTTTGGAATGATTGGTAAAGATGGTTCTGCTGCCGGACGGGTAAGAGTAGCTGATACGTATACCGCATATAATATAGCCTATAGTGAACCATATATTATGCCAATACTGGGTAATCCAAGGGTTTCATCCACCGAGTTTTACTTGGTAAGACCGAATGATAAAGCTGATATGTGGAATTATGACTACTGGGTTATGAATCTGGGCAGAGGTAGATTCGACTATAAGCCCTACAATCCGATTCTTCGTGGTAGAAAGGTATATTGGCACGGAAGATTATTTGATAAATGCGAAAGAAGTAGAATGAACAGCACAGCACATTGTATAACTGAAGGGGCGTTTAAATTCAAGGTTTACTTTGAGGATTTGACTGAGACAGAGCTTAAAAATCTCGTATTTGCACTGACTCTTAACAATGAAGAAAAGTGTATGCATAAAATCGGGCATGGAAAGCCAATAGGAATGGGTGATATAAAGATCACAATAGACAATATAAAGTATCGTCAGTACGTTATAGAGGATGGTAAAATCATAGCAAAATTTATACCGCACATGGAGAGCTGGAGTTATGAGTGTAAGATTTTGGATGAAACTGATTCTGTCAGATACATCCTCAAATATACCGGTGTGCTAACTCCTTCAGAGAAGGAAGCAGTGGATTATCCCAGACCGTTAGGCGATCATAATATTTTTAATTGGTTTTCAAATAATAGAGGAAGTGTTGCTAGACCACAGATAGAAATGATATTGCCCATGATTAATGATAAGAACCAAGCATTGCCTAAACGCCATGAAAACATGGATAAGAAGTTCAAATAGGCTATTATACAGTGCGAAACCCCATAATAGCTCTACATATTTGACTGTAAATGAGGAGTTTCGCACTGTATAGGTTGCATTTTTGGTAATAATAATACTATAATCCAATTATATGAAGATTGCATAGATATCAGGACACTAAATCGTGTATCATAATTATATGTATATACATATTGTTGCGGTTACAATCCACCCGGAACGAGGGTATTGAGACGAATGTCATTGACGCAGAATGAGCCACTACCGAGTTACAATCCACCCGGAACGAGGGTATTGAGACTAGCTGCTTAGTGGTACTATATATAGTGGTTTAAAGTTACAATCCACCCGGAACGAGGGTATTGAGAC
>JAEZNB010000010.1 GCA_023441965.1 Bacillota bacterium
CAGGGATAACTGCCATAATCTTAAGAAATACCAATGACAGAAACATGGGCTGTTCCATGACATCATGACAGAGCAATTTGGGGACAGCTCATGAAATCATTAACAATCTTCTTGGATACTTATGAATCATATTTTAGAAATACAACGTATAAAAAGGTTAAAAGAGAATCATGTATCAAAACGTTAGTCAAATCTTTAAACAACGTTGTGTGGATAATTGGAGGAAGAAAGCCTCTTGGATGGCGATATGAAAAGGCACTTCAAGTAACAAAGATTTCTAGGGCGGAATCCTTTGGTACTATTTTTGATGGGTTCTGCAGAGTATGAGCCAAGTAATTATTTACTTATAACATAGGTCGCAGGATTATTCCGACGACCTAATTCTGCTATTGCACATAATCCTTGATTACACTTTTGATTACACTCGCCATCTTTACACGCAAAAAAAGCCTTGAAACCATTGATATTCAAGACTTTCTTGTTACAGGGGCAGTAGGATTTGAACCATCTACCCTATCCTCAAACACTGATAGAAAGGGCATTCCCGCATGCCAGATTTGAAGTGTAATCAGGAGTGTAATCAAATTATAGAATGTTACCATTCATTTTTGGTTCCAACCAAAGTACATCTCTAATATTACCATATTTATCAAAATACTTTATATTTATCCTGCTTATTTTTAACAGCGGAAACTTATCTTTAAATATCCTAATATAACTATTTTCTCTCCTTCTAAGAAATTCATCAACACAATTATTACTATACAGTAAATCGGTTATTTCTACGTCTAAAGTCAATTCTTTTTTTTCAATCTTACCCAAAATAAAGCCTTGTAATCTCAAAGATTTTGTTATCTGTTCAAAGATGATTTTATCTCTAAAGTATACCAAGTTAATATCCCTTCTTGGCAAATGAGAAAGAGCGTCCAAATTGTCGTATACAAATATGCATCTTGCTATATTCAATATATTACTACTTCTTGTTATCTTATATGTATAATCCAGGAAATCTTCAAAGCATATATCAAATGAGTTTTGTGCCTTACCATATACACAAGTTATTATATTATTATTAATTCTATAAGAATGATGTTTTGCAATATTTCTCCAATCAGATAACTTAATCTTCAACGGTTCAATACACAAAATATCTTTTAAATAATTTTGATCCAGGATATTAGCTATAGCAACACCAAAATCAAAGCTACAAATTTTCTCATAATCAGCATCTTTATTTTTCATAATTAGTATGAGTGCATTCAATTCATATATAATGCCTTTTACAGAAATCTCTAATGTATTTCCTATATAATCAAAGTAATATATAATCTTATCATATAAATCATCTTCATTGTCGATACTCTTTTGTTTCAAGGAGCACATCATATTTTCTCTTTCAACAAAATCATCGTGCTTTTTTACCATTATTTGAAGAGTGGTATACGGGTCAATGGAGAATGCATTGTTGTAATAACTCAACACCTCTTCTAGCCCATCTAAAAAAGCTATATCACTAGAATATTTAACTATATATTCATATATTGAAACTATACTATCCAAAAAAATATTCTCATATAATAATTCTTTATTTCTAAATAAGGGAGACAATTCTTCATATATTATTTTTTTATTATAAACATGCTCAAAATTATTGCATGTTAAAAATTCTTCATCTTCTTCCATATGCTGTATTTCCCCCTAATTAGCAACTTAAATCTCCCAGTTAATCATTCTTTTTCTGTGCTATTTCTTCAAATGTATCTATAAAAACTTTATTGTAATTCTTTGCTTCCATTAATAAATCCGAGTAAGACTTAACAAAAATACCTTGAGTTTCAAGGCCTACCCGTATTGTATGTGAACCTGGCTCATAGCTCATATTATCAGAAACCAAAAATCCCAAAACATTTTTAACGGATTGGGGATGACGATCTCTAATAAATTCAACATATTCAGCAATTTGTTGCAGTTCTTTAGCTGTCAATTTGATATTTGGTCTTTTTAATTCTATTATATGAACAATTCCAGACTGTGCGGTACATAAAAAATCAATTCTCCTATTACTGGCAGGTAAATTGCTATCATCATAATTATCCTTTAGTAACTTACTATACGTTACTTCCCGTTCAAATTTAGACATTTTTGGATCCAGTAACCACGGAAATTCTTCTAAGAATTTTTGAAGAACTTTTGTTTCGGATGCATTTTCCTTAATGTATTTATCAAACTGCTCTATAGTTGATATCCTGCCAAGTGCAATCTTTGCATATTCTTTTGACTCAATATTGTTCCAGTCAATTAGCAGCTTTATAGCTCTCTCATCATCAAGTGAGTCCATGTCATCTAGTTCTTGTGTAAAGTTTTTAAAGCTTTCAAAACTATACATATCTTTTATGCATGATAAATAAGTTGTAGCTGTATCTTGATCAATATCATTATTCTCCAGAATTGCATTAGTCAATTTTTTTGCTAATGGTTTTTCCGCTGGATTTAAACTTTGAATCCAGCTGTTGATATCAAATGATGTTTTTTTAATCTCTTCTTCTTTTGCTAATCTTCTACTTTTTCTCCAAATGCCTTCTGTAACTTTTACTAACTTTTCCATTAACTCCTTTAAAGTACCAAGTTCTTCACTGTCATAATTATCCCAAGCAATAGCTTTTCTGTCAGTAGAGCAGTTATCTACTTCAAAATCATTATCAACAAAATCTACTTGAAAGGTACCGGTCATATACTGAAAAAAATTATCATTTCCTCTAGAATGAAACACATCATTTTCTTGAACAAGCTTTCCTCTAGAAAATAGAGTGATTCCACGTTTGGAGACTCTTAATGGTGTCAGGGATGTACTTATACTTCCAGTAATCTCATTTTTTCTGGCAAAATCCAATAGGGTTTGGTTATCACTTAATAACTTTTCATAATCTTCCGGAAAATCCCATGTAAATTGATACTGTCCTGATATTGCTTCGCAGCTATCAATAGTTATATCATTGCCAGTATTATCAGTTAGATAAATAATAAAATCTTTAGAAAAAATCGTAAACCGCTCTTGTAGACTATCAGAAATTGACTTAATATCAAATGGTGTCTTTTTACTTATATTGTCAATCAGAATGCTGGTGCCATTTTCTTCATCTACTCTTAAGTCTATATCAATGACTTTTGGTCTATACAGTCCATTAGTTTGATTTTTAATATCATCATAATCCATCATAAAAGTATTCTTAATACCATTCTTTACAGTAGATATTGTTATTCTTTTACTTATACCGAACATAGATAACTTACCTAATCCCTTTTTTCCTAATACAGGTCTGCCTTCTTTTGTTGTATCCTTATGCTCCTCGGTCCTTCTATTACGACCAACTTTTAAGAAATTATTGTTTAATTCATCAAAAGTCATACCACTTCCATCATCTTTTATTAAGATGCTCTTCTTTTCTTTATCATTAAAATTAATTTTTACATTATGGGCATCCGCATCCCAAGCATTGGAAATTAGCTCTGCTATCATTGGTGGAATTGTAGTATAAAGTTTTACTCCCAAATGGTCAATTGTATTCAAATCGAACGATAGTTCCAACACTCTGTTTTCTTTTCCTTCCATAATTAATTATCTCCTCTTATAGTATATCTTTTTCAAAGTTTAATGCTTATAATTGAAAATTTATAATCAAAAGCGAAATTACTTATTCTAAATCAAAACAGTACAAGTGTATCATAATTTAGTGTTTATTCTTGTATAAGCCGGAAATATCAGATCTGGATTCTTATTTAACCCGTTTTGGTATACCAATTTGTCTAATATTCTTATGTAGAAAAAGATACGGCTAAAAGCTTATCAATGAACTCCAATTGTATTTTTTCGACTTTTTGCCGTATACAAATAATAAGAATTTTTATATTACACTAGCTACCACACCTCCAATAAGGCTTTCGCAACTTTTTCTGCGAGCAAGACTGGGACAGCGTTGCCAATTTGCTTAAATGCAGTTGTTCTTGAAGGTTTTCCCGAAACGGATTCGAAAAAATAGTCATCTGGGAATGTTTGCAATCTCGCCACTTCGCGCGGTGTTAGAGAACGATTCTGCTTTATATCCGGATGAATAAAATAATGTCCATCCTTTGCAATATGTGCAACAACCGTTTGGGAATATTGCATATTTTCTGCAACAACTTTAAATCTATCTAAAAACGATTCCACATTTTTTTGGGATTGTAATGCTTTTGGTAAATCAAGGTAACTAATTCGACTTTTTTTCTTATTCCACAGTTGCACAGTTCGTCTATATATTGCAAGATCTTGGGTGGTGTTTGGACGAGAACAGTGGAACGTAACAGAATCTAGATCTTTATGTTTTATTTTTGCATCATATAAATAACTCCCAGCATATGGTAAGGTAACTAAAGGCAAAGCAGTTCCTTCTCCAGCTTTTAATTTAGGTAAATCAGAAAAAATTTCTTTTACTAAATATGAATGTTTGACAATGGGAATTTCGGGATAAAAATTAGAATGTTCTCCCCGTTTTCCAATGAGAATAATACGTTTTCTGTTTTGCAATATACCATAATTTTTAGCATTAAGTATTTTGTACTCAGTAGAATAACCACACTCCTTAAATAATCGTCGCATTTTATCAAAATGCAAAATCCCGTCTGTATCTTTGGCTGATAACAATCCCATGACGTTTTCAAAAACAAAATAACGTGGTTGATACTTCCGTAAAAATTCCGCATATAAAACATACAAATAATTTCGTTTGTCCCCAATCATACCGTTTTCATCACGGGCTCTTCCAATTAATGAATATGCTTGACAAGGTGGACCTCCGACAATTAAATCGAGAGCTTCATCACCTAGTAAAGCATCTACTTTAGAAAAAATAGATGCTAAGTTATTCTCAGATATTTCATAGTTTAGCACTGTCCCTAATATTTCTTGTGGTACAGCCTTATAGAAATCAGCACGCTTAATTCTTTGGTTTAGATACTCAGTATACAGGGCATCTTGTCCGTTAGTAGTAAGCCACTTATAGGCAAGCCGAGTCTTTAAAGTATAACAAGCTGCTTCATCCATCTCAATATGTGCTACAGGAGTATAATCAGCTCTCATAAACCCTTCGGACAACCCACCTGCACCTGCAAAAACATCTAAATACTTAGGCATGACTATACCTCTTTCCAATTAAGAATGATTTTTGTTTTCTAGCAGACAATGTGATTGAGCTGGGAACTTTTTTATTAACCATTCCAAAGCTTTAAGTTGATCAGCTCCTGTAGCTCTCCTTATTTGAATTAATAGTTTTTCATAAGATGGCCTGTCCAATGTTAAATTAGATGCTCCCTCATTGCATACACTGCATATAGCACGAAGATTAGCTGGATCATCAGTTCCGCCCATACTTTTATCAATGATATGTCCAATATGTAACCGCGTTTTTCTCGTAGGGTCATATGGATGAGGTTCACCGGCAACAGCACCACACATTTGGCATGTAAAGCCATTGCGGTCAAGCACATAAGCACGGGTTTCCTTACTGATTTCCCGTGCAAATGCTGGCTGCGGTTTAGGATTTTCAAGGACATACTGACCAGGTTTAAGATCAGAACGATCGTGATGAGTTAATATTTGATATCCTTCTTCATTGCGAAGCTCACGAACACGGCGTGCCCATTCGCTTATTCCAGCGATTTCCCTCAATGTATCTGAATCTAGTACCTCACCAAGATGATCTAAAAAATACTTACGCAGCTTATCGCGCGCTCCAAGACTCTTCATATACGATTTCCTCCAAATTGATTTCTTTATCGCCTTGCAATAGAGCACTTTTTATCGCATTACCTATTGCTTTAGCAACAGGTGGAGGGAACGCATTCCCGACTTGTCGATATGCAGGTGTTTTCTTCCCAACGAAAACCCACTCCGGAGGAAACCCCTGAACTAGGGCTGCCATTTTTACTGTTAATTTTGGCATGCCTGTGAATCCTTTTGAAGGAGGCATTTCATCAAGCCCGTGTCCATTTACACCAAGTTTAGACCAAGCAAGCTTTGAGCGTGTAGGTCCTAAATCTGCGCCTCCATGCTTTTTACTTCCGCCAACAAGAGTAGGTGCTATGTCATTTGCACATTCAGCCCATTCCTTTGCACCTTCCCAGTCATTACTGGCCATCTCTTGATAAAGAGCCTGCCCTACTGTAGGGGGAGGAGCAACGACACCTAATGGCCATGTAAAGTAATCCGCATATTTCTCTTTTAGAGCAACAAGTATGGTTCTTGGTCTTAGCTGTGGAACTCCGTAGTGATTTGCCTGCACCAATTCCCAGAAGCATATGTATCCCATGGATTCTAATTGTTCTTTTATATGATTACGATAATCACTGAACTTAGGATCAAATAGCCCACGAACGTTTTCCAGCATCACTGCTTTTGGAATACACTCATTTACAATTCTAAGTGCTTCGGGGAACAAATCTCTGTCATCTTCATTACCTAATTGCTTGCCTGCTACAGAAAATGGCGGACAGGGAACGCCTCCTGCAACCAAATCAATATTTTTATAACCGCTTGCGTTAAATTCTCGAACATCGCCTTCTATTACATTCCATTTGGGACGGTTTTTCCTTAATGTTGCACAAGCCGCTTTGTCTATTTCCACTAATACATCATGGTGAAAACCAGCCTGTTCTAATCCCAATGCCTGCCCACCGGCACCTGCACAAATTTCAATTGAGCGCATAAGATATCCCACCTCCCTTTATAAATCTCTTTTATGTATATTGCATTCTTCACGAGGCTTATCGAACTATTTGATATGCTCACACATTACCTAATCGCCAAGCACTAGCCATTCTTCCCTTAGGACAGAGGGCGTGTATACGTCAAGGAGTAATCTTCCATTTCTTTGCAGCTTCTTTTGCAGTAGCAAACTCCATAACATTGGCTCCAAATGGGTATTATTTTACATAATAATTATATTAGTAATTACGAAGAAATGCAAGTTTTTGTATTGTAGTACTAATTAGAACTAATTGGAGTAGTTTCAAGTATGCTTCGAATATTCTTTACATAAAATTTATTTTCACACAAAACAAACCGTACTATCATTGTATATGCTTCGATATAAGACTAACAGCTTATCAGGACAAATTATGTCTGTCGTATGATAAAATTTCATCCTAATTCCCTAATATAATTAAAAAGCTGTAGGATACCATAAAAACATACCCAACAGCTTTTCAGCTGATTCTTATAATTGAGTTATTCTACATCCTCTTCTTCATAACTTTCAATATACTCCACATAATCAATTGCAAACTCGTTACCATCATTCGCTAACTGATACATTAGAATTAATCCATCATCCCAATTCTCATCATCTGTCTTTTCATTCTTTACCAAACGGTAAATGAGATGAATTGCTCGGTAAAAAGCTCCAGCTGGATGATCAGCTTCTTCAAGCCTGTTAATGTAAAAATCCACTCTTTCTTGTAATGGAAACGCCTTATCAGGTTCTTTTATTTTACAATTCATAGATGTGTGTGTTAATATTCTCAGCATATTAGCAGCTGCCTCCATAATTCCCTGGTCAAATGCATCTGTGTAAAGATTCATTATATCAGAAAGTAATGACTTATCCCCTGTTCTGTGAAGCTCTAAATCCTTATCATACGCTGCTTTAAATGACTTGTATGAATACAAGCCATCTAAACCTATTCTAGGGCATACTACATCAGCTTCATCATTTTTGTCGTCAGACACGTTTAAAAAACCGCCATGTACTACCGTTTTTTCATTGTCAGTGTACAGCAATTTTTTTTCCTTTGTCATATCACCACGTACCAAGTCATCGATTGATACTTCAAACCAATTAGCAAGGTCGATTAACATCTCAATGGAAGGTTGGCTCTGGCCATTCTCCCACTTCGATATTGTTTGCCTCGAAACATTAAATCTTTCTGATATTTCATCCTGTGAAATATCTTCATTTCTTCTTAAAATTCTTAAATTCTCTGCTAATCTCATAAATCATCCTCCTCTTTATCTTGAAAGTTTTTCTTGATTGATAAGTGTAATTATATAGCATATTCTGACATTTCTAAAGAACGGTTTTCTTTACATTATGCTACCTTTCATTGCATGACCAAATCACATCTAATAGCTAGGATTACGAATGTTTTTATTGTCTATTACAATAATATATTATAGATATGCCATGGCAACATGGTGTTCGACTCACAATCGGCTCATAAGAATCAGCCAAATCTATATTATATCTGAAATAGTCCAATTTCATGATTATATACTATATCTCTGAAGTAACATAATACCGAGGAGGAAATAATCATGACTATAGCAAACAGCATTGACCAAATCACAAATAATCCCACACCAAGAAAACGAGTAAGTATTATCCGAACAGCCATAATCAAAGAAAGAACCATGCTATATGGAGCACGACAGATTAATACACCAGCACTTGCAGCTGACCTTGCCAGTGCCTTATACTTCAATGCAGATCGTGAAATGCTTGTTGTAGCAACTCTAGATGCAAAGTGCAATCCCTTATCCTTAGAGATAGCAGCTATTGGCGATGTCAACTCCTGTATTGTTTCACCTAGAGAAATATTTAAGAACGCTATTCTCTCAAATGCAGTACATATTATGATCTTTCACAACCATCTTAGTGGCGATCCAACTCCATCCTGTGAGGATCTCTCCATCACTAAGCGACTTATAGAAGTGGGGGATCTGTTAGGTATTCCACTAATCGACCATATTATCATTGGTGATGATGGTTCTTTTCTTAGCTTACGGGAAAAAGGCAGCATATCCTTTCGTTCCAGTTCACAGGCATATTTAAGGGCTTTTAATTCGGCAACTCCGTGAGGAGTTGCTATTTATTTACCGTTTTATAAGGAAATTATGATGCTGTTTACTATTCTTCTTTACCAATGAAATAAGATGTTTATTCAATTATAGTATTTGTGACATTATTATACTTTTATAGAATAGGGTGGGAATATGGACAAGGATCATTTATGCAGCGAAGGCTTTATGCAAATATACAAGGAAATTGCAGATATAATCGGCCCTGAAGGTTCCTACGCTATATATAAGAGTATGCGTGGGCAACAAGTTACCTTTCCAAAGAGACTTTACACAACGGAATATGTATTGGGCGAAATAAGCAAATGTGGCAATAATATTAACTTACAAAAATTGGCATTAGAGTTTGATTACACAGAGCGTTATTTACGTCAGTTAATAAAGGAAAAAAAATCCATCACTAAGGAGGAGTAATCTATGATCATTATTATCTATTGGGTTCTTGGATATATGGCGTATGGCTACGTAAACAGCAGAAAAGCTTATATCTATAGCAGGGAAGGCGCATTGTTTAGACATAAAGCAATCATGGGGCTAATATTTGGATGGTTCTATATCCCGTATGCTTTGTTGAAAATGCTGTTCGGTGGTTAACTATTCTATATCTTTATCTATAATTTATTACATCGAATCAAGCGTTATTAATTTATGATATTGCATAAAAAAGAAAGGAGTATTATGTCAAGTAAATCGCCTATACTATTAATATTTTTCTTAGTATCACTTTTATTATACGGATGTGGAAAAAATGAAGCTCCTTCAATAACACCAACAGCATCTCCGGAACCAATTGTAACTGTTACACCTACTCCGGAACCTACTGTAACTGTTACACCAACCCCGGAACCTACTGCTACTGCTACTCCTATTCCTGTATTATCTCCATTAGAAAAGAAATATCAGTATTATGATTCCACATATAATGGTAATGGTATGTATGCATCTACAGGAGATGCTGAAACTCTTGAAGCTCTGTTATCTGATAGTCTATATTATAATACATGGTTAGGGTATGGTGATCAGAATTACAATGACTCGATGGTAATAGACGAGAGTACCAGAAATGGTAAGGAGTATGCTGTTAAATGTCTTGTTTTGCTTGATGATGGGGGCATATCTGTTTATTACTATTATACTGATAATCCTAATGAAATTTATCTAGATCAATCCTATCCATTAGATACAGGTTTAGGGGTATTTGATGCATTATGCGATAATGAAGGCAATCCATATTCCACTTTATCTGCTGATCAGGTTGAAGCCTTTTATTTTACTGAAACTGAAGAATTAAATAATTACACTCCTTTATCAATAGGCGATATGTACATATATGCTATAGAAAAGGCAAAAAAAGTAATAACTGCCGACTTAGGTTCTGCAGCTGATCATGTATTTGCAGGTTTCTATTATGATAATGAAAGTGATGTGTACTTTCAATATGATGGAGACTGCACTTATTATATTGGATTCAATATCAAATATCATTGGGCCACTCATAATTATCCTTATTATATGGAATGCATTTATGTGGATGAAAATAAAGACCATAAAATCAAATTGAGAAATTATGATTTAAGCCGACAATATTAGCTTACATAACTCGTCTTCCAGTTTTTGCAACTAACCAAGCTTTTATTAAGCATATGTATTAATAAGTATATTTGAAGGGAGCTTATATAATGGTATTTACAGAAGATAATGGTTTGAAAGAATATTATGAAGGTGACATGTTCTTAAAACAAGGACTTTATAGGCAAGCAGAAGATAAACTCATAATTAGCGCGGAGAAGGGAAATGTAGAAGCCCAGCTGACTCTTGGTTCCTCCTATCGATTCGGTAAAAATGGATTTGAAAGAAATATCTTTAAGGCTGTAGCCTGGTATGGTAAGGCTGCGGACCAGAATAATGCTGGTGCTAATAAAACCTTAGGTCACATGTACTCTGACGAGAAAAATCCATTCTACAATATGGGAGTTGCTGAAATATACTTTAAAAAGGCTTATGATCTTGGAAACTATGAATCTGCGGGATATCTTGGCTTGATTTATATGGATGATGATTATAAAAATAGAAATTATAATACTGCACATTCATATTTTGATATTGCGATTAATAGAGGATATCCATTGGGTTATTACGGCAAAGGATTGCTGGCTGAATTGGCTAAGGACACCGAAACTGCTCGCTCCTTTTTTAATAAAGCAAAAGAATACGGTTATGATGCTAATGCTGTAAGAGATGCCTTAATACGTATTATGCCTAACGGAATAGAAAAAGGATATTTGACCGGTTCTACAAACAGAATAGTTGTAACTGTGGCGTTAATTATCCTTGCTATACTTCTGCTAATTACCATTAAATAAGCGATACTTAATACATATTACCATTATGAAAGAGCAGTAATTCACCGAGAATTACTGTTCTTTTTTACATTTATATATGCATTATGGCAAACTAGAATTTTATGTTTATATATTATATTTATGGTACAAATAAATCCAATAATAAAGGAGTGAAATTATGCCAGCAAATATTGAATCTATGTTTTATGTAAGAACTGCTCCATGGCATGGCTTAGGAACAAAGGTGGAAAATGCTCTCTCATCCGAGGATGCCCTGAATATGGCAGGACTAAACTGGCAGGTGGTGCAAAGACCTGTTTTTACCGATACCGGCATTTTAGTTGATGGGTATAAAGCAAATGTCCGTGATTCTGATAACAGGGTATTGGGAATAGTAACCGACCGTTATAAAATAGTACAAAACCACGAGGCCTTTGCTTTTACGAGTGAACTGCTTGGAAAGGGTGTGCGTTATGAAACCGCAGGATCTCTTCAAGAGGGCAGACGAGTATGGTTACTTGCCAAACTCCCTGCCGCATACATAATAGCCGGAGATAGAATCAGTCCATATTTAGTATTCTCAAATTCGCATGACGGTAGCGGTGCCATAAAGATAGCCATGACCCCTATTCGGGTCGTATGCCAGAATACCCTCAACCTGGCTCTAAATACCGCTGAGCGCATTTGGACAGCTAATCATACCGGTGATATGGAGTTAAAAATGGAGGATGCCAAGGAGACCTTGTTGCGAGCAGAGGAATACATGGATAGCTTAGGCAACGAAATCTACAAACTCAATAATAGCATGCTAACCGATGGAGCCATCCACGAGGTTATTAATGAGCTTTTACCTATTCCAAATGATGCCAGCGAATTACAGGAGCGAAACGTGTTAAAGCAACGGGATGATATATCCAATCGTTTTTACTATGCTCCTGACCTGCAGCATCTCCAAAAAAACGCCTATAGAATAATAAACGCCGTTGCAGACCACGCAACGCACTCCAAGCCGCTAAGAGAAACCGGTTCGTATCGTGAGAACCTATTCGCCCGTACCATCGAGGGTAACAGTCTAATCGATAAATCCTACCAGCTGGTTCAGCAAATTGCATAGTAATATACTCTGATTTAAACCACAATATGTACGGTTACCATTTTTATAGTAACCGTACATATTGTATATTACCCGTAAACTACTTAAACAAAAATGAATCAAAATAAAGGAGCCCCTATGAACTATCAGGATTTTTGTAACCATGTTATGTACAAGGTAAAAGACATAATGGGAAATGAATATGAGGTTAGCCTCATAAAGGCAGATAAGGTAAATGGGATCACCTTCATTAGTCTAACAATTCTTAAGAAGGGAGAGACCGTAGCTCCAAATATTTATCTGGAATCCTATTATTCTGAATATGAGAATGGTGTTCAGCTTTCTTTAATAGTGGACAATATAGTATCATTCTACTATTCGGTTGATAAGAAGCCAATACTGCCTACGTTTTTACTTTCTGACTTCGATAATGTGAAAGACCGACTCTACTGTAAGCTTATTAATTACAATAAGAATATCTCTTTATTAAGTGCTGTTCCTCATATTAAATGGATGGACCTTGCTATTATATTCTGTGTTTTGGTTAGCAATGACCCGAATGGTATTAGTTCAATAACTGTAAAATTCGATCTGTTTGAGCAGTGGGGAGTTACGGTGGAAACCATATATGCAACGGCTTTAACGAATACTCCACTCCTCTTTGAACCCACAGTAAAATCCATGGATGATATTATTAGTAGCTTGGTATCTGAACAGCCGTCCTGGCCCAACGATTGCGAATCCTTTGATGAAATCATTATGGATATGCTTCAACAGAATAAGAGCGGTGATAACCGTAAGCTTATGTTTGTAGCCGGTAATATACTCGGTATTTATGGTGCCTCATGGTTACTACAAAAGGATGAACTCAATGATATAAGCAACAGCTTGGATGGCAACCTTTTTATACTACCCTCTTCTATCCACGAGGTTATTATTATCCCCTTTACTAAGGAGATATCGACGAAGAACCTATTGCAGATGGTATGCGCGGTAAACGCAACACAGGTAAGTCCTGAAGATTTTCTATCTGACAATGTATATCTATATACCCGGGAGAATGATACTCTTCTTCCCCTATTTTAGCGGAAAGGATATAGGGTGATAAATAATGTGCAGGATTTTGGTTAAAACCTCAGGATTAAGCCATGAAGCATGGCTACAATATAGAAAACAGGGAATCGGGGGAAGTGATGCAGCATCCATCTGCAGTCTTAATCCTTATTCAACCGCTATATCCGTGTTTATGGATAAAACCTCCGATGATACGGACAGCTTAGATAATGAAGCAATGAGGCAAGGACGAGATCTGGAGGTATATGTAGCTGAACGGTTTATGGAATCCACCGGATTAAAGGTCCGAAGAGTAAATGCAATTTATTACCATGAGAATTACCCACACATGCTTGCCAACGTTGACCGCATGATTGTCGGCCAGAATATCGGCTTGGAATGTAAAACCACCAATATCCTTAACGCTGATAAGTGGAAAGACGGTGATGTACCGGCTCACTACCAGCTTCAATGCCATCATTACATGGCAGTAACAGGAGCAAGAGCTTGGTATATAGCTGTCTTAATTCTCGGAAAGGAATTTAAGTATGTCCGTATAGAACGTGACGAGGAAATAATCAAGAACTTAATTACTATAGAAACTGATTTCTGGTACAACAACGTTCTAGCCGGTGTTATGCCGGATCCTGATGGTTCAAAAGCTGCCGATATGATAATTAACCAATATTTTCGCAGTGCAAAGCATGAGACCATTACTCTACACGGCTTCGCCGATAAGCTTAAGCGGAGGTTTGAGCTTTCTGAACTAATTGACAAATTAGAGCGGGAGAAGAAACAGCTCGAGCAGGAAGTTAAGCTAGCCATGGCAAACGCCGAAGTAGCTTTCTGCGATACATATGAAATTGGTTGGAAGAATGTTATCACATCAAAGCTTGACGTTGAACGGATTAAGGTAGAGCTACCGGATATTTACCGATCGTATATAAAAGAAACTGAAAGTCGTAGATTTATCGTTAAGGAATTACAACAGAAGGAGGTTGCATAATGACAGAGATCAAACAAGAGTTGGCTAAGAAGGTAGCTAGCAGTAAACAGGAAGTAAAGATAACCAGATCCATGAGTATCGCAGATATGATCAGAGCATTGGAGCCCGAGATCAAAAAGGCATTGCCATCTGTAATTACACCGGAGCGGTTTACACGGATGGCATTATCAGCATTAAATAATACTCCAAAATTGGCCGAATGTAGCCAGATGAGCTTCTTAGCTGCTCTCATGGCGGCTGCACAGCTGGGGCTGGAACCGAATACATCACTTGGACAGGCTTACTTAATACCATACAACAATAAAGGTAAATTGGAATGCCAGTTCCAGCTGGGTTATAAAGGAATGATTGACCTAGTTTATCGTAATGATCAGGTTCAGACGATACAGGCGCAGCCGGTATACGAAAATGACTTTTTTGAATATGAGCTTGGACTAAATTCCAGACTTGTTCATAAGCCCGCTTTGGATGACCGAGGAAAGGTCATTCTGTTCTATGCTTTATTCAAACTGAAAAATGGAGGCTACGGCTTTGAGGTCATGTCAAAATCTGATATCGATACACATGCCCAAACATATTCGAAAGCTTTCACTTCTCCCTATTCACCATGGAAGACTGATTATGATAGCATGGCTAAGAAAACGGTCATTAAGAAGCTCCTTAAATATGCTCCTCTAAAGACTGATTTTCTAAAAGCAATATCAGCTGACGAAAGTATTAAAAGTGAACTGGCAGTTGATATGACGGAGGTTCAGAATGATGATATCGTTGATGGAGAATACAAAGATATAGATAATGCAAATGCGGAAGCCTCCGTCTGATTAGGCTATACCCATCTGAACCATAGAATAAGTGTGTCAATAGACTTGTATTGAATGAAATGAGACGTATCATTCAAGAATACAACACTATTGATACATTTATTTTTTAAGCCCGTTTAAAGTACCATGGTAATTCCTACTAATCTGTGGTAAAATATAATCAAGTAATTCATTAGATATCACATTATGATTTATCATTGCTTATCAGTCACAATCTAAGGAACGACAAAAACAAATATACCATAACGGAGGTAGTGTCGATGTATTATGTATACGAGAACTGGCAGGCTTCAGATAAAGCAATCGTACATAAAGCAAGCTGCCCATATTGTAATAATGGTAAAGGAACCAGCCGCGGTACCGAGGGTACAGCTCATGGCAAATGGCACGGTTCATTTAAAGGCGAGGATGAGGCATATACTTTTGCGCAATCCCTTCAAAGAGATATCACTGCTAAGTGTAAGCACTGCCTTAAGTAGCGCCATACTGTAATTATTCTGCATCTTCTTAACAGGAAGATGCTTTTTTATTGGAGGTAAAAAATGAGAATAGGGTATATAAGAGTTAGTACAGCAGAGCAAAACACCCTTCGGCAAGAAGTATTAATGGAATCATTACAAGTTGATGAGATATTCATTGATAAAATCAGTGGTAAGAATACCGACCGTCCAGAATTAAAGAAAATGTTAAGCTTTATACGTAAAGGCGACACCTTAATCGTTGAGTCAATATCCAGGTTTGCCCGCAATACGAAAGATCTTCTTGAATTGATTGAACACCTGGCTAACAAGGAGGTTACATTTATAAGTATTAAAGAATGCATTGATACCAATACACCTGCAGGCCGTTTCATGCTCACAATCTTCGGAGCAATCGCTGAATTAGAACGGGAATATATCTTGCAAAGACAGAAAGAGGGGATTGAAATTGCTAGATCTCAAGGTAAATATACAGGACGAAAACCGGTAGACCCGCCTAACCTCTCTTTAATTATGGCAAAATACCAATCAGGTGTTATTACTGCAACAAAAGCTGCGAATCTTTTAGGTATAAGCCGTAGTACCTTTTACCGAAAGTTAAAATGATGTTTTATTAATTTGATTCAATTATTTAAAATTCCATTACCCCGTTATAAATTATTATCATACCGGATAAATACTTTGTCCTAAGTTAAATTCAATCTGAATCATTTTTCAGATAATCAACATTAATGTAATATAATTGAGTGAAAGGATGATTCATTTTGTTAAACAACTATGGTGATATATTAAACATTGATGAGCTTTGTGAAGTATTACTAATCGGTAAAAATGCTGCTTATAAACTGTTAGAATCCGGTGAGATTAAAGGCTTCCGTTTTGGTAGAACATGGAAAATATCCAAAATAGCTTTAGAGGATTTCATCATGAAAAGAAGTGGGTTTCGAGGTAGGCTACAATAGCCTACCTCTTATTGCTTATAATAATGATAACATGTAATATTTATACCACTACTGTTTCGAATAGATTATTTCTAGTTTCCAGATGCGGTGAATAATCGGATGGTAAGCGGCAAAATGAATAGAATTACCACTTACCGTATAATAAAATATTATTTACGGTAGAGAAACTATGAAAAACGTTAAAAATATTCTAAATATATAAAGTATAACAAAAAAAGTTATGCGATTAGGATAATGGTGCAATTTCGGTAAATGGTATGCTCCTAATATAATAGGTTACCATTTACCATTAAATAAATGATTATAATGTAAATATTTTTCGCAAGTTAAATCATATCAAACCTTAAAGACATATGAATGGAGCATTCTCCTTCTTTATGAGAATGCTCCATTCATATGTATACTGGGGTTTGGGGGTGTAGCCCCCAAGGTTTATTGTAATTTCTATGATAAAGAATAATGCTTATAATGTCTTTTATCGTTTACATAGTATCAGGAATCCTATAAAATGTAACTAATCTGTTGTATTAGTCTAAAAAAGTGAGGTGCCTATATTGTTCAAAAAGCAAAGTTCAGATAGCAAAAAATCAGCCAAAGAAATTCATGATAATTTTTTATCTTCTTACGGAATAGATTTAGATCAGATTTATATGGAATATTATAAATTGGTAGATGATGATAAAGCTGAAGCTGAAAGCAAAGCCAATCATATAAAGGTTGAAGTTTTAAATAATATACCATCTAGTAATGATTCAGCTTCAGATTTAGTAAAATGGAACATCACCTTCTATCCTTTTTTTGTTGATTATGAGAATTTATTGTGTCAACTAAAAACAAAAAACCAGAATGATATTCAACAAGATGAATGTAATAAAATTTTTGGTTTAGACATTCAGAAGGACATATTAGATAGTATTTTGAAAGATGAAGCTAATCAAGTATCAACCTTAGAAAAAATATATGGCATATATGTATCAATAGATATTCATGACATTATTATTAAACAGATTGAAACGTTAGAAACAAAATTTGCAAATCGCTTTCATTATGATTTACGGAAAAGCTATATGGATTGTCTTAAGGATTATGAGGCATATAAAGCTAAAAAATCAGCTCTATTTTCTGATATAACAGGTAACCTTGATAATCCCGAATTATACAGTGACAAAAATCTTACATATTTTGAGTTATGCTGGAATATAATTAGCAGTAATAATATAGGCAAAGTTAGTACATATAATACTATATTCAAGTATTGCAAACCATGCGTATCTGGAAATAGAAGGGATATATTAGATCCACTATTATACAATTTTAAGGATTTTAATCAAGAGAAAATATCAGAAATCATAATAGATCAATTTCATTTGGATGTTTTTAAAAAAGGTACCGCTAATCATATTAATGAACAGCTTGAATACTTAACCTCTGCCTGGAATAATAATATAAAAATTGCTGTACTGTTAGATTTATATTGGGACATGCAGGAGATGCTCGACAAAATAATCCAAGTAAAAATAATTCGTCTCCCCAGATATGAAGAAGCAGACTTTAATCAGAAGGCGCATAACAGGGTTTCTGAAAATCGAATATATAAGTCGCCTTTGACTGGTAAAAGTGTCATCTTTACCACTGCTTTTTTTGAAGATACATATACTATTTTCGATAAATGGGATATCGCTGAATATATAAATGATGTCATTAGTTCTACCAACCAAAAAAACTTACTATATCCATTCGTCCCAAATATTAAGTACAGTAAATCCAATGGTGCGGCTACAGTACCAGAAGCATTCAGTGAAATTACTTTAAATATCTCACTTGATAAAGAAATCAGAGAGTTTTATAAAAATAATTACAACGAGCTAAAGCAGGGTAATAATAATAAATACAAAACGTTTGAAGATTTGTTATCGATATACACAGAACATTTCTCATATACAAAGACTCAGGACTTTTATTTTCTTGAGAACTTTACTTGTTTAAATTTATCAATGAAACTATACAATTATTTATGGCCAATCGCTTCTGAGCTTTTTAATGACAGTACTGATATAGGGGCAAAAAAGCAAAGTATGTTGTACGATTATCTTAATGAAATAATATCGGCATTATTCAGGATAAGAAGTCCATATCTAAGACTTCGTGTTGCAGATATTGTAATTCAATCATATGGCGCATCCAAGTATCAGAATGACACTCACTACATAACAGCTTTAGTCGCTATTACAAAGTTTCTCAACCTATATGTAGACGGAATTAATGACACATACAGCATGGTTTATGATGCAACATTCTACTATTATACAAAAAAGATAAACAGCGATTGTGATTATTCCCTTCTACTTAAGGAACTTGATGCATTAATAAATCACTACTATTGCGATTATATTAGAATAGATCCTGATAGTATATATTCTGATATCATAAGCAAATCCAATCCTATGTGGAAAGATTTGTTGAATGAAAAGAAAGGTAACAGAAGGATCTTTTATCATATTATTATTAAATCTATAATGCTTAATAGATCATAGAACTAAAATTGCATAACATTTTTTTAAGAGAAGCTGACGTGAGATCAGCTTCTCTTATTTTGTCAAGTTCTTTTACTTGCAAAATAATAATAAAAATAATGGAAATTAGAACTGCCCTCCGGCTACTCCCATTTTGTAAAATGGATTTAGCATCTTATAGAGGAGGTTACTTATGATTGTAACTTGTGAACAGGTCCTAAAAGGTCCAACACCAATTTTGTATTCCAAAACCTGCTCAGAAACTAATACCTATGTATCAGAGTTCTGCCAGGAAACCTACCAGCAATTTCTATCCCGACATACCTATATAATTAATTGTCCACCGGGTAGAGGAAAAAGCTACATGATTACGAATAATATCGTATCTAAAGCGTATTGGCAGAGAAAAAAGGTTCTTATTCTTGCGAATCGTAAAAAACTAGCTGACCAATACAATAAGGATGAAATGAAGGTGGTAATCAATGGTGACGTCGATTATGCTCCAAGTACTCACTCCCTGTGTAACAATCGTGATCCTTGTAGCGTAATCATGAGTTATCAACAACTAGAAGAGATGATAAAAAACAATATGCAAAACACTCTTGAAGAACTCGATAAGTTCGACATAGTTGTTGCAGACGAGATTCATTATCTTCTATGTGACTCTACTTTTAACCCTAAAACACGACTGTCAGCTGAGGCAGTATTAATGTTTTTGGCTCCAAAAACAAGATATTTCTTATCAGCGACTATGGATGATATCGGAAGTATTATTAAAAAGCCGTGGCAGATTTTCAAGCCCATTTTTACTTCGGAAGATAGATTTTTATTTACGGAATCGAGGGCTTACCATACATATCCTCCGAATACTAACTTGGCAGTAACATTTTATGAATACACGATGCCGGAAGATTATAGTTATCTTGAAGTCTTCTACTACAGAAATCAAGATACTATTATTGATCACATCGTAAACTTTGAATCCAATGAAAAATGTCTCTACTTTGTTCAAAGTATTGAAGATGGTGAGAAGC
Organism: Bacillota bacterium; assembly: GCA_023441965.1. Taxonomy (GTDB): domain Bacteria; phylum Bacillota; class Clostridia; order Lachnospirales; family Lachnospiraceae; genus Mobilitalea. Next base: position 20,194 of record JAEZNB010000010.1, read on the forward strand.
TTGAGGATCTGATAAACCTCCGTTATAGGGAATCTCATCCAAATAGTAATAAGAAAATTGCTACTTTTGTTAGTTCTGAGTATCGACAGGCGGACCAGACTGAAATGAAAAAGATATTAGATGATATTACAGAAACTGAGGATTTTAAAGAAAAAGTACTCATTACAACCTCTGTACTATATAACGGAATAAATATTAAATCCAAGGATTTAGTGCATATTGTCATTGATACTGATAATAGTGTTTCTTTCATTCAGATGTTGGGAAGGCGAAGAAAGGTTAGTACCGCAGATAAGGTAAATTTATATATCTCTGCTGGAAAACCTAAATTATTCATGGACAGATTGAATGATTTTGAATTGATCTTCTCCCATATTAATCAGGTGAGTTTTATGGATTTTGATAAATTCGTGACAAACCTTTTTTATTCCGGAGAAACTGTACTCTCCAAATCCTTTAGTAGAGTTGTATTTCCCATGACAAGATTTGTAGATGGGTATAACCGATCGGATTTTATTATAAATGAATTGAGCCTTCATCAGTTAAGGTTAATGATTAAAAATTATCGTAACATCCTACAAAGGTTTGAGAATGAAGGAAATAATGCATTTATTTATGAGCAACTCTCATGGATAGGTATTTCGTATAATGAAAATAACTGGCTTCAGGACACTTCAACGAAGCGCTTGCGAAAGACCATTGATTCAAAACTTATCCAGTATGTAAACCAAGAATTTACTGAACAAGAACTCAACAAAATTCTTGAGGAAATAAAGCCCGAGGCTAGAAAGATAGTTCCAGAGATACGTAATAATAGGATATCATGTCCTCAGGCTGCTAGAGCTCTGGAATTAGTAAATAGTAGTTATAAGATTAATAAAATTAATAAGGGTATGTTCATGATATCGTTAATGAACGATGAGTCGCCAGACTACCCCAAAACTAAGGAGGTAACCGAATGAAAGGTAAAAAATATTATACACTAATCGCAGACAATGGTTTTATGGTAGCTAATTCATGGGATCGTGTTCTTGAAATGCAACGCTATTTCCGTGGAAATAGAGAGAAGAGCTATAAGTCAAGGGAGGATGCTATCATAGCAGCTACTACCGGATTTAACGATCGGCATGAGCTTGTAAAGTATCAGGGTGAAGTAGTCGTGAATAAACCGTATTTTGCAAAAGATTTTGTTTCCACCCCAAGATCGACATCAATGGTTGAATTTCACGATTGATGTACTGATTTAGCTAGATTAAAACGCTTTACTTTAAATATTTTATCCCATCTTTAGGAGGTGATCACCGATGGGTTCAGAAATCAATGAAATAATATCTTTACTCCGCACTGTTGACTCAGAAGCCATCGGTGATATAATTAACCTTGAAGGCATGCGGGATAAGGTATTAAGCATGAAACGTAATCATATATTAGAGCAACACCCATATCAGATTTTCCAATCTGAGACGGATAAACGCTGGCGAACCTACATAATGGTGGATGGTAAACGTAAGATGATTGCTAAATCAACCAGAGAGGCTTTAGAGAATGAGATTTTGAAGCATCATGATCAACCACAAAAGCCCACGTTAAATTCGCTTTATCCGGATTGGCATAGGTATAAGAGTGCCAAGGTTACTACAACCACTATGTGCAACATTGATAGCTACTGGGTACGGTTTTACGAAGGAACTCCGATAACTCGAGTTCCCCTGGACAAGCTTGATTACATAACACTGGATAAGTGGGCACATGATATGGTGAACCAGAATCAGCTTACAGCGAAGCAATACGGCAATATGAGCCTTATTATGAGGCAAGTGCTAGATTATGCTGTCGATAAGGAATTTATTGCGAAATCGCCGTTTAGCAGGGTCAGGGTTGAATCCAGACGCTTTGAGCACACTAAGAAAAAGGATGCAATCAAAGAAGTCTTCTTAATCGATGAGCAACCGATCATTACTGAGGAAGCTTTAAAGGACAGCGAGCTTACCGGTACTTCTCTACCCTTAGCGATTCCTCTGGCTTTCCAGACCGGTCTTCGTATAGGTGAAATTCTTGGTCTCAAATCCTCAGATGTCGAAGGTGATTACCTTCACATCCAGCGTATGGAGGTCGAGAACCGAGTACAGGTTGATGACAAATGGAAGTGCAACGGCTATAAGATTGTCGAACACACTAAGACAAAAGCCGGTAACCGGAAGGTAATTCTTACTACCGAAGCAAAGGAACTGATCGAGCGGGCAAAGGCTTTGAATGAAGCGAATGGATTTTATGATGACGACTTTATCTTCGTAAATGAAAAAGGTAGAGTTCATTTCAAAGCGATAGATTCTCGGGTAAAGAAGTATTGTCGGAAGGCAGGTATCCCCGAGAAATCCATCCATAAGATCCGCAAAACCTACATTTCAACGCTGATAGACGCGAACCTGAACATCGATCAAATTCGCCGGCTTGTCGGACATGAGAATGAGCAAACGACTTATCAGAGCTACTGCTTCAACCGCCTGAACGAGTCTCAGACCATCGATTTGGTACGAAAAGCACTGTCATCATAAAGTGTAATCAAGTGTAATCAACCTCAGATTACACATAAAAAACAGGAAGTGCCTTATTTTAAGCACTTCCCATCGATTTTAAATTACAGGGGCAGTAGGATTTGAACCCACGACCTGCGGTTTTGGAGACCGTTATTCTACCAGCTGAACTATACCCCTTTATTTATGTCGCCTATTTATAGTACTATGAATTGTCTTAATTGTCAATATAATTTTATGTCTTTTAACTCACTTTTGGCTTAGGAGTGCTATTGAAGAATATCCTTTGTCATGATCATCTCAGCGCAGGCTACCGCATGATCCACACTGCTGATTACGAAGCTCATGGTGTCATTCAGTTCATTTGTCGTACCGCATAGATCTGCCGCGGTATATTCTATGGCATGCAGAATCTCATTGTCCGTTACAGCAGCTTCCATGATTCTGTTGAACAGCAGATTGATCTCCTCTAATAATAGGATCAGGTTACAGGGTTCCTCTTCAGAGGAGCCTCCGCAGTAGCGCCCTTCTTCATCCCGAATCTTTGAAACCAGCTGCTTGCCCTGCTTCGTCAGGTTCAGAACCGTATCTGTCACATTCATGGCCTCATAGGAATGCTTCTCAATCTTCTGCTGGGACCGGCACAGCTTGTCCATAAGCTCCCCGGCCTGTATCAGCGCCTCCTGAGCTGTGCTTAGTTCTATCAATCTTTCGTATATCATATCCTTCATAAAACTACTCCTCCATGCCGCCTATAACCCTCCTATGGGCGGTAGCATCAATTGCCACGGGATATTTTAACTTACTCCTTCTGTACTCATATTACTTAGGAAATGGTCTTTCTTCTACTACTTCCCTGATAAGAGCTTTGCGACCTCCTGGATATGCTTAACTCCGATCAGCTTCATTCCGGAGGACTTGATGTGCTCCTGATTGGCCTGTGGTAAGATACAGACCTCAAAGCCCAGCTTGGCAGCTTCCGCTACCCGTTGCTCTGCCATATTGACCGCTCTGATTTCTCCGGTCAGTCCTACTTCTCCAAAGAGGATGGTACGATGATCTATCGTGATATTTCTGTGGCTGGACAGGATGGAACTGATGATTGCCAGATCCAGTGCCGGTTCCGTGATCTTCATACCGCCTGCCACGTTGATATAGGCATCACAATCCGACAGCTGCAGACCCAAGCGCTTCTCCAGCACAGCCATCAGCAGATTGACCCGGTTATAATCCGTACCGGCTGCTGTCCGCCTCGGCATATTAAAATTGGTCCTGCATACCAGGGCCTGAACCTCAATGAGGATGGGTCTGGTTCCCTCCATCGCTGAGGATACAACCGAGCCCGGTTCTCCGACCGGCCGACCCTTGAGCATATATTCAGAAGGATTCTTAACCTCGACCAGGCCGACATTCTGCATCTCAAAGACTCCGATCTCATTCGTGGAGCCGAAACGGTTCTTAACTGCCCGAAGGACTCGGTAAGCAGCATAGTTATCGCCTTCAAAATAAAGGACGGTATCTACCATATGCTCCAATACTCTGGGACCGGCGACCATGCCTTCCTTTGTCACATGTCCAATGATAAATATTGTGATAGAGGAACCTTTTGCAATTCTCATCAGGGCTCCGGTGGCTTCCCTTACCTGGCTGACACTGCCCGGCGCAGAGGAAATCTCCTCCTTGAACATGGTCTGGATGGAATCTATGACTACGATATCCGGTTTATGCTTCGCGATTGCTTGCTCAATCAGATCCAGGTCAGTTTCACAAAGGAGCAGAAGCTCGCCGTTGATCACGCCGAGCCGTTCTGCTCTCATTTTGATCTGATTAAGGGATTCCTCACCGGAAATATAGAGGATTCTTCTCCCGCGGTCAGTAATCTCCTTACACATCTGAAGCAGGAGGGTGGATTTGCCGATTCCCGGATCACCGCCTACCAGAACCAGGCTTCCCTGGACGATTCCGCCGCCCAGTACCCGGTCCAGCTCTCCGATTCCGGAATTCAGTCTGGGTTCAGCCTCGGCCTTGATCCTTGAAATCAGCTCCGGTTCCCTGACCGGCCTGACTCCTGATGCTGACGTACTCTTCTTAATTACCGGTTCTTCTACAAAGGTATCCCACTGCCTGCAGCCGGGACACTGGCCGACCCATTTTGCAGATTCATAGCCACATTCCTTACAGAAAAACACGGCCTTTGCTTTTGCCATTTAGAGTTTAACCACCTTTATGGAAGCCTGCTCCTCCTCATTCAGCTCCAGGGAGAAAATCAGCTTTCCGCCTAAATTTGTTTTCATTTTTCCAAGGTAAGAGTCATTCTTAAATATCTCATAATCCTTTTCAGCCTCCAGCTCCAATGTAATCTGAGCCGTATCTCTGCCTTCTACCTGAAAGCTCATCTCATTATCCTTCTGAACCAAATGGAACACAGCGGTTCCGGGAGTTGATTCATATACAAACATTCCATTTCTCTCTAGCTTGGTAATCTTGTCATAGGTCTTTACCTTGTACAGATCACCCTCATGCTCAAAATCCGAGGCCTTGGATTTTACATCCAGTTTATAGTTGCCAAAGCTTATTGTTCCATCATTCTCTTTGCGTATTAACTCTTCTACAACAGCCATTATATGACCCTCCTAATAGTAATTACCATAACGAAATCTAGCGGAAAACCACTTCTATCAGCTTGACTGCAACTTATATTGCTATTATAAACGAAAACCTCACCAATTTCTACTACTTCCGCAAATATTTACGCCTGTGCCACAGCTTTGATGGCGATTTCATTGTCAAGGTATTCTATGCTGACGGTATCTCCTTCTTTGATCGTTCCTGCTAAAATTGCTTCGGCAAGCTTATCCTCAATATTGGTCTGTATCGCCCTTCTTAAGGGTCTTGCACCATATTTCTCATCATAGCCTACCTCTGCCAGATGGTCAATGACTTCTGAACCGGTCTCCAGGGTAATATTCATCTGTGCCTTACTGCGCTTTGCAATGGACTTCACCATGATTTCCACGATGCTGCGGATATTTTCCTTACTTAAGGCATGGAACACGATGATTTCATCGATACGGTTGATGAATTCGGGCTTGAAGATTCTCTTTACCTCATCCATAACCCCTTCCTTCATTCTCTTGTAATCCTCCTTGTCATCGACAACAGAGGTAAAACCGAGTCGTTTCGGGGAAATGATATTCTGCGCTCCCGCATTCGAGGTCATGATAATGATCGTATTCTTAAAGCTGACCCGTCTTCCCTGTGCATCTGTGATATGCCCGTCATCCAGCACCTGCAGCAGAATATTGAATACATCGGGATGTGCTTTTTCCACCTCGTCAAAGAGGATAACAGAATAAGGATTTTGTCTGACCTTCTCACTGAGCTGTCCACCCTCATCATAGCCGACATAGCCCGGAGGGGATCCGATCAGCTTGCTGACACTGTGCTTCTCCATGTACTCGGACATGTCTACCCGGATGATGGCATTCTCACTGCCGAACATGGCCTCGGACAAAGCCTTGGAAAGCTCAGTCTTACCTACACCGGTAGGTCCCAGGAATAAGAAGGAACCAATCGGACGGTTGGGGTCCTTTAAGCCTACTCTGCCGCGGCGGATCGCTCTCGCTACACTGCCTACTGCCTCCTCCTGCCCTACCACTCTCTGATGCAGGATATTCTCCAGGTTCTGCAGACGCTCAGTCTCCTCCTCTGCCAGCTTCTTCACGGGGATTTTCGTCCAGCTGGAGATGATCTCGGCGATCTCATTCTCACTGACCACCAGCTGCTTCTCCATCCTCTTCTTCTCATCCAGAACCTTCTGCTTCTCCAGCTGTTCCTGGGCAGCCTCCTGCTGCTTCTTGATTTCTCCGGCCCTCTCATAGGCTTCTTCCTTGATGGCCTTCTCCTTCTCATCCTCCAACCGCTTGATTTCTGCTTCCAGCTCCTTCACAGCAGGGGTAGAGGTATAAGCACTCAGTCTTACCTTAGATGCAGCTTCATCCATTAAGTCAATTGCCTTATCCGGCAGATAGCGGTCATTGATGTAACGGCTGGACAGCTTCACTGCCGAAACCAAGGCTGCGTCCGTGATTCTTACCTGATGATGTGCCTCATATTTATCTCTTAGGCCAAATAAAATTTGGATGGCCTCATCCTCCGAGGGCTCTTCCACCACCACAGGCTGGAACCTCCTCTCAAGAGCGGCATCCTTCTCGATATATTTACGGTATTCTTCCCTTGTCGTAGCGCCGATGATCTGCAGCTCACCTCTGGCCAGGGACGGCTTCAGGATATTGGAGGCGTCGATGGCACCCTCCGCACCGCCTGCTCCGATGATGGTATGAATCTCATCTATAAATAGCAGAACATTTCCATCACTGATGACCTCACTGATGACCTTCTTGATTCTCTCCTCAAATTCACCACGGTACTTGGAGCCTGCTACCATACCGGACAGATCCAGGGTAACGACCCTCTTCTCCTTTATCGTATCCGGAATATTGCCCTCAACGATTTTCAGAGCCAGGCCCTCTGCAATCGCAGTTTTACCAACGCCGGGTTCTCCGACCAGGCAGGGATTGTTCTTCGTTCTTCTGCTTAAGATCTGCACGACTCTCTGGATCTCATTTTCCCGTCCGATGACCGGATCCAGCTTCCCTTCTCTGGCATATTCGGTCAGATCACGGCTGTACTGGTCAAGAGTCGGTGTCTGGGATTTAGCCTTTCCCTTATTGTTCTTCCCTGCGGAATACTCATTCTTGGCAGCATTCAGATCCACACCGGTGGCAGTCAGGATATCGATATAAACCTTCTGGACATTCACACCCAAGGTATTCAGAAGGCGGACTGCGATACAATCCGTTTCTTTGATTAATGCAATCAATATGTGTTCGGTGCCGACCAGCTGAGCCTTAAATCTGGCAGCTTCCTTGTAGCTCTGGTCCAGAATCCGCTTCGACCTGGGGGTAAAGCTGCCGGCATCCATCATTTCCACACCGCTATTGGGTGCAATCAGCTGATTCACCAGCTCCAAGACCTTCTCAACATTAACTCCGTTCTCTTCCAGCACCTTAGAGGCAACCCCGTCCACCTCCATCAGACCGATCAGCAGATGCTCGGTCCCGATGTAATTATGAGAGAGACGATATGCCACTTCCTTCGCCAGGTTTATCGCATTTTTCGCGTTCTCGGTAAATTTATCATTCATCTATGCGTCCTCCGTTTCTGTTCTATATAGTATATGCCCGAGACATCATCTTCTCAGGCATTGTAGTACGTCGGCTTATCGCGTACCCATCTATTGCTTATTTATATCATTGTCGGTAATTCCTTACGGATATATTCAGCTCTGGACTGATCCCTGGACTTACTTCCGACATTTTTCCCTATCGTCCACTGCAGACTCCCCGGCTGCACTCCCATCATCAGCTTATGAATATTGAATTCCCTCTCAAATTTGATCAGACCGCAATCCATACCGAATTTCAGCTGTGAAAGCAGGGCCATCGCATCCTCCGAGGTGATCTGTCTGGCGTACTTCAGCACCCCATAGGAACGGCAGACCTGGTCTTCCATCTCATCCGCACTGACGGAAAGGATATACTCCCTTCTCTTTCTCTCCTGTTTGACCACCTGGGCTACGATACGGTTCAGATTATCTATGATTTCCCGCTCGGACAGGCCTAAGGTCTTCTGATTGGAGATCTGGTAGATGCTACCCAGGCTCTTGGTGCCTTCTCCGTAGATGCCTCGGATCGTAACTCCGTATTTGCCCACCTCCTCAATCAGCTTCGGAATCATCCTGGCTGAGCTTAAGGCAGGCAGAAACACCATACAGGAGGCCCGCAGTCCGGTACCGGCATTGGTCGGACAGGCTGTCAGGTATCCAAACTTCTCATCAAAGGCAAAATGAAGCTTTTCGTAAGCAATATCATCTATCCGGTCTGCCTCTTCATAGGCCTTCTCCAGATTCATACCTCCGACGATCGCCTGTATCCTGACATGATCCTCTTCATTGATCATGATGCTGACCGTCTCATCCTCGGAGAGAATCAGTCCTGTGGTCTGCTGCTTCTCGGCCAAGAGGGGACTTACAATATGTCTTTCCACCATTGCCTGCTTGTCGATCTCACTTAAGGTACTGATATTACAGGAGTAGTACTTACGATTATCCTTCTCGGCCAGTGCCGGGGTAATAGCCTTCACCTCATTTACCAGAGGAACAGCCTGGTCCTCTTCCATCTTTGCAGAAAAAGGATAACCCTCCAGATTCCTCGCCAGTCTGACGCGGCTGGAAATGACAACATCGCTATCGGGAACAATCTGTTCATACCACTTAAGCATGATTCGTCTCCTCCTTCTTCATCTGGCGGATCAAATCCCTAAGTCTGGCTGCTTCTTCAAATTCTTCTTTCTCTATGGCTTCCTGAAGCATCAGGTTAAGCCTCTCCACTTCCGAGATATCCTTCAGGATCCGGTCTGTGGAGGACACATATCCCTTCGGCCTCTTGCCCATGTGTACCTCGGCGCCTTGAATCCCCTTCAGAGTCTTCCCCAGCTTCTTGTGGAAGCTCCGATAGCAGTTCGCACAGCCGAAGCGTCCCTTCTGCAGGAATTCCTCAAAGGACATGTTACATTTATCACATACGGTATCCGGCTTAACCTCGCCCTTTTTCGCAGGGTTGCTGTTATTATATGCCTCCAGTAAGGTAGATAGCAGGTCGTTCAAAGTCAGATCGCTGTTCAGTAAGGGTTTCTCCATTTGAAAGGATGTATAGTCTGCCGCACACTCATCACATAAATGCTGCTCTTTCTTTGCACCGTTGATGATCTCGGTATATAGTATCTTGGCATCTCTTTTCTGACATCTGTCACATAGCATAGGCACTACCCCCTTTCGAATTCATCGATTACCTGATCCACGATCTCGTGTACCTCATTGCAGCTGATGTTCTTGCAAATTGCTTTCGCCAGTATAACCCTGAGTTCCTCCTTCATTTCATTGATGGCCTGGAGCTTATTGAAATCTATCGAAATCACTGCTCCCTTTCTCCGGTCAAGCTTGACGTATCCTTCCTGCTTTAAAATGGCGTAGGCCTTATTCACCGTGTGCATGTTGATACCGATATACTCTGCCAGCTCCCGAACGGAGGGAAGATTATCTCCCTCCTGTATCTTAGAGGTGGCGATACCATAGATAATCTGGTTCCTAAGCTGCATATAAATCGCTTCATCACTGTTAAAATCTATCTTTACATACATGACTGACACCTCTTTACTATATTGCATCTGAAAGTATCGTTATATCTGTTATATATATCGTATAACAAACTTGATTGCCTGTCAACAACTTTATCTGCGTCTTCTCCTGTTACGGCCGGAGCTGATCATATAGAAACGAACGCACAGGACAATCAGAACCGCGCACAGCACACTAAGGGTTGTAATTATGATGACAGCCTTCATCATATTGGCCCGATAAGTAGACTTCAGGGAATTGATCTCATCCGTCTGATCGGTCTCCGGTGCCCTGACTGCCAAATCCGTAGGAATACTGCGTTGCAGCGTTCTTTCCACCCTGTCGTAGGAATAGAAGCCGGCTTCCCCAAGTTCGTTCTCGGCATAGAGCAGCAGGAAGTCATAGCTTAAGTTATCCTCCGGTGCATACACATCAATCGAAATATCAGAAATTATGATCTTGGTTTTGATATACCCTCTGGGAATCTTCACTTCGGGACCGGGCTGGACCAGCTTATACCTGCCGTCATAGACAGCGAAGAGCGCTCCGTCTTCTCTGATCACCGCAAAATCTCCATGCTTCTTCGAAGGGATAATCGTGGGACTGTCCGGAAGCGTGCTTTCCTCCGGTGCATACTCTCTGAATACATCTATAGTATATTCTATGACACTTCCCGATTCTGCAATCACAGTAACAATAACATTATTTTCTCCCTCCATCAGGGAATCGTTACCTGCGATCCGTACGGTTGCCTTAGGATCCTCACGGTCAGCGTTGATGACCAGCTTCCTGGTCTCATAGCCAACGGTGGTCTTATAGCGAAAGATGTCTCTGTCAAATGCCGGTTCCAGCTCTGAGGGGCTGATTTTTAAGGAGCTTAAGTATGCATTGTCAGAGGCCGTCTGAGCAGGATTCACATGGACCGTCAGGACATTTACCGACACCGACATGCCATTTCCGGAATCATAATCATAGACCATGAAGGGCTCCATAAGGGAGACGTCGCAGATTCCGATATTGATGGCCGTAAATTCCAGTATATATTTTCTTACGGTGTCCCCGTCAGGAACATTCATATCGGCAATCTTCAGAAAACCATTGTTCCCTGTGATAAAGGAATGACCACCTTTATATTCTAAAACATCCTCATTATAGGTGAGATTAGCCTCGAAATCACCAAATGGGGTATCCGATGTAATCGTCAGGTTCACATATACATTATCACCGACAGTTACCTCTGTGCTGTCTGCGGAGATATCCACCTCAGCACTGGCTGCCCTGCTTGTCTGTGTATTCAGATAGCTTCCGGTCAGCATGCATACCAGCATTACCAGGATGTATCTACTCATTTTCTTCATTTAGGATTCCCCCTATTGTCTTATAATTTACATTCATATGAATACAAGCCGAATCGGCAAAGCGGTTCTCTTGCCGGTATAGCGCAACCGGTCAGCAGGATCATCCCCGCTGACCGGTATAATGTACAAGAAGGCGAATGTAACCCTATTCAAGTACATGGAACCGTACCTGCATTCCGAATCATCTCGGGTATACGATTAAGCGCGTATGCTGTGGGACGGATTACTCTCTTACGATATGAAGTACATAATTTGCGATATCCCCGTTCTGAGCGATTACCTGCACGATGAATTCATTGTTGCCCTGTACCAGAGAATAATATCCGGTACCGGCCACGGTAGCCTTCTTACTTACAGCTCCTGCTTTAATCTGTATCATTTCAACGGAATTCTTCACAATAATGCTGTAATCGTATACGGTCTGGCTGAAGGTGGGTGTCAATGCAAACTCTTTGCCGTTGACGTCCAATACCTTCAGGCTCTTCATCCGGTTATTCGGGTTAAACATGGTGGTCGGTATCGGTGCCGGTTTGGCAGGCATGTTCAGATATACTGGTATGGAGAATACGATCGGCGAGTCGATCATACTCTTATAAGCCGTTGCGATCTTTCTGCCTTCCGCCCAGGGCGCTTCCACGTTCGTCATATACTGATGGAAATAGGTGTTGTTCTCCGTGACATTGAACTTCTGCAGATATACGGTATCCTGACCCCGGTTGATATAGCTTCTTCCCAGGAAGTAGGCTCCGCCTACGATGGCCTTATAGGGATTGGTCCAGGGAATCAGGTATAAGGCATTCTCTGTGGCATTCTTACCGTTTTTCGCATATTTCAATCCATTGGCGATGGCACCGCCTCCCGGGCTGTCATTGGCTCCGATGTTATAGAAATTATAGTAGCCTTCGTAGCCCGGATATGTACCCGATACACTGTTACTTAAGGTAGTAGCCCCGGTTACGACCTCCTGCTTCACACGGGAAGCCAGGTGGTAGGGACTCACGCCGGAATATTCCGCCGCCTTAATAAAGGTATCGCTATAAGTATAAGCCTGCTGAACTCCGAACTCATCCAGGAAGGTATAGCCGGAGTTATAGAGAGCTGTTCCTGCTAATATATTGTCTATACCTGCCTTACTCTGATATAAGGGCTGGTATTTCAGCAGCTCGAACTGGAAGATATAGGTGTCTGTCAGGAAGTTTCTTGGGTCCATATAGTACTCAACTGCTGCTCTTGAGGCGGTAACCCAATAGGTTCCGTCAAAAATCTGAAAGGTATCTGTCTTCCAGTCATAAGCACCGCTGTCAAAGGATAACCATTCCACACTCTTAGTGTTGGGTATGGTATTCTTACCCGGTATGCTCTCGTTTGCAATCACTGTGTTCCAATCCAGCCCGGTATGATAAGCGACAAATTCCCAAGCCGGATGCTTCTCATGGAGCATCCTTAAGGAATCCTTATAGCTTTCCGGGAAGCCCTGGGACAGTAGCTTTAGCTCAAAATCAATCTGATTCGGGTCGATATAGCCGGGAAGCGGCGTCGGACTCGGGGTCGGTGTCGAGCTCGGTGTTGGGGTAACGTCCGGAGTCACCGGTCCGGAGGGTGCATTCTCTCTGGCATAGATATAATCGGCCGCCACATAACCGGTATAAGGGAGTCCGTTAAAGCTAAAGGATATCTTATACCAGATCATTCCCTCGGTATTCACCGCTTCTGTTATCGTTACCTTTTCCCTGTTACGCAACATGATAGGAACATAGTAATTGTCAAACATATATTCTAATGGCATGACATTTCTGAATACATTTACAACCTCTGTATTACATACAAAGCCCTCCATCGGTGCCTTTACCGTTGTAAAAATCTTTAAGTCCGGTATCTGAAGCAGGCCCGTACCCTGTGAGAGATCCGGTAGTGGCGGTGTCGGGGTCACAGTCGGCGTCGGAGTTGGTGTAGGGGTTGGTGTTGGGGTCACGGTCGGCGTCGGCGTCGCAGTGGCTGTCGGCTTAGGAGTCGGAGGCACTGTTGGCTTGGCTGTAGGTGCTGCCGTCGGCTTCGGTGTAGGAGCCGCCGTTGGCTTGGTTGTAGGTGCTGTTGTCGGCTTCGATGTAGGTGCTGCCGTCGGCTTTGGTGTAGGCTTTGGTGTCACCGAAGGCGCCGCTGTGGGCTTCGGTGTAGGAGCAGCTGTAGGTGTAGCTGTCTCCGTAACCTTGAACTTCACCTGGTTCGCCGGTAAATAACCGGTATACTTCACAGAATCTAAGGTAAAGGATACCTTGAACCATTTATCACCTTCCACCACGGATTCACTCAGTATGGTAACAGCCTTGTTCTTCTTCAAGGCAATGATGCTTCCTTCCTTACTCTTTAAATAAGCCGCATTTTGCTTCGCTGACATCCTAAGTCTGGTCTTATCAGAGACGAGGTTGCCCTTTACCGTACTCTCGAAGGTTAACTTGACATAGAGGCTGGATACATATCCTGCCTTCTGCACTCCTCCGTCCTGATAGGAAATTCCGTACCATTTGGTGCTATCACTCATTGTTTCGTTTATAACGGTAACGACACTTCCCAGGCTAAGTCCTCCTACCTTGGAATAGCTTGTCCCTGCCCCGCTTCTTACATTGAGGGAGTTTGTAGTGACCGTCGCCTTATGTGCAAATGCCTTCTTCACAGCTACACCGCTGCCTCCGGACGGCGCTTGTGTAGGAGCCGGTGAAACGGTAGGCTTAGCAGTAGGCTTCGGTGTGGGCTTTGGTGTGGGCTTCGGCGTAGGCTTCGGCGTCGGAGATGTGGTCGGAACGGCACTGCCTTCCTCCAGCTTGATATAATCCCCAAGCACATAGCCCTTCACGGTTTTCCCGTTGAATTTCATGGTAATCTGATACCAGTCTCCCTCTTTCGCCAGAATCGTTACCTTTTCATCCTTGCTAAGATATACATAGGTTTCTCCCACCTTGATCTTCTCCGAGCCGGTGGAGGGCCCGGATCTGACAAATAATGTGCTCGCTGTTACTTTTCCTGTTCCTGCTGCTAAACTATGTACTGAATTGATATATAAGAAATTCTGAAAAATGATTGCAAAACATATCAGAAATATCAGCCATCTGTTTCTGAACCTTTGTTTCATTCGTGCGGTACTCCTTTCAAAACAAGCCTTGGGTCGATACATAAGCCGGAGGAAGTGTTGCAGGAGGAATTTAACCCGGGTGCTAAGTCCTGCAAATTCTTGCTTTATTTTACAAATTACTTATGGCACTTCTGTGGCATATGCAGTTTTTTGTTGTAGAGTTAATGTGCTATATATTTCGGCTTATTTTTAGGATTTCTGTATGGAAATTTATATGATGAAAGGGAAAGAATTACCTTTAAGAAGGGGATATGCTCTCCATGGGCCCTTACCGACGGCTTCATCCTTAGCCGGTAAAAGTACTGGCGATCCTATCCCCTGTCACAGCTTTATTACCTTACGGTATTATCTTTTTCTTAAACCTCGTCTATTGCTTTACCGATATCATGCCTATAGTATTTATTGTCAAAGCTGATCCAATCAACAGCTTCATAGGCTTTTCTTCTGGCTTCCTTCAGGTCCTTCCCTAAGGCCGTCACTCCCAGGACCCGACCCCCGTTTGTCACGATCCGCCCCTGCTCTTCCTTGGTTGCGGCATGATAGAGGATATAATCCTCCTTCCCGTGAAAACGCTCCAGTCCCTGAAGCGCAAAGCCCTTCTCATAATGTACGGGATAGCCTTCAGAGGCCAGAATAACACATACGGCAGCATTCTCTTCAAAGGAAAGCTCAATCTCTTTAAGTCTTCCATCGATACAAGCCTCAAACACCTCAACGATATCATTCTTCATCCTGGGCAGGACCACCTGGGTCTCCGGATCACCGAAGCGGGCATTGTACTCCAGAACCTTTGGGCCGTACTTGGTCAGCATCAATCCGACAAAGAGAATTCCCACGAAGGGTCTTCCCTCCGCCCGCATGGCATCCATGGTCGGCTGATAAATATAGCTCCGGCAGAACTCGTCTACCTCCTTCGTGTAGAAGGGACTGGGGGAGAAGGTCCCCATACCACCGGTATTAAGCCCCTGATCTCCATCCAAGGCCCGCTTATGATCCTGGGCGCTGGTCATCGTCTTGATTATGGTTCCGTCACAGAAGGCCAGAACAGATACCTCCGGTCCACTAATAAATTCTTCGATTACCAGACGGTCTCCCGAGGAGCCGAACTGCTTCTCCACCATGATCTGCTTGACTCCCTCAATGGCTTCCTCCAGGCTGTTACAGATCAGGACTCCCTTGCCCAGAGCCAATCCATCCGCCTTAAGAACAATTGGATATTTGGAACTCTTCAGGTATTCTATGGCCTCTTCCGGAGAAGTAAAGATCTCATAGGCCGCTGTGGGTATGTTGTATTTCTTCATCAGGTCCTTGGAAAAGGCTTTGGAGCCTTCGATGATTGCGGCATTCTTCCTGGGTCCGAAGACACGCAGGCCCTTCGCTTCAAATACATCCACGATACCGGCTACCAAGGGATCGTCCGGTCCCACAACGGTCAGATCAATCCCTTCTCTGACAGCGAAGTCCGCCAATGCCTCATGCTCCATGACCGGTATATTGACACAAACGGCACATTCCGCTATTCCGGCGTTGCCGGGAGCACAATAGAGCCGGTCCACCCTGCTGCTCATGGCTACCTTTCTCGCAATCGCATGCTCTCTTCCGCCGCTTCCAATAATCAGCACCTTCATATGAATTTTACCTCCCTAATCCTAAAATGATCCGGCCCTCCCAAGACCCGTAATCTATGCTTCTAAGCCCTGCGAAAAAACAGATCGCCAATCCGATCAGCCATCTGTTTCCTTATGCTTATGAGTTTATATGTGCGATATGATCCTTCACCGTTACTCTTCCCTCTGCAATCAGACGGACTGCCTGAGGGAGGATCACCCATTCCGCTTCTTCCATGACTCTTCTTTGCAGCAGCTCAGGGGTATCCCCTTCCAGAACCGCCACCGGCTTCTGAAGGATGATCGGCCCGGTATCCGTTCCCTCATCCACATAATGTACCGTGGCTCCGGTCACCTTCACTCCTCTTGACAGAACCGCCTCATGGACCTTAAGACCATAATAGCCATCCCCACAAAAGGCCGGTATCAGGGAGGGATGAATATTGATGATTCTGTTCCTATATGCCCTGACAATCCCCTCCGGAAGTATGACCAGGAAGCCTGCCAGTACCAGCAGATCCACCGGATAGCTGCCCAACAGCTTCAGAAATGCTTCTTCATATTCCTCGAGGGATGCATATTCTTTTTTCACAATCGTCTCAGCGGGAATCCCGTGCTGCTTGGCCCGCTCCGTGGCGTGGGCCTTCCTACTGCTGCTGATGACAACCTCTATCCTCACACCAGGAAGCTGCTTCTGTTCGATGCTGTCAATCAGTGCCTGAAGGTTCGTTCCCCCTCCGGATACCAGGACTGCCAGTCTTAGCATAAGCTGACTCCTTTCACACCTGTCTTCGCTTCTCCTACGATGTAAGCCTTTTCTCCTGCTGCCTGCAGAAGCTTCAGGGCCTGGTCCGCATCCTTGGAATCAACCGCCAGGATCATCCCAAGACCCATATTATAGGTATTATACATAATCCTCTCTTCGATATCTCCGTCCTTTTGCAGCATACCGAAGATAGGTGGTATCTCATAGCTATTCTGCCTGATATAGGCATGTATACCCTCCGGCAGCATCCTGGGAATATTCTCATAGAAGCCACCGCCGGTGATATGGCTGCAGCCCTTTACCTTAACCTTACCTGCCTTCAGCGCCTTTAAAGCCCTTACGTATATTTTGGTGGGCGTAAGCAGAGTCTCTCCCAGTGTAGCTCCCAGTACTTCATAATAGGTATGCAGAGCCTCCCTCTGCATACGGAAAACCTTTCTGACCAGAGAATAACCATTGCTATGGATACCGGAGGAAGCGATACCGATCAGGGCATCTCCCTGCTTCACCTCTGCTCCGTTGATCAGCTCCCTCTGATCTATGATACCGACAGCAAAACCGGCCAGATCATACTCATCCTCCGGATAGAAGCCGGGCATCTCGGCAGTCTCACCACCGATCAGAGCTGCTCCCGCCTGCTTACAGCCTTCGGCTACACCCTTAACAATCGTTGCAATCTTAGCGGGCTCATTCTTGCCGCAGGCGATATAATCCAGGAAAAACAATGGCTCTGCACCGGCACAGGCTATATCATTCACACACATGGCCACACAGTCTATACCGATCGTATCATGCTTATCCAGTAAGAATGCGAGCTTCAGCTTGGTTCCCACTCCATCTGTTCCGGAAACCAGGGTGGGCTGCTCCATATCCTTAAAGCTTTCCAGGGAAAATGCACCGGAAAAGCCGCCGATATCGGACAGTACTTCCTTCCTCATGGTTCCCTTGATATGCTCCTTCATGAGCTCCACAGCCTTATAACCGGCTTCAATATCTACTCCAGCCTTCTTGTAATCCATATGAATCCTCCATCGTACCGATGCCATGACTGAAGGCATCCGTATATTGTAAGCAGCGTGTTATTCTTCCTCTCAGGGCAGCATCCTCGTAGCCTGCAGAAAGGGGCTATGATAGCCTGCCCTTGTACTCCATGTTCCGTCTGCCAACATTCTAGCATATTCCTTTCCGTTTGTCGTTAATTTTCAGAGGAAAATTACTTATGCTATTTATTACTGCATCTAATATAAGTGGCTCAATTCATAAGTATGAGTAATCTTAATCTACCTTCCGTTTCCTCTTCGATGACAAAAGCAGCGCTATTTTCGCGCTGCTTTTTGTAAGTCTGAATTAGAATTATAACTCCTGATAACGCTTTGCTCCATAAGACAGTAAGATCCGGTACAGAAGAACTATCCCCAGGATCATCATTCCCAGATAGAGCAGATAGGATATCAGAAAGTCCTTGATGACCAGCAGTAACAGCACCTGTATTCCTATGATCAGAAAGCTGCTGAACAAGGTCATCATGGTTGCTGCGCTCTGCTTTACCACCACTGTCTCCGAGGTCCAGTTAAGGTTGGGAAACCTAAGATTTATGATAAGTCCCAGTTGCGAAGTGAATAGGGCGTTCACCAGGACAACCAGAAGCAGAATCAGGCCTGTCATAAGCTCCATCTTCAGGGCTATGGCAATCAGGATCGCATCGATGAGGGCCGGTGCCATCACCAGCAGATTGACCAGAATCTTCGATGCAAAGATCGTGGAGGCCGCCACGGGAAGGGTCTTTCCGATCCATAGGCTTCTACCCTCGATGGAGACAGATGCCATGGTAGTACAGCTCATACCGATGCAGAAGGATATAAACACGGGTCCTCCCTGAGATATCATCCATGCCAGCTGTGGATCTCCTCCCAGCTTCTGCGGGTCCACAAAAAACAGGGCAATTGCTCCGATGGTCAGAATAACGATACCAATCCCAGTATTCAGCACATAAATCGGTGACGCAAAATAGCGCTTGATCTCTTTGCGGAATAGGGCCTTTAAGGGCGAGGCGGTACTAAGCCCTTCCATTTTATATTTTCTTCGATAGCTTCCTGCCATGACCAGCGAATTCAGCTTGCGGAAGAGCTTACCCACCAGGTAGGTAAACAGAACAAGGGTCCCAAGGGAAATCAGCAGAAAGCAGACCAAGGCCTTACTATCCCCTTGAATGACGGCCTGCCCATAGATTTGCGCCAAGGGATAGGTGGAATTCACCTGTTCTGACAGGGTCCTGCTTATGTTGATTATCTCAGCTTCGGAGCTTCCCGAGGTAAAAGACAAAATCAGGATAAAAACCATCAGCAGCATATAGCCCAGAATGCTGACCAGGTTGCTATGACGAAATCTGGCCGAGGCAAAGGCTACCAGGGTGCCAAGCACGGAAGCCAGCAGAATCGGAACCAAAGGGATAAAGAATATCATTATGGCTCCATAGAGGTAGAAGAGGATGCCAGGAGCTGCCAATAGCCCATAGGCAACCATCATCGGTACCATAAGCATCAGGACAAATACTATATTCAGACTGTATAAGAGCAGAACTCTGCTGGCAACGATCTTACCTGTGCTCACCGGCAAGGACATAGTCAGATCATAATCACGGAAGCCAAAGATGGTTCCCTTTACTTTAAATATGGTAGTCATCAGTACAAGCAGGCTGCTTGCTGCCATGATCAGGGACGGCAGGATCTCAATGCATTCATAGAGCAGTAAGGCCTTCCCCATCATATAGCAATAGAAAAAGGCGACGGCAGCCATGGCAACCACAAATAGCCCGGTTCCCACATACAAAACCTTAGGTTTTTTCTTTTTGCCGTTTCCTATGTAAAACATGTCTCCAAGCAAAGCCCATACCTGGACACTGAATAGTCTAATGATTTTCCTCATTGTTTTCCTCCATGCAGCCGGAGATAGCACTTCGGCCTGTCTTCTTATTCCTCAACCTTTCTGTCGATCAACTCCATGAAGACATCCTCAAGACTAAGATTGCCCTTCACCTCTTCTATGGTTCCACAGGCTACCAGCATCCCGCTCTTGATGATTGCAATTTTGTTGCACAGCTTCTCAGCTACTTCCAGAACGTGGGTCGAAAAGAAGATGGCACTGCCTCCCTTACATAGCTCCGCCATAATTGTCTTCAGGGTATGGGCAGCCTTTGGGTCCAGTCCCACAAAGGGCTCATCCAGTATAAGTAGCTTGGGTCTATGTATCAGAGCTGCTATAATAGCCAGCTTTTGCTTCATACCATGAGAATAGGAGGATATGGTATCTCCCAGGTTCGTAGTAATTTCAAAGGCATCCGCATACCTCTCGATCAGGGTTTCACGGTCAAACTTTGTAACCTCATAGATATCTGCGATAAAATTCAGGTATCCGATTCCGGTCAGATGCTCATACAGATCCGGATTATCCGGAATATAGGCAGTCATCTTCTTACAGGCTACCGCTTCCTTCCTGATGGATTTCCCATCAATCCGAATCTCTCCCTCATCAAAATCCAGAACCCCGGCGACTGCCCGGATCGTCGTTGTCTTTCCTGCTCCGTTATGTCCGATGAAGCCGAAGATATCCCCTGCCCTGACTGTCAGGCTTAAGTTATCCACTGCCTTTTTATCCCCTTTGTAGGTCTTAGAAAAATTTGTGATATTTAGCATGCTCCGCTCCTCTCCTTTTTCCTTACCTTATAACATTCATAACCCCCCATGACTACATCCGGTCGAAGGCATCATTGAGCGCCTGTGTTCCCTCCAGGACAAACCTGCAGTCTGAAATAATCGGGATAGAACTACCATCCTTTAAGCATACAGAGATCTCTGCAATCTCATCATAGGGCAGGGTAATATCCGTATGGCAGTTAAAATATGCTTTTGACGGATCGCTTTTACGCAGACTTGATATTTCATTTTCCCGGGCTATGATCTCCTTGCCATCAGGATTATATACCTTGAAATCCTCGCTCATCTGATAGCAGGTGTCACCGATCGCAAAATGAGGTCCTGTCTTTTCTGCAATCAGAATCGGAAGCATACGGGCGATATCGTATTTTTTGCCCATCATATAGGCTGTAGTGTTGGTACCTATGGCAAATTCGCCAAGGGGCAGGAAATCATGGTTAAACAAGAGATTCTCCTTGATATAGCTCTGATTCCTGCTCTCCTCCTCGAAGTTTTGGCAGTGATATTCCACTATCCTTCCATCCTCGAAGATCAGCTCCAGTTCCCGATATTCCAGATCATTCAGATAAACCTTAGGCACATGGAGAATACCCTTTGTACCCTTCAGTACCGGCGAGGTGAAGACCTCTCCGACCGGAATATTCACATCTGCCACACAGTTCTCAAAAATGGTCTCCTTCTCCTTATCTCTAAGGGGAAAGAGCTGCACCAGCATATCCGTGTGATTATTGCCCTTACCGCGGATTCTTACCGCTTCTCCCAGATCCAGAGTATCGCAGATCTTCTGTTGAATACTGCGGTACAGCTCATTGTCCAGTGTGTTCACCTTCACTGTATCGGCAAAGATTGCTTCAAAGTCCTTGCCGATCTCCGGAACCGGGTAAGCTATAATGGTAAAGGAGGTCTCATCCAGCTTATAATATTCCTTCAGTATGAAGTTCTCCTCATTATAATAATCCACATACAGCTTCTGCTGCCGTTTGTCCAGCTTAACGACTTCCTTCTTATCCTCCGGCTCAAAAAGCTTCTCACCGAATACCTGTACAACGGCAGGTCCACCATAGTAGGGTGTAAGCTCCCGGTAGCCCTCAAGCGCTGCTTTGCGGCTCTTCAGCCTCTTCTCGTTCAAGGCCTTATCCAAGAGAAGGCCGATATCAAAACGATGATCATAATCATACTGTTTATTGGGGCTGGTGGCATGATAACCAACCTTCAAATGCTGTTTCTTATTGAGGACATTCAAGGCAGCCCGGAAGATCACCGACTTCAGTCCCATCTTCTCGAAATTACGGACGGCAAGACGGATCATCCGCTCATAGCCCAACTGATAGCGGATGTTCACCAGATTTTTCGTCTCCAGAGGCTTGCGGCTTACGATAAAGCCCAAACGGTAACCCTCCGTAAAGGTATCAGCCATCGCCTGAACCTGCTCTTCCGGCAGGGAATTTAAAAACTGGGCAGTCTTAAGCTCGTTCTCCGAAATATAATCCCCGAAATAGTACAGATAACTAAGGTCTGTCAGATCCGCCTCCATAATGATATCCCTGGCAAAGGATACCTCCGTATCAATCATCTGCTCGGTCCGGCTTGTAACAAACAATTCACAATAGTCGCTCATGAAATCATAAATAACCTTCTTCGCATCCCGATAAGTGAATTCATCCTCCCACTCATAGAGCTTATAAATCTCCAGAAAGAGCTCCAGATAAACCGTCAGCTCCTTCCATCTCTGCTCATAAGCATAGATAATCAGACCACGCAGCTCCGTGCAGAGGAAGCTAAGCAACCTTCCATGCTTGATTCCCATACGCTTGCAGGCATAGGCGGGATTCGCATAGCTGACCTGATAATTATCTCCTGTAATGTCCTCATAAAGAGAACGGTTCAAAGCCTGATGCTCCTTCAGGGTCAGTCCCCTGATCCGATTCTGCCGGCTTAACTCTGCCACTCCCTTTACCTGCAGGATAAAGGCAGCAACCCGGGAGAAATACTCCCGATAAGCTTCTCCTACTGCGGTTTCATTTTCGATCTGACCGATTCTATCCATGGCCAGCTCATAGCGTTCCTGTATCTCTTCTAATTCTTCCTGGCTTAATTTCATAATATCCATTCTGTTCTCCTCCCGCGAAGCATCTCCGCTCTTCTTATGATCTTATATTTATTGGGCAAAGCCTAAGATATAGATAATAATCAGTATAATTGTCATGATTCCGTTTAAGGCAGCTCCGATCAGGGGGAAGCGGTAGAAGATATCCCTCTGCTTGAAGGCCTTATAGGACAGGGCAAAACCGATGATTGCCAGCACAAGCAGGAGCATCCCCAGGATTCCGAGCATTTCTCCTCCTTTACCCTGAAACACTCCGGATACGATACTGACTGCCAACAATCCTAAGGTGACCGCTGTTCCGATCACTGCCGAGAGGATCCCCATCCTGGGATGCTTTCTTCCGGAGAATTGAATCATCTCCTTCTTCTTAAAAAGCTTAATCATGTCTTCTCCTTTTCCTTATCTTCCTCTGCATCCATCGTACCAGCTGACGGCAGACTACATAGAGCAGATAACCCAAGATTCCTCCGCCGGTATTCAGAAGGATGTCATCCACATCAAAAATACCAACCCGGGTCACCATCTGGATCGCCTCGGCTGCCAGACTGAACAAGAGGCTATAGAAGGCCACCCGGAAAAATCCGCGGTACTTCTCATAGACAATGGGCAGCAGAAAGCCAAAGGGCATAAAGGCAATGATATTGCCGAGAATATTAATCATAAAGACATCAAAGCCTACCAGCTGCCGGTATTTGATAAACCTTTTTATTTCCACAAAAAGCTCAAGGTTATACCGATACTCCTCCGAAAAGCTGCCCCTTCCGAAGGATTCGCTGAAAAACAAAAAATAAGCTAACACGATGATATATAGATAAAAAAATAACCTGACGGTATTTTTTCGGAACTTCTTCGTTTGATGCTTCAACTTTATACCTCATATTCTGGATTTTCTTAATAGATTCTCCTCGGTAAATAAAAATATACGGGACAAGAACAGGAAAGACTGATGGATAACAGTTATTCTTTAATTATAAAACAAATCCATACCCTAGTAAAGTATGGTTTGGTATAATAATGATATAAATGCGAATAATACCAATAAGCTATCAAACGAGGTGTCCTAATTGAAAACATTCGAGGAATTATACCGGGAGCTGCTGACAGCCACGGTGAAAAATCAACAGGAGGAGTATCTAAGGGAACAGGATCCTTATGATGTACATCAGCTGGACTGTCTGCTGCATCCAAAGAAGCACCCTCTGATCTGGCATAAGGGTGAATGTGATTGTGAAGAGGATAAGCATTGCGTCAATCTATGTCCTTTCCATGCTATACATCCCGATGAGTCCGGAGAACTTAAAGTAGATGAGAAGCTGTGTGCCGGCTGTTCCTACTGCATTCAGGAATGCCGCGCCGGTAGGCTTACCAGCAGCCGGGATGTCATTCCCGCCCTGCAGGCAATCCGTTCTCATCAGGGCCTAACCTACGCCCTGATTGCACCGGCCTTTCTGGGACAGTTCAGCAGTGACGTAACACCGGGAAAGCTAAGAAATGCCTTGAAGCAGGTGGGCTTTGACGGGATGATAGAGGTGGCCCTGTTCGCCGATATTCTGACCCTGAAGGAAGCTTTGGAATTTGACGCCAATATTAAGACAGAGGCAGATTATCAGCTGACCAGCTGCTGTTGCCCTGTCTGGATCGCTATGATCAGAAAAATCTATCACGACCTGGTCCCCCATGTTCCTCCGGCAGTATCCCCGATGATCGCCAGCGGCCGTGCAGTCAAGGCCATGTATCCCGATGCCCTGACCATCTTTATCGGTCCTTGCCTGGCGAAGAAGGCAGAGGCCAGGGAGAAGGATATCGCCGATGCCGTGGATTATGTGCTTACCTTCCAGGAGATCCAGGATATCTTCAATGTCATGGAGATCAATCCTGCCGAAATGGAGGAAAGTGAAAAGGATCACTCCTCCAGAGCAGGACGAATCTATGCTCACACCGGAGGTGTCAGTGAAGCGGTGGAGCTCACTCTGGAACGGCTAAACCCCAACCGAAGCATTACTCTTCACTCAAAACAGGCTGACGGTGTTCCGGCCTGCAGAGCCATGGTGAATGATATTGTAGCAGGGAGGATAGAAGCGAATTTCTATGAGGGAATGGGTTGTATCGGCGGCTGTGTCGGCGGTCCGAGGGCTTTGATTCCCCATGAAGAGGGGCGGAAGAATGTGGAGGAATATGGTCAGGCTGCAGGTTATCCGACTCCGATCGATAACCCCTATGTAATTGAGCTTCTCCACCGTCTGGGGATCGATACGGTCGAAAGTCTCCTGGAAAAGAGCGATATCTTCACCCGAAGCTTCGAGTGATTGGCCTAAAGCGATGGACAAGCTTTCTAAAACTAATAACATAGGCTGTTTCACAATCTCCTTTGCGAGAACATGAGGGATCACATATGGTCCCTCATGTCTCCAAGGTCGTTATTGTGAAACAGCCCCTTGTATGATTTTGTAAACTATTTACTCTTTATATCGCTTGTCCGATCAGCTTATCATTCTTTAGGATATGATCTACGAGCCAATTGTTGAGGAAATCTAAAAGCGCCATGATCGCTTCCTTCTGGTTCTCATCGATGGAAGCCAGATCATACTCATTCAGCTTCTCAACAAAATCATGATGCTCCACCTTATGAGTGAAAAGCTTCTTATAGCCGATGCTTGCCATGTACTCCTCTTCATGGGCAAAATGGGTGGCTGCATAGTCCTTCAGTTCATTCAGTATCTCAACAATGTAATCGTACTTATCGGGGATAAATTCAGCGGTAAGGACTTCATAGGCCTTATCTGCTATCTCAAACAGTTTTCTGTGTTCCTCATCAATCTGCATTATCCCGGTTTTATACTCGTCCTTAAAAATGTACATGCATTCTCTCCTTTCGCTCTATGCTCCAAAGAGATCTCCCCTTTGAAAGTCCATCCATCTTATGCCCATACTGCCATGAAGCAAATCATCAGCTAATACACGGATTAATAATGTAATACAGGTACAGTAAACTGCAGCGGCATAGCTTCTACCGGGTTACCGTTCAGATCAGTCAGGTTATTCGTCAGGATCATAATATTTAAGACTGTCTGATGAGCGGGTATAGAACTTAGGTTCAAGGAAACGGTATCCCCTTCCACTATAACTGAATTCGGTATTTCGATCGTTCCGTTTCCAACCACATTCACCACTCTGGCTGTTAAAGTACCCATCATATTTTCACTGAATTTCAACTTGATTACATTTAGGTTCTGCTTGCTATACTCAGGACTGCCATTTAAGTACGGCTTCTTGTTCTCCTTCAGATTAACATACTGGGCCGGGAAGGTCTCCATAGCGGAAAGGCTGCCGTCATACCCCTTCACTCCCTTAATATAGATCGGTCTCTCCAGGGTGACATTAATGGATCCATCTGCTACTGTCAGAACAACCGTTGCTCCGTTTGTCTTATTGTTCTTGGTAAGTGTAGCCGAAACGATGGTCACACCCGGAATATTGTAATTTGACAGATTGGTAGCAGATGCTACATCCAGCATATCTGCAAATTCCAGATAAATCTGACTTAGGTTGGTTGTGGACTGAGTAATCAGATAGGGTCCGGGCAGCTCTACTCCCCTGCCACCGATATTACTGATGACTACACCTTCTCTTCTTAAGCTTAAGTTCCTGAAGCCATCCTTGGCAAAGCCCTGTTCTATCGCGAAGGTATAGGTTCCCAGCCGCTGCAGGTTACCGATCTGCAGCTTGATTACCTTGCTGTCTGTGGAATCAAGCTTTGTAAAGGTAATATTCGTTTCAAACAGCTCATCCGTATTCGTATTCAGTCTGCTGGTGAAGATACCGGAGGCTGTGGTTACTGTAACAGGTTCGTTATAGGTCAGGGAAAGGACATTGGTCTCAGTATCAAATTCATAAGCAAGCAATACAGGACTTGTCCTGTCCGCAGTAAAATCTACCGCCTGGAATTTATAAGGCTGGAAGGCCAAGGTATCTGTGGGTGAAACATTATAACCGTTCCAGTTTACGATGGACACGGTCTGGACTCCGGTCAGGGCTGCTTCGGCATCACTGAAGGTATAGTTGACCTTCTTGTTATCTGCAGGATCCACTGTTCCGAGAATCATGCCGCCATTGTTGATGACTGCAAAGCCCGGCTGCCAGATCGCTCTGTCAAAGGTAACCGTAAGGACATTATAGGAGGTTCTTACAGCGATGAGCGGTCTTGCCTGTGGCTTCATGGAATTGTCTGTCAGTATCGTAGCCGTCAGGGTGTAGGTAGGCGGTACATTTCCCTTCAGATCCGTAATACCGCTAAAGGTAACTGCGAAAGGCTTACCATAATCTGAAGTGATGATACCTGACAGATTGATAGTTAAGGATTTTTTATCTGCGCTCTCCACATAATTGAGACGGGTGTTCAGCTTGTTGAGGGTGGACGGATCAGCGGTTCCTGTGGTAAGCAGGGTAGCGTTAGATACCTTCAGGTTCGTGAAATCACAAGCCTCGCTGAACTGTATGGTTGAGATCACACCGGAATCATCCAGGATAACTGCCTTAATTGTAGGACCCACATTATCCACAAAGCTGACCGCCTTGGTGTAATTTGCTATTGCTACGCCTCCGGTTGTCTTTACTCCGGAGGTAACATTTACTACATACTCTCCCTCAAACATATTCTGTGAGGTGATGGTAAGTGTCTTACCGTCTGTGGACAGACCTGCCTTCAGGGTTCCGGGATCCTTCGCCAGTACACCCTTAGAATTCTTATTGAGCGTTATTACGATGTTATTCAGTAAGACATTATTCGCTCCGATGACGGTACTGGGATCCACGGGGCTGTCAAATACGACCCGAAGCTCTGTACTGCCGATAATTTCAGCCGAATTCACCGTGGCTGTCGGTGCTTTTACTTCTATGATGATTGCATCGCTGACAATACTCTTCTTGATATCCTCCGCATTCGTGCTTTTTGCGGTAGTAGCCTTCAGGATTACCTTACCGGGCTTTAAGGCCGTAACCTTACCGGTTGAGCTGTCGTCAATCCTAATTGCCCCTTGGTCACCGCGTCCGAGGGACCAGTAGGTAATATCAGAGGAGCCTGCGGGAACGATATCCCTGTTAAAGTCATACTTCTCACCTACCAGGAGGATATGGGCACCGTCCACCTCTACCGCATTATTAATTCTTACGGATTCCGAAGGAATGATAACCGTAACCTTACTGGAAAGGGTCTTGGTCTTGGCGTTGGGGTATGTAACCACGCACTTAACGGTCGAACTGCCCTTGGCAACCGCAGTAACCACACCCTTGCTGGATACCTTGGCAACGTTCGTATTTGAGGAAGTCCATTTATAGGTGCTTCCCGCTATCTGGTCCTTAATTTCGAGCTGATGGGTCGACCCCACTCCTACCAGTTCAAATTTGCTTTCCGTAAATGTCGGGGTTGCTGCTGCCAATGCCTCATTAACCCTCTGATCCAACAGAAACGGCAATATGAATGCCAACGAGAGTATTAGGGCAAGTCTTCTGCCACATCTCATCTTCATGTTTCCTTCCTCCTTATGTTCCTCATCTCATGTTTCAGGCAGCCATCATGAAACCGCCCTGCTGCTCAAAGCTTCTATGGATAATTATACATACTACCATATATAGTATCATAACTATTATTTTTTGTCAAAATCTTGTCGCGATACTTAATATTTTCTTAAGAGGAAAACGCTGGGCGAAGACCCAAAAAATGAAAGGCATATTATGCCGCCCATCATTCACTTGCTATGTATGTGGGAAGCGTAATACGCCTTTGTATCTATCCTGCTTTATGAGACCCTCTCCGGGTGGTTCAGGCCGATGAATCCAGTGCTTTAATAGAGCCTAACCTCCGGATCCTGAAGCACACCGTAATAGGCAGGCTTCTTTTCAAAATTCTTATCAAAAAGCAAGGGGTAGCTGGGGGCATTTGCTTTGTTCAGCCAGGACCGGTCATCCGTTGTTCCCCAGAAGGTTACATTTGTCAGCTTGATACCGTCCTCCACCCATTTTTTGAAGTAGATAAAGAGTCTCTTGTATCTGGTCCCCTGCTTTGCCAGATTCTCTTCGGTATTTGTGGGCATATTCATGTCCAGCTCAGTGACCTGAAGCTCTAAGCCAAGCTCTGCCAGGGAACGGGCAGTGGAGTCGATATCGCTTAAGGACGGAGAATCAATGCCGATATGGGTCTGGAGACCAATTCCGTCAATATTCCCCTGCTCTTGTATCTTTGCCACCAGCTTCTTGATCGCAGAGGCCTTCAGAGAATTCTCAGTACCATAGTCGTTGTAGAAGAGCTTCACCTCCGGATCCGCATATTTCCTTGCATATTCGAAGGCCTTCTCAACAAAGTCATCACCGATGATTGTATACCAATAGCTCCCTTGGGTCCGCAAGCCCTCAGGGTGTCCATTGCCGATCTCAATCGCTTCATTCACCACATCCCAGGCATAGACGATACCCGGATACTTGGTCTGGCAATACTCCAGAACCTGCCTGATATAATTCTCCATACGCTTCAGCATCAGCTCCTTTGTTACAAAGGGAGCATCCGCCTGCATGGAGTAGCCCTCCGTGAAGAGCCAGCGGGGTGTCTGACTGTGCCAAACCAGCGTATGGCCTCTCATCTTCAGACCCTTATCCTGCGCAAATTTAAGGCAAGTGTCAAGGTTGCTATAGTTGATTGCCGGACTATCATCATATTTCGGATCAGAGATAGAGGTCATATAATCCAGGAGGGAATTCGGCTTCATCTCATTTTCCATTGTCACGCTGTTAAAATGTGTTGTGATAATTCCGTATACGGATGGGTTATTCATACCTGTACCGCCAAGCACTCCGCCTACTGTGAAATAATCTGCATAGATATCCTTAAGAACTGCTGTTTTATAATCAATGGGCACCAGTGTCGGTGTCGGTGAAGGAGTCGGGGTAGGGGTTGCTGTGGCCGCCGGAGCTTCGGTCGGTACAGCCTCCGGTGCTTTCGTAGGAGCCGGGCCCGAAGCAGCCTTCCTTCCGCCGCTGCAGCCTACTGCTATGGATCCAAGAATAACAAAAAACAAGAGCATGGTCAGTCTCTTTCTGATAAGCATTCTGTAATTTCCTCCTTTGGGACATTCTGCTACATTTAGCTTCACAATAACAGAAAACTGCAGTAATGTCAATTCGACAACTTTTATGTCGATTTCCATAAGGCCGGATAGTAAAATATTCTAATACTTATAATATTTTACTTTATTTTTTCCCAGAACAGAATTATAATAATATAATAGTATATAATTAATAGCATATTAATCAAAATATTATGAAAGGATGACCACCTATATGAAGAAGTTCGGTAAATTTATTTTTGGTACTCTCTCAGTTGCTACCCTGGCCGCAGGTGCCTATTATCTTTATAAGAATGTAATCAAGAAGGATTCCTCTGACGATTTTGATGAGTTTGAAGACGATTTTGAAGATTTTGAAGAAGAAGATGAGGACGACAAGGATGTTGATGGCAGGGAATATGTTTCCATCAATTTTAACTCGGAGGAGGAGGCTGCAGAGACTGATGCAGAGGCTCCCGAGACTACGGAGGAAGAGCTGTAAATATCATAATTTCATGGGATACATTGTAATTTTATAGGCTGAATTATGGAGAGGGCTGCCGCATATTGATATCATGCGACGCCCTTTTTATGATGCCTGATATGAAATACAGCGTGAGCTTATGCTCCGAATCCGGCTTGCCGTCCTCGGAGTGTAGTCTCACGCTGCTCCTTATTCCATATCTCTTATTCCTTTGTCTGATACCATGTTTCCAGGTCAATCACAAGCTGGTTCTCTCCTGTGATCTGATAGCTGTGCTCGATCAGGATACCTCCGTCTGTATAAGCTGCTGTGAGCCAACCTTCAGATATCTGCAGGATAACAGCTCTTCCGTCATTATACATGGTTACCGTATACCGGATCTTACGATCGGTGATATCTCCCGGTACATAAGCATAAGCCTCCATCAGCTGATAGAACCTGCCGATCTCTTCAGTATCACTGATCAGCTTCTCGTCCTGTCCGGCAGTGCCGCTGATCGATAGCTCCTGTACTTCCTCCGGCAGAATCGGGTTAATCTCTTTGAAGGAAAGAAGCAGACTGTCACCCTCCACATCACCGTTTGTAAGCGCGTCATCGACTGTCAACATCCCTACCGCTGCGCTTTTCTCAATTTCGATCCCGGGATCAGCTGCTGCCGGCTGATCCTGTGCCACACTGAACATCGTATTGTCATCGTCACTGTCAACCGCCGGTGCCCTCTGTGCTGACTTTGCCGCATATTCCGTGGTAGAGCTGCCTGTATCCGCAGCGGAACCGGCTGCTTCCGGCGCTGCATCTTCCTTGGCAGCCATATCATAGGTGAAATTCTCAGCCTTCATCTCTTTTGTCAAAAAATTATTATCTTTCTTACTCACTTGACCTAAGCCCTTCATTCCGACGACCAGGATGAGTCCTGCCGCAGCAACGACAGCGATATTACGGGCATATCTGAACCAAGGAATAACTTTCCTTTCGGGCTCTTGGGTCTGCTGCTCGGTCACAGGCATCTCAGTCACCTGAGACTGCTTT
This sequence comes from Bacillota bacterium, assembly GCA_023441965.1. Lineage (GTDB taxonomy): Bacteria > Bacillota > Clostridia > Lachnospirales > Lachnospiraceae > Mobilitalea. The sequence continues at coordinate 51,250 of JAEZNB010000010.1, forward strand.
CTGATTGCCTCCAGCGTTCTATTGATTAAATCCTCTGATACACTGATTCCTTCTAAGTCAAGAGAAGTGTTCAGATGTGATTTTATATTCAGTTCATCATACTCTATGTTGATGCTTTTCTTTTGATCAAAGCTCATCTGAAATCCTCCCTTCCAATGCTTCCTTTAACCGCAGCCTGGCTCGCGATAGCCGGCTCTTGGCGGTTCCCTCCGCTATGCCTAAGGCAGAGGCCGCTTCTGTGATGGTCATATCCTGAAAATATACACAAAGTACCACATCCCTGTATTTCTCCGGCAGGGATAGCACCGTATTCTTAATCAGCTGATTCCTGTCCTGCTTCTCCACTTCTTCATAATCTGACTCGCTGACGATTGCATCCTCCTGATATTCCATCATCGTAACAACCCGCCTGTTCCAGGCACTCTTCAGATAGTCCTTGCAGGTATTGATCGTAATCCGGATGATCCAGGTCTTTATGCTTGAATTTCCTTCAAAGCTTGATAGCTTCTGGCTCACCTTGATAAACACATCCTGAAAAATATCCTCTGCCGTATGAACATCCTTGACATACATGTATGCTGTCCGCAGTACATCGTTACCGTATTGTCTCATTAAGCTTTCTATGTCATAGGCAGGTATTTTTTCGGAGAAGTCGTTGCGTATTTCTTTTTGCATCCTATTATCCCCCTATTTGCTTATACCTTTATCATTCTCTGTCTTCCATATACTGTATGGCATTAGTATACAAGTTCAGATAGAGGATGTAAATGATAAAATGGATGCAAGCTGCCTTATCTTTGCCCTTCTGAAGATTAGACGCCGCATCCAAATGAATAGTTCCACAAAACCGGCTGTTACGACAAGGAAATTTCAGGTATTCCGATTTGCATGTATCTCCGATCGGATTTCAGCATATCCTAACATGCTGACAGCTTATTCAGAGGCATCCGCCAGCTTCTGGTCAAAGGCCATGCGGTAAAGACCGGCATAGATCCCCTGCTTCGCCAGCAGCTCCTCGTGGCTGCCGCTCTCCTTAATTCCTTCCTCAGTCAATACCAATATCCTTTTCGCATTCCGTATGGTGGTCAGTCTGTGGGCTATGACAAAGGTTGTCCTGTTTTTTGCCAGCTTTTCTAAGGAATCCTGAACTACCTTCTCACTCTCGTTATCCAGAGAAGAGGTTGCTTCATCAAAGATCAGTACCGGAGGGTTCTTTAAGAAGACTCTGGCAATGCTTAGGCGTTGCTTCTGTCCCCCGGACAGCTTAATCCCTCTTTGTCCGATGTAGGTATGATATCCGTCAGGAAGCCCCTGAATGAAGTCATGGGCATTGGCATTCTTCGCCGCCTCTATGATCTCTTCCTCAGTAGCGTCCGGTTTCCCGTAGCGGATATTCTCCATCACTGTACCGGCGAAGAGATAGACATCCTGCTGTACAATGCCGATGTTCTTACGGAGAGAATTCAGCTTAATCCTCCTGATGTCCGTTCCATCCAGGGTGATATTGCCCTCCGACACTTCATAAAATCTCGGGATCAGACTGCACATGGTCGTCTTGCCGACACCGGAGGAGCCTACCAGAGCAACGTACTCCCCGGCCTCCACCTTAAGGTTGATATTACGAAATACCTCTGCAGCCGTGTCCTGATAGCGGAAGGCCACCTCATGGAATTCTATCTCCCCTTTTACCTGCTGTAAGGTCAGGGCTCCTGGTTCATCCTCGATATCCGGTGCAATCTCCAGGATATCGTGGAAGCGCTCAAAGCCCGTCATCCCATTTTGGAACTGCTCGGTGAAATTGATCAGCTTCTTCACCGGATCGATCAGGTTGTTGATATAGAGCAGGAAGGTAAGCAGATCTCCTACATTGATGACCTTACGGCTGATAAAGAGTCCTCCGCCGGCAATCACAGCCACATTGATGAGGCCTGTGAACAGGGACAGGCCTGAATGGAAGGAAGCCATGTTCCGGTAGCTCTCCCGCTTGCTGTCGACAAATCTGCCGTTCCTCTCCATGAATTTATCAATTTCCATGCTCTCATTGGCAAAGGATTTGACCACTCGGATCCCGGACAGATTGTCCTCGATCCGGGAATTGATGTCTGCGATCCGCTCCCTGTTCTTACGGAAGGCCTTGCTCATCCTCTTTCTCATATGAAAGGCAAAAAAGAACATGATGGGCAGGAAGGCAAATACAATCAGGGTAAGGGGCAGGTCGATGCGGATCAGAATCACAAAGGCTCCTGCAAACTTAATGATCGAAATCACGATGTCCTCGGGCCCATGGTGACATAGCTCCGAAACATCGAAGAGGTCATTGGTGATCCTGGACATGAGCTGGCCCGTCTTCTGATTATCATAGAAGTTAAAGGATAGCTTCTGATAATGGGTGAAGAGGTCATTTCTCATATCATATTCCATCTTGGCTCCCATGATATGACCCTGATAGGCAGTGAAATAATTACTGATGAATTCCAGCAGAAGAAGACCCAGCATCAGAAAGAGCAGCTTGATGATAATAGGTGCTGCCTGGGCGATTTCATATTTTACTAAGACTGTATTGGTTATGTAGCGGACGACCATGGGATAGACAAGGGTGATTGCCGCAGATATGAGAGCAAAGAACAGATCCGCAAGAAATAGTCCCCGATACGGCCGATAATAAGATAACAGCTTCTTCATTTTTTTGCTCATTGTGACTCCATTCTGCCTAATTACAGGCTGACCTATTGAAAAGCCCGATCAGTTTTCTGATAAGCAAAGGGGGCTGTTTCAGACCACCTATCGAATAAATGAGGGGTTTTGAAACAGCCTCTGTTTTGTAATCATACACTCGTAACGTCTTCGGTATTTACCGTGAGTCGATACTCTCTTTATATATCGCTTACTTGGAAAGCCTCTTAGCCAAATCATACATATACTGATCGATGTCCTTTGTCATGGCAAGTGCTTCCTCAATGTCATAATCCACGAATTCGCCGTGCTTATGGGCGATAATCCGGTTGGTTCCGCCCGCATACAGGATATCCACCGCCTTTGCCCCCATAGCTGATGCATAATAGCGGTCTCTTGCTGTCGGACTTCCGCCTCTCTGAGCATGGCCGATGATCGTAGCCCTGGTCTCCATCTTGGTAGCGGTTTCTATTCTCTTGGCCATACCGTAAGAATCACCGACTCCCTCTGCATTGATGATAATAAAATGCTTCTTGCCGGATTCTCTTCTGTTATTGATCCGATCTATGATTCTCTGCTCATCATGATTATAGCGTTCTGTGATCAGAATTTCCTCTGCTCCGTTTGAGATACCGCACCATAAGGCGATGTAACCGGCATTTCGGCCCATAACCTCAATGATACTGCAGCGCTCATGGGAGGTGGAGGTGTCTCTGACCTTATCGATTGTCTGCATTGCTGTATTAACGGCCGTATCAAAGCCGATGGTATAGTCCGTACAGGCGATATCCAGGTCGATTGTTCCCGGAAGACCAACAGCATTCACACCACGCTTGGCCAGTGCCTGTGCTCCCTTAAAGGAACCATCACCACCGATCACCACAAGTCCCTCAATTCCTTGCTTTCTGCAGATCTCTGCTCCCTTGTCCTGCCCCTCCGGCTTGACAAACTCCGGACAGCGAGCTGTATATAATATGGTTCCTCCGCGCTGAATGATATCCGACACGCTTTTGGAATCCATATCAACGATATCCTCTTCCAATAACCCCATGTAGCCTCTTCTGATACCCTTAACCTTTATGCCTTCTGCCAAAGCAGTTCTCACAACTGCACGAATGGCAGCATTCATACCCGGCGCATCCCCACCGCTTGTTAATACTCCAATGGTACCCACTTTACTTGCCATCTTTATTCCTCCACTTCATCTATATGACTATAGTATTCTAGACCATTTTTCGCATGTTTTCAATACTCTTTTCCATAATTCGAACATTTTCTTCCTGATAAATGGTCTTCAGCCTGTCGATCAGTTCCTTCCCTGCCTTAGTATTCCGGCTCTTCGGCAGTCTTTTGATCTGTTTTTCTTCATTGCAGTAGATGGTTACCATATCATTTCCGTCATATTCCCCTAAGAGAGAGAACAATGCCGGCTCATCCTTGAGGTAAGCCTCGACACAGGGATATTTGATCCAAATCTCCTTCGGGATACTGTCAAAGGGGATAATCTCCTGACATATCAGCTTCGCAGCCTTATCCTCCTCTACGCTTACCTTTCCCCGGACATAAATCTTCTGATCCGGCTCCAGGATCTGCTTATACTTCTCAAAATCCTTGGGAAAGAGGATGATTTCCACGGTTCCGAACAGGTCCTCCAGCATCAGAAAGGCCATCATACTGTTGTTTCTCGTTGATTTAATGGTTTTACCGACAATCATACCGCCGATCAGCTCTGTCCTTCCATCCTCTGCTTTCGGTCTGCCAATCTCCTCATCAATCTGAAAAGCACCGGAATAAGCCGTGACGTTCTTTCGGATCTGCTCCTCATATTCCTCCAGAGGGTGCCCGCTCACATAAATGCCGAGGACCTCCTTCTCCAGGGCAAGGAGCTGATCCTTGCTGTATTCACTTACCTCCGGTAGGGACAGCTCAAAATCCTTCTGCTCCTCTTCTCCTGCAAAGTCAAAGAGGGTCATCTGGCCTGTCAGTGATTTTTTCTTCTCCGCTGCCTGCTGGTCCAATATCTGGATATAGCTCATCATCAGCTGTCTGCGGTTGGGATGAAGATTACTGAAAACTCCTGCTTTAATAAAGCTTTCTACGGTTCTTTTATTGACTTCCTTCCCGGACAAGCGGGCTGCAAAGTCCTTCAGATTCTGGTAAGGACCGTTTTCGTCCCTCTCCTGCACGATTACCTCGATCACAGGTCTTCCCACACCCTTGATTGCAGACAGGGCATATCGGATCGCTCCTCCTGATACGGTAAATACCGCATCTCCCTCATTGATATCCGGCGGCAGGATCTGAATGTCCATTTGTCTGCAGGTATAGATATATTCCGATACCTTTCCGGGGTTATCGATTACGGAGGTCATCAGGGCTGCCATGAATTCCACCGGATAGTAGCACTTCAGATAGGCTGTTTCATAGGAGATCACAGCATAAGCCGCTGCATGGGACTTATTGAAGGCATACTTGGCAAAATCCATCATTTCATCAAAGATATGGTTTGCTACCTTTTCCGGGATTCCGTTTCTTACACAGCCCGCTACTCCTTCCTCCTCATTGCCGTGAACGAAGGTCTTCCGCTCCTTGAGCATGACAGATTCCTTCTTCTTAGACATGGCTCTGCGGACCAGGTCACTACGGCCATAGCTATAGCCTGCCAGGTCCCGAACAATCTGCATGACCTGTTCCTGATATACGATACAGCCATAGGTCGGAGATAAGATGGGCTCCAGCTGCGGGCACTCATAGGCGATCTGACCGGCTTCATTCTTTCCCTTGACGTATTTGGGGATAAAGTCCATGGGTCCCGGTCGGTAGAGCGCAATTCCCGCTATGATATCCTCAAGACTCCGGGGCTTTAACTCCTTCATAAAGCTCTTCATTCCCGAGCTTTCCAACTGGAAGACCCCTTCCGTCCTTGCGGAGGAAATTAATTCATATACCTTTATATCATTATAATCTATCTGTTTGATATCTAATTTATTCGCATTATCTCTCTTCTTATTCACGAGCGCGACCGCATTCTGAATTACCGTCAGAGTCCGAAGGCCTAGAAAGTCCATTTTAAGAAGTCCAAGCTCCTCCAGGGTTGTCATAGGGAACTGAGTCGTAATGCTATCGTCCGAGGATCTGGATAGGGGGACATATTCCATGATGCTATCCTTACCGATCACGACACCGGCGGCATGCATGGAGGTATGTCTGGGCAGTCCCTCCAGTCTCCTGGACATATCGATCAGATACTTCACTTCTTTATCGTTCTCATAGAGCTTGGATAGATCCGAATTGACCTTCAGAGCTTTCTCGATCGTGATTCCGATCTCCGTCGGTATCATCTTTGCTACGGTATCCACCTGGGCATAAGGAAGATCCAGAGCACGGCCCACATCCCGGATGACCGCTCGGGCAGCCATCGTTCCGAAGGTCACAATCTGTACGACCTTATCCTTGCCATATTTCTTCGTTACATAGTCGATGACCTCCTGTCTGCGTTCAAAGCAGAAGTCGATATCGATATCGGGCATGGTCAGACGCTCGGGATTTAAGAAACGCTCAAAGAGGAGGTTATACTTGATCGGGTCTATGTCTGTGATCCCCAAGGAATAGGATACGATGGAGCCGGCGGCAGAGCCCCTGCCGGGTCCCACCATGATGCCGTGGTCCTTCGCATACTTTATGAAGTCCCAGGTGATTAGGAAATAATCCACGAAGCCCATATTCCGAATGGTCTCCAGCTCATACTCCAGCCTGTCCCACAAGTCCTGTGACAGCTCCCGGTAGCGGTTCTTCAAGCCCTCCCTGCACAGCTGGGACAGGTATTCAAAGGCACTGTAGGGTGCCGGAACCGGATAGACGGGAAGCTTATATTCTCCGAAGGTAATCTTAACATCACAGCGTTTTGCTATCTCATAGGTTTGCTCAAGAGCTTCTTTGGCATAAGGGAAGACGGAGTACATCTCTTCGGGAGATTTCAGATAATACTGTCCTCCCTCATAACGCATCCGGTTCTCCTCATTGACCTTCTTTTGAGTCTGGATACAAAGCAGGATATCATGGGGATCTGTGTCCTCAGCATAGGTATAATGGACATCATTCGTAGCAACAAGCTTAATCCCGGTTTCCTGCGACATCCGCAGCAGTCCCTGATTCACACTCTTTTGCTCAGAAAGTCCATGGTCCTGAAGCTCCAGGAAGAAATTCTCCTCCCCGAAGATTCTCCTGTACTTGAGGGCAGCCTCCTTAGCCTCCGCATAGAAGCCCTTTCTAAGGTTTGAAGCTACTTCCCCTCCCAGACAGGCACTTAAGGCAATGATCCCCTCATGATACTGTTCTAGAATTTCATCATCAATTCTCGGTTTATAATAAAAGCCATCCAGAAAACCGATGGAGACAATCTTCATCAGATTCTGGTAGCCGGTGTTATTCTCAGCCAGCAGTACCAGATGGTGATACCGCTCCTCTGACGCCCCTGCTTCCCGGTCCAGTCTGGAGTTCGGCGCCATATAGATCTCACAGCCGATGATCGGTTTGATATCCTCAGCCACACAGGTCTTATAGAAATCAATGACTCCGTACATCACTCCATGGTCTGTAATTGACAGGCTGTCCATGCCCAGCTCCTTGGCACGAAGCACCATCTCCCTGATCTTACCGGAGCCATCCAGAAGACTATATTCCGTATGTAAATGTAAATGAGTAAAATTCATACTCTTCCTCCTCCTGCCTGCTCCGCTGTATCTACTTCTTATGATTTTACTTCTTCTATTTTAACATCGTAAAAGGTGTGAAGCAACGATTTTATCCGAAAGCGGGTGAACATCCCTTTGCATGGATATCTCATCTCTCCCTGAACTTTCAGAAATTGTAAAAGGAATCTCCTCACAAACATGAAGAGATTCCTTCTTATTTACCAGTTTCTCGGAGGCCGTTCAGGATCGATAATCTTACTCAGATCATCAAAAAGATCCGTCAGTCTCTCAGGGAACTGCAGCATTGCCTGTCCGTCCAGAGGTCTTCTGGTCATTCTTACATAGTCATCCTTGATATGCATCCAGGGTCCCTTGTTTACACCGCAATAATAATCAAAGCCCAATTCCTTCAGGAAGGTAAATTTATCGCTCTTATAATGACCCATGGTTGTCTCAATATCCACACCATAGGGGAAGATCAGAATGTCCGTCGGCCCGGTGATGGGTTCCACTTCGTCTCTCCAACGCTCTGCATCAACCTTCACCTGTTCAAAGCTTCTGGTCTGCATATTCTTATGACCCCAGGAATGGGAAGCAAATTCCCAGCCGTTAGCCTTCATAGCATCAGCAACTGCCTTTGCTGTAATTTTATCCTGCTCATAGGTCGGGGAAGTCGGATCATTGGTCCTGTAGCCCAGAGCTCCCTCATAACCGGTCAGCGCAATGATACCCTTGGCTCCCCGATAGGAGAAATCCGGATGCTCTTCAACGAACTCATCGATGATAGGCACCATATCAAAGGCACCATAGGTAATTGTACCATCCTGCAGCTTCATTTCACAGGTAACCTTACCATCCTCACCGATCACCAGGCGGCTGGCAAAGCCATCACCCTCCATGTACTCATAATAGTTGACATCATCCTGGGACAGTACAAAGGGCTTCTTGCCCTTAGGCAGATAGATTTCCTGCGCCTCAAACGCTTTACTGCCGTCCGCCTTGGTTACTATCTTCGCAATGTCATGGATACTGACCAGAACATACCCATCCTCATACATTTCCTGCATCATCTGCTTAAATTCATATATGGTGGTCATGTACATGTTATAGCCGGCATTATCATAATCATCATCAAAAGCAAGGGAGTTGTCTGCGATTAATGAGTGAAAGAAGATATGGCTAAACTGGGTAACCGAATCATAGGAGCCACCATACAGAACCAGAGAAGCCTTCTCTGCCTCGATATCGGTAATGGCCTTGGTTAGCACCGGATAAACCTGGTATCCGCCACTCTTACCCTGATATCCCTTGATCATCTCAATAGCGCCATCATAATCATAGCTGAGGGTAAGCCGCTTTGCCTGAGCAATCAGATCCTCCCTCTCCTTGGCTTCCTTCTGTAGTCTTTCCTGCTCTGCCAGAGCTTCCTTCTCTTCCGGCGTCAGCTTGTCGTCCTCCTGCTCATCCTCATTCTCACTCTCATTCTTGTCTGCCACAGATTGATTCGATTTGTCCTTTGCACCCTCTGCGGTCTTTGAGGCCTTGTTCAGACTCGTAACGACAAAGTAAACGCCGATTAGTATCACTAGAACCAATACTTCAGCCAGTACGATCCATTTCAATCTGCCTTTTGATTTTCTGGGTTTCATCCGGTCATTGCTCACAGTCGCATACACCCCTTTCTTATTGGTAAAAAGCTAAAAGGACTCTCTATGTATTAGATTAATCCCATAATGCTATTATTATAACACAAAACCAAATGGATTTCCTTACAAAATAATTAAACTTTTATGTCACAAAAAGCACAAATGAACCTAATGGAGGGGAAGGAATTAATAATTTCATTTGAAAACAAAGAAACGGAAACGGTCACCCGTATCGGTGCCGGAGGCAGTAGCGGAAAACAAGCTAAATTTTCGGGAGTTTCAGCAGGCGTTTATTACGTTTCGCTCCTCCCTGATCGGATCGTCGGTCGCTCGCGAAACGAACTAGCCTGCTGAAACTCACTCGAAAATTTGCTCATTGTTTTCCTGCTCTACCTCCATCCCCTCACGGATGCCCTTTTCCTGTCTACGACAACTTAACAATCAATCTCCTCTCTCCTCTTCCTAACCCATAGAAAAAATCGAGCCCTTTAAATAAATCAATTACAACCTCCCCACAACAACCTCCGTGAACGGTTCATACCATATAAAAGATTGGCGCTCGCCTTGATCCTCCCCTATATATCCCCCCGGTGGGCGGGTTATAAACAATAAAGGATGGATCGTTTCCTTAGCCCTCCCCCATGTTTCCCCTCTCGTGGGCGGGTTATAGTCTATAGAGGATGGATGCTTGCCTTAGTCCTCCCCCTCGTGTCCCCCGTGGGCGGTTTATAGTCTATAGAGGATGGATGCTTGCCTTAGTCCTCCCCCACGTGTCCCCCGTGGGCGGGTTATAGTCTATAGAGGATGGATGCTTGCCTTAGTCCTCCCCCATGTTTCCCCTCGTGGGCGGTTTATAGTCTTTAGGGGATGGATGGGAGCCTTAGGGACCTCCCCATATACTCCTTCTTGGGCGGGTTATAATCTATAGAGGATGGATGGTTGCCTTGGATATCCCATAATGCACTGTTGAGAAAACAGAAAGCTGGATTTGACTTACGGTCAAGCGGACATAACATGTCCGATTTACGGAAGACAAATCCAGCGCTATGTTTTCTCACCAGTGTGTGAGGGATGTCCAAGGTAAACCATCCATCCTTAAAGATCCCCATCCCGCCCACCAGCATACAACCAGGGGGAGGTCAAAGGAACCATCCATCCTTAAAAGATCCCCATCCCGCCCACCAGCAATAAACCGAGGGGAGACTCAAGGTAACCATCCATCCTTAAAGATCTCAACCCGCCCGCAAGCATACAACCAGGGGGAGGTCAAAGGAACCATCCATCCTTAAAAGATCTCATCCCGCCCACCAGAAAACGTAGGGGGGAGGTCAAAGGCCTTACTTACTGCTTAGATACTTCTCAATATTCTCAATGGCGATTTCCTCGTCCGGACCATCTGCAGAAACCGTTACGGATTCTCCCGATGCAATTCCGAGACTCATCATGCCCATTATACTCTTTGCATTTACCTTCTTTTCGTTACTCTGCACATGGATACTGCATTCGTACTGGCTGGCAACCTGTACCAACAGTGCTACCGGTCTGGCCTCCAGACCTGTAGGAATCTTAATTACCATTTCCTTCGTTATCATAACTGTTTTCCTCCTTATGCTCCCGTATACCTTCAGCTATCATACTTAATTTACGTAATCTATGATTAACACCTGACTTACCAATCGGTGGAGTTAGCATCGCTCCAAGCTCCTTTAAGGATGCGTCAGGATATTGAATCCTTAATTTTGCCATATCCTCCAAGCCTTCTGCCAGGTCACCGAAGCCGACATGATCTCTGATATAAATGATATCCTCTATCTGCTTGGAAGCAGCTACTACCGTCTTATTGATGTTGGCCGCCTCACAATTCACCTGGCGGTTTACCTGGTTCCGCATATCCTTCAGAATTCTTACATTCTCCAGATTCATCAATGCGACATGTGCTTCCATAACATTTAGTAAATCAACAATCTGAGAACCTTCTTTAATATATACTACATAGTTCTTCTTTCTTGTTACAATCTTAGCATCTATTGAAAAGCTCTGAATCATGCATTTCAGCTGCTCTGCTTTCTCTGAATCATTTACCACAATTTCAAGATGATAGGATTTCTTCGGATTGCTCATGGAACCGGAAATCAAAAATGCTCCTCTGATGAAGGCCCGCTTGCAGCAGGCATTCTGAACAAGCAGTTGGCTCGCCCTGCCGATTTCGCCCTCCGACAGGTTCTCCTGTGACAGCTTCGTTGCCTGCAGAATCCGGGTTATCATGGCAGGATCCGTAATCAGTAAGGTATAAATACGGTTCTTTCCTCCGTGAGAATTACTGCGTACTGAAATATCAATACTTATATTAAAGGTTTTTCTGATTAATGTAAAGTACTTTCTTGCAACCACCAGACTTTCGGTCTGCAGCTTCAGGCAATCTCCCTTCCCCCCGGTGCTTATACTTCCGCCAAAGGATAGAAGTGCTGCCAGCTCTGCAAGACTGCAATGCCTGGCCTCACCATACTGTAGGGATAGCTCCTCCTTCACATCCTTAGAAAATGACATAACTAACCTCCCTATCTTTCAAGCAAAAGCCTGCCGCTCTGCTAGCCCTTATCCCGGTCTATATCCCTATGCTCCACCTTCAGACCGTATTCCGTATCGTTCAGCCTTCCGGCCAGCTCCCGGACCAGGGTGACCGACCGATGCTTTCCTCCGGTGCAGCCAATGCTTACCACCAGCTGATTCTTTCCCTCCGATATGTAGTGAGGGATTAAGAACTGGAGCATGTCCGTCATTTTATCGAGAAATTCCTGAGCCACTTCGTTGGTCATAATATATTGTACGACCTCCGGCTCCATGCCTGTCTTTGCCTTCAGGTCGGGCACATAATAGGGGTTTGGCAGGAAACGGACATCAAATACCAGGTCCGAATCTACGGGAATGCCGTATTTGAAGCCAAAGGATACCAGGGTCAGGATAAAATTGCTGAACTTCTCATCCTTTACATAGATTTTATAGATCTGCTGCTTCAGCTCCCGAATCAGCAGATGGCTGGTATCTATGATGACATCCGCCTTTTTTCTTAAGAAATCCAGCTCTTCCCTCTCTAGCTCTATCCCTTTATCCACTCGTCCCGCTCCGGACAGAGGATGGGTTCTCCTGGTTTCCTTATAGCGTTTTACCAGAACCTCCGGTGCGCAGTCTAAGAAGAGAATTTCATAGGATACCTTGGCCCGCTTCAGATCCTGCAGGACATGGTCCAGCTCCTTTAAGGGCAAGCCACTCCGGATGTCCAGACCAAGTGCCACCTTTTCCTGATTCCCCTTCGATATCTTCAGACTGACAAATCTCTTGACCAGCTGGATGGGCAGATTATCCACACAGAAATAGCCTGCATCCTCAAGCATGTTTAAAACAGAGCTTTTCCCTGCACCGGACATGCCGGTTACAATGACAAATCTCATCATATCTGATCCTCTCCGGTCAGGCTGTCCTCGAGTCCTGCATGTGGTCCCAAGCTTCCCAGCCTACCCATGTATCTCATTATCAAGTCTGCATTCTGAGGCATCAAAGCCCAGAAGCTTCACCTCCGGCTCCAGCTTCACTCCAAACCGCTCCTCTACGACCTGTGTTACCTCCTTGATCAGGGCCAGAAATTCTCCGGCTGTAGCAGTTCCCTGATTAATCAGGAAACCGCAGTGCTTCTCGGATACCTGCGCCCCTCCTAAGGTATGGCCCCGTAAGCCGGCATCATGGATCAGCTTACCGGCGAAATAACCGGCAGGTCTTTTGAAGGTACTTCCGGCACTGTATCTGTCTAAGGGCTGCTTCTCCCTCCGAAGTGCGTTCAGCTCCTTGATTTTTCCTATGATTTCATTATAATTTCCAGTCCTGAAGCCCATTGTCGCATCGATGACGATGAGCTTCTCCTTCTGCAGCAGACTGCTCCGGTATCCCAGCTGCAGCTCCTCCTTGCTTAAGCTGTGTATGTTCCCCTCCTGATCCATCACTCTGGCAGATAGGATACACTGCTTCATCTCTCCGTCATAAGCTCCTGCATTCATAGTGACAGCACCGCCCAGGGTTCCGGGTATTCCGCCGGCAAACTCAAAGCCGGTCAGACTATGTCCTGCAATCTCATTGGCAAGCTTAGATAGAAGTATCCCTGCTTGGGCAGTTACGATACCGTCCTCACCGACCTTTAGCTTTGAAAAATTCTCACCTAACTTAATCACCACACCTCGGTAGCCCGAATCGGCTACCAGCAGATTACTGCCATTCCCCATGATATAATAGGGGAGCTTCTGCTGTCTGCATAGCTGAAGCACTGCTTTTATCTCTTCTTCCTCTGCAGGAAGTATCATATAATCCACTTCTCCACCGATATGAAGAGAGGTATGCTTCTCCATTCTTTCCTTTACCAGGATCCGCTCAGCAGGTAATATCTGATATAACTGAAGTAATAATTGATCCTCCAAGGCTGACCTCCTATATAAACTGTCCTTATGCATAATTCACTTTATTCCGCAGCCTTTATTTTGATGCCAGGATCAGTCTCGCGCTTCCATAGATTCCGGCGTCATTTCCCAATGCAGCCAGACGGAATTCCTTATTCTTTAAGGCATTCATTACATTTTTCTCATAATACTTCTTCACCGTATCCGTAAGGATAGCTCCGGCTTTGGATACACCTCCGCCGATGACGAATACCTGAGGATCGATGACCTGAGCGATGTGGGAACAGGCCATGCCCAGATATCTGCAGGCTTCCTCTACAGCCTTAAGGGCAAATGCATCCCCTGCTATGGCCGCATCAAAAACCATCTTTGCACTAAGCTCCCTGGCTCCACGGAGAGCACTCCGTTCCTTGGAAGCAGCTAACCTTCCTTTTGTAATTCTGACGATTCCCGTTGCAGAAGCATACTGCTCCAGACAGCCGGTCTTGCCACAACCGCAACGGTCTCTTTCTCCTTCATTGACGAGGATATGGCCGATTTCTCCTGCGGCTCCGTTGCTGCCTGCCAATATATTGCCATTCAGAATAATGCCTCCACCTACTCCTGTGCCGAGGGTGATGAGGACCATATTCTGATATCCCTTACCGCTTCCCTGCCATTGCTCGCCAAGAGCGGCAACATTGGCATCATTGCCTGCCTTAACCCGAAATCCGGTCAGCTCCTTCAGCTCTTCTTCTATATTAAAATGTCCCAAACCCAAATTCGGAAGCTCCAGGACTTCTCCGTTGTCCTTCACCGGGCCGGGGACCCCAACTCCGATTCCCGTGAGCTCTTCCGTCTTCAGACCCAGCTCGCGTATCTTATCCTGAATGAATGCTGCCACATCCTTCAGAATATCCTTACCGTTACCGGTTCTTTTAGTCGCAAAGCTCCATTTATTCAGAAGCTCTCCATCAGAGGTGAACAAGCCCACCTTCACGGCTGTTCCTCCGATATCCACTCCAAAGCACAACTGTTTCATCTTATTAATCACCTTTCCTCAGGTTATCGGTCACTCTGTTGTAAAGCTCCTGGGCAGCATTGTAGCCCATCTTCTTCTGACGGTAATTCACAGCAGCCGATTCACAGATGATTGCCAGGTTTCTGCCCGGACGGATGGGGATGGAGTGACATACAATCTTATTTCCAAGGAACTCTATATAAGACTCCTCCAGACCAAACCTGTCGTACTGCTTGTCCCTGTTCCATTCCTCCAGTTTGATGACAAGATCGATTGCCTGCGTATTCTTCACGCTCTCCACACCAAACAGGGTCTTGACATTGATGATACCAATCCCCCGCAGTTCTATAAAATGTCTGGTAATATCGGGAGAGGATCCGATCAGGGTTTCATCACTGACCTTCTTAATCTCTACCACATCATCGGCTACGAGACGATGACCTCTCTTAATTAACTCCAAGGCGGCTTCGCTCTTTCCGATACCGCTCTCACCCATGATCAGGATACCTTCACCATAAACATCAACCAGAACTCCATGAATCGCGATCCGGGGTGCCAGCTCTACGTTCAGCCAACGAATCACCTCCGCCATAAAGGAAGAAGTGGTTTTACAGGTCCGAAGCAACGGTACCTCCATCTCAATTGCCAGCTGAATAAAATCCTCCGGTATCTCCATACTTCTGCAGAATACGATACAGGGAACCTTACATTCCATCAGTCTTTTGAATATTTTCAGCTGTTCTTCCCGCTGAAGCTGATGCATATAGGCCTGCTCCACATGACCGATGACCTGGACCCGTTCTGAATCAAAGTGGTCATAAAAGCCTGCCAGCTGCAGGGCCGGTCTGTTGACGTCCGGCTGGGAAATCTTAATACTCTTGATATCAATCTCCGGAGTACAATTCTCCAGATTCATCTTTTCAATCAGACGAACCAGTTCTACCGTATACATATAAATCCTCCATTCTGCAAGCCTCCCAGTCCCTCCGGCTCACGCTCTTCCTCTTATTCTATCATTTTCTTCAGGCACTGTAAATGCCTACATCACCTTGCGTCCTTGTGGAAAAATTCATATACCTCTTCAGCAGCCTTCCGGTTCATGGCCGGTACCTGCATGATATCCTCAATCTCTGCTGCCTGAATGGCCTCCAGAGATTTGAAATGCTTCATCAGAGCCCGTCTGCGGGTGGGACCGATTCCACTGATATCATCCAGAATCGAATGCACCTGCTGCTTCTGTCTAAGGGACCTATGGTATTCTATGGCGAAACGGTGAGTCTCGTCCTGAATTCTGGTAATCAGGTGGAAGAGCTCACTGCTTTTATTGATCGGTAGCTCCTCATTCTCATAATAAAGCCCTCTGGTTCTGTGATTGTCATCCTTCACCATGCCGCATACGGCAATATTTAACTTTAATTCTTCAAGCACCCTTAGGGCAACACCTACCTGTCCCTTACCACCGTCCATCAGGATCAGATCCGGATATTTGGTAAAGCTGCCTAAGGCTTCATCCAGCTTCTTGTCCCGCAGCTCCTCCTGCTCCTTCATTCCGTGAAGGAAACGCCTGGTCAGCATCTCATACATGGCAGCATAATCGTCCGGACCGTGGAGGGTCTTCATCTTGAATTTGCGGTAGTCAGCCCTCTTCGGTTTCCCCTTCTCATAAACCACCATGGAGCCTACGGTCTCAAAGCCGGCGGTATTGGAGATATCAAAGGATTCGATCCGACTGATCACAGGGAGCTTAAGATAATCCGCCAGCTCCTCCAGGGCTCCTGTTGTCCTGGCTTCCTCCCTCTTGATCTTCTCCACATCCTGGGACAACACCAGCTCTGCGTTCTTTCTGGCCAGCTCTACCAGCTTCTCCTTATCCCCCTTCTTGGGAACCTTCAGATATACCTTCTGACCCCTTCTGGAACCAAGCCAATCCGCAATCAGGTCTTCCTCCTCCAGCTCGGAGCCCAGGAAGATTTCCTTGGGGATATAAGGTGTTCCGGCATAGAACTGCTTCACGAAGCTGGTCATCACCTGACTGTCCGGCTCCCCTTCGACACCGCTTAGGTGGAAATGATCCCTTCCGATCAGCTTCCCTCCCCGGATAAAGAAGGTCTGTACAACCGCTTCGTCCTTGTCCCTGGCAAAGGCAATAATATCCCTGTCCCCCTGGTCTGTGTTCGTTATCTTCTGCTTGCTTACGATCTGCTTCACGCTGCTTAAGAGATCTCTTAATTGGGCGGCCTTTTCAAACTCCAGGTTTTCTGCGGCTTCCTTCATCCTGTCCTCCAGCATCTTTACTACTCTGCTGTAGTTGCCGCCCAGGAATTCCATGACCTCATTGATATTGGCTCCGTAATCCTCCTCCGAGATGTAGCCCTGACAGGGAGCATCACACTGCCCCATATGATAATAGAGGCAGGGCCTTTCTTTTCCGATATCTCTGGGAAGATTCCGGTTGCAGGTTCTGATTTTATATATTTTCCGAAGCAGCTCCAGAATATCCTTCACAGCACCGGCACTGGGATAAGGACCGAAGTACTTGGCTTTATCCTTCTTTAATTCCCGGGAAAAGAGAACTCTGGGATAGGCTTCGTTCACCGTGACACGGATGTAGGGATAGGTCTTGTCATCCTTCAGCATGGTATTATACTTGGGCCGATGCTCCTTAATCAGGTTATTCTCCAGAACCAGAGCCTCTACCTCGGAATCCGTGATGATATACTCAAAATGGTCGATATGGTCCACCATCTGCTGAATCTTGGGCGTAAGGTTACGGCTGTTCTGAAAATACTGCCTTACCCGGTTTTTCAGAACAACAGCCTTTCCCACATAGAGGATGGCATCCATCTTATCCCTCATAATATAAACCCCGGGCTTAGCCGGGAGCTTCTTTAATTCTTCTTCTATATCAAACATGTTTCTCTCCTCATGTTAAAGACATGGTACACACTGATGCAAATACGTATTATTCTATCAAAATTGTAAGACCTTTGATAGTCTTTGTCAATGAATATGAGACAGGGAAAAAGTCCGTGGGCCGAACCCAAGGGGCTGTTTCATATTAGTCATCAAGAAATACCAGAGGCTCCCTATATGCTCCCTCACAACTAGTGTAACAAGTTGTGAGGGAGCATATAGGGGCCTCTGGTACCAACATGCTATATTGTGAAACAGCCCTATCTATATTTAGATCTCATGATTCTCTTCTTCGGCTTCCTTGTTATCTTCGACAGGAATGCCCTTCACCTCGCGGTAGATCTTCATGAACTCTTCTCCGGTAATGGTCTCCTTACTGATCAGATATTCCGCAATCTTATCCAGAACCTCTCTGTTATCCTTCAGAAGGCCTTCCGCCTTCTCGTAACAGCTCTTTAAGATCGCCATGACCTCCTGGTCAATCTCGCCTGCTGTCTGCTCACCGCAATGCAACACCGGTCTTCCGTCCAGGTATTTGCTCTCCACGGATTCCAGACCCATCAGGCCAAATTTCTCTGACATACCATATTGGGTTACCATGGCTCTTGCCAGGGAGGTCGCCTTCTCGATATCATTGGAGGCTCCGGTGGTGATGGAGCCGAAGATCAGCTTCTCAGCAGCCCGGCCACCATACAGGGTTACGATACGAGCCATAATTTCATCCTGGCTCATCAGGTATTTCTCCTCCTCGGGCACCTGCATGACATAGCCCAGAGAGCCCATGGTTCTCGGAACGATCGTAATCTTCTGGACCGGCTCCGCATGCTTCTCCAGAGCGGTTACCAGCGCATGCCCTACCTCATGGTAAGCCACGATTCTCTTCTCTTCCTTACTTAAGATTCTATCCTTCTTCTCCTTACCGGCGATGACTACCTCCACCGATTCGAAGAGATCCTCCTGGGTAACAACGGTTCTGCCCTGCTTTACTGCCAGAATGGCAGCCTCATTGATCATATTGGCAAGATCGGAGCCTACGGCCCCGCTGGTAGCGCGGGCAATGGCCTCCAGATCTACGGAATCATGCATCAGTACATTCTTGGAATGTACCTTCAGGATATCCACACGGCCCTTGAAGTCCGGCTTATCTACGATAATTCTCCGGTCAAAACGACCCGGACGAAGGAGCGCCTTATCCAGCACCTCAGGGCGGTTGGTAGCACCGAGAACGACCAGACCCTTCGAGGAATCGAAGCCATCCATATTGGAAAGCAGCTGATTTAAGGTCTGCTCTCTTTCATCATTTCCTCCCCCATAATGGGAGTCCCTGCTCTTACCGATGGCATCGATCTCATCGATGAAGATAATACAGGGAGCACTCTGCTGAGCCTGCTTGAATAAGTCTCTTACCCTGGAAGCACCGACACCGACAAACATCTCCACGAAGTCCGAGCCGGACAGGGAGAAGAAGGGTACCTTCGCCTCACCGGCTACCGCCTTCGCAAGTAAGGTCTTACCGGTTCCCGGAGGTCCAACGAGCAGGGCACCCTTGGGCAGCTTCGCTCCGATTCTGGTATACTTCGCAGGATTATGGAGAAAGTCAACAATCTCTGTCAGGGATTCCTTTGCTTCCTCCTGACCTGCCACATCCTTAAAGGTTACACCGGTCTGTTTCTCCACATAGACCTTGGCATTGCTCTTACCGACGCCCATAACTCCGCCACTGTTCTTGGAGATGGCCTTGAAGAGGAACCACATGACCACATAGATCAGGACGAAGGGTAATAACATAGAGATGATGCTGTCTATGATGGAGTTACGGTTATCTATGACCTGCTGCTTATAAATCGTGTTATACTTATCATTCGCCGCCTTCAGCTTGGGAAATAAATCGGCATCATAAGCGGAATTATATCCGGTATAATAGGTAATATCAAAGCTTTCATTCGGTTGAACTGTCGGTACAAACTTAATTCTGTCAGGCTGGATGACTACGGACTTGACTTTACCCCCATCCAGCATATCCATAAATTCATTATAGGTTACTTCTTTATTCGTGCTCTCCCTGATCTGATCCTGAACCATGGAAAACATATACCAGAGAAAGATCGCAGATATCAGTGTGATGATAATCGCTGTACGATTCGGTATACCGTTCTTGTTCGGCTTGTTGTTCTTATTATCCATTCTATCCTCCATTTCAGTTACTCTCTATCCAATGTGCATAAAGCACCAGCAAATGACGAATTCCTATATCTTCCATATAAAAACTGTATATTTCATTATACCTATAGTCTTACCATAAATCAATAAAATTGTTCTTAAATTTCTGTGATGAAACTATGTTTTATATAGGGATTCCAGGTTTTCCAACGGTCCGCTATCCTGCCGGACCTAACGAAAAACTCTTATCTACTGTTTGACATCCGACATGGACTGTTGTATACTATAAAAATATGAATATTACATCCAGCAAGGGAGCTGAGTTGGTTTAGGCCCGTAAGGAGCCTTTCTTAAAGTCCCTGCTTATGACGCCTTAGACCGAGGAATATCCTGCGTTTAGGGCGTTTTGTGTGTATAGATCCACCGGAACGATGTATCATAATAATATTATATGTTTGTGAAGAAAACAGTAACAACATCACACAGAAGGAGGAGGAGAAATTATGGCAGTAAAGTATGTTTTTGTGACCGGTGGTGTTGTATCCGGTCTGGGAAAGGGAATTACAGCAGCATCACTGGGCAGGCTCCTGAAGGCCCGGGGCTATCATGTAACGATGCAGAAGTTTGATCCCTATATCAATATTGATCCCGGTACCATGAACCCGATCCAGCACGGTGAGGTTTTTGTTACCGATGACGGTGCTGAGACCGATCTGGACTTAGGTCATTATGAACGCTTTATTGATGAGAGCTTAAATAAAAAATCCAATGTTACCACGGGTAAAATCTACTGGTCCGTTCTTTCCAAGGAAAGAAGGGGCGACTTTGGAGGAGGCACCGTTCAGGTCATTCCCCATATCACAAATGAAATCAAGAGCCGCTTTTATCGGAATGATGAGAGCTCGGATACCCATATCGCCATCATAGAGGTGGGTGGTACGGTCGGTGATATCGAGAGCCAGCCCTTCCTGGAGGCAATTCGTCAGTTTAGAGTGGATCAGGGAGACCATAATGTGATTCTGATTCATGTAACCTTAATTCCTTATCTGAAGGCCTCAGGTGAAATGAAGACGAAACCGACTCAGGCCAGCGTCAAGGAGCTGCAGGGAATGGGAATCCGTCCCGATATTATCGTCTGCAGGACCGAGCATGCTCTGGAACCGGGGATCAAGGATAAGATTGCCTTGTTCTGTAATGTTCCCAGCTCTAATGTCCTTCAAAACATGGATGTGGAATACCTCTATGAAGCTCCCCTGGAGCTGGAGAAGGAGCATCTGGCAGATGTTGCTCTTGAATGTCTGCATTTGCCTGCTGCCAAGCCGGATCTTTCCGATTGGGAGCGGATGGTCCATGCCCTGAAAAATCCCAAGGGTGAAGTATGTGTAGCCCTGGTCGGTAAATACACCCAGCTCCATGATGCCTACATCAGCGTGGTAGAATCCTTAAAGCATGGAGCAGTTGCCCATAACGTCTCCATCCATATCAAATGGCTCCCTTCCGAAACCGTAACCAAGGATAATGTGGAGGAGCTTCTGAAGGGTGTGGATGGTATCGTAGTACCGGGCGGCTTTGGTGACCGGGGAATTGAGGGTAAAATAAATGCCATCCGCTATGCCAGAGAGCATCAGATACCCTTCCTGGGTCTGTGCTTAGGCATGCAGCTGGCCTTGATAGAGTTTGCAAGAAATGTAATCGGTTATGAGGATGCCCACAGTATGGAGCTGAATGCCTCCACCAGCCATCCGATCATACACCTGATGCCCGAACAGGATGGAATCGAAGATATCGGCGGAACCTTAAGGCTAGGCTCTTATCCCTGCGTACTGGATGAGTCTACGAAGGCATATGCCCTTTATGGGGAAAAGATCATTCATGAACGTCATCGTCATCGTTATGAGGTCAACAATACTTACCGCAAGGATTTCCTGGAGCATGGCATGCAACTGTCCGGCCTGTCTCCTGACGGCAGGATCGTGGAGATGATAGAGCTGACCGGTCATCCCTGGTTCCTGGCTACCCAGGCCCATCCGGAGTTTAAATCCAGACCGAATAAGCCCCACCCCTTATTCCGCGGCTTTGTCGGAGCAGCCCTTAGCCTTCGGAGAGAAAGAAGAGGCCAGTAGGATCAGCAGGGCTCCAAGGAAGATAAACATATCGCCTATATTATAAACGACCTTATTCAGTCCTTTGCAATTGATGCTGAAATAGTCCATAACATAGCCGTGCTTCACACGGTCATATACATTGGAGATGGCACCGCCAAGACAGAAGGACATACCCAATTTCAAAAGCTTATTATGCTTTCTGGGAAGAAGAAATGCGAACACAAGAAGCAGAATACCCAATAGGACCAGGGATACCTTTTTGACTGTATCCGCCTTATCCTGCATGAAATTCAGGAACATTCCCCGGTTATATTGCTTCTTCAGTTGAATCTTATCCTTAAGAATCATCTTGCTCTCACCGGGCTGCAGCTTGTGTTCCATATACTTCTTTATCTTACATTCCAATAATACAATTCCGGCAATAATCATTAGATATATCATTTCAAACCCTCCTCATATTTTAGGTTCGGTATTCTCTTTCTATTGAATGCCTGCCGTTAAGAGTATCAACAGGATTCCAGCTGTTTAGACCAGGGAATATGGCTTTCCAGCATTTCCCTGCCCTCTTTCCGTCTAATATTCTGGAAGGAGGGATAATGAAGCCGGAATACTTCCCCTTCTGTTAAGCTGCTTAAGCGGTCCCGTAAGCGGGAGTAATCGGGATCATAGCAGATCTTCAGCCTGTCATTGTTTAAGAGTCCCTTCATCTCCCGAAAGGCACAGGCCAGCTTCATCACATTCAGATCCGACTCATATAGTTCAAGGACAGCTTCCTCTGCCATCCCAAGCAGCTCCTCCGCATGATAGCCCATGCCAAAGCCGTACAGTACATAGGTTTTCTTACCCTGACAATACCAAGACCCTGCCAAGCACAGGGCTTCCGCACTGACACGGCTGTTGGTATGGAAATAAAAATCTGAGTTCCCATGCTCTGCTGCCAGAGTCATCAGCCCTGTACTGGTAAATTCGATCCGGTAGCCGCTCTGCAGAAGCTCCTCAGGGTTCATCTCCTCCAACCCCTGCTCAGGAAAGCCGCTTCCCTTAGCTCTTAAGAGTTCGACATTCTCCAAGTACTTCTCTTCATCAAAGACAATCTCCTCCTTGCTGATGATCAGCTCCTGAACGCCGCAGAGAAAGCTGATCAGCTGAAGCTCCAGCAGATCTGCCAGCAGGATATAATCTCTCTTCATCTGTGCCTTCAGGATACCTTCCAGCATCTCCGTCACTGTATCGGTCGAAACCAGATGAAAATAATCCCTATCCCGGATAATGGCCTCCAGCGCCTCCTTCATTCCGTCCATGGAAGCGGCTATGATACCGATTGCCTTATCATAGCGCTGAGTACGGAAGTAATAATTCGCCCGGTCCAGGTGCTGCAACAGCAGAATATTCTGATCAAAGATATTTCTTATGTTCTTCTTCAAGTAAGCTCACCTCATATTTTCCCGGTACCAGGCTTCGGCTTGTGCCCGGTAGACCTCTTCCTCTTTTCTGTTCCCCATAGAACCATAGCAATCTGCCAACCGCTTCAGGGGATAATCTCCGCCATAACGGATATTCAGTTCACATTCTGTCTCATAGGCCGCGTTATAAAACCAAAGCGCCGCCTCCTGCACATCTCCGATCGCAACGAAATACTCTCCCAGCTCATGGCATACCTCCGCAGAGGCCTTGCCCTCAGCCAGGTTCTTCAAACTGTATTTCAGGAGTCCGCTCATATCCTCCTGCAATCTGCAGGCCCTGGTCAGTACACATTCATAAATCTTTCGTTCCCGTTCGTTACATTCCTGGCTCTCGGCAACGCTTCTGAAATAGGGTGCAGCCTCCAGAAAATCCTGTTCTGTCCCTGCGATGAAGAGCTCCTTCGCATACATTTCATAGAGCTTTGCAGACAGCTTCCCCTCTCTGTCAATCGCCTTACGGAAGATCTTAAAATCCCTACCGGCATGATTACTCTGCGGCAGATGCGTTATCACGATATCGCTGTCATATACCACGGGAGAAAGCAAGACACTCTCATGAATCGGGTCTACGAAGCGGAAGCTCCTGACCCTTTTGTACAGCTTGGGCCGGTATTCCACATTAAAATTATAGCTTGTATTATGCTCCAGCTGATTAGCATATTTCATCTGCACGATATCGATCTCCGGCAGCAGGGTCTGCTTCAGTATCCTGAAGCGCTCCCTGTTCTCCTCATCGATCACCTCATCGGCATCCGCAACATAAATGTAATCCATCGTTGCTTTCGCTAAGGATTCATTTCTGGCAGCAGCAAAATCATCCTGCCATTCAAAATCATAGACTTTATTCGTATACCGGGATGCCACTTCCTTAGTGGCATCCCGGGATCCTGTGTCTAAGATAATAATTTCATCCGCAAGTCCGGAGAGGGAGTCCAGGCATCTGCCCAGAACTTCCTCCTCATCCTTCACAATCATGCATACACTGATGGTAATCATCCTGCTCTCCTGTCTTATCCTACCAACTCACTGGTCATCTGGAAGCATTTGTACTTAACGATATGGCCGGTTTCGGTATTATACTCAAGTATTATGACATAAGCATAACTCGGGTTACTTAAGACGACCGAGATATCATTTCCGGGAGTGTAAGGGAATGCTCCCGGAAGATAATCCTTTATTGTATTCTCCACATAGATCTTATCTGTCAAACTAACATTAGAGTACATATAACAGTAAGCATTTCCTCTTCCCAGAGGAGTTGATACATTGATTTTAGTCGCTCCCGAACCTCCCTTGGATGCGGTAGCAGATAAGACTACGGCTTTCGTCGGATTCTTCACTGTCAGAAGAACCGAGGACTTATCTACCGTTCCATTCATAAAGGTGATGGTAAGTGCCTTCTTATTGCAGTTCGGTGTTATCTGAAGGGAGTTTCGGTCCAAGGTAACTGTCATGGTATAGGTACTGTCCGGATCAAATGGATTCGAACCACTGATCGTTGGCGAAACTGTGCTTGTAAATGAGATTTCCTTTGTGCCCAGTTTAATGCTTCTGATTTCTGTTTCATAAGCATCCTTGCCGGAGGTGTTTAGCTGAATATCAAAGGAAATCAAGTTGCTGCTTATCGTCATGTCTTTGACGAAGGTATAAGAGCCCTTCTGTACGACCGGTACAGCCGGATAATTGATCTGATAATGGATCACTGTGGAGGCTATCTCAGTGCTTGTCGTATTTGTGCTGTTTACCAACCTATTCTTTTTTTCCTTCATTCTGATATAGAGGTTGCCGCCCTCCATCGCCTTGCTCTTTAAGATCTTGACCTCCGTTGCCTTGGTGATGGTTGTCCAGATTGTTTTACTTAAGTTTTCAACAGTTAATTGGGCATCAGGCTTCATGATACAGTATTCATAGGGGTTATCCGCAGAAGCGGAAGGGATGGTAACCACCATATTCTTATCTCCGGTGTAGGAGATATAGATGTTTTGATTATCTGATCCGGTATTCTTTGGCGCAGGTCCGGATACCAGTCGGTCCGGATCCAGATACCTCTGCTCGTTCAGCATAATTTCGTTACTCCTGGAGGCTGCTGATTTTGCTGTGGCATATTCCCTGACCTCCAGAATCATCTCCGGGAAGGGACGTGAGATACCATCCGGAAGATCAATCGGATTACTGTATAATCCTCTTACGATCTCTCTGAATTCCAGCTTCTTTATGGATCTGTCGGTCATCTTGATCCAATCTGTCTCGTCGGATCTGGTCGCTACCCGGTACTCCTTGCCATAGTTGATTTCGGCAGTGAACTTGGATCCATCGATTCCCACTGTTCCGGCACTTGCCTTCTTCGCTATTCTTAATCTGACCTCTATACTGGCGCGTCTACCCTTGGTGCCATCAGGATAGATGGGATTTCCACCTGTTCCACGGGTAACATCATTTAAGGCCTTTATACGAAAGTAAAGGTCCGCTCCCTTGATCTGATATTTTTCCAGCTGTGCAACGGTCAGTTCACTGAACTCCTTCCACTTACCGCTTTCTCCCTTCTTCCATTCCAGATCATTATGGGTAATCGGCGCCGCTACGGTGCCTGCGTTTGTAATCAAACTCAGCAGGGACTCAATCGTATCCGTTTCCTCCAATGAACTGATGTTGGTATAGTTGATGGATATTTCCAGCTTTGTGGTTCGCTTTGGCAGAACGATACGAGCCTGGGTATTGGTACGATCATTCGCGCCCATGATCTTGATAACATTGTCCATGGTATTCATAACCCAGGAGAAATCCAATCTGGTCTGATCCTCACTATTCAAATCCGCCGGTATCATTTCCCAGTTTCCCTTGCCTGCATCCATTTCCGAAGCAAAGTAGATCCTTAAATTCCCGTTATTGTTAATAACGATTTCTTCTTCCTCATAGTCCACCGTAGCTACGGTTACCGGACCCGCAGTAATAGCATAAGCCGCTCTTTCCTCCTGCAGGAAGAATAAACCGAGCATGAAAACAAAGCCCATGATCAGTTTTGCCTTCGATAGATGAAATCTTCCCATATTATACCTCCATCCTGTTCTTACCAAACATACTATTCCAGAGTTTTTCTGATTTATGAAATCATAGAATCCTATCCTTAAGCATCATTATGTTCCCATAATATACATATCGGTTATTCTCCGTTATTCATAAACCTTTTCATACGATAATTTAAGCCTTCTCCTTTATTTACCTAGGCTGACCGGAAGACTGACACCGGTTACCTACGGTCTTCTGCAGTCATTTCCGGTCTCCCTGATTTTCCTTACTTCATCACATCCGCCAGTTTGGCGATTCTCATGCCCTTTATCCTGGCTCCGCCCTCAGTGGCATCGATAAATTCAATCCCCGATGTCTCCCGGATGCAATTCTCTATCCAGATCCGGAACAAGTCCAGACTGCGGCTGGTATAAATCAGGTTGCCATGAATATCCTCCACCTGCCTCATATCCTGCAGCTGGGTGATGTTCCTGCGGGAGGTATCACTGGCATGGGCAAATTGATCTGTGAAGGCCAGGTCAAGACCGACAAAGATGATTCGGCTGCAGCCCAGACCGATCCCGATATCCAGTGCAGCCGTGCTCACAGAGCCTCCTGTCCGGTAGCAATGAGCTCCCAAGCTCGCTGCCTTCTCCTCTGCTCTGCGATAATCCCTTTGAAAGACGATATATTTCGTCCCCTTATATAATTGGGCAAATTTATAGTAAGCGGTGGACAAGAAAAGTAAGGGCACACCGCAATCTTCCATTCCTGCCAGCTGACCGTAGACCCTTTCATTCGGATCGGTGACCAGCACATAATCCGGTCTGATACCGGCCTTCATCAGCTTCTTGAAGACAGTCCCTGTAGCAAGGATAATCCCCTTCTCTGTACCTGCGACATCCTTCAGCTGATGGAAATTCTTATCCAGAGAAGGCCCTGCCGCAATGATATACAGGGATCTTCCGCTAAAGCTCTCCTTCAGCTCATCCACAATTCTGTCATAGCACCTGATATTCTTATTGAAATTACCCTTTAGAAGACTGTATTGATTTTTCACAGAGCTGTACTGGATAAAATAATTCTCCAGCTTCTCCTTCAGAAGCCTGTTTCCTGCTGACACCATGGAAGGATAATGAATTACGAATTCTGCTTCTTCCTCCAGCCGGTCCAGCCGCTCTGCCAGCTTCGTAAAATCCGGGTCATAGAAGAGCTGCACCCGCGGACTGGCGAAGCAGTGGATATGATCCGTATAGGTACAGGCCAGACGAAGGACCTCCGGATCACTTTCATATATCTCCACCTCCAGGAATTCATCCAGAGCCAGTAATTCCACGATATGATATCCCATACCAAGGCCATAGATCAGGTATTTTGATTTTTCAGGGCTATACCAGGCCTGGGCCAAGGCGATCGCTTCCTTCCAGACATTGAGATTACTATGGAAGTAACGCTTGCTGCCGTCCCTTTCCACTGCCAGGGTCACATCCCCGGAGGAGGTTGCCTCAATAGAATACCCCTTGGCCGGCACCTGCCCTGAAGTGGCTGAGGCCTGTAACGCCCGGCTTATGCCGGCATTGTTTTGCTCCAGATAATCTATATTCTTAGGAAGGTGATTATGCTCCTTCATGATATCCAGATCACTGAGGATAGCTGCCTGCAGCTGATATAAAAGAGGCAGGAGGCTGATTTCGTAGAGATCTGCCAGAAGCACATAATCCTTCCGTTCCTGGGCCCCCATCAGCTCCTGCAACAGCCCCAATACTGCCGCCTCATTTGGCTGAATGCCCTTATCCGTCAGATACTCCCTACACTCCGGTAATAGCTTCAGAAAGGTATGCATACAGTCAAAGATCAATGAGGATTTTCTTAAGGCCCTGTCAAAATTTTGCCTTTGGAAAAGGGGAATGACTCGATAGATCCCCGCTATCAGTATTCTGTTATTATGATAAAACGCTACGATATTCTTATCCATGGATCTCCTTATGATGGCTGCTTATGGCTTTTAGTTCTGATAGGGACAGACACGGTTGCATTCGCCGCAGTCAATACAGCGCAAGGTATCTGTCAGGGGATATAAAAAACCCTCTTCATCAGCAGTCAGCTCGATGCATGCCACCGGGCAGATCTGCTCACATGCCCCGCAGCCGCAGCACAGTTCCTTTGATGTTATTATAATCATGATCCCACCTCGCTTTTCACAAGGATACGGCACAACCGATCTGCCAGCTGTTCGTACAGCTCTCTGTTATAGTGATAGGGATGACACCCGTAGGAAAAATCTGAATCTGTATAAAAATCCCGGGCAGCTTCTGCCTCAATCACATGAGCTCCCTGCAGGCTCTGCTCCAGGAACCGGTAATAGCTCTCCAGGAGGGCATTGATTTCCCTGATCTTATCCCGCTCCCGATAGGGATAGTACTGAGTCTCGTCCTTGATTACTTCACATAGATAAAGCTTCAATAGAATGATATGAGCGGTAGGATAGTGCTCCTTTATGGCATCAGCAAACTCCCTGGCTTTTTCCTTCCATAAGAACTCCAGCTCCCTGCTCTGCCTGTCAATCCGTTTATAGCTTAGCTGCTGCAGGATATCCTCAAAGCCATCGCTGATCGTCACATAAGTGTTCCCTATCTTAGCCAGGTCAAGCCTTTCTCCCAATAGGTCAATCAGAAGATAGTCTGCTTTCCCTGCATAATCGGAGATATGTAGCCTGAATTCCTTCTGTATATCGTTCCTCGTGGCCTGACCGGAATAATCATTGCCCTGAGGCGAAAGCTTTGAAGCCTCCCCTTCCTCACTCATCACACTGATGATGCTTGACTTGGGAAATTGATAGGCCAGCTCCAGGGGAAGATGGTTCTTAGCCGTATGATAGAGCTTTCTGCTGCTGTAGCTGCCCCATATGCCAAGTCTGATCTTGTCTGCTCCCGGAAAGGGAGCAAGATATTTTCTCATCAGCTGAGTGATATCTGCCTTATTCTGCTTGAGTTCGTGAAAGAACAGGTCCCTGGCATGGTTATAGCGGCTGGGCTTGAGCAGATAAGGATTATGCCTGGAAATCTTCTTTACCAGGGTCTCCATACATTCCAGCTTGTCCTTTACCTTGTGAAAAAGCTCCCGTCCTTGATCGGTCTTGATGATCACGGTGGAGACCCCCTTGGGTCCATAAAAATCCGGATGCTCCTCCTGTATTCCCCAGTAGTCACCTATGTTCATATCAGCAACCGAAGCTTCATCCCGGAACTTACAGTCATAGCAGCTCGGTCTTAAGAAGAGGTTCTGATTAAAGCTGTCAAAATAGATGTTTCTCTCCCACGCTTCTACGACAGCAGTCTGATCCTCAAAGATGAATTTACAATTGGTTCCCCAGGCGTCTGCTTTATAACGGAATTTATAGTCAACTACCCTCTGCTGATAGGTGCTTTCAAGCCAGGCCACGTATTCCTTCCAGACCTTTGGACTGGGTACTCCATGACAAAGCAGCTCGACACAGTAAAGGCCGCTATAGTCCTTTCCCAAATAGCCCCTTAAGCCGGCAATCTGGCAGGGTGTTCCGACGAACAGAACCTCCCTCTGCTGTTCCAGGAAGCTTTGGGCTTGCTTATAGCTACCCCCGATTCTGCTTTGCACATATTTGGAGCCTCTGAACTGCTGCAGCTTCTGAAGGTTGTCCGCATAGCCATGCTCCACCTCCAGCTTATCGTTATACAGGGCACCGAAGACGATACCGCCACGGCTGATGATCTCTTCGGCAAGTACGGTAAACACTCCGCCGGAGGAGCTTTCCTCCAGGATCTCCTGATTCTTATTGACACAGGCATAGGCCTTACATTCAAAGATACTCATAAAGCCTCCTCCCTTTGGAAGTACTGCAGGGCTGACCTTAATAAGTCTAAGGACCTTGCTCTTTCCTGCTCTAAAATGACTCTTGCCTTCGTATAGGATAGGTGATAGTCCTTCAATCTGTCGACCTCCTCGGGAGCGCTGATTACTCTGTCTGCCAGGGCGAGCTTTTGTAATATATTGATTTTTCTGGCATCATGTTTATTTTTTTCTATGCAATAAAAGGGTCTTTCCATAATGATGGAGAAGGCGGTGGCATGGAAGGAGGTCGTGCAGACCAGTTCTGCATTCCTGATCAAATCAAGAAACTCTTCTGGACCGGCATTCATGCAGTTGATGATATTTCTCCCCCAGTAAAAATCCAGATAGGAGATCACAATCATCTTCAGCTTCCACTTGGCAGCCAATTTCTTTGCGATGATAACAGAGTCATCCTTGTTCACCGCATAGAACAGCATATAGGGCTTGCCGGTATATCTCCTCTTCGATAGCTTGGCCCAATCGGCAGGCTGTAAGAGGAAGGTAGGATCCAGAGCACATTGGATATCGTTTCTCTTCAAAAGCCTGGCCATCAGACTTCGTCCTGCCTCTTCCCTCATAAAGATAAAGCGGAACTCCTGCAGAAATTTCTCATACTTTCTTAGTTCCTTTTCTTCCGATGCTCCCAGGCTCGGTGCGTAAGCGATCTTACACTTGAACTCCGGCATACCTAAGAAATAGATGTCCGTGACTCTCTTATTCTCCACGAACCTTGTATTCCAGATTTGGTCACTGCCGGCAATAAAGACATCACAATCAGGGAAGTGCTTCTTAAAATCCTGGGCCTTATAGTACTTGTGGGAGCTTAATACCAGCTTGTGCCTGATGAACTCCATGAACTTGTCATATCGTTCCTGATTCTGCTGAGGCACCAGGTAATCCCTAAGCTTCTTCTTTGCTTTGGGTTTATACTCTTCTTCATGGGATTCCGTGATATAATCAATCAGCTCACATTCATAGCCCATGGACCGGACAACATTTGATAAGGCATAGGCTTGCAGTACTGCCCCATAATTGATTGCTTTATGAAATGTTATTATGCCTACCTTCATCCCTTACCCCTCCCCTCTGTTTCGTACTATTCCTGTATCCCCTGACTTAGGATATATTCCTTAATCTGATCTGCAGCCGCATAATAATAGGCATCATTATAATAATAGGGATAGGCCCCGTACATGAATTTTGTATCCGTAAAGCGAAGAACAGGCTCCACTTCTATGACCTTCAGACCCGGCAGCTGCTCGATGAAATAATCATAATAGCTGTCCAGTCTGTGATTTTGCCTCGTGATTTCATGGGAAGCAGCAAAGTATTGCTTCTCCTCCCTCTCATTCCAAAAGTAAAGATATTCTCTCACTCTTTTGCGTAATATCACCTGTGCATACCGATCCATCAGGATCTTTCCCTGCTCGTCGTGATGAAAGGCTCCTGCAATCTTCCCGTAAAGCTGCTGATACAGGGCCATTTTATTTTTGACCAGGATAATCCCGGAGGGTTGAAAGTTGGTTTTCAGAACCTCAATGAACCGGTCTGCAGCCCTCTTCCATTCCTCAAGCTCTATATCCATACGGCTGATCAGTTCATAGCCCTTGCCTTGCTGCTCAAAATACTCCTTGATTTCATCCGTAGCGGTATAATAGGTATGCCGGCATTTCAGAAGATCAAGGCGTTCCTCCAGAAGATCGATCAGGACAAAATCCATCTTCTTCATGGAAGCTGAGGAAGCGAGAAAGGACTTGTTCAGATCCGACAGCATCCTGTCTCTTCTGAAGGCATTGTCAGCTTCAACCTCATAGTCTGTCTCCTTCGGAGCAGCGGCACTTAGGATACTGCTGCCGGAATAGTGAAGATCGAAGCCTTTATAGCCAGTTGCGATTTTCCTTGCGATTGCTCTCAGATTATAGCTGCCCCATAGAAGCAGCTTCGTAGATGGGATCCGGTCCTTCTCCGGGAAGTTCCTCTCTATATAGTCCTGGGCCTCCTGTATACAGGCATCAAACTCATCTCTGCTGCAGCTCCCCATAAGATATCTGAGGAGATTCTGATAGATAATGATCGCTTTCCCCCGCAGAACATCATAATATGGATCCAGAATACCCTGATCGGCCAGATCCGACTTCAGCTTTAGAAAGGCTTTCTGCAGACCTTCAATGCTTCTTTTTTGAAACATGGTACTGCCCGCCCGCTGATAATAGTAATATAGGGCTTCCCGCAGCTGACAGATTCTTTTGGCTTTGATCAGCAGCTTAGAAACGACATACTCATCTTCGAAGGGATGGTTCGGCATCAGGATCTCTGCGGAAGTGATCAGACTTCTCTTCCAGAGCTTATCCCATAAGCATCCTGAAAGCTTATACAGTAAGGAGTGGTCCTCTTCCAGGCTGGATACCTCTTCTATCGTACATTGATTCTTGACAACAGCATTCGATGTAACTGCCCTTTCAAATACATCAAAGTGGATGATATTCATATCGAACACCACCACCTCGGCATCATGCCTGCGGATGCAGTCATAGGTCCTTTGTAAGAGGTTTAGGTCCCACCAGTCATCCCCGTCAATGAAGGCCACATACTCTCCGGTTGCCATACTTAAGGCCAGATTTCTGGCAGTTCCCTGTCCCTCGTTCTTCTTATTGATTAATTTGATTCTGCTGTCACTCTCTGCCCATAATCTGCACTTGATTTCAGTCCCATCATTAGATCCGTCATTCACAAGAATAATCTCGATCTCCCTGTAGGTCTGATTTACCACAGAGCTTAGGCATCGATCGATATAATCTGTTACATTGTATACCGGAATAATAACACTGATCATGCTTCCTCCTATGAACTATACTGATATGATTGTTACCTGTATTCCTGCCGCTGCCATGGTGGCTGCCAGCTCCTCCAGCCTTCTGTCACCGACCGGCTGATAGTCTGCTTCCGTCATACCCAGGGCCTTATATTTGCTGCTTCCAAGTCGATGCAGCCTGAATATCTCAACGGGATACTGCTTATACTTCTGCAACAATTCAATAACTGCATGGATATTCTGCTCATCTGAGGTATATTCGGCACTGCAGGGAAAACGGAAGATCACCTTCTTCTTCCTTTGATGCAATAGCTCCAGGTTTCGAAGATATGCCTCCGGGTTTCCCCCTAGTATTCTCCTGCTTCTCTCCTGATCCAGAATTTTTATGTCAACATAGAAGAGATCAAAATGGTCTCCGGCTGTTTCTGCCAGCTCCTCCCTGACCTGTAAGGCTGTCTCTGCAGTCAGATGTACCCCGTCTGCACTCAGCATGGTCAGTAGCTCTGCCAGCTCCTTGATTTGAAGTAAGGGTTCTCCGCCGGAGAAGGTCACTCCTCCGTCACTTCCCCAATACAGCCGGTCCTTCATAAGCTCCTGATAAAGCTCCTCTGCCCGATAGCTTTTACCATAAACACCGATCGCATGGATCGGGCAATGATACTGCTCCTTATCGGGATCTGCCTGAAGCAGCTTCTCTTTATCCGTCAGGATGATGCAGTCCTTCAGCAAGCTACAGGAGCCATTCTTCTTGATACATTTCGCCTCATTATAGTAATACTGCTTCTTGAGACTGATGTTCTCCGGATTAGAGCACCAGGGACAGTGCAGGTTACAGCCCTTTAAAAATACGGTTGTTCGGATACCTGGCCCGTCACTGACACAGAACCTCTGTATGTTGGTCACATTGATTCCCATATCCCTATTGATTCGCCTCTCTGATTTTCTTAACCCCTTCTACAAATAAGGGTTTATATAATTGGAAGAAGAATTCTCTGCTGTTATTGTAATTGGCAAAATACAGATAGTCCTTTTCAGATGCGATATAATTACACCATTTATCTATATATACTACCGGGAGTATCTTATCCGTAACCTTATTCACATGCTCGCACATCTGCAGCAGCAGGTCCTGATCCCCATTAAAGTCATCTACATAATGAATGTTCCGGATATAGTTCATCCAATCATCCTTCTCAGCTTTAAGGAAATCGACTTTCTCCATGACTGTTTCTGACCTGTCGCTGCTATCCTTGACAGAGACCGTAATGCTGCTGTCCGGACTAAGCTTTCTGATACGGCATAGAATTTCAATCAGATTATAATATTTTACATCCTCTCTTTGCGGATCATACTGATCGATGAAGCGGATGCCGATGGTATTCACACCCTTCAGGAGCGGTACCATGCAATCCTCAGCCTCGTCCTTGGGCAGGATCTTGTAGGGATCTGCCTTACCCCTGGTCCTATGGATCGCATCATCCAAAGCATACATGGAGGATTTGATCAGATTGACTTTATTCTTGTAGTGGCTTCCATACAATTCTCTGAAGCTTTCATTCAGAATATAGTCAATAAAGGTCTCCAGAGCCTCCTCAGGAAGAGCTTTTGCGAAGAAGTTGATCCTGTTCCGGTTCATGTAGTATCTGACAAAGGTATTCGTAGGATTCGCTATGGTATGCCGGTGCCATACCTTGGCCTTGTTACAGGCAGCCACCTTATACCCTGCCCTGTTGAACATATAACCCCACTCCATATCATCCCAATAGATAAAGTTATCCTCGGGCATGACTCCCACCTGCTCGACAGCTTCTCTCCTTGCCATCAGGGTGCAGGCAGACACATAATCACAATACTTGATTTCGGGCAGGTCCTCTCTGTCCCTTTCTCCTCCAAAGCATGGCTTAACAAAGTAATTATCAAAGGTTATCATGGCTCCCAAGTCTTGTATCATGTCGGGAATGTCCATTCTAAGTATCTTGGCTCCGCCAACACCGACCTCCGGATGCTCCTTCATGAAATCATACAGGCTCTGCACTGCATCCTGATCCATAACGACATCATTATCCACCAGCATTAAATAAGGATAGCCTACTGCCAGACCCTTGCGGAGTCCGGTATTAAAGCCTCCGCTTCCGCCAAGGTTCTCTGCATTGACGATCAGGTTGACCTTGTCCCCAAATTCCCTTCTGATCACCTCCACAGAGTCATCCTGTGAAGCATTATCAATGACATATAGATCAAAATCCTGGAAGCTCTGGTTCAAAATTGACTTGATACAGTTCACAACAAACTCGCGTTTATTGTAATTGCAAATAAAAATACCTACCGATTTCATGAAATTCCCTCCCCATTATTGGTTTCGTCCTTCGTTATGTAAAGCTCTTTCGATTAACACATCCTTGTATTCCTCGGGTAAATCATTGAAGTAAGCACTAAATCCCCACACTCTCACAATCAGGTTCGGGAACTCCTTGGGATTCTCCTTGGCCTTGATCAGAATCTCACTGCTGATCACATTCAGCTGCATCTGATAAAAGCCTGCCTGAATACCTGCCATCAGAAAAGCTGTAAATTTATCAGCATTGTTTCTGATAAAATCAGGTATAATCATAAAGTCAACGACATTCCCGTTAAAACGGTTTTCCGCATAATCAAGCCGGGAAGCGAAGTTCACCAAATGGGTGTAACCGTTTTGTCTTTCGGAGGAAATATGAACGGCAAAGGCCTCGCCGTTTACTCTTCCGTCCAAGGAAGCGGGAAAGTCCTTGGACATGGAGATATAAGCCGGTGAGCTAAGTCCGAACTTCAGCTTTCCGCCCAGATAATTCCGAAATTCTATCGTTTCTTCTGTCGTAAACTTAGTAATCCTGTTGACCAGGCTGATGATTTCCTCATCATCGTCTCCATATCTGGGACTCTGGCTCTTCAGCACCTCTTTATATTCCGGCAGATCCTCAAAATTCTGATTGAGCTTTCTCTTCAGACCCGATAAGCTGATCCTTTTCTGCTCAAATACCAGGCTTTTGATATTGATGAAGGCATTGATTGTATTACTTAAGCCGACGGTAGTGATTCCAAAGTGATTATATATTGCTCCTCCTCTGGAGACATCACATTGCGCTTCATAACAGCCATCAATGAATGCGGACATAAAGGGATCATATTCATATTTGATTTTCTTCAGCTCAATCAATATACGGCTGATGTAGACCTTAAGATGCT
Source organism: Bacillota bacterium (assembly GCA_023441965.1). Lineage (GTDB taxonomy): Bacteria > Bacillota > Clostridia > Lachnospirales > Lachnospiraceae > Mobilitalea. The sequence continues at coordinate 87,253 of JAEZNB010000010.1, forward strand.
TGAAATACAGGTCCAACAGCTGATCAAAGCTTTCTATCCTGTCTAAATTCTCCTTCTTCACCAGCTTGTCCAAGGGCTCCATGTAATTCAGACAGTAGATGTTATTGTTATCAGAGGACTTGCCGCCGATCAGGGGCTCCCAGCAAGCCGAGGTCGTATAGTTACAGGCATCCTCCTTCTCAATTCCGAATGCGACCAGTCTGGGAATTACCTGATCATCATTGGATAGGAGCGGCATACCGACCCCTGTCGCTATACAGTCTACCGCACAGGCAAGCAGCTTCTTTGGTGTCTTACTGCTGACTCGAAGCAGCACCTTCGGATCCGGCAGCTGAACATACTTCATGGCCTTAATGAATAAATAGGTCAACTGATTCGAATGATAAGCTCCGTTAGTATCAGTCTTTCCCAGTACGATGATCTGCCCTGTATCTCCCACCAGCTCTCCGCTCTTGAACCAGAAATTCTTATGGAGGAGCCGATAGAACTCCACGATACTTTTAAAGGCAGCCTTGGGAGTCAGGAGGCCGGCTTTGAGATCCGCTTCATAAAAGCTCCATAACACGCTGTCCAAGGACCCCAGACCAATCAGCTTATGCCCTGTCTGCCAGGCTATCTGATTCAGGAAGAGGATTCTCTGGATGGCTTCGTCAAAGTGAAGCGCCTTTTGATTGCACATGCTATCAAACCATTGAATTTTTTTCTCATAATCCAATGGCTTCTGTAATCGTAATTTTTTTACGACCCGTCTTGACAGATCCATCATGCCCTCTATCACATCATTATAGTCCTTACAGAATTTCTGATTCCTGATTTCGCTCTGCTTGGAATACTTTAAGCCTTCCAGACCGTTCTGTAAGAGCTTCTCGTAATTCAGGGTAATGTTACTCAGCTTCACATTGGTGCCTGCCCGGTTCACATACCTGAAATCAAAGAACTGTATGAAGTAACTGTTTTCTAGCCTGATATGGACATGATTACATAAGGCTCGGAAGGCTGCCCCATACTGATCCGCTTCCAACAGCTTATAATAGTCAGCTGCCAGATAGGAATTGACCTTATGGATCTGCGGATATTTCTCCCGATAGAAATCAAACAGCTTTTTATCGCTGACCGCCAACTTCAAATTTCTCATGCTTATACCTCAAATACGATGTCTTCCAGCGAAACAATGGGACACCGGAAGCTTTCACTTAGGTTGCTTGCTATCTCATTGAAAGCAAAGGTTGCAGTAACGATGATGGCATCCACTTCCTCCAGCTCCTCATCGATGGCCTTTACATCAATATCCTTATAGATCTCCCCGGCATTCTTATCCAGGGCATACTTGATCTGAACAGCTGCCGAACCTGATAAATCGTCATAGAGGCGCTTGCCCAGCTCGCCCATCCCGTAGATTGCCACTGTCTTATATTGATTATCCATAAAATACTGTTCCAGGGTCTTTCCTTCCTGCTTCAGGGTCAGCCATTGGTTCAAAAGATTATAATAGCCTTTGAACTTCTCCACCTTGTCATTGGCATCATCCTTCGGAGCAGCCTTGAAAAACCTCTTACATAGGGTAAAGCCGAGCGCTGCACCTGATAATAATGTGATCACAAATTTGAATACTTTCTTCATATTCCTTCATCCTCTCTATTGGTATTTTTCATTGATCTCTTTCTCTGCCGTAGCGAAAGCTGCTTCAATCACCTTGTCCATGTCATAATATTTATAGCTGCCGAGCCTGCCTCCGAAGATGATCTTCTCTTCCCGGTCAGCCAGCTCCTTATACTTCAGATACAATTCGTTGTTACCGGAGGAGTTAACCGGATAGTAGGGCTCCTGTCCCGGCTCCCAGGAGGAAGGATATTCCTTAGTAATGATTGTTTTCTCCTGTGTCCCGAATTCAAAATGCTTGTGTTCGATGATCCTGGTATAGGGTACTTCCCGCTCTGTATAATTCACTACGGCATTTCCCTGATAGTTGCTGCAGGCCGGCCATTCATGTTCAAAGCGCAGAGACCTGTATTCCAGAGGTCCGAGACAGTAATCATAGTACTCATCGATGGGTCCGGTGTAGAGGGTCTTAGGTGCCACATCCTCATTGTTCTTTATGAACTCCTTGTATTCCGTGTTGAGCAGCAGGTCCACTCCGGCCAAGAGCTTCTCAATGATCTGTGTATAACCTCCGATCGGGATGCCCTGGTATCTGTCATTAAAGTAATTGTTGTCATAGGTGAAACGAAGCGGGAGACGCTTAATGATAAAGGCCGGCAGCTCCGTACAATCTCTGCCCCACTGCTTCTCCGTATAGCCCTTGATCAGCTTCTCATATACATCCCGTCCTACCAGGGACAAGGCCTGCTCCTCCAGATTCTGCGGATCTGTGATATTCAGGCTCTCTATCTGCTCTTTGATCTTCTGCTTTGCCTCATCCGGTGTCTTAATGCCCCATAGCCTGCTGAAGGTATTCATATTAAAGGGCAGGTTATAAAGTTCATCCTTGTAAGAGGCAATCGGGGAGTTGATATAATGATTGAAATCGGCAAATTGATTTACATAGTCCCAGATTTTCTTATTTGAGGTATGGAAAATATGGGCTCCGTACTTATGGATATTGATACCCTCTTGATTCTCGGTATAGATATTTCCTCCGACATGATTCCTTTTGTCAATGACCAGACATCTTAAGCCCTTTTTCTTCAGCTCATGCGCAAACACAGCACCAAACAGTCCGCTTCCAACTACCAAATAATCATACTTCATATTCCGCTCTCCTATCCCTGGTTAATCTCATCCATTAATTTTACCAGCAATACCCTATAAATACTATCAAATAATTTATAGTTATAGCTTAAATTACTGAAATGCAGGATATCCTCCTGTTCCGCCAGCAGGTTCTCATAACCGTCAATATAGACTACCTCCAGCGAGGTATCCTCTACCTTTGACACATGCTCACACATTTTAAAGCAGAGATCATAATCCTGTACCCTGTAGGAGGCTGCCAGCCGGTACTTTTGCACTTCCTGCTGCAGCTCCTCTGTCCGGCTGCCGGCTATGGTGATCTCCACCTCTTGTCCTTCGGCCTTGCTTAAGATATTTTGCAGAGACTTATGATTTCCGTCAAAGTCTATCAATATCTTTTTCTTCCCGGTTATCAGCTTTTTTATTCGGTTCTCGACCGTATCCTTGTCCAGAATTTTATTGCCTTCTGCCTTACCCAGGCAGCCCCGCAGGGCATCCTCGACCGCATAAACCATTACCTTCAGCTGGTTTTGCTTCTTCTTATATAAGCTTCCGTAGAAGGTCTGGAAGAGATTCTCCAATAAGGAATTCAGCATGGCCTCCCTTTTGTCCTTGGGTGTATAACGGGCAAAGAACCGTATTCTGTTCCTCCAGAAATAATAGGTGGAGAAGTAATTCGTTCCGGAATTCGTTCCCATGGCATGATACACCTTGGCCTTGGCGTAGGCTGCCACCTGATAGCCCCGTAAACGAAACCGATAGCCCCACTCCATGTCATCCCAGTAGATAAAATTCTCTTCCGGCAAAACTCCGATTTCCTTTACGGCAGAGGTTCTGACCATAAGAGAACAGGCAGGTACATAATCACAGTACTGTACCTCCGGCAGTTCATTATTATCCGGGTAATCCTGAAAATGAGGCTTGATATAGCTTTTCTCAAAGACGATGTCAGCTCCCAGCTCCTGCAGCCGATCCGGATGATCCATACGACAGATCTTAGAGCCGACCATCCCGACCTCCGGATGCTCCTCCAGAAAGTGATAGAGGTACTCGATATTATGCTTGTCCATCAGGATATCATTATCGACGCACATCAGATATCGGTATTCCTTCTTAAGCACTGCCCTAAGTCCCGTATTAAAGCCTCCCGAGCCTCCCAGGTTCTCCTCATTCACCAGAAGGGTGACCTTGTCCTGATAGCTGTTCCGTATCTGCTCCACCGAATCATCCGTGGAGGCATTATCCACCACGTACACATCCATATCCTGAAAGGAGGAGTCCAGAACAGACCTGATACAGTCCATCACATAGCTTCTTTTATTATAATTGCAGATTACGATACCGACTGATTTCATACGCACCTCGCCAAATGATGTTACCTGCCTGATTGGCAGGTCTTCCCGATCCCATTCATCGCTGTACTATTCACTGCCTGTGAGCAAGCCCTTCATACAAAGGATAAAGACCTCCTTTGCCATCTGAAAATTATAGCAATAAGCCATATCCTCCCTGCTGCCGATGATATTGCACCAGGGGTCCACATAGACATCTACTTCCATCGATACACTGACATTAAAGATATGGTCACACATCTTCATATGATAATCAAATTGCTCCGGCTCATAAGAGGCTACGACCCTGCAATCCGGAAATTGACCTGCGACCTCCTCCGGCGGCAGATCGCAAGCCGCCATACTGATTGCAATCGTATCCAAGGCTGCTGCCGACTTCAGCTTACGCACAATATTTCCAAGACCCTCATAGTCCCCGTTGAAGAGGACCACTACACTCTTTGCAGCCCCAAGGAACTGAATGATCCTATCTTCCTTGGCATTTCTTTTCAGTATCTTATAATCGGCAGCCTTGCCTGTAATGCCATGGATGGCATCATCAAAGGCGTACATAACGGATTTGATGATATTGCTTTCCCCTTTCAGGTTACAGCTGTATATTAAGCGATAGAGATCCGATAGGATGACCTCCGCAAAATGCTCCTTTTTCTCCTCGGGTAATACCTTTAAGAAGAAACGTATCCTGTTTCTCCACATGTAGTAATTGATAAAGGTATCTCCGGCATTTCTTCCCCCTGCCTTATGCCAGATCTTAGACTTTCCCCATACTGCTACCTGATAGCCGGCCTGATTGAAGCGGTAGCCCCACTCCATATCATCCCAATAGATGAAGTTCTCCTCCGGCATGATTCCGACTCTTCTCACAGCCTCTGTCCTTGCCATGAGGGAGCAGGCTGCCACATAATCACAGTAGAGCAGATCGGGTATGTTATCCCCGTCGGTACAGTTCTTAAAATGATCTTCCTGCACATATTTATCAAAGTTGATTCTACTGCCATAGCCCCAGATCCGATCCGGGTAGTCCATAAAATAAACCTTGGAGCCGACCATACCGACCTCTTCATGGGTCTCCAGGAAGCGGTACAGCTCTTCGATGGCATATTTGTCCACGATAATATCATTATCAAAGAGGACCAGGTATTGATAATCCTGCTTCAGGACCTCCCTGAGACCGGTATTGAAGCCACCCGAACCGCCTTTGTTTTCACTGTTGACCAGCAGGGTCACCTGTGTGCCGAATTCTTCCCTGATTCGTTCGACAGAAGCATCCGTGGAGGCATTATCGACCACATACACATCAAAATTCTGTATGGATGATTCAAGCACTGACCGTATGCAGTTTACGATGTAATCTGCCTTATTATAATTACAGATAACGATTCCGATTTCTTTCATCCCTTTGATCCGCCTTTATCTTAGAATATGATATCCTGATCGCTCTTACTCTGTCAGTCCCTGCAGCAGTCGGTGTATCCCTGTCTTCAAATCAATCTTTGCTTCCCATCCGAGGGCTGACAGCTTGTCTGCATTCAATACAGAATTCATGACCCTGGTATATCCCTGCTGCTCCAGCTCCTTCGGCTGATCATAGACTACCTTCACACCTGCCTCTGCCGCTAAGGTATGGGCAAATTCCGAGATCGTGACATTGCAGTCCTTATTTGCTATGTTATAAGCCTCACGGCTCTTGCCCTGCAAGAGGATATAGAAGAGGGCAGTCACTGCATCCGACAAGTAGCAATAGGATCGCAGCTGACTTCCCCTGCTCTTCATGATGATGTCCTTGCCCTCCATCGCTCGTCTGACGAACTGAATATCTGCCCTGCTGTTGTCTTCATTCATGGTAATGCCGTAGATATATCCGGGTCTGGCTACCACCGTATCCAGCTGATATTCTCTGGCATAGCTTACACATAAGGCTTCCGCTGCCCGTTTGCTCTCCGGGTAACAGGCTCTGTCACTCATGCTGTTGAGGTACCCAAGCTCTTCCTCTTGAAAGCCGGACAGATGATGGATATTGTCTCCATAGATCTCACTGCTGGAGAGGAAGAGCAGTCTCTGAAGCCCATAGGCTTTTCCATGTTCCAATAAGTGGATGATCCCTAAGATATTTGCCTTCATTGTTTCTACGGGCTCTGCCGCATAAGCAAGAGGATGGGCATTGCTGGCAGCATGGATGATGTAGTCGATTTTTTTCTTGATCGGAAGGGGCTGGGTCACATCTCCGTGAACCAGGGTGAAATAATTCTGTGCCAAGTAAGGTCCGAACCTCTTCTCCGCCTTCTCCCTGTTTCTGCACAGTGCCAGAATCTCGATATCATATTGAAAGCTTCTGTTCAGCTCCAGAAGGACATCTGTTATGCAGGAACCGATCAGGCCGTTCGCTCCGGTGATCAGGACAGTTTTTCCCTTTAACAGTTCATAGGGAAGCTTCTCCTTGCAGATTCGTTCCAGATCCTCCTTATAAACCTTGCTCTTATACATAACCCCACTCCTATTTTATCCAGCTTTCCTTCTTCGATGCCAACAAGGCCTGGAATATCTCAATATCATCTACCGTAGTAATTTTAATATTCTTTTCGGAGCCCTTGGAAAAACAGATGGTCTCACCCAACTGGCACATGAGATCGCAGGTGGCTATGGTATTCCTTATGCCCTTCTCTCCTGCCTGCTCATGGGCCCATAACAGCTTCTCCAAGGAATAGGTATGCGGCGTCTGGGTTCGGTATAGCTGTTCTCTCGGTATGCTGCTCTTGGAGCTTGTTCCGTCATCACTCCGAAAGACCGCTTCCGTACATGGAATTGCAGCTACGGCACTTTGGTAGAGGGCATACTTGACCAGACTGTCCGATATAATCTCCTCCGTTACAAAGGCCCTGTTGCCATCATGGATCATAATCGCATCCTGCGGACTGCAGTGCTTTTTCAGCTCCATAATTCCGTTATAGATGGATTCCTGGCTGGTCTCACCACCGGGAACCACCCATTTTAATTTATCGATATTGAACTGCTTTGCATAGGCCCAGAGAATCTCGATCCAACCCGATAAACCGACCACCAGGATCGCATCGATACTGGGGTGGCCCTGAAACGCTTCCAGGGTATAAATAATCAGCGGCTTATTATTAATATGGATAAACTGCTTCGGGATATCCTGATGCATCCTGCTGCCGTTGCCGGCTGCAGTTAACAATGCGATGTTCATGCTTCTTCCCCCTCTTATCTGGTCTCCAGGATTTTTTGTATCTTTTCATATATACTGCTGCATGCCCTTCCATCCTGCTTGGAAAACATCATGTCCCTGGACTTTCTCCGCTTCTCCCTGCAGATATCTTCCTTCCTTACCTGACGGATCGCCTTCGTCAGCTCTTCCATGTCTTTTGCCTTAAGCTCCGGCATATATTCATCGAAATCAAAGTAGCAGTCCCTGGTCTCGGTTGAATAAAGCTCGTAGTCATAATAGAAGCCCACCACCGGACGGTCCAAAAGCATGAAGTCCGTATAGATGGAGGAGTAATCCGTAATGAGAAGCTCCACATGCTTTAAAAAGGTGTAGGGGTCGACCTCGGGGTCAACCACCAGAATATTGGGATAGGCAAGCTCCTCAAACCTATGCTTTAAAGCCGATTTCGGATGAAGCTTCATTAAGAGCATCATATGCTCCTTATGAAGGAAATCATTCAGGCGCTGAAGGTCGACGACATCAAAGAATTTTGTCTCTGATTTCCGAAAGGTAGGCATATAGCAGCTGATGGTAAGCTCCTGCTGCTTCCAGTCCGTAATTCTCTTCAGTAATGCTTGCTCCTGCTCAGTATACAGATTCTGAATATCGGAGTGCAGGAGGACATCATTTCTCGGCAACCCGTCCTCAATGATATGGTCCTCTCCGGTCCGAAAGGCTGAAGCAAATATCTTCTTCTTCACCGGTGAGGTGGCCAGTGTATAGTGATAAGGCTTTTCGTCCGACAGTCTTCTTAGATAGGTCCGAAAGCTCTCCCAACGGTTCTTCGGGTGCCTGACCCTATCAAAGCGGTTATCATAATTAATCTTCTTATTCCCGACTCCATGCCATAGATTGACCTTCAGGGCTCCTCCGGAAAGCCAGAAGGAGATATCCTTTGAATAATTATCATAGAGATAGACACCGGCTCTTAAGCAGGCCCAGATACCGCGCAGGGAGCGATTATGATATGCGAGGTAGCCGTTATCTCTTAAGAGATCCACGATCCCTTTATCCTTACTGATCCAGAGAACCCTGACCTGCTCCTTCCGGTACTGGCTTAGGTAAAGATACAGGTACTTGGGGTTGTCCGCAAATCTTTTCCCGAAGCTGCTGCCGCACAGCCATAGCTTCTTATTCCTGGGGAAAGCATAGGACAGCCAGTAAATCGGTAATAACAAGCCTTGGCTCCAATATCTGATTTCTTTCATGATCTTCATCGCATTCACACCTTGAAGCTCTTTTTCCTTTCAACCCTTCTTACCATGTCTTCAGTATCGTCTTTCTCTCAATTGGGTCCAGGCTTCTGATCTTGAGATCGTCATAGTAGGAATCATTGGTAACATGAGTGGTCGATATTTCTTCGAAGATTGCTCCTCTGACAGAGGTGAAGGAATGCTTTTCTCCCCTTAAGACCGTCTGGATGTCACCCGGCTTTAAGCTGCGTTCCTTTCCCTCAATATTGATCAGTAAATCTCCGTAGAGCAGCTGGAAGGTCTCTTCCTTTACCTTATGCATATGTACCGGGTGCTTCTGTCCCGGCAGGATGACCAGGAGCTTCTTACAGTATTCCCGGTTGATGATGCTGATGATGATGGCTCCGAATTGTCTGAAATGCTTCATACCGTAATGGTGGGACAATTCCACCTCAAAGTCCTTGCCGAGAGCGATTCCCGCCTCATAAAGCATACCCTTGGCATCATGGACCACATTTCGCACCAAGCCGATGTCTGTGACCGGCTTCTTCTCCTGAAGCTCTTCATTTGCTTTATAATCCTTCGAAGCGATGATCCCCTCCGTGAATTCGCCACTGCTCATCTGACGCTCATGACAGGGCATGGCAAAGAATACATCCTCCGCCATGAGTGCTTGTCCCTGCCTTACATCCTTCTTCACATAGACACCGCGCATCAGGGAATTCAAGGAGTCTAACTCCTCCTGACTGATGTATTTGGTATCCCCCTTCTTGATTTCACAGATCATTCTTGCATCCAGGACAGCCTTGACCCAATGGTCCGCCTGCTCGGGATTCATGGAATAGGAGTTCAGCTTGATGCTTTCTGTGGGTAAGCCGACATGCCGTTCGAAGATTCTGGCACCCTTAGCCATGGCCAGCATAGATACGATATGATGATCCGGATCCTCGTGACCGGAATATCCGATGGTTACTTCCGGATACCGGCGGTTCATCCTGTCTATGAAATCCAGCTGAAGATGCTCCATCGGTGCCGGATATTCAGCCACACAATGAAGAAAGGCAAACTCACAGCCCTTATGAGTAAAGAAGTTATAGATTTTATCAATGTCAGAAAGGGTTTTACCGCCGGTGGAAATTATTAGCGGCTTATGGGTGAAGGCGATCTTAGTCAGCAGAGGCCAATCCAGAGCACTGCAGCTGGCCACCTTAATGATATCAATCCCCATATCCATGCACCAGTCCACACTATCCTCATCAAAGGGAGTACTCATGGCAAGCATTCCCTCCTCATGGATGGTATCCACCAGCTGACTGAACTGGTCAAAGCTTAATCGGGTGCTCATAAACCTGGGAATGTGCTTCACATCCGTACGGTTCACATAGTCCGGATGAACAAAGCTATCCAGATTTCTGAACTGCAGCTTGACTGCTGCCTTAATGTTGTATTTTCTTGTTATCCTACTCATCGCATGGATGATGTCTATCCCATGATCTACACTACCCTGATGACTGTTCGCCATTTCAAAGATAAATAGGTCGTCATAGATGTGCTTTGTATCCTTCATATCCGATCCCTCCATATTCTTGGTCAACAATGTATGGCTGAAGCTGGTGAAAAACAATGAATTAATTACGGATTCTCTCATGATTCTTATCCTAGCTCTACTATAACATATCTTTCGACTGAATAACAGATTTATTGCTGCCCTACAAATCGCCTACAAATCGCCTGTGATACTTGTTATATTATTTATCGACTTTTTCTATCAAATATATAAGAAGAAAAAAAGAGGAAATCATCTTTTCCTCTTTTCTTGCGGTCTTATGCTATTGTGACTCATCTGCCCTTACAGCACCGGCTTAGTCGGGGACAGGAGGGCGGTATCCGTGGTGAATCCTTTCCTTCAGCTCCATCACCTCCGGAGCCGGATCAGAGATAGCTTCGATATACTCCCATGCCATCTCATACTCTCCCAGTTGGTACAGAATGAGGGCAAGAAGATAGAGGGTATCCTTATTCTCCGGCTCCAGCTCGATGGCTGTGGACAGGAAGGGCAGTACCAGCTCTCTTCTGCCGGCCTGAAGAAAGATCCCGGCAACCCGATTCAGCACTTTGACCGGATCTCTACTATACTCTGTAATCACAAACTCTATCGCCGTATAGGATATTCTGTTCTCTGTCACATATCGGATTAAGGCTTCTTCCTGCTCTGCCGTTTCCAGCTCCATGATCCGGCTTCTGATCCCATCATAGCGCTTCCAGGCCTCTTCCAGGCTTCCGGCCTTATAGAAGAGGGTCCTCTGCTGCCGTTTTGCTTCATAAGCGCTGATTCGCAGCATCCGATCCAGATCCGAGAGCATCCTGTTCGGCATGTGCTCCGGATAGCTTCTTCGGAAGGAATAGTACGATGCCTTGACCTCCTCCATCCGCCCTTCCCTGATACACCGATCCAGGGTTTGAATCAGACAGGAGGCATCTTGTTCATATGTGAAAGCCTGATCAGCCGAAGGTTCCGATGACAATTTCGGTAAAGCAAGGCCAGACGCGATATCAAGCATTTCCTGCAGTCTGATCCTATAGGTATGATACTGCTTCACCTTACGATAACCGTTTTCCGCTATTCTTATGCGTTCCTCTTCATGCTGCAGATAATAGGAGACCTTATTGATTAAGTCCTCTTCATTCTCATATACCACCAGATCCTCACCGATTGTAAAGTATTCCGCCAAGTCCTCCTGGTAATTTGTGATCAGAAAGCCTCCTGCACCCAGGATGTCAAAGACCCGGAGAGGAATACCGGACTTTATGGTACGTACCGTAAAGTTCAGGTTGATTTTACTGCTGCGAAATACCTTAGGCATCTCCCTAAGGTAATCAATATATCCCTTGTTGACCACATACTCCAGCTCTGAGCTGTCACTGTCCGTATAGATCGTTACGTTAAAATACCGGGATAAAAGCTCCAGCATTCTCCGTCGCTCCATGCCGGTAATTTTGGTGTTCAGAAAACGGTCTGCGAAGATATCCCTTACATCTCCGATGTAATATGCTCCGGGATTGATCGTGATAGATCGGTTCAAGAGCTCCATGATCTCATCCGTCAGCAGCTCTCTGATGAAGTTATAGCCGTAGATCTTCATCTGCGCTCTCATAATCCCATCAAAATAACCCTTTAAATAGTCCGGAAGCGAAGGTATCTCATTAAGTAGGCTTTTCTTATCATAGAGGCTACCGACAAAGGAGACCTCCGAGCTGTAGCTCTGCCGGCCCTCATCGTTGGCAAGAAGCCGGTCCAGCCGTTCCACATTTACTGCCAGGGGCAGATAATAAACGGTGTCCGCCTTCAGCTCCTCCTTGATCCGGCAATAAAGATGACGGTCAAAGATAAAAATATAGTTCAAAGGATGATATATGGTTTTCGAATGCAGTGTCAGCAGGGGACTGTCCCATACCCAAGCAATGTACTTGATACAGAAGGAATTGCAGACCTTAGAAATGACTTGAAAATAATTGAAGGAAATCACAAAGTCATAGTTCTTCTGCAGCAACAGCTCAGCCAGCTTCCCTTCAAAGGCCTCATCCTGCTCGAAGTCCGTATACACATATGTGATTTTATCTACCCGATGACCCAGGCTGAACAGCGTATCCTCCAGATCCTTCTGCCCGAAGGTATTCCATTCGACTAATACAATATTCATATCCCCCTCCAAGCAAAAGTTATGTCAATGATGCTGTCGGCTGAACCGTAAAGCGTTTCACACAAAATGAAGCGAAAGCTTAGTTCAAAAGCTCCTTCAGATCATTCATATCAATCATCTTATCATCAATATAATAATCGGCATTGGGCTTACCAAAATGAAGCTCATGATAACATAAGCCCCACTCCTTCAGCTGCTTTACCGTTATGTCCTTCCAATCGATCCCGGTTACATATCCCCTCGCTGTCAGCAGAATGATCCGGTTCCCCATGGCATAAAGCTTATTGATGGCTTGAATCATATCCCTGTCCGGTTCGGCCAGATGATACTCGTTCCTTGGCTGCAGTTTGGCAATCACACCGTCTATATCAAACACAAAGCGGTTCCCCCCTCCGGACATCTTCAGATAGGCTTCCGCTCTTTTCAATTCCTCTTCCGTATCGATATCATAATTTTTATCCATTTCATAACCATAGATACAGGTTCCGGTCATGGAACGCTTTTCCAGAATCACCCTACCTCTGACCACATCGATGCAGGCATTCTGATAGTAGACCTTCGGCAGGGCTTGCCGTGGCATATTATAGCCCTCGGGAATATCCTTCATCAGGGGGGACAGACGCCCCTGTTCATCCCTGTGCCACATCTTATAGGGTATCTCCTTGGCAGGCGCAATGGAACGGACAGAGTCTGCCTCTTCATTTGCAAGCAGCAGCTCTATCATATGATCAATATCCTCAGGATTCCGAATGGGATAGGTGGGTCTTAGCTGGACCACGATATCCGGCACCATTCCCTCCTGCTCCTGTAGAAACTTAAGGCAATGATAGAACACCTCAATATCAAGAGCGGTATCCGAAGCAAACTCTGCCGGTCTTAAGAAGGGCACCTCTGCACCATATTCTTTTCCAATGGCAGCATAGTCAGCAGAGTCCGTACTCAGAATGATCCTGTTAATATACTTGGATTTCTGCGCATGCTCAATGGAGTATGCCAGCATGGGTTTACCGGCAAGCTTTCTGATATTCTTATGAGGAACAGATTTAGAGCCGCTTCTGGCTGGTATGATTGCTATAATATTCATCTTCGCTGAAACAGGATGTGTATCCTCTCCTGTTACCTCCTCATTCCATGATTGCATCTGCTTGGTTATCAAGCAGTTTATCCGTTGCTTTCCTCCTTCGGAACTGCTTCCAGCTCCGCAAGCAGCTCCTCCAGCCCTTGCGTGAAGAGCGGTGCCAGTCTCCCGGCTGATTCTTTTATGGCCCGGTAGATGACTTTTGCCTTTTCATAGGTTGCCAGCTTGTCCATCCTGCTGTCATCAGAGTATTGATACAGACTGGAGATCTGGTCCGAGGTATCCTTTGCGATATCCCAATCAATCAGCTCATAGACCGTCTTTGCTTCGATCGTCATATTGAGATTACTTAGCTTCTGGTTGTTCAGCTGACTGCCTGAGGTCTCCTCGGTGGACTTGCTGTATTTATTGAGCAGCCTGTCACAGAGCACCAGGGCTTCCTCAGCCAGAGAAGGAATCTGCTCCAGGTCCTGCTTATCCTGCTGCAGCTGACTGATCAGCAAGGGTAACTCCTGCCTGCTTAAGCTAGGCTCCAGATTGGATAGGATGTTATTGCAGTCAACCGCTGCCTTACAGTGCTTATTGATCGCATCCTTCAGCGTCATGATGGTGGTACCTTGAATTTTAGCTCCACCCTCTGTGGCATCGATTACCTCTTCTCCTTCAAATAGGGAAACTGCATCCTCGAACCACTTAATGTATACATACCAGTCATATCTGGTTTTGATCGGATTGCCATAGATATCCTCGACAATTTCTATCTCAGAGCCTGCACCACTGGCATCTACCGTGATTCCTCCGGCATGGGTGGCATTTCCCGCATAAGCCAGGTCCTGGCCCACCAGAATGATTCTTTGAAAGCCTAAGGTTTCACAGATAGAGAATGCTCCCGTCGCAACAGAACCGCCGGAGTGCAGATAGCCTGTCTCCTTACCCAGCTTGTTATAAACGGATTTTGCATATCCCTCCAGGTTATAGAAAATGATCCTCTTCTGATTGGCTCTAAGGTGTTCCGGTCTGGAATCCAACCTGCAGAAGAGAGGGATCTGACTGCATCTCGGGTCCTTCAGATGCACCATGTTCTTTTTCGGATCCAGGGTAACGATAAAATCCGGCAGAATATCATGGGCCAGCAGATATTTCATTGCAGTATCAACTGCAAAGATAACAGCCCTGCCCTTTGCTTGCTTCAGTTCCTCGATATTCTTATCAAGAGAAGGACCGGCTGCTACGACGATTGCCGGAACCTCCTTGGGAAATTTCCCGATCAGGTCCATAACCAAGTTGCTGTTCAGGAAGAATCTGATATTTTTCAATGTATTATTGATCAAGAGGCTGCTGATGGCTACATCTGTATTTTTGTTAATCACAGCCCGATTGTTATTGTCATGAATAATTTTCGTGAAGGTTGCGGCACTTTCTGTAAATATATTGGCATACTGCGGGTGGCTGCAGACGATCTGTGATCTTAAATTTAACCAATCCACATAATTGTGCAAAAGGTTTCTGATCTCAGTATCATTGATTCCTTCAACGGTAAGGGAGACATTCCCTGCGCCCAGAATATCTGTCAGGTCATAATGCTCCAAAACAAAAAAGAAGAGCTCCGGACACGGCTCATAGATAAATAACACTCCCTGCCCATCCAGCTTCCTCAAAAGCTCTCTGGCAAACACGCCATTCCCCAGTCCGAACATCGTTACTACGATGCCGATATTTTTCATCTCAAACTGCTTTACCCATCGCTCAGCCTCATGGGAGGGAGAATACTGACTGTTCAGGCGATAAGGTTTATCCTGATATTTTATGATTAAAGTGCTATCTCCATCCAGTGTCGGTAATATCTCGATCTGCTCTAGCTGATTCGGCTTTGTGTGGGATGCTTCCTCCTGCAGTCTGTTGCAGAGATAAGACTTGGACCTTTCTATCTCCTTCATATTCCTCTGATAAAAGCTCATAAAACCCTCCATGCTGCCGACAGGCAGTTTTTCCATAAGCGATTAGCCACATCCTGCTGTGATACAGCCTTATTCTATTAATTCAAGTAACTGGCCTGCTAAGTCATAAACCAGGATATCGGATAAGAGTACACTGTCCTTATCTTCCATTGCCTGCATGGCATTGTTCAGGTCTGAAAGGTATCTTTGTTCATCAAAGACAATTTGATTCTGCTGCGCTAGAGCAAACAGCTCCTCCGCCAGATTCATGATATTGCCCAAAGTATTGTTCAGCTTCTGATATCCCTGATTCAACTTTTCCTGATAGAGATCATCGGTTGCTTCTACGATTTCCCGGATAATCAATCTTATTTTTTCTTTCAGCATACGGACTCCATTCTGCTATGATAGGATAAGGTTATGAAAAGAACAAGGTGGGGCTGGAAATCAGCCCCACCTTGCTATACTCTGCTCTGAATTACTGTAACAGCGAAATTACGCCTTGAGTTGACTGGTTCGCCTGTGCTAGCATGGACTGTGCGGCCTGCATAAGGATGTTGTTCTTGGAGTAAGAAACCATTTCCCTAGCCATATCAACGTCACGGATACGAGACTCAGCTGCCTGTAAATTCTCGGAAGTGTTGTCTGCATTTGTAATAGTGTGCTCTAATCTGTTCTGCAGTGCACCGAGCTTGGATCTCTCCTTAGATACAGTCTTAATCGCTTCGTCTAAAACAGATAACTGCTTTGTAGCATTTGCGTAAGAAGAAACATTGGTGTATACGTTCTGGATGCTTAAGCCGGATGCTGTCATGTTATTGATCGTGAAGGAGATATTCTGCTCCTTATTAGCGCCTACCTGCAGGTTCTTGCCACTGAACTTACCGCTAAGTAACTTGATGGTGTTGAACTCTGTCTGCTTAGCAATACGAGTTACCTCACTGGTCAGAGCCTTCAGCTCTTCCTTGATGGCCTCACGGTCTGTGGATACGTTGGTATCGTTAGCTGCCTGAGCTGCTAACTCTCTCATTCTCTGCAGAATAGCATGAGTCTCGGAAAGAGCACCTTCTGCCGTCTGAATTAAAGAGATACCGTCCTGTGCATTGGCAGAAGCCTGATCAAGACCTCTGATCTGTCCTCTCATCTTCTCGGAGATGGAGAGTCCTGCTGCGTCATCACCTGCGCGGTTAATTCTGTAACCGGATGATAACTTCTCTGCTGACTTAGCTAAAAAGCCATTGGTAATTCCCAGCTGTCTGTTGGTGTTCGCTGCTAACATATTGTGTTGTACTATCATAAAATATTCCTCCTTGAATGATTGGTAGCTTCCATGCTACTCATTATTTGAGTAAATAATATTCCTTCCTATGCTCTCAGGCCGTACGCTCCTTTGATATGGGGAGGAAATATTATCTTACTTGTAATATATATCGGTTAGTTTAAATAAAACTTTATACCTTTTCAGCAGAATTTATTTTTTTTTGTCAAGAAAAAAGGATTCACCGGACTGCTGGTTCATTGCATTCTTGTAGTAATTGTTTGCTGTCCTGCTGCTGACCTTAAAATTCTTGATTTCCTTCTTCCTGCCGGCAAAGAAGAGCTGGAAGCGGTTTCTGTTCTTAAGCTCCAGCGCCTGAAGTCCGGTCCCCTTCTCGGTGACAGATCGGATCAGCTCCTGTAGCTTAAGGATCTGATCCTTAAACTGCTCTCTATCGCCTTCAAAGGCTTCCTTTACATGCTGATAAACCTTCTCGAAGCCTTCATCCAGTTGATTTAGCTGCGTGATGCAGGTTTCCTTCTCGGAAAAGCTATTCTCCAGCTCATCCAAATCCGGAGCTTCGGAGCTTATGATTCTTTCCTGCTCCTGGGTCAGCCGGATCAAGCGGTCCAGTATCGCTTCCTTCTTCTGCAAAGAATCAATTAATATATTGATGTATGTTTTGACTTCCATGCATTACCTCTCCGGCCTGCAAGCTTATCTTGCCAGCCTCATGACTTCCTTCCAGGTGTCCCGCATTCCTCTGATATGCTCCAGAACTTCCTCAAGAATCATCTTATCCTTCCGTATATTGGCAAGCACCAATCTCTCATACAGATAGTCGTATACCCTGTCAAAATCCTTAGCAACCGGATACTTAAAGTCCAAGGTAGCCCGAAGATGCGTTATGATTCTTTCTACCTTGACGATATTCAGATTGGCCTTGCTATAATCATGGTCTTCAATACCAAGGATTGCCATATTACAGAATTTTATCATACCCTCGTACAGCATCAGCGTCAGCTCTGCCGGTGTAGCCGTATTGGCTTTGTTGTTCTGGTATGTAAGTGCTGCATTCATTTGCATATCTATTCCTCCATAACTTCAATGCTTTACTACCTGCCGGTGTTCAACCCCATCATTGCAGCCAGCTGATTGCTCTGTGACTGCATCTTGGACATAGCGGACTCCATTGCGGAAAATTGCTTGTAATACTTGGTCTCCAATTCGGTGAGCTTCTTCTCCTGCAGCTTGATCTCTTTTGAATACTTCCTCTGCTCTTCGGTCATCAGCTTATCATTATAGAAGGTCAGGGCACTTCTCACATTCGGAATCGACTTCATCTTATTGTACATCTCATTATAGAGCTTCTTCGATATCCCTGCCAATACAGCTACTACCTTATCAGGCTCTTCCTCCAGGGCCTTTTTCAGCTTATCATCATTCGCTGCATAAACCGGATCGTCCTTGTCTCCAAAGATATGTAATAAGCCCCGTTCAAGGTAATCCGTAGAAGTCTGAATACCAAAACTGGATAAAGCGTATTTCTTACCGTCAACATCTATGCTGGACATCAGTGTTGTCCGCATGATATCAGACAGAGAGCCCAGGGTTGTATCCCTGCGTAGGATGGAATCCTTGATCTTTGTTTCCCATTTGGTGATCTGGTCCTCTGTCATGGCATCTCGCTCGTCATCGGACAAGGGATCATAGCCTCTGGCAGAATCTGCATAATAAAGCTTATTCATCTCTGTGAGGACAGCGTTATAGTTCTTAACGAAGGTTTTCACCATATCATAAACCGCTTGCGTATCCTTCGTTACATTAATGCTGATTGTCTGATTCTCGTCGGCCCCCTTCAGGGTCAGATTCAGTCCGTTCACTGAAATTGTGTTGGTGGAGCCCTTTATGGTGGCTCCATTATAGATCACTTCGCTGTCTGTCGCTGCTGCCAGGGTAGATGTAACAGAACTCGGATTCATCTTGCTCCCGTCTGCATTCAGGGCATCCAGCCCGAGCTTGTTCAGCAGAGCATTCGCATCTGCTCCTACTCCATCAACTGCCGACAGGCGGAAGCTGTTGGCTGTCCCACTTTCTGAAGAGCTTAAAAAGAACTGACCCTTGGCTGCATCAAAGCTGGCATTCATACCCGCTTTCTTAGCCGTATCTATGAAGCTCTTGATCGTGGTGTCAGCTGTAACCGTCAAGGTTTTCAGCTTGCTCGAGGTACCCATGGTAATTACAGTGCCTTCGGTAATTCCCAGATCGGACAGCTTTGTGGATGCATTCGGTTGAATGGCTTGTCCGTTTCCGTCTACACTGATCTTGCCCCCTGTAACATACTGGGCCTTTGCCAAGCTCTTGATTACTAAGGTATGAGCCCCCTCCGGAGCTGCATTCTCAGCACTGGCACTGACCATATTGTCATGGGAGGTGGTAACCTTCCTCGTATTATAATTTCCCTGAAGCTGCATTTTGTTCAGATCATCTGTATATAGCTTGTATAGCTTAGTATTCAGTTCCTTCCATTTTTCCTGCTTCCAGGTTAGTAAGGTCTGTTTATCTGATACCTTTTTATTCTTCATTTTCTGTGCATTGATCAATTCCTTGACCAATGTATCTGTATCCATTCCGGATACCAATCCGCTTAATCGTACCGGCATACTATTCCTCCTTGCTATCGAAGCGCCCCGAGCTTATGGTCAGGGCTACACTAGCTACATGAGACAGCAGACTATCTTCTCTCGTCGATCATGATACCTGCCAGTTCCCATATCTTCTCCAGCATCTCCAGGGTCTCTTCGGGCGGAATTTCCTTGATTACTTCTTCCGTATCCTTATCCAGAACCTTAATGGATACTCTCTTGGTCTCTTCGTGATAAGAGAACTCACATCTGGTTCTGTGGTTTTTCATCTTGCTGTTCGCTCTGAAAATCGCATCCTTGATCTGTTTCTCTGAAGCAAACCGATCCTTCTGTCCGGTATCATCGCTCTGACTTCCACCGGATTTGACTGTAGCCGGAACATCAGCCACATTAATGCTGACTGTTCCTGCCTCTTGAATCATAACCTCATTCGCTTTAAACTCCGGCCCGGATACATTCCCTGCCGCATTGCGATATGAAGCTCCATTAATAGCCTCCAATGCCATACTTCATACACCTCCATGTGTTGATAAATAAAAAGATTCAATATGTACAAGACCGCTCTGTCCTTCCTGGCTGCTATCCTATCCGGCTTATACTTCTAATCTATATATCGGTAATCTCTCTAAAAAATTAATAGTCTATTGCACCCATAAACTAAAAAAACGTATAAAAGATCGACAAGAGAAACCGGCAGACCGGTTCACTTGTCATCAATAAAATCTGCACAGCTTCGGCTGTGACATTTTATCGCATCCTTTTAACGTTTGTTACACCATATCATAATCAGCTGCAAGCCGATACGTCAAGCATCGGTCTTCGGCCGAAACAGCTTCTTTATAACCTCTTCCGGTACCTGTGATCCGGCAGCCTCCTTGTTGGATTCCTGTATCTGCAGATAAATCTCCTTCCGATAGATCGAAACTGATTTTGGTGCATTGATGCCGATCTTAATCTGATCTCCCTTCACTTCCAGAATGGTGATCTCAATATCATTGCCAATCATGATCGATTCATTGACTTTTCTTGACAGGGCTAACATGATAAGTCCCCCTTTGCTGCTTTTTTCTCCTCAAGCCGGTCATAAAAACGGTACTTGATCTCATAATCAGCATTCTCCACGATAATCTGACAACCCCTTTTAGTTTCCGCATTCATGATAAAGGGAGCCTTCAGGTTCGCTGACATCTGTGTAATATCATTCGGAACTGTGATAGATACCAGGACTACGATATTGTCCATATTAATCTCTCCCAGAGGCTTTAATAGTTCATCCTCAACCTCCGGATTATAATCCTCCTTCACAAGGAAGGGGCTGATGACGGGGATTGCCAGTGCCGGTTCCTCCAGACTTTGCAGCCAGGAAATGTCAGGTCTTTCCTCTCCCTCGTTATCATATAACAGAGTATAGTTTTTGCAATTTTCAAACCCCAGTATACCCTCCGGAAAATTAATTATCTTATTCTCATCCAAATCAATCTCTCCAAAATGCCTAGTCTTTACCAACATCCCTTTCGCCTTCCCTTCTTTTGCTTATCCCATGCAGGAGCTTCCCCTGTAAGTACGGGGCTTACTCCCATCGATGCCGCATGGGTCTCCATCCTTGCCTGGGGCTATTCATGTATCATAGAATTTCCCATATTAGCATATGGTATCTTTTCTTATATTATACAATATCCGGCACAAATCTGCATCCTATTTTACAAAATCCAGCAAGGAATTTTGCACTGTCTTGGCTGCCGCCGCAAGAGAAGCATTGTAGATCGCCTGTGCTGCATTATATTTTATGATGGTATCTACTACATCTGCATCCTCATTCTTAGAGAGCAGCTCTTCGAAATCTACCTTCTGGCTGGACAATCTGTTCTCAGTAAGCTCCAGCCTTACATAGCGGCTTCCCAGGTCTGCAACTGCCACATTGATAATATCCTGCTCCTTATTCGTCAAGGTGATCCCTTTTTCGAAATAATTCTGCATAATCTCCTTCTTCAGCTCCAGCTCCGTATCCAACTGATCCATGAGCTTCTCATATCTCTGTCTTTCATCTGCGGTCAGGGTAGTATCCGACAGTCTCTTTTCCACCTCAGCTATCATTTCTTCCACTTGTAACACATCGTTCACACTGTTTAAGATGTCATCTATCCCTCTGCCTATGGTATGACGGATCGCATCTGAACCTTCCGTGTTTATGGTCAGCATCTGGTTATAGTTGATCTCATATTGTATCTGCTGTTTTTCCTTCACATAAGGAATCGGCGCCTGCTCCGGCTTGCTAAGATCGGTCATCTCACAGTTAAAGTAATGCTCCGGCTTCAGCTCACCCTTTTGGAAGCCGGTCTTGGTATAATCGATTCTGATATCCTCTGCCGTACGGAATTCCTCATACACATCCGCTGCCATGATCATCTCGCCGGTGTCATAGATGAATTGTATGGTACCCGGTGCAGGCTGATATGCATTGGGATCCGACTTGGGGAGCATGACGATATTACCACTATTGAAGGGGGGATCTGCTTCCACCAGTTCGCCATTCATATCCCTTTTCATATAATGGATGTCACCGGGGGCAATATTGTCCAGCTTATCATAGGCAAGCTGGATTCGGTAAGTGTTCAGCATCTGCGGGGGAACATCCAGGCTTGCTCCGGTATCATAATCCTTCAGGGTATAGCCTCCCGTTACCTTGGAGCCGATCTGAATCTGGCTGCCGGAAAAGCTTTCTGTAATATGATAGCTTAATTGCTCTGTATCCTCAGTAAAGATCAGGGAGCTGTCTGTTTTATAGCCGGTAAAAACATACCTTCCGGCATAGTTGGTATTCCCCTCCTGGTAAATCTGATTTCTCATCTCTCTTAGGTTCTGAACTATGGAAGAACGGTCATTCGCTGTCAGAGTATCTGAGCTTCCCTGAACACAATAGGTATTGATCTGATTTAGGATATCATTCACTGTCTTAAGGGCACTCTCAGTTACATCCATCCAGGACATTGCATCGGGAATATTCTTCTCATAATATTGATTCAGCTCTGAGAGATTTGTGCGAAGCTTTAAAGCTCTGACCGTAATGATCGGATCGTCTGAAGGCTTTTGGATCTTCTTGCCTGTGGAATATTGCTGTTCCAGATCCGTCATATTGACTTTATTTCTGTTGATGTTGGTCATCATATTATTGGTCATCATTTTATTCGTAATTCTCATATCCATTCCTCCTTCGTCCCTAAGGGATATCATCCGGATCGGGACTCCGCTTAAGCCTTCAGGGAAGGCCCTTGATCACTAGGCTCCCATATAATTAATCAGTCTGTCATAGATTTCATCCATCACTGATATTACCTTCGCAGACAGATTATAGGCATTCTGGAATTTCACCAGGTTCATGGTTTCCTCATCCAAATCCACACCGGATACTGACAGACGCTGGTTTGTTATGGTTCCTATGATGTCCTGCTGATTTTCATACAGATTCAAAGCCTTCCTGGTATCAATGCCGATATCTGCCACCAGTATCTGCATATAGCTGCCGGGGCTGCCCTGCTTGAAGATGCTCTTATCCGTCTTCAGTGCGATCAATCTGTCTATCACATCATTGTTTTCACTACCGATTACCACATCTGTTGCCGTAGCCAGCCTTCCGGGATCTTCCAGCAGCTCCTTACTGATGGTGAAGTTCTCAGCCGTCATAAAATAATAACTGCCAAAGAGAGGCTGGTCCTCGGGGACCTCATCATAATAGCCTCCGGTCTGGGAATTGAAGCTATAATAATCATAATATTCGGCCTCATCCGAACCCTCATATGGTCCGAATACATAATTGCGGCCATTGATCTTATGGGTTGCATTAAAGAAATCGATTCCCGTATTATTCGTCCCTGTTCTGTGTATCTCATTAAAGGCCTTGGAAAAGGTACGGATAAATTCATTCATCTGGTCCATATAATAAGGAATTCCCTTGTAATTAATGCTCTCTCCTACTGCCCCGGGGGTATCAAAGGCATCCGCGATCAGAACATCCTCCAGCTCAAAGACATAACTGTAGGCTCCCGTATCAGGGTCTATATTCACTTCAAAGCCGCTATAGGTATATTCATAATTCTCTATGATCAGCTTACCGTTTACAGGTATGTTCAGTTTATTCACATCATTAATGTTTGTATCCGTCATGGTAACATACATGTCTCCGGCGACTGCATTCATATTGCCCCGCAGATTATGCTGGTTATTACCGTCCCTGACTTCAAACAGGGCCTGAAGGGAACCTCCCAGAGTAGCACTGCCGGTATCAAATTTCTGTCCGTTCTGCCAGTAGACGTCATATAAGCCACTGATATCATTCTGATTCTGCGGCACCGTTCTGGGGATTACCTGCAGGGAATTAAAATTTCCTCCGTCCACCAGGGTCTGACCGTTTATCTTGATCACATAGCTGGTAATACCGATGCCGGCACCCACAACTCTCTCGGTAACACTGATATTGGCGATTTCAGATAGCTCATCAACCAACAGCGCTCTCTGATCACGGAGATCATTGGCAGTACCACCGCTCACCTCCAGCGTATTGATCTGCTTTGTCAGGGCTGCGATCTGCTGTGCGGTGGAGTTGATCTGCTCTACCTTATTCTTAATCTCAAAATTACAGTCCTCCTGGATGCTTTTTAGGCTTACTGCCATGGAATTGAAGTATTCCGTCAGGCTCTTGGCATAATTGATTACCTGATTCCTTACCGTAAGACTGGAAGGATTCTTCGATAATTCCTGCAGACTGTTATACATATTATCAAAGTTTATGACAAAGCCCTCCTCGCTGACCTCATTGAAGCAGCCCTCCAGCTCCGCCATATAATGGGACTTACTCATGTATTCCCCGAATATGGTATTATTCTTCCAATATTTAATGTCATAGTACTCATCCCGAAGCTGTGTCACACCGGTTACACTTACGCCGGTACCGGCCATACCATAGGTACTGTTAAGCTGTAAGGCCTTGCCCGCCTTCTGTCCCATGACCTGCCTGGTATAGCCCTCAGTCTCTGTATTGGTTATATTATGTGCTGTGGTATCAAGTGCTGCCTTATAGGCATATAACCCTGTCTGTCCTATGTTTAATCCAAAAAACGTGGATGACATAACCAATCACCTCTCTTTGCTTTTCCCTGGCATCCTTATAGTCTTTCAATGATATGTTCCAGCATCTCACTGACAACATTGACATATCTTGAGGCAGCATTATATGCATGCTGGTATTTGATCAGATTCGTCAGCTCCTCATCGGAGGAAACTCCGGTAACCTGAAGTCTCTGGTTATCAATACTTGTCACCATGGAAGCCTGGTTATCACTGATGGTATAGAGCCGCTCTCCCCGATTTGCGATCTCCGAAATAAAGGAGATATAATAATCATTGAAGTTATTCTTGGTAAGCGTATTGGGTGACAGGGTGCTAAAGGGCTCCTGCCAGGCGGTCATCAGCTTTTTTGCGGTTTCGATATCATATTCTCCCGTTCCATCATTGGAGGATAGCGGAATCAAGGAATAATTCTGCAGGATCCTGCGATTCACTTCTATCTCACCTAAGGTGAATAAGGAATAGTTATCAGCCCGATCCTCCTTCTGGTAAATCCGGGCACTGATATATTCATAGTCTCCCTCATCGTTTATGATTTCAATTTCCGTATAATCGCTGTAACGGTCCATGGATTTTCTGTCAAAGAGTCCTTCTCCCATGGTCCTGTCCGGATCCATACCGATCGGGGCCTTCTCTTCATCCAGAATCATTATTTTCGTCCCGTCTGCTAAGGTGACTTCCTTATTGGGACTTAAGATATCATTTATCGTTGTGACAATTCCATGAATCAGCTGGTCAAACTGTGCCTGTACCGTCATGATAACAGAAGGGCTGATCTTGTCGTTGTATGTTTTTACCTCTTCCTTGTACTGTTCTTCTGTCTCATACCTGGATCTGTCAGGAACATCCCAATAGTTTGCCTTCTTATGTCCTCTTGCGATCAGCAACCCCTTTAAGGAGCCGATATCATTGTCATTTTGAGAGGAAGGAGCCTTGTCCAGATTAAATACATCGGCATTGCCATGGGCTATCCAGACCGGCTTCAGCATCTCGGAATTGGCATCCATTCTGACCGTGCCCATCTTAAAGACGGTGTCCTCTGTGATAAAGGATACTCCCTCCAGATTAACCGTAACCATACCGGCCATATTTTCCTTATATGTAATATCCGCCATCTTGCCCAGTTCATCTAACAGCAGATTTCTTTGATCTCTTAAGTCATTTGCCTTTTCTATGCCTGTACTTTCGTATTGCCTGATTTTCAGATTCAGAGTTTTGATCTCTTCCCCGATCTCATTGATCCGATTTACCTGGTTAATAATCTGGGTATTGAGATTAACCTGGTAACTGGCCAGCTGTCTGTAGATATTCTCCGACCGTTCCATGAAGGTAACCGCAGTCTCGATCAGGGAAGCTCTGGCAACGATGTTATCCGGCTCCTTGCAGAGCTCCTGCAGGGAGATCCAGAATTCATCCAGAGAATCCTGAAAGGCAACCCCCTCCAATTCACCAAAGAGGTTCTCTACCTCCTGTACGGCCAGTGTCTGGGATTCATAAAAAGCCTGTCTGCCGGATTCCCGGCGATAGGCTTGATCCAGGAAGGAATCCCGCACCTGCTTCACAGCTGCAAAGTTTGCACCCAAACCTTGCTGCATAGAGGAGATATAGGATTCACCCCATTTTATATAATTGAAATCGGTTAATACTGCCTGCTGCCTGACAAATCCCTTGGTATCCACATTCGCTAAATTATGTGATGTGATATTCAAAGCAGCCTGACTGACATTCAGACCCGTAACACCGATATATAATCCGCCCATTGAACTCATGAACTCACCTTACCACCCTGTCTCTTACTGCTTCGCATCGAACATCCCTGTTCCGAAAGCCTGTGCATCATAGGTTGATGCACCCTTTGTGTAAGTGTTGTTCCCCGGCGACATCCTTGTACTTTGAATAAAATTCATATTGAATTCTATCATCTCTAGGGATTGTTGTATTAATATCCTGTTGCGGTCATTGACCTCTGCCAGTCTTTCAACCGCCCGTCTCAAATGATCGCGAACCTCAGAAAGAGCCCTTTGTACCTTAGGCTGCGTATCCATAAGTTGAATTAAGGAGGTCAGATTGATTGCCTCGGCCTTCTTACCCAAGACCGTTTTAATATTCATCATGACCTCAGCCCGCTTACGTTCCAAGGAATTAATCCGGTCTATCATCAGCTGTTCCCTTGCTGTGATTTCCTGAAGCGCATTGATGTCATTCCTTACAATCACCTGCGTCTTCTCCGTCGCAATCGGCAGCAGCTGCTGATAGCTTTCATATTCCTCCTTCAGGGTACCGATTAATTCATCAATCAAACTTGCCATGGATGTCCTCTTTCCTATGCGCTTTCTGCCTGCCTGTAAAGCTTATTCAAAATAAGCTTCCACCAGCTTCTGTGCCAGCTTCTCGCTGCTGACCTCATAAGTACCGGCTTCGATCCGCTCCTTCAACTCCTTCACCTTATCCTCACGGATATCCGGGGTCTGGGCCACGATCTGCTTCGCCACCTGATAATCCTTCCCTACGCGTGAGATCTCCAGCTTGTCACTAAAGCTGCCGCCCTTTGCCTTAGAGGTACTCTTCACGCTGTTCGCCTGATACAATTGACTTACCTTGTTAAATGCATCTATACGCATTTCTTCACCACCTTCTGATCCTATACGCTTGAAATATGATATGGTTTACTATATTATTTATCGGAAGAAAAGCCACTAACATTATAGTCTAATCATAATATTCTTAAATATTTTTGTATTAAAATATGTCAAAAAGCCTTAGAATCCTCCTCTCAGGCCTCCACTTAACGGCTGCCCGTGAAATAAGGGGTATAATGATAGGGGCATCTTAGGCTTCCCCACCCATTGCCTGCTGTAGCAAGCCTTGCATGATGGGAAGCATAATATGCCCCGTGAGCCTTATGGATCGTGTATAGGAAACCTACTCGCTGCTTTACTGCAATGTCTGTGGTATCACTTTATCTTTTCTTTAACAATCCGAATCGCTTCCTGCAGCTGGTTATCCTCCTCAATCGGTATGGTAACCATCTTCTTCAGCTCCTCCTTCAGATCGATCTCAACATCGGGAAGGATACCGGTTCCATGGATGTTCCGCCCCTTTGGTGTAAAGTACTTGGATATGGTCAGCTTAATTGCTGTGCCGTCAGATAGCGGAATCACCTTCTGAACGATTCCTTTCCCAAAGCTGGTCGTTCCTACGATGGTGCCCAGCTGATAATCCTGGATGGCACCTGCAAAGATCTCGGAGGCACTGGCACTGTTCCCATTGATCAGTACTGCCAGAGGTACGGTAAGCTCCTTCTCATCGACCGCATCCTCCTTCAGCCGTTTCCCATACTTATCCTCTGTATAAACAATCAGCCCCTTCGGGAGCAACCGATCCAGAATCTTTACAACGGAGTCCAGGAGTCCTCCCGGATTATTTCTCACGTCAACGATAAGTCCCTTCATTCCGCCCCGTTCCAGCTCATCCACCGCTGATATAAATTGCTTCACGGTAATCTGATCAAATTCCGTAATAATGATATATCCGATCTTATCTGCCAGCATCTTATGCTCAATGGTGGGCACCTTGATTTCCTGCCGGACAATCGTAAACTGAAGCGGATCACTTTTTCCTTCTCTTATCACCGAGATATTGACCTTCGTACCTTCCATGCCCTTCATCTTGCTGACGACCTCGGACAGGTCCACTCCGGTTACCTCCTCATCCTCCACCATATACAGAATATCCCCCGGAAGAATACCCGCCTTAAAAGCCGGTCCGTTCTCAAAGGGTTTCACCACAGTGATAATACCGGTCTTCACATCCTGGCTTACCGTAGCACCGATTCCGTGGTAAATACCTGTGGAGCTTTCCATCAGGGCTTTATATTCTTCCTTGGTATAATAAGTGGAGTAAGGATCCTCCAAGCTGCTCATGAAACCCTTATAGATACCGTTCGCATAAACGGATGGATCTACCTCTTCCAGATAGTAGTTTTCTATTAAGGTCTCTAAAAAAGTCAATTTGTCTACGATCTTTTCATAAGAGGTAACTTCTTCCTCATCCTTCGTTTCTTCGGTATTCACCTCGGCTTTCCTATTGACGTCGGTTCCACCCTCCTTGACATAGAGCAAAAAGAACCCAACGAACAGGAAAATAAGTACCGCTCCTAAGAGCCCCGACAGAAAGCCGGTCACAAAATTCTTCTTCATATCCGTCCTCCTAATTCACCTTCTAACCGGGCATTTCATAGCAGCAAAAGTCTGCCGGAAGCAGTCCTCTGCGAAGTTATTAATAGTCCAGCTGCTCCATATACTTCATGTATTTCACTACCATAAGGGCAATCTTAAAGGTAATCGCATCCTCAAATACACGAAGATCCAGATTCGTACTCTTCTGCAGTTTATCCAGACGGTAAACTAGGGTATTTCTGTGAATATAAAGCTGTCTGGAGGTTTCGGAAACATTCAGGCTGTTTTCAAAGAACTTATTGATGGTTGTCAGCGTCTCCTCATCAAAGTCATCCGGTGACTTTCCTTCAAAGATCTCTTTGATAAACATCTTGCACAAGGGCATGGGAAGCTGATAGATCAACCTGCCGATACCCAGATTGTTATAAGCGACAACATTTCTTCCGCTATAGAAGATCTTCCCGACATCCA
Organism: Bacillota bacterium; assembly: GCA_023441965.1. Taxonomy (GTDB): domain Bacteria; phylum Bacillota; class Clostridia; order Lachnospirales; family Lachnospiraceae; genus Mobilitalea. Next base: position 116,140 of record JAEZNB010000010.1, read on the forward strand.
GGGCCATCTTGGCTTCCTTATAGGATCTGGAGACATCCTTGATCTCATTTACGATCGTACCGTATGCCACATGGACCTTGGTCATCGCTTCGGTATTCAACATATCAAGAATGATCTTTGCCGTCTTGTGGAGCTCCTCATAAGACTCATTCTGCTTTACTTCCTTTACAAGAATGATGTTCTTCTCATCCACGGCTGTAATAAAGTCCTTGGTTTTACCGGAGAAAAGACTTCTTACTGTCTCTAAGGCATTGGCATCCTTCTCATTCTTCGTCTCAATAATATATACTACTCTTCTGGCCTCCGTATCGATATGGAGCTTCTTGGCCCGGTTATAAATGTCAACCAGGAGCAGGTTGTCGAGCAGCAGGTTCTTAATGAAATTATCCTTATCATACCTTTCCTTATAGGCTACCAGAAGATTCTGTATCTGGAAGGAAGCAATCTTTCCGATCATGAATACATCTTCACTGTCACCCTTTGCTAAAATGACATACTCCAACTGGTGCTCATCAAAAACCTTAAAGAACTGATATCCCTGTAAAGCTTGGCTGTCAGCCGGAGAGCTGACAAAGGATATTACCGCATTTTCATACTGATCTGCATTATCGATTGTTGAGGCAAGGATCTTACCCTCTGTATCCATAACACAGATGTCGATCCGTGTAATTCCTTTCAATCCATCGATTGTACTCTGTAGTATCTGATTGGAAATCATGACTTCACTCCCTTTTTCTATATTATATTTCTATATGTTCTCTTCATTCATAGCAACAAAATATATTTGTAGCTATTCGTCACTACGACTTGTACAAACCCTATTTTAGCATTGATTTCGTCAAAAGTAAACTAATTTTATTAATATTGCATAAGAGCTTTCGTACAAATCTATCAATAAAACCATTTTTCAAATTAGTTCATTTATAAAACTATATGTCAAGACATCATGCAACCTTAGATTTCATCCTACTCTAAACGTAAAACACAAGATAATAGTACTTATAAAGAAAAGCTTCCCATGGAAGCTTTTCTGAGGCCGGTAAGCCCGGGCAAACCCATTCCTCTCCAAACCGGAGTATACTGCCCGGAGGGTTTATCCACACGAAGGGCATATAAGAGGAAGCAGTAAACCGGAAGGCTTGGCAGGAATAAGGTGAAAGACATTAAAAAGGGAGTACTTTCGTACTCCCTTGTGTTCTGATATTAGTTTGTGATAACCTGCTCGGTTTCCTTATCGAAGATATGCAGCTTAGCCATATCAAAAGCGATCTTTAAGGTGTCATCCGGTCTTGCGGTTGTACGAGGATTAACTCGTGCCGTAATCTCCAGGCTCTCATCAATGTTGAAGTATAAGAATACTTCAGCACCCAACAGCTCGTATACTCTTACGGTAGCTTCGATTACACTGTCAGGAGAATTGCTGATGAACATCTCTTCATCATGGATATCCTCAGGACGGATACCGATGATAACAGACTTCTCCTCGTAGCCGCCGTCAATAACCTTCTTTGCTTTGCCTTCCGGAAGCTTCAGGGTATTGTTACCGAAGGTTACAAATACTTCTGCGCCCTTCTTAATAACGGTTGCTTCGATGAAGTTCATCTGAGGGGATCCCATGAAGCCTGCTACGAATAAGTTCTTCGGCTTATCGTATAAGTTCTGGGGAGTATCAACCTGCTGAATTAAACCATCCTTCATAACAACGATTCTGGTACCCAGAGTCATAGCCTCTGTCTGGTCATGTGTTACGTAGATGAAGGTTGTCTGTAATTTCTGGTGAAGCTTGGAGATCTCAATACGCATCTGTACTCTGAGCTTCGCATCGAGGTTGGATAAAGGCTCATCCATGAGGAACACTTTAGGACTACGAACGATCGCACGACCCATCGCAACACGCTGTCTCTGACCACCGGACAGAGCCTTCGGTTTACGATCTAAAAGATGTTCGATATCCAGGATCTTAGCTGCTTCATGAACAACCTTATCGATCTGATCCTTCGGCACCTTTCTTAATTTCAGACCGAATGCCATATTGTCATAAACTGACATATGAGGGTACAGAGCGTAGTTCTGTAATACCATTGCGATATCTCTATCCTTAGGTTCAACGTCATTTACTAATTTGTCTCCAATCCATAACTCACCAGCTGTAATTTCTTCTAATCCAGCGATCATACGAAGTGTTGTAGATTTACCACAACCAGATGGTCCTACGAAAATGATAAATTCCTTATCTGCAACTTCAAGACTAAAGTCTTTAACTGCAACAACACCATTC
>JAEZNB010000057.1 GCA_023441965.1 Bacillota bacterium
TTTTGCCTAATCCTTTCTTCAGATTCCACCTCACGATGGACACCCTTGGCTTTGGCTGTATCCTTCCCACTGCCGGGCGGATTGGGGACTTTCACCCGTTAGAACGTGTGCCCACCGGGCACACAAGGAACCGGAAGAAAGCGCGTAGGCGTTTCTTCCGGCTATCGTATGATATATTTGTCTCTCTTATGCCAGCTTGGACTTAGCAAGCTCAGCAAGCTTGGTGAAGCCTGCCGCGTCATTAATTGCAAGCTCGGACAGCATCTTCCTGTTGATATCAACCTGAGCCAGCTTAAGGCCATGCATCAGCTTGCTGTAGGATAAGCCGTTCATTCTTGCAGCTGCATTAATTCTTGTGATCCATAAGGATCTCATATCTCTCTTTCTCTGCTTTCTGCCTGCAAAAGAAGAGGTCAAAGCTCTCATCACTGACTGCTTTGCAATTCTATATTGTTTTGATCTGGCGCCTCTGTAACCCTTCGCCAGCTTTAATACACGGTTGTGTTTCTTCTTAGCGTTCAATCCGCCTTTTACTCTTGCCATTTTCTATTCCTCCTTATCACCAATCTCTACAGATATGGTAAGATTTTCTTCATGTTCTTAATATTAGTTGCATCTGTCATAGCTGCTTTTCTGAGATTTCTCTTTCTTTTAGCGGATTTCTTCGTTAAGATATGGCTCTTGTAAGCCTTCATTCTCTTCAACTTCCCGGTTCCTGTTTTCTTGAAGCGCTTCGCAGCTGCTCTGCTTGTTTTTAACTTAGGCATGATATTTCCTCCTTAATAAATTGTTACAGTCTTTTGGCCGCATCCCTACGGCTTCCGGATTGCTGTTTGTTTAGTATTTTAACGCTTTTCTGATAAGAACATAATCATACTTCTGCCTTCGAGCTTCGCCGGTTTCTCAACTACCGCAATATCCTCGAGCAGGGCAAAGAAGTTATCCAGAATAACCTTGGAAGAATTGGTATGTGCCATCTCACGACCACGGAAACGCAAAGTGACCTTTACCTTATCACCCTTGGTGATAAACTTTCTGGCCATATTTGCCTTCGTATTTAAATCATTATCATCGATATTCGGTGATAAGCGGATCTCCTTTACTTCGGTGATCTTCTGTTTCTTTCTGGCTTCCTTCTCTTTTCTGGCCAGCTCATATCTGTATTTTCCGTAATCGATAATCTTACATACCGGTGGTTTCGCTGTCGGAGCAATCTTTACAAGATCCAGGTTTGCATCCTTCGCAAGCTTCAAAGCATCCTTTGCCGGCATGATTCCAAGCTGCTCTCCGTCCTCACCAATCAGGCGGACTTCTTTGTCCCTGATTTGTTCATTAATCATTAAATCGCTAATAGTACTGCACCTCCATAGGTTAAATCTACACTATACAGTTCCATCGGCTTACGCCGAGCCGCAGATCTTCTGCCGGCTTTACATCCACATAAAAAAGGTGGATAACAAAGATTATCCACCTACAGATTCATAGCATTCTATATCTCACGAATGAAATAATAAATGATTCTGATGTCATGACCCGTTCGCTGTAATACTCGCTTACGCTAAGGGTGAGAGATGGATCCTCTTCTTTACTCTGTGAAGCTGATTAAGGTTCACAGCGAACTAATTATAACATGCCACAGCTTTCCTGTCAATCAGTTTCTATCTATTCCTCTTACTTTTTCGCTAATACGTCCAGGGTCTTTGAAATCGCTGTTCCCAGAACGAAGCATACAGCAGCTTCAATCAATCCGTTTACACCAACAAAAGCGAGGATAAAGGTAAAGACATTCTCTGTACCCAGGGTATCGGCGAAGCCCTGAAGGTAGTCTGTCTGGTAAAAGAACAAAACCAGAGTGCCCATAAAGAATACCGTATTCAGCAGGGGGCCGGCCAGATTTGCCACCGCATAGGAGATGCCCTTCAATTTTGTTTTATCTATTTTCTTCATACCGATAAAGATGAGTCCGGCCAACCATCCCATCAGTATTCTGGGAATCATAGTCACGATGAAGGTTCCGATTGGGTTGATACCTAACAGAGTAGCACCGAAAGCACTGATTCCGAAGCATTGAATAAAGCTGGTCAGTCCGAACATACCGCCCAGAATTGCCCCTGCTACCGGGCCCAGAACTATTGCACCTACGGTGACAGGTACAACCAACAAGGTGATTTCCAGACCGGGCGTCTTAATATATCCGATCGGAGTAAATGCCATAAGAAAAATAATTGCTGAAAATAGTGCCAGCTGTACCAGCTTGATGGTACGAAGATTTGTTGTTGTCATATCTTTCCTCCTTTTCATACTAAGCTAACAGTCTTGCTGTTAGTATTGGATTCAGATAGCCATTTCATGTGAACTAAGAATCTGCCGATGCAGACTCCAAGCACGGCCGCATAGCCGTCAGGTCAGATAAAAAAAGCACCGATGTGATTCAACCATAAGAGAACGGATGAATACATAGCGGCGCAGCGATTATCGAACCTAATGAAAATAAAACTCTCAGTTCCTGCCGTTATGGTCAAGACTATCCCTATCCTGGTTTATGTAACGATTCCGCTGCCAGGCTCAAGCCCGCAGCAATCCCGTGAAGCAGCAGCCTTCCGGTCCTGTGGCTTCTCGCTTTTCGTCTCCTTAGGAGTACGGTAGCTGTTACCGCAAGCGGACCTATCACTTCTGTTCTTCCTGGATGCTAATATCATAAAGGATGTTTTATGAAAATGCAAGAAAAATTATGTTTATTCATCACAAGAATTTTGCTCGTTCCTCCGATAGACCAGATAGCAGAGCAGAACCGAGACCAGCAGTCCAAGCACGGCAGACAGCACAAAGGAGGCTGTGGAATTGGGAAGCAGTACCACCAGAAAGGCAGCTCCGTTAATTGCCATATGAAGCAGAACAGAGGCTGTTAAGGAGCGGAAGCTTCTTCTTACATAACCAAGCAGCAGACCAATGCTAAAGGCATAGATTCCCTGGATGATATTCCAATGGTAGATACCGAAGGCCGCTGCCTGTATCAGGTTTGCGCCATAAAAGGGCAGGTCTGCCTTCAGCTTCTCCAGCATTACTCCTCGGAAGATCAGCTCCTCCGTGATGGGGGCGATAAGAACAACATAAAGGAGCACCATAGGAAGCCTGTGATTCAGGATAGAGCCTACCACCTGCATATAATTACTGAACAGCTGACGGAAGATCGGCTGCAGGAGGCTCAGCATACCGGAGATGGCAAACTGGGTTGTAATCCCTAAGCCGATGAGCAGCAGGATACTTCTTAGCCCAACTACCTGTCTGGGTATAACCAGCCTAGGATAATGCATTGTAGACTTATACCAGAAGAAAAAGAACAGACCGCACAGAAGGGCTGACAATACCCCTATGTCATACAGGGTGATGGCTTCCCACCCGTGCAGTGGTAAGGTTTCCCTTAAGGCAATATCAAGTAAAGTGATCAGGGAATACTGTAAAAGTATGGCTGCAAAAAAGGGTAGAAGTCCTTGGATCAGTCCGCTCAGTCTTTTCATACGCATTCTCCTTCTGATTTCTTCTCCTCATCATACCCGTAAGAGGATCTGACTGTCAATGATGATAACACCGGCTCGTATTGCTATTCTATCGTATTACAAACAGAAAAGAGGTGCCGGGACAAGCGGACCTTCAGGGACAAGCCCCTGTCTCCGGCCATTCACGGCACCTCTTCGTATCATCCTATGCTTTAGCCTAAGATAACCTCGGCTTCATGAAGCTTTTGATCACCGAAGAGCGGAAGGATATTTCCTTTCACTTCCTTCCCATCCACAGTAAGCTTTGCGATACCGGAGGATACATGGTTGGGATTCTTAACTGTAATCTGATACAGATCTCCACGGAATTCCCTGGTAATCATATATCCATCCCAAGCGTTAGGGATAGAAGGATCGATTCTTAATCCATCATACTCCGGCTTCACACCCAGAATATACTGGGAGATCGCCACAAAATTCCAGGAGGCGGTACCGGTCAGCCAGGAGTTCTTCGCCTCACCAAAGCGTTTTGCATCCTTACCGGCTACCATCTGTGAATATACATAGGGCTCCAGGCGGTGGATCTCGGAATATTCCTCCGTATAAGCCGGTGCGATTCTTGTATAATAATCAAAGGCCTTATCTCCTCTGCCCACCAAGGCTTCTGCCGCCATGATCCAGGCATTGTTATGGCAGAAGATACCGGCATTTTCCTTATAGCCGGCAGGATAGGTGGAGATTTCGCCATACTCGACATAGTATTTTGTAAAGGCTGGATTCTGAAGCACCAGACCATACTTGGTTCCAAGACGCTCCTCTACGGCATCCAGGGCCTGCAGGGCCTTGCCATCCTCCGTACCGCAGTTGCCCATGATGCACATACCCTGGGACTCAATGAAGATCTTGCCTTCTTCATTCTCCTCGCTGCCGATCTTTCTGCCAAAGTCATCATAGGCTCTTAAGAACCAGCTGCCATCCCAGCCATGCTTCATGACTGTTTCCCGCATCTTCTTCACTTCCTGCGCTGCCAGAAGGGCTTCCTCGGTCTTACCCATCTGATTCAGAAGCTGGATATACTCGTCTCCGATATAGCAGAACATACCTGCGATAAATACGGATTCTGCTACCTTACCATCCTTGCTGGTGGTAGTCTGGAAGGATTCGCCCGGCTCTGTGGAGAAGCAGTTCAGGTTCAAACAGTCGTTCCAGTCCGCACGGCCGATCAGAGGAAGGCCATGAGGTCCGAGATTATTAAGCACATGGTCAAAGGATCTCTTTAAATGATCCAACAGCGGTGTGCTGGTGCTTTCGTCATTGTCAAAGGGAGTCATAACGTCCAGGATCGAATAATCCCCGGTTTCCTTAATATATGCCACCACTGCAAGGATCAGCCACAAAGGATCGTCATTAAAGTTACCGCCGATCTCATCATTACCTTTCTTGGTAAGCGGCTGATACTGATGATATGCTCCTCCGTCCTGCAGCTGGGTGGAAGCCAGATCAATGATCCTCTCCCTGGCCCGATCCGGTATCTGATGGACAAAGCCCAAGAGATCCTGATTAGAATCACGGAAGCCCATACCCCGGCCGATACCTGATTCAAAATAGGAGGCACTTCTGGACAGGTTAAAGGTCACCATGCACTGATACTGATTCCAGATATTTACCATACGGTTCAGCTTCTCATCCGCAGAACGGACGGTATACTTGGATAAGAGCTTGTCCCAGTACTGTGCAAGCTCATCAAAGGCCCTGTCTACCGCTTCCGTAGTGGAGAAGGTGGCGATCATGTCCTCAGCTTTCTTCTTATTAATCACATTCTTGCTTTCCCATTTTTCTTCGAAAGCATTCTCAATATAACCCAGGAGGAAGATGTATTCCCTGGACTCTCCCGGTTCCAGCTCTACGTTCAGGCAGTGGGAGGCAATCGGATGCCAGCCGTCTGCGACAGAGTTATTGGCCTTGCCGGCATAAACAGCCTGAGGATTCTCAAAACCATTATAGGTTCCCATAAAGCTCTCACGGTCGGAATCAAAGCCCTCGATCGGAGCATTTACGGAGAAGAAGGCATAGTGATTACGCCTCTCCTTATATTCGGTCTTATGATAAATAACAGAGCCCTTTACCTCCACCTCACCGGTGCTGTAATTTCTCTGGAAATTTGTCATATCGTCCAAGGCGTTCCATAAGCACCATTCCACGAAGGAGAACAGCTTGACCTGCTTCTTTCCGGCGGATGTATTCCTCACGATTACTCTGTGAACCTCGGCATTGGTATTCATCGGAACGAAAAATGTGATATCGGTTGCTACTCCTCCCCGCTCCCCGGAGATTTTCGTATAGCCCATACCATGTCTGCACTCATAATGCTCCAGTTCCTTCTTCGCAGGAGCCCAGCCCGGTGACCAGACATCCCCGCCGTCATTGATATAATAGTAACGTCCGCCGCCTAAATCCAGGGGAACATTATTATATCTGAAGCGGGTGATTCTGCGCAGCTTTGCATCCTTATAAAAACTATAGCCCCCTGCAGTATTGGATATCAGTGAAAAATACTCCTGGGAACCCAAATAGTTAATCCAAGGATACGGTGTTTTCGGAGTAGTAATGACATACTCCTTCTTTGAGTCATCAAAATAGCCGTATTGCATGAAAAAACCTCCTTATTTATTATTACTCTCCAACATTTCTATTATATATGGTACTTGTTATAAGCGCAAACAAATTATTAAGGAATGTTTAAAAAAGTTAGAATTACCCTAGATACCCTTCTTTCGATTGACATATGTTCATAATTTCAATATACTAGGGTTAGAATTATATAAGTGCAAACGACTGATCAGCCCGTAATATTGCGGTTAGGACCGTCTATGCATCCTAAATGCAATCCCCTGCAGGAAAGCGGGGAAACAGGTGTATGTAAGGTGCTGATGTCCGGAGGCAAGGTCAGTTTTTCATTTATAATTTAATGTAACATACACTTGTATCAGAAAGATAGGGGGAAATAAAATGGATGAAATGAATAACAACCAGGGAAACCCCGGTCAGGATCCGAATCAGATGTCCGGACAGCAGCAGGGTATGAATTTTGATCCCTACACAGGTCAACCGTACAATCAAAACCAGGGTCCCGTAAATCCGGAGACCGGAAACACCTATTGGGAGAATCAGAACGCCGCTCAGGACCCTAACCAGGGCTATGCAGGCCAGCAGAACGCTCCCGGGCAGGAGACACCTGCACAGTTTTATCAGTCTTATCAGCAGCAGATGGGTGGAAATCCTTATCAGACTCCAAAGCAGCAAGAGCCGAAGAAACCCAAGAAGAAGCTGGTAGCAACACTGGTTACTCTTGTTCTGGTGCTTGCCCTCGCAGGTACAGCCTTTGCCTTCAAGGATAAAATTCTGAATGCCCTCTCCTTAGGAGCGAAAAGTCCTGCTGAGTACTATGCATCCGTAGAGCAGAAGGCCTTAAATGCTTCTATCGATAAAATGCTGAAGAGCCACGAAAGCTTTGATCCCAGCAAGCCCATGGCTTACAAGGTCTCTGCAGAGCTTACCTATGATAAAGCAACCTTAAGCTCCTTATTGACAGGATATTTGGGAATGTCCATCGTGGATCTCGAAGACATGATCGGTATTTCTCTTGACAGTATTGGTGCTGACATGACCGTTGCTCTGGACGACAATAAGCTCTACGATCAGATTCTTCTGAAGCTGAACAAGGTGGATATCATAACCCTTGAACTGCTTTTAGACACTGTTCAGCAGGAGCTGCTGATGCGTTTGCCTGAGCTTAGTCCCGCCTATGTAAGACAAAGCATTGATCCTGAATACGTTATGGATAGCTTCTCCTTTGATACGGATGTTGACCTCGATCTGTTAAAGGATATCAAGGCAGAAGATGTCGCAGATTTCACGAAGCGTTATGTTAAGGTTATTACCGATAATATCAAGAATGTTGAGTTTACCAGGGGAGAGGAACTTGAGATCGGAGATACTTCCGAGAAGGCTAATCTCCTGACCGTAACCATCGACGAAGAAACGATCGAAGACATTCTGAAGGCAGTAATAGAGGAAGCCAAGAAGGATAAGCTTATCCTTAAGCTTCTGCCGATATTCGAGATATCCAAGGCTGAATACACCGATGCTTTAGAAGAAGCAGCCAAAGAGCTTGAACGTGGTTTCTCCGGGTCCTCGGACGGTAAAGTGGAGATGCAGCTTTATGTAAACAAGGAAGATGAGATCATCGGACGTACCATCGAGGTATTTTCAGGTAAAGCTTCCCAGGGTGAATTAAGCTATGGGATTGCCACTAAGGGTAAGGATAGCGAGTATGAGTTCTATATCGAGGATGCAAATCACACCAGATATGTAGAAATCAGCGGAAACCATACGAAGACGAAGGATGCCTATACCGGTGAAGCCGAGGTCACAGTCTACGGAGCCGATTTCGGCATGAACTCCATGACCTTTAACATCGATTATGAGGATCTTCGTACCGAGACTAAGGACGATCAGCACTATCATTACGGAAAGCTCAGCTTATCCTCCATTCTTCTAATGGGTATGGAGCTCGGTCTTGAATATGATGTGGTTGATGGCGTTCAGCATAGTAAGCTTTCTGTTGGAATGGGAAGCACCTCCATCATCGGCCTGGACATCGCTGCAGAGCGTCTGAAGAGCTTTACCATTCCAAAGACTGACAGCTCAGCACAGATTTTCGATAGCATCGATTCCTCAGACTATGAAGCTACCATCGATGTCGAGAAGTTCATCCGGGATTTGTCTGACAGACTGGGTATAGACCTGAATACATTAATGGAGAATTTAATGTTCTCAGGATTCTTATATTAAAACCGATACCGGATATCAGAAATAACAAGTAACAGAGGGAGCCGATACAGGCCTGATAAACCGCCTGAAGTCAGCTCCTTCTTTATTTATATTTATTTAATAAGAATTTTCTTTTTTTCTCTATTCCCTTGTGATAAACTTAAAATATCAGCCGGTAAAACCGGTACTATTCATTGTCATACAATATGCTGAATGCACTTATATGGAGGAATTATGCCAAAACAAACCAGACTGAATGACAGTGCGGAGATATACCAGCAGAGGGAGGACTTAAGCGAGAGGGACAAGCTGAAGGGGATGACCTTCAAGGAGAAGCTTGCTTATCTCTGGGAGTATTATAAGCTTCATGCCCTGTTTACCATAGTGGCTCTTGCGATCATCGCATATGTTGTCTATGAAATCATTACACCGGATATAGAGACACAGCTCTATGTAGCTGTGATCGACAACCCTGTTGAACCAGCTGTCCTGGAGGAATTTGAAGCGAAGCTTTCCGAATATCTGCAGATAATTCCGGAGAAGGAAGAGGTTAAGATCAATCCCCAGTTTTACTTCAGCGGAGACGGGGAGTATTCGATGAACATGAGACAGGTTCTGGTAACCTATGTGGCCGCCCAGGATGTGGATATCATTATTGCTCCCAAATCAGAATTTGATTCCTATTCCTATTATGGTTATATGTACTCTCTGTCAGACCTGCTCCCGACCGATTTATACAGCAAGCTGTCAGATTACTTCTATATTGGGACTCAGGAGGATAATCCCGAGGAGAAGGTCTATGGCATCTATCTGGATGAAGCCGCTCTGTTTAAGAATAATGAAAGAATATCCGCAGATAACCCCTATATCCTTGGTGTAGTTGGAAATGCACGACGTACCGATAATTCCGTGGAATTTATACGATATCTCTTCCGGTAATAGTCCGGAGCGAAAAAAAACGGGCCAAAGCCCGTTTTTTATTATCTTTACTTCATTCCCAGTCCTTGAAAATCCTGAAAGGGTCCCGACCGGGAATGTACTTAAGTTTCTTATTTCTTCGTGATATACCCCTTCGCCTTTAACAGCTCCGCGGTCAGAACACCGCCGCCTGCTGCACCTCTTACGGTATTATGGGAAAGTCCTACGAATCTGTAATCAAAGACCTTATCCTCCCGGAGTCTGCCTAAGGTTACACCCATACCCCTTTCATAATCACGGTCCAGCTTGGCCTGGGGACGATTATCCTCCTCGAAGTACTTGATAAACTGCTTCGGGGCGCTGGGTAAATCCAGCTCCTGGGGTAGTCCCTTGAACTCATTCCAAGCCTTGATCATCTGCTCCTTGGTGGGCTTCTTCTCAAAGCTCACAAAGACTGCGGCAGTATGTCCATCCGTAACAGGAACACGGATACACTGAGTGGTGATCACAGGGCCTTCTGCCTTAACAATCTGTCCGTTCTCAACCTTACCCCAGATCCTTAAGGGCTCCTGCTCACTCTTCTCCTCTTCCCCTCCGATGTAGGGTATCACATTATCTACCATCTCCGGCCAGTCAGCAAAATTCTTACCTGCACCGGAAATCGCCTGATAGGTGGTTGCCACGACCAGCTTGGGTCCATATTCCTTCAAAGCATGCAGAGCAGGGGTGTAGCTCTGGATGGAACAATTGGGCTTAACAACAATAAAGCCCCTATCCGTTCCCAGACGTTTCTTCTGTGCCTCGATTACCTCCAGATGCTCCGGATTGAGTTCCGGTACAAGCATCGGAACGTCCGGAGTCCATCTGTGGGCACTATTGTTGGAAACGACGGGGGTCCCTGTCTTCGCATATGCTTCTTCGATCGCTTTGATTTCATCCTTCGTCATCTCCACTGCGCTGAAAACGAAATCCACGCTGTCAGCCACAGCGGTAACATCACTTACGTCCTTCACGATCAGCTTCTTTATCTTATCCGGCATCGGTGTTGTCATCTTCCAACGGTCACCTACTGCCTCCTCATAGGTCTTCCCTGCACTTCTCGGACTGGCTGCCACGGTAACCACCTCAAACCAGGGATGATCCTCCAGTAGTGATATAAAACGTTGTCCTACCATTCCGGTACCCCCAAGGATACCCACCCTAAACTTCTCCATCGATCCATTCCTCCATAAATGTTTTCGTATGACATACATTTGTCTTTATAGTAAGTATACTATACATTATTTCAGAAAAAAATCAATCCTTTTTTATACAAAAACATCGATTTGTTACAAATCAATAATATTGTATGCTTTTCTCTTCTTTGTTTGGTTATTTTTCTAGCTGCTCCCGGTAATCCTCCAACAGCTGAAGCAGATCCGAATAGGTCTCTATGGCATTCACACGATTCCTTAGTCTAGAGGAACCGGGATAACCCGTAGTATACCAGGCTACATGCTTCCGCATCTCCCTTATTCCCGTGAACTCTCCCTTATACTCAATCGCCAGCTTCCCATGGCGCAGAATCATATCCCTCAGCTCTTCAAAGCCCGGTTTCGGAAGAAGAATGCCTGTGGCCAGATATTCCTTAATCTGTTTGAACAGCCAGGGGTTCCCCCTGGCTCCTCTGGCTATCATGATGGCATCACAGCCTGTATGCTCCAGCATACGTTTCGCATCCTCCGGTGTCTGCACATCTCCACTGCCGATTACCGGTATCGCCACGGCTTCCTTCACCTGACGGATGATATCCCAGTCCGCCTTACCGCTATAAAATTGCGATCTGGTCCTGGCATGGACCGCAATGGCTGCCGCTCCATTCTCCTCTGCGATTCTGGCTACCTCTACCGCATTGACATTGTCCTCGTCAAAGCCCTTCCGAATCTTAATGGTAACCGGCTTTTGAATGGCCCCGGATACCTTCCTTACGATTCTGCCGATCAGCTCCGGCTCCTTCATCAGGGCAGACCCCTCCCCATTATTTACTACCTTTGGAACCGGACAACCCATATTAATGTCCAGCAGATCGAAGCTCCTATGCTCTATCCTCTGGGCCATATCCGCCAGGATATCGGGATCGGAGCCGAATAACTGCAGGGCAGCCGGCCGTTCCTCTTCCGCAATCTGAAGAAGCTCCTCCGTATTTTTATTGTGATAGAGAATTCCCTTCGCACTGATCATCTCTGTATAGACCAGGTCAGCTCCCTTTTCCTTGCATAATAAACGAAATGGCAGGTCTGTTACTCCTGCCATCGGTCCTAAACAAAGCTTTCCTTGTAACGCAACATTTCCGATTTTAAAGCTCATGCTTGTGTTCGCACTCCTATAGGTATTATCTTTCTGTCCTACTCACTCCCTGAATGGGAGTACAGACCTCATAAATCCTGATTCTTTCCTGTCAACAGGTAGCTATCTGTTCTTATTCTTATCATTGATTATCTTTAGACCCTTCAAGGTCAGGTTGGGATCATAAACCTTTATGATGTCCGTCGCATCCGCTATGATTTTACCCAGACCACCGGTTGCTACCACCTTGCATTCCTTGATACCTGACTCTGCCAGCATTCTCTTGACGATATATTCTGTTTGTCCGATACATCCGAAGACCAGGCCGGCCTGCATACTGGTTACGGTCTCCTTCGCCAGGATCGTATCCGGCATGGCAATTTCAATCTCCGGCAGCTTGGCAGTCCCTGTCCATAGGGCATTGGCGGCAATTCTAAGACCGGGGCTGGTAACTCCTGCGATAAAGGAGCCATCGGCTGTGATTAGGTCATAGGTAATCGCTGTACCAAAATCAATGACCAATACCGGTCCCCCATAGATTTCATAGGCGGCTACCGCATCCACGATTCTGTCCGCACCGATTTCTCTCGGATTGGCGGCAGCTATCTTAATACCTGTTTTCGTTCCCGCACCCACGATTAAGGGTGTCTGATTAATATATTTTATGATTCCTGAGGTCAGGGACCACATCAGCTTAGGTACAACAGAAGCAACGATTACGGAATCTATATCCTCAACCTCAATTTTTCTCGATCTTAACAAATCACACAGCAGGAGCCCGTATTCATCAGAGGTCCTTGCCACCTGAGTTGTCATTCGGAAGCTTGCCTTCAGCTCATTGTCCTCAAAAACACCTAAGGTAATATTCGTATTACCCACATCTATAACCAGCAACATAGATCCGACCTCCCTTTCCTTCTATAGTAAATCCTCAGCAGCCTCTCCCAGAAAGAAGACCTTATAGTATATTTCCAAGGATTCTAAGAGCTCTGCCTTGGTTCTTTGCAGCTCCTTGATTTTTAAGGCACTGCCAATCTCATCAAAGAGATAATCTGCTTCCTCAGCATCGACCTTAAACATTAAGGTGCCATCCTCATCGAATTCCAGGGAAAGCACTCCTCCCACATCCTCGGTAAAGAGTACACACATAATCTTCAGTTCCTGCTTAATCTGTTCCGGCAAGGCCTGAAAATCCTCATTCAGATAGAACTTCCTCTCATAAGCACTGCTGGCGCATAACACAACCCTATCCTGATACATGGTAAGACTCCTTATCCTTAAGTTAGCGGCTGAAGCTATTTCGCCATAAAAAACCGGATGGTCAGATAACAGATCAGTATAATCAGTATCCCAAAGAAAATATAAGATATCCCTACATTCTGTTTCTTCTCCTTCACAACCTTCAGGCCGTTCATCACATAGATCAAGCCGGCAATCATAAATGCTGCAATCAGAAGGAAAACCTGACCCGGATAAAGAAAGTTCAGAAGGAGCAAAGGCACCAGAAGGATACTTAAATACCTGCTGATCCGGTCATAAGACAGATGAAGTTCCTTTAAGCGTTTAACCAGCTTTCCCATGAAACCGCTCCCGATGATCTGTTTCCTATCTGTTCCCCAGAGTTGCAACCATAATTGCCTTTATGGTATGCATCCGGTTTTCTGCCTCGTCAAAGATTATATCAGCAAAGCGTTCAAAGACCTCCTCTGTCACCTCATACCCCTTTACTGCCGGAAGGCAGTGCAGAAGTATGGTTGATGTCTTACCGGTCTTTGACAGCAGCTCATCGTTCACCTGATAAGGCTTTAAGAGCGTTACTCTCTCCGCGGCCAGGTCCTCTTCACCCATGGAGCACCATACATCCGTATAGACAGCATCCGCGCCTTCTATCGCATCAATACTGTCAGAAATCGTGATCACACTTCCGGAGCTCTTCCCGTAGCCCTCGCAGAGGGTTACCAGCTCTTTACCGGGCCATAGGGCTTTCGGAGCCAGGATGGTAATGTGTATCCCCATCTTCGCCGACCCAATCATCAGGCTGTTTGCCATATTATTACGTCCATCTCCGACATAGACAAGCTTCAACCCTTTAAGCTTACCAAACTGCTCCTTCAAAGTCAAGAAGTCAGCAAGAATCTGTGTGGGGTGGTAGTCATCCGTGAGTCCGTTCCAAACGGGTACACCGCTATACTTCGCAAGCTTTTCCACCGTTTCCTGCTTAAAACCACGATACTCAATACCGTCGAACATTCTTCCCAGAACCCTGGCAGTATCTTCAACACTTTCCTTATGTCCCAAATGGATGTCATCCTTACCCAGATACTCAGGATGTCCTCCTTCATCGATACAGCCAATCGCGAATGCACATCTGGTTCTGGTAGAGGGCTTCTCAAAGATCAGAGCAATATTCTTCCCCTTCAGGCTGTTTCCTGTGATTCCCTTCTTTTTATCTTCCTTTAATTTTGCAGCTAACACCAATAAATATTCAATTTCCTCCAAAGTAAAATCCTTCAAGGTCAAAAAGCTTCTTCCCTTCAATGTCATATCCTTCACCCTTTCCTGCACTCTCTTGGTAAATAAAATATCCAGATTTATATTTATGCCGATAAATGTTTATTTATACATTATTACAAGTCCGGTCCTTTGTCAAGTCTGAAAAAGAAATAACTGCTCAAAACAATGCCGGTAAGCCTCGGTTTTGAGCAGTTATACTTAGTATTTATACAATTGGTAATCGGTTTATTCCGTTTTGTCCTCTGATAAGCTATCGGCATTACCCTCATGGGTGATATAGGAGGCAATCAGGTTCTGCTCCAGGATCTCCTTAGAGGTCTGCTTTAGAAGCAGGGCCTTGTTATACTGTTCCTGATACAGGGAAGCATCCACCGCCTCATTGGTACCAATTCTCCAGGCTCTGCTGCCCTCAAAGATCTTTTCCCTCGATATCTCGAATACAATCTCATCTGTTGCAAAGGAACCCTCAAAGAGATAGGAGGTGAAGGCAACAAAGCCCTCCTCTGCATTCGTAAGATCCTGACCCAGAATGAAAAGATTACTCTCACCCATGGGCAATCCCATGATGTTTGCAATGGTAGGTAAAAAGTCTACCTGTCCTCCGGTCGTATTGACTGTCTGCTGAACTCCGCTGCCCGGTACATGAATAATCAGAGGTACATTCATCATCTCATCATAATCATAGGAACGGCCGATAAAGTCGCTGACATCCTCGTAGACATCCTCCATACCGCAGTTCATGCCATGGTGATCCCCATAAAGGGCGATTACCGTATTATCATAAAGGCCGGCTTCCTTCAGATCTGCGATAAACTGTCCGATCGCTTCATCCGTGTAGCGAACGGTCTGCAGGTAGCTTCCGAACTTTGTATCCTGATCCTCCTCCGACAGCTCCAGCGAACGGTATTGTTCATCGAGCAGAAAGGGATGATGATTCGACAGTGTAATTACAAAGGAGAAGTAAAGCTGGGTCTGGCTCTGCAGAATAGGTACCAGCTGCTTAAACATAGACTTATCCGATACTCCCATGCCTAACAGCTCTTCCTGATTCAGATCCTCCATACTGATATAGTCTTCAAAGCCCTGCTCCGGGTATGCATTCTCTCTGTTCCAGAACTCTCCTTCATACCCATGTACAGCAAAGGCCTTATAGCCTTGGTCCCGCATCAACCAGGGCAAGCCGTGATAAGTATTTTCTTCGAAGAGGCGATAGCTCTCCCCATCAATGATCGGATAGAGACTGTTCAGGGTGGAAAACTCCGCATCTGCCGTATTCCCCTTTCCGATATTGGAGTAATACTGGTCGTAATAGATGGTATCCTTAGCGATTAGGGCATTCAGATTCGGTGTGATCTCCTGGCCCATATACTCCTTGCCGATGACGAAATCCTGCACGGCCTCCATCTGAATGACAATCAGATTCTTCCCTTTCCCTATGCCATTCAGCTTAGGTCCCTCGACCACAGGTACCACTTCCTCCAGGACCTCCAGGATTTCCTCCTCTTCCATTGATACCGGTGCTACCTTATCCACTATGGTTTCACAGATATCGTTCAGATGGCTGGTGAAAAACTCCATGGTATTCACCCGAGCAATCGCTGCAGATTGAAAGGGGTTGATTACCATCGTAATAATCACAGCGGTAAGGATATATACCGCATACTTAATCTTACCCCGGAAGGGCCATTTGATCTGGCATACCCTGTCACTGTATTTCTTAAAATTATGATATACAAAAGGGATATCCACAAACAGGAGAAAGCTGGCCGGAATTAAGGTGGCCAGAAAGCTCTGAGGTACTGCGGTAACAGCTTTTGCCTGCCACAGCTGACGGATGGATACAGTCTGGTGATAATAATTATAGTACATGGTATCAGCAAACATCACCAGACTTAAAAGGGCATATACCAGCAGAAATATTCCTCTTTTTCTTTTCAGCCCACATTTACACAAAGCCACAAATAAAAGCCCCCAAACAGCCAGGCTCATCAGTATCATGATGACCTCCATTCGGTTCACTTTTATCAGGGTATAATAAACTGCCATCTTGGCAGCAAATAAAACTCCGATAAAATATGGAGTTGACATAAACTTAATAATCTTCTTCATAACTCCCCCGTAAAACTATCACACTAATGAAACATATCTTTGCCTTAAGTTAGCATTATAATAGCTCAATGCCCAAAGATAATCAAGCGGTAAATACTTAATATTTTCTTAAATTCATTCAGGTGATGGCAGTAAATCGCTTACATAAGCTTACGGAAGCAGGTTCATTCATCATGGATAGCAGATGCTGCAGAACATCGGAAAAACTTCATTTCCTTGCCTGCAGCATCCATATTGATATGATCGGAATCTTACTCTTCCTTACTGACCTCTGTAACTGCTTTCGCCAGACCGGCAAGCCCTTGAATCTCGGAAGGAATAATGATTTTCGTCGCTTTACCGTCTGCTGCCTTAGCAAAGGCCTCCAGACTCTTCAGCTGGATGACAGCCTTCTGTGGATCGGCCTCATTCAGGTAGCGAATACCGTCTGCATTTGCTTTCTGAACCTTAAGGATTGCTTCTGCCTGACCTTCTGCCTCTCTTATGGTTGCTTCTTTCTTCGCTTCTGCCCTTAAGATTGCGGACAGCTTCTCACCCTCTGCTTCCAGGACTGCGGATTCCTTCTTACCCTCTGCCACAAGTACTGCGGATCTTTTTTGTCCTTCCGCAATCAGAATGGATTCTCTTCTTTCACGCTCTGCCTTCATCTGCTTCTCCATCGCATCCTGGATCGCAGCCGGCGGAATGATATTCTTCAGCTCTACACGAGTCACTTTGATGCCCCACGGGTCAGTCGCCACATCCAGGGTAACTCTCATCTTGGTGTTGATGATTTCTCTGGAGGTCAGGGTTTCGTCCAGCTCCAGATCACCGATAATATTTCTTAAGGTGGTTGCAGTAAGATTCTCTATCGCTAACATGGGATGCTCCACACCATAGGCATAAAGCTTGGGATCGGTAATCTGAAAGAATACTACCGTGTCGATCTTCATCGTAACATTATCCTTGGTAATCACAGGCTGAGGTGCAAAATCAACGACCTGTTCCTTTAACAGAACCTTTTTCGCCACCTTATCGATTAAGGGTGCCTTCACATGAATTCCCACATCCCAGGTGGACTGATAACCTCCCAGTCTTTCAATGACATAGGCATGAGCCTGAGGAACAATCTTAATACAGGAAGCCAGAATCAGTAAAATGATAAGTGCAACTACAATTGCTACTGTTTGAAAAAACATTCTCTACTCCTCCTTCTTCACAATTAATTTTACACCGGAAATCTCCTGAATGGTAACCTTCGCTCCGGCCTCTATCTTGCTGCCATCCGAAGATCTGGCCGACCATTCCTGCCCATCTACGATTACCTGTCCCTGAGCATAGAGGTTATCTATCGCTATCGTCACCAGTGCGATCTTCCCTATCAAACCCTCATAATTCGTCTTAATCCTCTTCGGGTTAAAATACTTTATCACATAGGGTCTGGTGAAATATAATAATAGCAGAGAGACTGCAGCAAATAATATAATCTCCAACAAGAGGTTATCATAAAACAGGGAAACAATAAATGCTATCAGGGCGCCTCCCGCAAACCAGATGGTGGTCAGACCCAAAGTGATAATTTCAATGATAAGCAGTACAGCCAGTAAAATCAGCCATGCAATCGAGTTCGTCATCCTATTCCCCCTTTCCAATGATATTCCTAGTTCAATTCTATATGATAGATCGACAGATTACAAGTGAACTGCCCATTTTTAATCATCTTTTAATATATATGCTCCTTATGCATATCCCATCCTATTCTGATAAAAAAAGCCCTGATCCTATGCGGTCCCGGTAACCTTCTTCCACCGGGGCATATCCTCAGGGCTATGTAGCGTCTATAACAGAAAGTCGTTGCTTTCCTGATCGTAAATCATGATGCTCAAATTCCCGTTTCTGCTTCTGAGCTCATCCATGAAATCCTTCTCTGTCTTCTCATCCTTCAAGGTGATATTGTAAGTGAGTTCAAATAAGGTACCAAGGTTTGTGGTCTTTACCTTTTGAAGCTTAGACTTATGGGTGTATTTGGCAAACAGGTCATCGAAGGCTCCTTGAAAATTCATATCCTCCGGGATGATGATCCGAAGCCGCTTCTCATCGCTCTTCGTAAGTCCGAAGCCCAGCTTGCTAAGTACAAATAAAATCAGACACAAAAGAACGGTAACCGTAGCCCCCAGGGCAAGATAACCTGTCCCGGAGGATAGGCCTGCTGCCACTGTCATAAACACAACAGTAATGTCCTTGGAGTCGCCGGGAACGCTTCTGAAGCGTATCAAGGCGAATACACCGGCCATGGAAAAGGCTCTGGCAATATTGCTGCCGATCAGGAGCATGATAACAGCGGTAATCACCGGCAGAATGACCAAGCTCATGGCCATATTGGCTGACTGCCTTTGCTTCGGGGTAATCAGTAAGTAAACGATACTGATTACGAGGCCCGAGAATAAGGCCACCAGAATACAAAGCAGTGTCTTACTTAGGTCCATAGGTATATCAAGCGCAGGGTTAAAAAAGATTGAGTCAAACATCGTACATTTCCTCCTTCAGGGTAATATAATTGAGGTCTATCTTTTGTAGCTCTTGTCCCATGATGGTCTTTTGGTATTCACGTCCGTATTTTGAGAAGGATGCAGGGCGAATCTGATAGGTACTTAAGAGTTTGGCAAACCACACGGGAAATGCATTCTCAGCCTTTGCCTCCATGATCCAGATGCCCTGAGGCAATAGGCTGTCTCCGTAGATGCCGATATCCAGTCCCAAATCCTCCCGTCTGGTCAGCAGATTCGTGTCAAAGGTAACCCGGAAGCCCCGATCCTCTCTTCCAAAGTAAGCATTCCGGTCATAGGATAAAAACAGCTTTGGCTTTAAGGGGTAGCGCTTCATCAGCTGGTCGATCTCCAGGAAGACCTGCCGGCCTATATAGCTTCTGGGGATCGGCTTCTCTCCGGTTCGGAAATATTGATAAGCCTCCTCCAGCTTCATAGCAGCTCTTCTCTTATTTACCTGACCCTCGAACTTCTTCTTGATTTCCAGATAGACCTTATCTCCGGGCCGGACCACGCCATAGCCCCTAAGTCTTAGCTTCTCCTTATAGGCCGGCTTATCTATGGATCTGCGGATCAGGTCATGTTGATCCGTATCATAATAGATATTACAGATCGTATAGAACTCCCCATTCCTGCTATAAGCATCCACCTCCATGTAGTCCTCCAGTATGGGGCGGAGCTGATGATAGATCTCGTCCGTCAGCAGATACTTTATTTCACTTCGGTTAAATACTTCAATCGCCAAGGTTCTATACCTCTACCCTCTATTCCGTCAAAAAGTCTTCGGCTTTCTATCCTCTTGCCTTCAACAGTGAATAGATTTGCTTTCCTGCATTGTCATAACCTACCTCCAGGCTTCCTAAGGTTAAAATCAACCCTTCCTGCGCTGTCTGAAGGCTTCATACATTAAGATTGCGGCAGCTACGGCAGCATTCAGGGATTCTACCCTACCCTCCATCGGAATCCGAATTAGATGATCGGCAAGGACGGATGCCTCCTCCGATAAACCCTTTGCTTCATTACCGATCAGAATTGCACAGCCTTTCACGAAGCTTCCCTCTGTATCATAGGATTTCCCTGTCAAATGAGCAGCATATACCTGTATCCCGCGTTCTTTCAGCTTTTTCACCGCACCGGTAAAATCCTCGGCCCTATAGAAGGGAACCCTGAAGATGGAACCCATCGTGGACCTGATCACCTTAGGATTATAGATGTCCACACAGCTGCTGTTTAGGATCACTCCCGAGATTCCGGCCCCTTCTGCGGTTCTGATCATCGTGCCCAGATTACCGGGATCCCTGATATCCTCCAATAGGAGCAGGCAGGGATTCTCACATGCTATCATTTCCTCCGGGGTGTATACCGCATTCCTAACCAGACCCAGCACACCCTGAGGTGATATGGTTTCAGAAACCCCATCAAAAACTCTGTCAGTTACAACCTCATATTCCAGACCATGAAAAAAACCAGGGTCAGATAATAGCTTCTCATGATAGAAGCTCTCAGAGAAATACGCCTTAGCAAGGCTCCCAGCGAGTCTTGCTTCCTCAAATATCCTTAAGCCTTCTATCACAAAAAGCCCCTGTTCCTCCCTGGCCTTTGATTTTTTCAACAATAAGGTAATATTCTTCATCTGCTGATTACTCGAGCTGCTGATTAGCGTATCTGCTTTCATGGATATGTCCCCTTATTATGTTGTAAATGGGATATGGTGTTATGTGTGCTTTCATCATTATAGAAATTTGCCAGCTTTGCTGCCCGGATCAAAGCCGATCAGGCTCTAGTCATTATTCAAATTCGCCAGCTTTGCAGCTTGGTCGGCTGCGATCAGACTGTCGATGATCTCTTGTAAATCACCGTTCATCACTTCATCCAACTGATGGACGGTCAACTTAATCCTGTGGTCCGTTACTCTTCCCTGGGGGAAATTATAGGTTCTGATCTTCTCAGACCGATCCCCGGTTCCCACCTGGCTCTTTCTGGCCTCCGCCTCTGCATTCTGTGCCTTTTCCAGCTCCATCTCATAAAGCCTGGAACGTAAGATTTTAATGGCTTTATCCTTATTCTTCAGCTGCGACTTTTCATCCTGACAGGAGATTACGATACCGGTCGGAATATGGGTAAGTCTCACGGCAGAGTCCGTTGTATTGACACACTGTCCTCCGTTACCGGAAGAACGGAACACATCAAACTTACAATCATTCAGATCCAGCTCAACATCCACTTCCTCCGCCTCCGGCATAATTGCCACGGTAGCGGTAGAGGTATGAATCCTTCCGCCGGACTCGGTTACAGGTACCCGCTGTACACGGTGTACTCCGCTTTCATACTTTAATTTGGAGTAAGCCCCTTTACCGTTGATCATGAAGATGACTTCCTTAAACCCGCCGATTCCATTTTCATTCAGGTTCATCATATCTATCTTCCAGCGGTTGCGCTCCGCATACATCACATACATACGGTAAAGCTCTGCAGCAAACAGAGCCGCTTCATCACCACCGGCTCCTCCTCTGATCTCCACGATAACATTCTTCTCATCATTGGGATCTTTAGGCAGCAGCAGGACCTTGAGCTCCTCCTCTATCTTTGCCAGCTTGGCTTTACATGTATTCAGCTCTTCCTTGGCAAGCTCGCGAATCTCTTCGTCCGTTTCCTCCTCCAGCATAGCAAGGCTTTCCTCTATGTTGTTCTGGGTTGCCTTATACTCCATATACTTGTCTGCCAATTCAGAAAGCTCGGAGCGTTCCTTCATCAGCTTACGGTAACGGTTCTGATCATTTAAGATACCCGGATCCAGCATTTCCTCTTCTATTTCCCTGTACCTGACCAGGATATCCTCTAAACGGTCAAACATTCTTCATTCCTCCATTATTTTCAGGTCTTCCCCGGAAGTCTTCCCCGCAGGTGTTCCATGACAGCTCCTCTATCCTGCTATGTCGCATAAGCTCCTAATCCCAATGGGATCAAGGCATCCTTGCACTCACTACCCGGTCAAGACCGCTTAAATCCTTCTTCACCTTAATCTCTTCAAAGCCCTCCGAGGCCAGAAGCAGACTCACTGCTTCTGCCTGGTCACAGCCTATCTCAAAAAAGACTCTTCCATTGTCCGACAGATGGTTTCTTAATCCCTTAATAATCCTGCGGTAAAAGGTCAACCCATCTTCTCCGCCTTCCAAGGCAATATAAGGCTCATGATCCTTAACCTCTGGCATCAGGCCTTCTATCTCACCTTTACTGATATAGGGGGGATTGGAAACTATGATATCAAAGACTCCATCCACTCTCTCATATAAATCACTTAAGATTAGGTCTATCACAACCTCATGCTTTTTGGCATTCCTGAAGGCAGTCTCTAACGCTTTCTCTGAAATATCAACGGCTGCTGCCTTACCGATGCTCCCCAGCTTGGCCAGACTGATGATGATGCAGCCGGATCCTGTACAGAGATCCAGTACAGACTTCCCGGTGCAAACCTTCCTTACCTCTTCCACCAGAAGCTCAGTATCCTGTCTGGGGATCAAAACATGTTCGTTTACCTCAAACTCCAGGCCCATAAATTCCTGTGACCCGGTAATATGCTGAAGCGGTATATGAGCGGCCCGTTGTTCCACAAGGCTATGATAATGGAGCGCCTTGTCTTCCGGCAGCTGCTCCTCTTTATTCAGGAAGAACTCTGCCCGGCTCATTCCCAGAATGTAGGCCAGCAGATACCAAGCATCTGTATCTGCATCCGCTATTCCTTTGCTTTTCAGATACTTCCGTGCGTCCTGTAGCTTCTCATAATACGTCCCCATGCATGACCCACGCCTTCCTCTAGTTGCCAACCTTTCTTCCGGCTTCCTTCTCGCCAAAATCCAGATACTTATCCAGGGCCTTCAGAATCTCGTCGTCCTCATCCTCGGTTCTTTTCGGTGTCTGCAGGCTTCTGGGCGCCATACCGGCGGTTAGGTTCCTGCTTCCCTGCCTTGACTGACTACCGCTTCCCTTGATCGGATTCACGGCAGGCTGTGGATCCGTCGGTACATGCTCTCTGCCGGGGGTTTTATTCACGGAAGCCGCAACCTTTCTGTCCTTCTCTGTGGCCTTCTTTTCTGTTTCAAAGGTCTCCAGAAAGGCCCTCCAGTCAAATACCGCATCCACGGACTGGATCGCCACCTCGATCATGGAATCGTCGGGCTCCTTTGTTGTAAGGGCCTGCATCCATAAGCCCGGCTTGCTTAAGATATTGATAATCAAACTGTTACTTTTGCCTGCAAAACGGATAAACTCATAGGAGATTCCTGCGATGATCGGAACTAAGAGTATCCGGGAGAGGATTCTCAAGGCAAGCGTCTTCGGCTGCAGAATGATGAAAAATACGATACTGATCAGCATAACCAGAAGCATGAAGCTGGTTCCGCATCTCTTATGCTGCTTGGACTGCCACTTTACGTTCTCCAGGGTCAGCTCAAAGCCATTCTCCAGACAGTTGATTGTCTTATGTTCGGCCCCATGATACATAAATACCCGCCTGATGTCCGGCATCAGGGAAACAATCAGGATATATCCGATAAAGATTGCCAGTCTCAATGCGGCCTCTAAAATAGAGAGCCAGAAAAAGCTGTCAATGATCTTTTTAAATACATTGGATACCAGCACAGGCAGTACCATAAAAAAGGTAATGGAAATGGCCAGAGAAATCACAACAGCAGCAGCCATCAAGAGAGCGTTTGACTTCTCTTCCTTGTCATCACCGCTTTGCTCCTTTGAGCTTACGGCCTCCTGCTCTTTCGCAGAATCCGCTTTCTTCTTCGTATTCTGGGATGCCTTCGCTGCCTTCTTCGATCCGGACTGATCGGCATTATTCTTCCCGGATTTACTCTTATCCTCTTCCTCTTCAAAAAAGCTGGAGGCATAATTCAGTACCCTAACACCGATTACCATGGAATCAACAAAGGCCAGCATACCCCGGAAGATAGGAAGTTTAAAAAGTTTAACCTTATCAGAAAAATCCTTATGGGTCTTCTTCTCAATCGCAATTTCCTTATTCGGCTTACGGACTGCAACGGCGTATTCTTCCTTATTCTTCATCATTACGCCTTCAATTACAGCCATGCCACCAATACCAGATGGTTTCATAAAACACCTGAACCTTTCTTTCTGATCTGCAGCTGCAGACCATACTTATTCAAAATGATATTCATTGGTAACCATTCAGGTTCGTAAGAACCGTTGTGACTGCATAGTCACTAATGTAAAAATAGGCTGAGGAAGTGAACCTCAACCCGATTTTTTACGCATATACGTACTGCTCTCTATTTATCCTGACTCATTCCATATTTGCGGTTAAACTTCTCGATTGCACCGCGGGCTGCAGCCGTCTTCTGCTGACCGGTATAAAAAGAGTGGCACTTGGAGCAGATTTCAACATGGATATCTTCCTTTGTTGATCCGGTTACGAATTCATTACCACAGTTGCAGACAACCTTGGCCTGATAATACTTCGGATGGATTCCTTCTTTCATGATTTCACCTCTTCATATTCAAATAGTTCATATATTGGTCATTCGATTAAATCCAACTTAATAAACAGCTTGTTAATTATAGCACAGGTTATTTGCTTATGCAATACCTTAAAAGACAATTTTGGTCTTTTTGATGATTTCAATAAATTCCTGATTGGTCTTCGTACGGAGGAACATATCAATGATTCTCTCCAGTGCCTCCTCAGATTTCAATCCGCCTAAGGCCTTCCGCATCAGGTAGGTAGCCTCCAGCTCCGGCTGGGTTAAGAGCAGGTCTTCTCTTCTGGTACTGGATCTGGGAAGATCGATTGCGGGGAAGATTCTCTTCTCGGAAAGATTTCGGTCAAGAACCAGCTCCATGTTACCGGTTCCCTTGAATTCCTCGAATACGACATCGTCCATTCTGCTGCCCGTATCCACCAAAGCTGTTGCCAAGATGGTCAGGCTTCCGCCCTCTCTCATATTTCTTGCGGCTCCAAAGAACTTCTTCGGCATATGAAGAGCCGCAGGGTCAAGACCACCGGAAAGTGTTCTTCCGCTGGGCTGAACGGTCAGGTTATATGCTCTGGCCAGTCTAGTGATGCTGTCC